>JAFRPY010000080.1 GCA_017428925.1 Prevotella sp. | reverse complement strand
CTACTTGAAGAGCTTACAGACGAAACATTGAGATATTATGTAAAGTCTGTGAGGATTTATACGAAGATAACGTGCTGAGTAACAATTAAAAAGCAAATATGAATAGTAGCAGACTTTACATAATGCAAGACTTTACATACAGCCTATATCACCGCGATTGGACGATTAGGGAGCCAGTAGAGATTACCGTAGAGCCTGAGCGCATATCCATTCTCAGTTTCTCAGGACCGAACCACACCATTCCTATGGAGGCAGTTCAGAAAGGTATGTCTCTACGTTCACGTCGGTACCGTAATCGCAGGTTGGGTGAATTCTTGAAAGAGTTAGACCTAACTGAGGGGCGAGCAACGGGTATTCCCACAATTCAGGAGGAACTTGAGGCTAACGGATCTCCTGCTGCCATGATAGAGACCGACGAGGAGAGAACATATTTCCTTATCGATATTCCATGTCATCCCTATTTTGTCAATAAGGCAATAGCGATAGATTCTGGTGGCGTAAAAGATGGCGTAAAAAGTGGCATAAAAGACGATGATGTCACCAAAGATGTCACCAAAGATGTCACCAAAGAACTTACTGACAGGCAAATAGTTATTGTTAAAATGATAAAAGAAGATGCTTATGTGACAACTTATGAAATGTCACAAAAGACAGGTGTAGTAACCAGAACCATCAAACGTGACTTAGAATATCTACAATTAACGGGTATCATTATCCGTATAGGTGGACGTAAAGATGGGCATTGGGAGGTACTGATCAACATAGAAGATAGCAACAAGTAATTGGCAATCTTCTGGTTTCCCGTTTGTAAAAACAGTAGAAGATAGTACCTTATTTGTACCACGGATTCGTAACGTACTGATATACAGTATTGGTGAATTTCGAGGAACCCCAAAATAGCATTTTATTTATCTTTGCATCGTAGAAACAAACTATCGACTATGAATATCGCCATTTATACATTAACATCGGAACTGCATGATGAGCAGGCTGTGGGTGCAGTGACCAGGGAGTTTCTGGACAGCCTTGACGTGACTTACGAACTGAAGGGGAATGACTATGCCGACTATGGCAGTCGTTCGCTCAGTCTGATCTATGTGCGAACGGGTGGCACGGAGGGAATCTTCAAGAGACTGCTTCCTGAACTGCAGAGTAAGTCGGAGCAGCCGATTTTTCTGCTGACGTCTGGAAAGAGCAATTCGTTGGCAGCATCCATGGAAATCCTGTCGTATTTGCGTCAGAACAATATCAAAGGTGAGATTATTCATGGTGCACCCGAATATATCTTTAAACGAATCAGAATACTGGAGAAGGTTGGGGAGGCAAGGAAGTCGCTCAAAAGATGCAGACTGGGTATCATTGGCGAGCCTTCCGACTGGCTGATATCGAGTCAGGTTGACAAGGAAGCAGTTATGCAGCACTTGGGTATCAGTCTTATCGACATTCCCATGCAGGAACTGTTGGACGTGATGACCATTACACCCATACGGGAAACGAACGAACAAGCCTCATCGGAAAGCGTCAGAAACGCCTTGCCTGTTGCCCAACAAATATATGATGCACTGAAGAAGATCGTGGAGAAGTATCAGTTGCAAGGCTTCACCATTCGCTGTTTCGACCTGTTGACGGCTGTCCACAACACGGGTTGTCTGGCCTTGGCCAAACTCAATGCCGAGGGAATCGTGGCAGGATGTGAAGGAGATGTTCCGGCCATGCTCTCCATGAAGATAGCACAGGCACTGCTTGGCGTAAGTGGATTTCAGGCCAATCCTGCATCCATCAACCCGGAAACAGGTGAGATACTGTTTGCCCATTGCACCATTCCTTTCAATATGGTGGAACGGTATGAATACGACACTCACTTTGAGTCGGGCATTGGCGTAGGCATCAGGGGGTATATGAAGGAAGGTCCCGTTACCATCTTCAAGGTTTCAGGTGACCTCTCCCGCTCTTTCATTGAAGAAGGGGAACTGATCAGGAACCAAACGAAACCGGATTTGTGCAGAACGCAGCAAGTCATTCTCTTGTCTCACCCCACAAAGACCTCCTATTTCCTGACAAATCCGATTGGCAACCATCACATCATCCTTCCCGGTCATCATCAAGCGTTGTTGGATGAAATAACAGTAGGAACATAAGGTTGATTCTATAATATACGACAAGAAGTTATTAAACATTTATAATATGGAAGAATATGTAAAACCCGTCAAGAAACCCAGAGGATGTCTAAAGGCCTTTGGCTGGTTGTTGACCGTAGGCAGTGTGTTGTTCATCGCTATCTGCATCGCGATGATTTTTGAAGGAGAGAAACACATGGATGAACTGAGGGCTGAGTATTCTGCATCGACAAAAGAGTATGAAGAGGCATTAGAGGCGTATAATGCCGATTCCGTCCACATGCAAGCCGAATACCACCGCATTCTGGAACAGATAGATAAAGCAGAAGCAGCAGGAGATTCTATCACGGCCATGGAACTGACCGACAGCCTGAAGCTTTATGCAGAGCCCGAATGGGTGCCTCGTGGAGCTATTGGCTTTAATATCGGAGGAGCCTTCTTCCTGTTCTTTGCTCTCTGTGCCCTCGTTCCCCTGCTAATAGGTATCTTTATCCTCATCTATTGTCATAACCGCAAGCGGAAGTACAGGAAGTGGGTTAATCTGACTACTTCAGACGAACGTCGGTCTTCTTGATGAAAAGGTAGTCGTGGCCGGTTTTCAGCACATAGTAACCCTCAATTTCATCGAAATCGTCGGCAATCAACGTTCCTTTTTTCACTGTGGTAAACAGCGGATAGCCTGCATCATCGTCGGCATAATTTTCGGTATAGATGGGCATATTGTCGATATTGGCAACGAGCGTCTGCTTGCCATCAGCGGTGTACCATGTCTGATAACCCAGATATTTGGTGTAAACCCATCCCGTTACATTCCCTACTGACACTTTGCTCCAACTGTCGCCATGTGCACGAAGCACACCGCTACCCAGCCCGTGGAACATCTGATAGAGTTTTGTGAGAATTTTTCCCTTGGTGGTAGGCTGAGCCCTGACGTTCAGAAATCCGTCGCTGGAAGTGGCATAAACGACAGTAAACACGTCAGGCTCCTTTGTAGCTACAGTTGCTGATGTTTGGGCAGTTGTCTTCTTCGCTGCCGATTTGTCGCTGACGGCGAAGGAGAACAGATAGTCGTTATAGTCCACTGCATAGAGCATAGTCCTGCCGTTCTGCTGTTGCAATTCCATGTATTGCACACTATACACCATCGGAATCTTGCTGTAGACCTTTCCCGTCAGTTTATCGAGCATATAGAGGAATTTGCGCTCATTGGTGAAACCATAGGAGCAATAGACATATTTATGGTCGAGGATAAAGATATCGTTGCTCACCAGATAATCGGTTTCCCAAACCATGTTCCCGCCATCGACGTTGTAACAGTAGAGTTTACTGCATTTCCCGTCGACGCTATCGGAATAACCGGGGCATGCCATGTTGAAAAGCAGGTAGTGGTTGTCGGCATCCCATCGCACATCCTGCACCTCGCAATAATTGTTTCCGCTGATTTTACAGAGGTCGACAGTCTGGAGAGGCTGCTTGTCGTTATTGTAGAGAACCACCTTGAAGTCGTAGGTGGTGTCACCCGAAGAGCGTCTGTAAAACGCCATCCATCCAATGTCGATGGGTTCCGCGATAAACAATTCCAGTTCTTCTACGCCGGGAACTCGGGGCAAGTCGGTGCACTGCACATCCTTGCGCATACGGTAGATATAACCGTTGGGCTTGTTGACAGAAGAAACCATTGTGTGTTTCCATTCAGAACCAAAACGATTCATGGGGATAAGTCGTTGTGCACTGGCAATGGTCAGCATAAATGCAAATGCAACAAGGCAAGCAAGTCTTTTCATTTCCTTTCTGATGATGATTGTTATTGTTTATGAGGACAAAAATACGAAATTAGTTGATAACATCAGTATCAAAAATTCCTAATTTACGACTGGCGTACAGGAATTTAACGTTTTTTTATCGATTTTTCCCCCATTTTCTTGCAAGTATGGATTATTCTGTATATATTTGCAACGTAATAATTTATTAATATTAACTAAATTTTTGAACTATGAAAAAATTACTCATGATGGTAGTAGCCCTTTTTGCTACGTTGAACATGAATGCACAGGGTGAAGCTGGTGGAATGTTTGTTAAACCCATGGCTGGTTTGACATACTCTACAATCACGAAATCGGATGCCAAAATGAAGTTAGGTTTTGCCGCCGGTGCTGAGTTCGGTTACAACTTCACAGAAAACATCACCTTTACCGGTGGCCTCCTCTATACTATGGAAGGTGCCAAGCGCGATTATAGGAGTGGTGATTTGAAAACAACTCTCGGTTACCTGAACATTCCAATCCTTTTCAACTACTATGTGATTCCAGGCTTAGCCCTCAAGACAGGCATCCAGCCAGGAATCCTACTGTCGCAGAAGACAAAAATCGAAGTAGATAATTATGAAACAGAAAATACCGGCACCGATGGTTTAAACAAAGTAGACATCGCCGTTCCCTTTGGAGTCTCATACGAATTTTCAGACTTCATTATCGATGCCCGCTACAATCTGGGACTGCTCAAAATCGCCAAAGACAGCAATAGTGATTATGAGGATCCTTCAGACGGAAAAAACAGTTTCTTCATGCTGACAGTTGGCTACAAGATTAATTTTTAATCCATCAGTATAGAAAAAACTTTTAACAATAATATGGCGGCTTGCTAACCGGCAAGCCGCCATACTTTCATTACTAAATTCGGAAGAATGTCCTGTTTTTTGATAAATAATTATAAAAGAAAACAGATTCGGGAAAGTGTTTTTACAGGAAATTAAAACAAAAAAATAAGGATTTTGCGAACAAATGATAAGGAATTCAACTGCAAATAATAAGGAATTCATTTTCAAAAGATAAGGATTTGACGTGCAACTCTGGCGGAGTTGCAAAGCAAAACCCTATGATTTGCTGATGAAATCATAGGGTTTTGCCGGGTGGAAATAAAGAAAGAATAGGCTGTTTCCGGGCCTTGCCAAGAGCAGAAATACCTGAATAGGAATCTTCTGACGGCTAAGGATGAAGAGTGTTCCCCATCAACACAAAAACATTTCCCAAATCTTTCTTGTCGTATTTTTTCATATAAGTGTCTGATTTTTTCATTTAGTCAAATAATTATTTTCTGCCGAACATAGCAAAATCTTCTGCAAAGATAAAGTGGGTGCGCCCAATGAGTTTGGACAGAAAATCGGATTTTATCTTACTCCACCGCCGAAGCCGCCGCCAGAGAAACCGCCGCCGCCTCTCCATGAGGCAGAACCGCCGCGGCCTGAAGCTCGTGCCTCGCGCTCGGCCTTGCTCATGGCTGCACGAGTGGTGCTCGACTGCAAAGTGGAATAAATTGTGGGCAGCGTCATGTCGTCGGCCATCTGCTGAGCCACCTGGTCCATATTGAAATAGTCGGGGTTGATTTTCTTCATGTCCTTGATCACCTGGTCGGCAATGCCGAAGAGTGTGGCATAGATCATGTAGTCTTTCCACAGGGCTACTTCTTGCACATGGCGCTCGTCCAAGAGTGAAAACTCCTTTAGGTACTTTTTGAGACCAAACAATTGGCGAACTTCTGGTAGCTGGTTGCGGAACTGATAGATGCTCGACTTGGTGTGGAGCGTCTGAATGAACGAGTCGGTAAAACTCTGGTTATACGACTTTTTCATCCATGTCTTCAGTTCCTTCGGCTCAAGCACCGTGTCGTTGCCTGCTGCCTTCTGGAAAATTTCGTGGATCATCTGCAGAAGCCGGGGTTGCTGCTCCTTTTCGGGCAACTCGTGGATGACGAAATTCTGAACTGTCTTCCCCTTGTTGTTCAAGGTTTTGTCGATGGTAATGGCTCCTTTGTCGATGAGTCGAAGTATACAGGCAGATAGTAGATTGTTGTAATCGGTATTGAAATACTTATACGCATTCTGCACATCGTTGGCCCATTGCAGGTTTCCGCCAGAAGGAATGTCGCGGTACCAAAGCAAGTCTTTGGTCACTTTTCTCCGTGCACGCCACACATAGTACAGGTATCCGAATAACAGCAGGAGGGGGAATAAAACGAAGACGAGCAAAAAAAACATGACTTCCCAGAAGCTGAATCCCTCGTCGTCATTATAGTCGCTGCCCTCGAAAGCGCGATTTTCTACTGTATCAAAACTCTCATCGGAGGTCACCGCAGGCGAGAACATTCCCTTGTTGAACCGTGCCATCACAATCATGGCACTGCCGCTGGAGAACGGTTCGCTCGACTCGGCCACGATGGCACCATCCTCGAAGCGCACGTCGCCACGATAACGGAATCCCCAGATGGCGGCATTTTCCTCGCTGAATCCGGCGGCTGTCGAGTCGGCTGCCATTTTGGATGAATCTGTTGCACCTTCAGGAACGATGGTCACCTTCACGTGCGACGGACGGGGATTCAACCCTTCGGCCACAAACATATAGTTGAAACCGTCGGCATCGGAATAGCCGCGCAACAAATTGGTCACCACATAGCTGGTCGTATAAGTGCGGATTCCGCTTTCGCCCAGTCCCCAGCACAGTTCATAACCGTCTCGTTTGGTGACGATTCCACATTTTCCTTCCTTCCAGCTACGGCTCCGTTCAATGTCCCATTTGCCGATATTTTCAAATTCGGCACCCGTCTCGTCGGTCACCTTCAGGTCGGAAACCTTGCTCCCATTCAAGTTTCCCAAAACGATATAGCATTCCGTACCCTCGGAGTCGATATTCATCTGACGTACCTCGGTAATACGGGCATCACCGTTCGGGCACAACTCGACGCAGATATTCAGGTCTTTGAGTCGCGGACCGGCAAAAAGATTTGTTGCTGACACTAAGAGCATCAGCAACAAAAAGATTTTATTTTTTGAAAGCTTCATCGAGGTTGGGATAGTCTTTCTTCTGTTCGTTATCCACTTTCAGGTATTCCTTCTCGACGAAGTGAAGGATAGAAGCAACGATGCTCGACGGCCACTGGCGCACCATTCGGTTCATCTTCGTGGCAGTATCGTTGTAGACCATACGCGACATACGCACATTTTCCTCATACTGCTTCATGCCCTGCTGTGCCTCTTTATAGAGATCGCTGGCCTTCAGTTCGGGATAACGCTCGAACACCACATTCAGCCGACCCATCATCTGAGTGAGCAGGTCTGACTGCTGATTGATGCTCTCAGGCGTTGCTGGCTGAGTGCCATTTCCCAGATTGCCGCCACGGGCCTGAACAGCCTGAATAATCGTTTCAGACTCATGCTTAGCGTACTGAGCAGCCGTCTTTGCCAATGCGATAACGGCATCGAAACGAGAGTTCAGCTGTACCTCAATCTGACTGAGTGCATTCTTGCACATTTCGTCGAGATTCACCAACGACCGCTGGGTAGAGATGAAATAGCCGCCAACGACCAATAACAATAGAATGATAATAATCCACATAATATTACAATTTATAAGTTAAACAATTATCTGGGTACAAAGATACTTATTTATTTCAAATAAAATCCAATTTAACAGAAGAAATAAACAGCAGATTGCTGATTTTTTGCGAAAAAGCATTGCACTTTCAATATTTTTCTATATATTTGCCTGCAAATAGACAATTTATTAACTTTTTACGGAAAAAGAAAAGCCGAACCGCTATAAAGGGCGTAGGCATCACTACTAATAGTATGAAGAAATGAATCCTGAAGAAATGAAGATTCCCACAGAGGAACAGCCCATTGTTGACGAAGTGAAAGAGGCCGCTGAGAATGTGGCAGAAGCTGCCGCTGAAAAAGTTGCCGATGTGAAAGAGGCTGCTGAAGAGAAGGTTGCCGATGCAGCTGAAGCTGCAAAAGAAACCGCCCAGGAAGTGAAGGACAAGGCCGAAGATGCTTTCGATGCGGTGAAAGACAAGGCCGAGGACCTGATGGAAGGCGTGAAAAACAAGATGGAAGAGATTTCCGACAAACTGGAAATCGAAAAGACCATGAAGGCAGCTAAGGAAAAAATTGACGACATCGTTGAAGACGTAAGCAACAGCGAAACCGTAAAGGCCGCAAAGGAGAAAATCGACGACATCGTTGAAAGTGTGAACAATAACGAAACCGTAAAAGCTGCCAAGGAAAAGGTCAACGACCTGATTGATGACGTAAGCAAAAGCGAAACCGTCAAACAGGCCCAAGAATTCGTAAAAGAACAGGCCAACCAAGCCGGTGAACTCATCGACAAGGGCGTTGAAGAAGTGAAGAAGAGTAGTTTCTGGCAGAAACTAAAGAATCTCTTCTCGTAGGCAAAAGCTCTGAGTCTTTTCTTATAGAAACAAGTACTAATGGCGTGTAATCAATTCGGTTATGCGCCATTATTGCTGTATTTCGGTTGCCTGAAAATAAAAATTCATTATTAATTTTGGTTTTGTTCTCGCTTATTTGTACCTTTGCAACCAAAATTAAACATCGAAGAAATGAATTATTTAGACAGAAATGAATTTAACTTCGACCCAAGCCAGAAAGTGCTTGATGCCGTTAAGAACTTCGACCCAAAGGATTTGTGCTTCTATACCCGTATCTACGACCAAGGAAAGAAAAGCGTAATTTCCGTCAGGCTGAGTGAAATCTATGGTGTTCCAGAAGAGCAGGTTCTGTTAGGATATGGCGGTGAGGACATCCTCAAGAATTCCGTTCACTACTTCCTGATGAATGGTGAACAGAAAACCATCCTGATTCCAGAATTCTCATGGTGGTACTACAACCGCATTGCCGGTGAATGTGGAGGAAAATTCGAGATGTATCCACTGCACGAGACAGAAGACTCGTTCACATACGACGTTGACGAAGTGATTGAATTCACCAACCGTATACATCCCCGGATGCTGCTGCTGGCATCGCCCAACAACCCGACGGGCAACGGACTGAGCCCCGAGGAGATTACGCGCATCATGGAGAATATCCCCAACGACACTATCGTGCTGATTGACGAGGCTTATGCCAGCTTCATCACCACTGATACCGACTATATTGCCCCATTGGTGAACAAACATTCCAACCTGATTATCTCGCGCACATTGTCAAAATTCTACGGACTTCCCGGCCTTCGCGTGGGCTTCGCCTTCATTGGAAAAGGTCACGATCAGTTCATCAGCTATATCAACAAGTATCTGGGTTTCAACCGCTTCTCTGAGGCCGTTGCCCTTGCCGCACTCGACAGCGACGACTACTACCGGAAAGTGGCAGAAGACATGGAATGGGGCCGCCAGCTCTATAAAAAGGAACTCGGCGGACTGCCTGGTTTCAAAGTGTACAAGTCGGTAGCCAACTTCATCCTCATCAAATATCCCATCGAGATGAAAGACGCCCTGCTGAAAGCCCTGACCATCGAAGACTACAAGATTAAGTTCATGGGCGACAAGGGACTGGAATCTTGCCTGCGCATCACTTTGGGCCGCAAGGAACAGACACAAGTGGTGTGTGATACCATCAAGAAGGTTTACAACGAATTGTAATGGACGAGAAAGTTTCCGCAACCCTGAAATCTTCTGAGACAGAAGACTGGTTGGACTATCATGTGGTGCGGCCTTTCAGTTACCACTGGGCCGCTTTCTTCAATCGTTTTGATATACATCCCAACACCGTCACCATCTGGTCGATGATTGTCGGTGCGTTGAGTTGTGTGTTTTTTGCTCATGGGTGTTTCTACTATGAAGGAACCATGGGACTGGTGTATAACCTCATTGCCATCGTGCTGCTTTGCATTGCCGACATTCTCGACTGCACCGACGGACAGCTGGCGCGCATGAGCGGGAAGAAGAGCCGCCTTGGGCGAATCCTCGACGGTGTGGCTGGCTTCACTTGGTTCACGCCCATCTACTTGGCCCTGGTGTGGCGCTTCTACCATCATCACGACATTGAATTCAATCTGCTGGGCCTCAGCGATACAGAGCAGAACGTGATTATTGCCACGATTATTGTGTTTATCATCGGACTGATTTCTGGCATTCACGGACTGGCCGGACAACAGCGACTGGCCGACTATTATATTCAGGCGCATCTTTTTTTCCTGAAAGGTGAAAAAGGAAGCGAACTGGACAACTCCGTCGGACAACAGGAAATCTATGACAAGATGGACCGCAACACCAGTTGGGTGGAGCGTCTTTTCCAGAAATCGTATGTAGGCTATACCCAAAAACAAGAAGGCCGTACGCCTCAGTTACAGCGTCTGCTTAGCCTGTTGAAGTCGAAATACGGAACCGTTGAGCATTTCCCGGCATTCGTGCGTGATGAATTCCATAAAAATTCGCTGCCGCTGATGTCATGGAACGGACTGCTCACCTTCAATTTCCGTTCCGCATGGCTGTTCTTTTTCTGTCTGATAGACATTCCCGTAGGCAATTTCCTTTTTGAGATTATCTGCATGGGACTGCTCACCAGTTATGTCAACCATCGCCATGAAACTTTCTGCCACAAGATTGCGGAAAAGGTGGAGAAAGACGCAGCATAGTGACAAACACCCTGAAATCTGAAAACCAGTAGCACTCATGAAGTGGACTAAGAAGCGGCTGAACAACCTGTTCTTTGTCATCGGTCTGGCAGCGGTAGTGATTATGATGTTCACTTTCGACGTCAGTTTCGTCGAACTGTGGCAACATCTGAAGCACGCCGGCTACTGGCTTATCCCTATTCTGGGCGTTTGGATGATTATCTACGGCCTGAACGCCCTCTCGTGGCAATGCATCATCAAGAGCAACAGCGACGAGCACGAACACGTAGGTTGGTGGCGCATCTACCAGCTGACCATCACGGGCTATGCCCTGAACTATGCTACTCCCGTGGGAGGACTGGGGGGCGAGCCTTACCGCATCATGGAACTTTCGCGCTACATGAGCCGCCAGCATGCTACGTCGTCGGTGATTCTCTATGCCATGATGCACTTCTTTGCCCACTTCTGGTTCTGGTTCCTTTCCATCTTTATCTACCTGGCATTAGCCGCCGCTGGCAATCTGCCCATAACGAGAGGCATAGCTATCACGCTGGGACTGATTGTCGTGTTCTGTCTTATCGCCTTCTACGTGTTCTCGAAAGGCTATAAAAACGGAATTGTGGTGAAAATCATCCGATGGATAGGAAAGATTCCCGGACTCAAGGGATGGAGCACCCGCTTTCAGGAAAAGCATGCCGAATCGCTGAAAAACATCGACACGCAGATTGCTGCCCTGCATCATCAAGACAAGCGGGCGTTCTATACCAGCCTCATATTGGAATATCTCTCGCGTGTGGTTCAAAGCTCCGAGATATTCTTCATGCTGCTGCTTTTCGGCATCGACGGTGGAGGCGACTTTGGAGGGTTGTGCATCATCTACCTCCATTCCATTCTGATCCTTTCGTTCACCACCCTGTTTGCCAACCTCATCGGATTCCTGCCTATGCAGCTGGGCGTTCAGGAAGGCGGTTTCGTGCTCTCCATTGCCGCCCTTGGACTGTCGGCAGCACTGGGCATATTCGTGAGCATCATCTGCCGCGTGCGCGAAATCATCTGGATCTTTATCGGCCTTTTGCTGATGAAGACCAACAAACAGGATGCTGATTAATAAAGGCTTTCGGGAATCAGTTTCTTCGCATTTTCAAAGTCCTCAACCGTATCCAGCTCGATGGAGAAGAAGCGAGTGGTGTCGACAACGGTAAAGGTGTGACCTTGCGGAATGAGTCTTTCGAAAGCACGCTCATAGAATATATCTATCAGTCCCTCGCCCTCTATCATTTTCTCTAATTCGCGGAAAAGGGCGGTACTATAGGCGGCCTCCATTTTCTCAATACCCACACTTTCGCCAATGGCCTGCTCGATAGAGCAAACCTTACTGATTTCAACCACACGGTTCTGCTCGTCCACAATCACCTTGATTTCCTCGTCGCCCAATTCATGGCGGTTGAGTGCCAAGGCACTGCCTTCGGCCGCCAGCACCGCAGGAATGATTTCGGGGTCGAAAAGGATGTCGCTGTCGAGCAAAAGGAAATCGCGACCTTCGGTATAGGGCCTCGTCAGCCACAAAGAAAATATATTATTGTTATGGGCATAGTCAGGATTATCAATGAAATGGATGGTGAGGTCAGGATAATTCGAGGTCAGGAAATCGCGAATCATCTGTGCACGATAGCCTGTCACCACAACCAATTCGCTGATTCCTGCAGCAAGAATACCGTCAACTGTGCGCTGCAACAACGTACGCTGGCCAACGGTAAGCAGGCACTTGGGGCACTCATCGGTCAGCGGACGCAACCGTTTTGCCATTCCGGCAGCTAAAATTACTCCTATCATAATGGTTCAGTATTTAAATTGATTTCGTTTGATTCTATTCGTTGAAGGCTGACTTTCAGCCATGTTCCACGGAAAATGCGCCAGAGGAAAATGATTCCCCTGAAGGTCAGTTCTATGGCCATCGCCGTCCATACACCAGCAAGTCCGTAGACTGGTGCAAGCGTGGCAGCCAGCGTGAGGCGCACCAGCCACATGGAACCTAAGTTCATCATGGCGGGCTTAAACGTGTCGCCAGCACCGACGCAGATACTATAGCAGACAATTGAAGCGGCAAAGAAAGGCTCAGCCCAGGCTTCGATGCGGAGGGCCTCGGTGCCAAGATGGCGGATTTCCTCTACCGGCGACAAGAAACCGATCATCTCAGGAGCGAAAATCCACATCACCACACCCATCAAGGCCATGACAACCATACCGAGGCAGATGGTCATGTGAGCAAAACTGCGGGCCAAATGCCCCTGACGCGCTCCGATACTTTGTCCTACAAGCGTGGTGGCTGCCTCGCCGATGCCATAGCCCGGCATATAGCAGAGACTCTCGGCAGTAACGGCAAAGGAATTGGCAGCAATTGACATCACGCCTAACGGTGCCACAATCATGGTGCTCACAATCTGCGCGCCGCTCATCAACATATTCTGGGCAGCCATAGGCGACCCGATGCGAAGGGCGTTTTTAATGTATTTCCACTGGAATCGCCATACGCTGGGTTCCTTCGTGAGCGAAAGTTCCGAAGAGCGGTACACCGAAAACCACATCATCCAAACGCCGATGATGATGAACGACAAGGCCGTTCCCAAGGCAGCACCCAGCACTCCGAGATGGAGAACGAATATACAAATATAGTTGAATATCACGTCGAGCACACACATCAAGACATTGAGAATGCTCGGCACACGCATGTTTCCGGCACATTTCAGCATGTTCGACGCTATGCTGCGCATCATCATAAAGGGCATGCAGAGGGCAAAAACAGCGAAATATAGCGATGAGTCATGATGGATTTCCTCGGTTCCGCCCAACCACATAGGCAGCGGACCGGCAATGGCCAATGCCACGGCGCCCAGCACAAAGGAGAAAACCGACGACGACATGATGCACTGGCGGAACACTTCGCGAGCCTGATGGAAATCGTTGGCACCGATGAAATGAGCCACCTGCACCGAGAATCCCAAGGCAACAGCACCGGTAAGCGCACCAAAGAGCCACATCGTCGACTCCACCAATCCAATGGCCGCCGGAGCCTCAGCACCCAGCGTCCCCACCATCGCCGCATCGATATAAAACATCAGGATGCTCGAAATATGAGCCATGATGGAGGGAATCGACAACTGCACAATCAGATTCATTTTCTGATTGCTTGTCATTTCCTGCCTGTTGCGAATCATTTCCAACAGGACATCGCTCTTTCTTTTGCTGGTCACGGATGCAAAGGTAGTAATAAAAATGAAGAATGAAGAATGAAGTATGAAGAATTTCGAAGTGAGGCTAACGTGGAGACG
>JAFRPY010000040.1 GCA_017428925.1 Prevotella sp. | reverse complement strand
AGGACATCAGGGACTTTTTATCTATCTGCTTGTCAAATTCTTTGCAAAATTCATCCACGGCACAGAAAATTTCTGTAATTTTGTCGGCGGTAATCATGAGCTTATTCTTTTGTCTGACTTTATAAGTAACTGGAAATCACCTATAAAGGTACAAAAAATATCTCAGATTACCAACTTTTTAGACAACTTTCTTATCCCGAACTGAGGTATAAAATTATAAAATTAAATCAATTGTCTATCGTCAAATCGTGAAATAGTCAAATTGTCCAATTACTTAGTTTTCACCAGTCTTTCTATCACTTTCACGGGCCCCGGCCGCTCATCAGCAATCTGCGGTTCGCAGATCTGCAGAGTGCAATACCACCGCGGCTCATTGTCCACCGACTGTCCCTTCCGCAACGTGAACGACATCGCGCGTTTGCCAGCGTTATACCCGGCACACTTCAACACCGCTGAGTCGGGCATATTCTCTTGAGGAATCTCCTTCATCTCGTACTTCCCCTTCAAGTCCGACAAAATCCGGTTGTAATCCTCTGCGGCAACCGAATCGTTCTCGTGGATGCGCAAGAAATCAATCACGATGAACTTGTCTTTGAAGAACCCCGCCGAGACTTGATCCCAAGCCTGGCCTTCATAAGAAATAGAGTCGCCAGCAGCAGCAGAAAACATCACCATGCTTTCCTCCTCATTCTCCACTTTCATCCCATGCTTCGTGAAACCATTGGTCACCACCTCTTTCGACACCCCAAACGTAGCATCGAAGTAAGTGTCAGGCAACTTCTCCTTAGCGCTTTTCCCCGAGCACGATGACAAACCCGCCATCATCGCGATGAGCGCGAGCATCAGCCATAAATATAATAATGTAATTCTCATCTTGGTTAGTAATGAATGAAGTTAATAATCCTTGTTTCACGCTGCACATCTACGAAACTTTCGTAGACGTTCCAAACAATTCGTGTTAAACAATCTCAATCGTTCAAAATTTCCCGTTGTCAACCATCGAATTACGAACTTTTCGTAATAAAACATAAAAAAGACCGCCAAACTCTCCCGAGTCGGTGGCCCTTTTTAATTCTTTAATTTTTTAATTTTAAAATTTTATGTAAAGGTGGTCAAACTTCTTACTGAAATCCTTGTCAGCTGTCACCATCCATTCTTTGTTGATCTTCTCGCCAGGCGTGATATAGTCGCTGTAGGTCTCCAATTCGTTGCCCTCGGCATCCATGAACACCCATTTGAATTCAACCTCCTTGTTGACAGGCTTTGCCATAGTCACATCGAAGGCCAAGTTGAAATAACCGCGTTCAGCATTCGTCACCTTCAGCGTTACTTTGCCATCAGAGAACTGGTTCTTGTCATACTCCACCTTGATGTCCTTCCCATCCAGGGCAGTAACAGCCTCACTGATCTTCGCTTTGTAGTATTCCTCCAGCTTTTTCTCAGCCTCGTCGCGCAACGACTTGTTCTTCACAGCCTCATCCATGTCCTCCGTCTTCAGTTCCCTGAAATGCTTGCCCACGATGGTACCGGCCTCCAACTTCTGCTCGTACAGCAAAGGCAGATTGCCGAATATCGGCGACTCTTCAGCCGTTATCGTCTGTTCAGCCTGTTTGATGGCCTCCTCCACGATTCCGCCGCCCGAAGCACCGCCTTTGCAACTGTTGAACACCATGCCCGAGAGGGCTCCCACTGCCAAAAAGGCAATCGATTTGAAAAGATTCTTCTTCATAGGTTTAAATATTTTTGTGAGTTTATAAGTTTTTGAGTTATTAAATTGTAAATCGTAAATTGTAAAATTGCTTTAGCCTCTCGGTCCCCCCAGGTATATCAAATTCTTAACGAACTTATACACCACCAGCAGCCACGTGAGCACAACCACGAAGAGTAGAAAATACATGGCGGCGAATGCCAAGATGACCGAAGCAGCAACCAAAATGAGCAGGGTGCCCCCTACGCTTCCCAAAAAGCCGCCCGCGTTCGCGTTTCTGTACCAAATGGTATTGCCCGAACGGCGCACGATGTCTATCGGAGCCCTCGCCAGCATCTTCATTGTCCAGCTGATGGTAGCCGACAATCCAGTTCCTATGCCAGCAGTCGCAAGGCCCGCCGTCTCGAAGAGCACAGCACCCTGATCTTGCGCCTCTTCCAACTGGTCGGCATCCACAGGTTTGAAGGCAATCACGTAATAGCAGAAGAAGAACAAGAACGAAAGCACCACCAAGAACCACAACCCGTTATTGCCGAAGAAACCCAGATGAGGGTCAATCCACCCCGCAATGACGGTCACCACCAAACTCAGCACGGTGATGATGAACAGCCAGTAGGCAAAGCGACTTGCATTCGAGACATAGCCAGCAGTGCGAGCATTCGGCTTCACCGAACGAAGCCATATCGCCAAGATGGCAAGAACAAAGGGTACAAGCATCATGAGCACCCCCATAGGTCTGATGTACAAATTTCCGATAGACATAGTTTAATAGTTTTTGATTAAATGATTGTTATGAATTATTATGTCGTTTTCGATATTCACTGGGCGTGAAACCCTTGATTTTCTGAAATGCGCGTCGGAAGGTGGAAATCGATTGGAAACCACTCTCGTTGGCAATGCGTTCGAGCGTGTACTCAGGGTGTTCCTCCAAGAGCGGTATGCACTTCTTCACGATGCGCAGGCCGTTGATATAGTCGTAGAAGGTCGTGTGGAGCACGTTCACAAAATAGTCGCTCAGATAGGTGCGGTTGGTACCGATGCGCAAAGCCAGATCCTTGATCGAAAGCGCGGGGTTCAGATAGAGTTCCTCGCCTTCGACCACCGAAGGTAATAGCTGGGCGAATCCATATTCGCGCGGGGTCATAGGCTCCGCATCCTCCACCATTGGCTCAGTTTCGGCCACCTCCACCGTTATCGGCTTCTGGCGCATCACGTGCTCCAACGTAATCTGCCACAAGGCGATGGACATCACATAGTAGAGGCAATCCGTGAGCGGGTGGCGCACGATGGAAATACCCACCCACAGCAACTGGCAGATGACGAACAACCACGCCACAGCACGAAGCCACGATATGTCTATCTCATCGATATTCGAGAAACTCTCACGAATGTATCGAGCGTAATATCTCGCCTTGCGCAGCCACAACACAAAGATGATAGCGCCAGCCAAGAACAAACACACCATATAACAACGTATCACCCCCTCATGGCGCCATAGGGCATAAGCAGCAAAGAAGGGGACATACGCTGCCAGCATCCACAGCACCTTGCGCAACGTGGCCCATCCGGGACTTATCAGCTCATACACCAGGCAAGTGTATCCAATGAGCGAAGTCCCGTCAATCAAGACGAGGATATTCTGTATATTCGGGTCGTTGTAATCGTGTATGGTCAGCAGGAAATCTTTCAGGTTGAAGAGCGCCCACTGCACGAAGATGCAGGCCATCACCCGTTGCATCCGCAAACAGTCCTCGCGGCGAAACAACTGGTAGGCGTGCAGGGCGAAGTAGGCCGTGGCGAAACCACTCAAAAACACCGACAGTGCAATCTCTTCCATAAAACCAAATTTATTTTGCAAATATAAGATAAAAACACGAAAACCTACGTGTCACCCCTCACATTTTGTCAAATTGACCCACAATTTTGTTTGATTGATACGTAAAAACATCATCCAGCATTCCTCAAAGACGATCTTGGCCTTCTGCGAAACAACTCATTGCATAAATATGGCTTCGTCATTTGTGGCTTTTGACCGCCTCATTGCATAGCTTTGACAGTCTCATTGCATAGCTTTGCCTTCGGCGAAGCTGCTCACGTTCGGGATAGCCCGAATGGAATTCAACTCTTCTCTCACTAACTCGCAGCTTTGACAACGTCATTGATGGCCTTTGGCGAATTTTGTAACATTTGTAACAATTGTAACATGTAACATTTAGTACCTTCCACATATGCAAAAGCGCCCCCTCTACCTATAAGTTATTACCCCAGTTCGGGATAATGAATCTTAAAACAGCATGAGTTGCTTAGTGTCTTCAATGTAGTATCCTTGAAGAGCCTGTGGTTTGTTGTCGAAGAAACAGTATGCAGCCAGTGCAGCAATCATACTCATTATGAAGTTATT
>JAFRPY010000039.1 GCA_017428925.1 Prevotella sp. | reverse complement strand
TTTACCTAGGTCCCTGTCTTCTCACCCTCACGGCCTAAATCTCTAGCAAAGCTACGATATTCAAACCGTATTGCATCCATATACAAGAATTAATTCAAGTAAAATGGAACAATTCTATAATCGGATGCAAAGGTAAGAGGTACTTGACCCACTTGGCAATAAAGTAGACATAATTCCGTTTTAAATGTAAGTTTTAACGGAATTATGTCTCGTCAAGCACGCAAACAAAGTGGCACAGGAATCTACCACGTTATGCTTCGTGGAATCAATCGTCAGGACATCTTTGAGGAGGATGAGGACTATAGGATGTTCGTTGAGATTCTGTCAGGTTTAAATAGGCGGCCTTCGGATGAATTGACGACTCCGAAATGCGTTTGCCATATCTTTGCCTATTGCCTGATGCCTAATCATGTCCATTTGCTTGTCAGGGAAAGGGATTGGCATCTTGGGGTTATCATTAAGTCTATAGCATCCAGTTATGTTTTCTATTTCAACAAGAAGTACGGCCGTATTGGACATCTGTTTCAGGATAGGTTTAAGAGTGAACCATGTGATGACATGCCTTATTTCTTTACATTATTTCGTTATATACACCAAAATCCATTGAAGGCGGGGTTGGTGAAGAACGTTAGGGACTATCGTTATAGCAGTTGGAGCAATGATTATCTGGGCTGTTCGCCCATTCGGGTATGCTATATTCGTCCTGTGCTTAGGCGCGTTGAGTTGCGTCGTCTTCAGGAGTTGGTGGACACACCGCTGCCCGACGTTTTAGCCTGTCTTGATATTGAAAATGAGAAAATGGTAATAGCAGACCAAGAAGTTAGGCGGATGTTGCTTCAGAGTAGCGGTGCTATAAGTATCACCGCATTCAAGGCATTGGATAAAAAGATTAAGAAAGAAATTGTTACAGAAGTTATGTCTTGTCTCAAGGTCGGTCCTCGCCAGATGTCCAGAGTTTCTGGATTAAGCTATAGTGTGATTCAGCGTATAGGCGGGCGGGACGGGTCATGGGGACAGGAGCCTTGACCCAGGCTTGGGTCAATCGCCTGTCCCCATGACCCTTCCCCATGACCCTTGACCCTCGATATCGGCACCAACATCGCCGGCACCCAGTACGATGCCGCCACTGTGAACTGGGGCAGTCCGTGGGTGATGCCCAGTAAGGAGCAGAAGGAGGAACTGAAGAACAGCTGCACTTCTGAGTGGACTACCGAGAACGGCGTTATCGGCAGAAGGTTCACCGGTCCTAATGGAGCCTCCATCTTCCTTCCCGCCGCGGGCTACAGCTGGAGAGGCAGGTTGTACAACGCGGGTTCGGACGGCTGCTACTGGTTGTCGTCGCTCTACGAGTCGTACACGAACGGCGCGTACGGATTGCACTTCGACAGTGGGGTCGTGGGCACGAACGACAACGGCCGCCGCGACTACGGTCAATCTGTGCGCCCCGTGCGCAAGAACTGAAAAAGGAACCCCCTCCAAACCTCCCCGAGGGGAGGTTTTTGAACTTCCATTACGATTTCATCCCCGACTTCAGTTGTTGAAGTCGGGGATTTTTTTCCTTTCTTCAAAAAAAATATTCACTAAATTTGTGAATTCTGAAATAATTGTTTATCTTTGCAAACAAATGGAGTGCAATGATTATTGAATACGAAAAAGATTATCTTGAAGAACTCTATAACGACGGGCGCTGTAAGAACAAAAAGTACCGTTTTCAGAAGCCTGTGGTCACGAAGTACCAGAGGCGAATAGATACGCTGATGGCAGCTACTCGCATAGAAGACTTGTTCGTGTTCAACTCTCTTAATTTCGAAGCATTGGAAAATGGCTATTACTCTATCCGTATAGACTACCACTATCGCTTAGAGTTTAAGATCAGACAGGAGAGTACAGAGCCTGTGGTGACCATTTGCACCGTAACAGACATTACAAACCATTATCAATAACGGATTATGAACAGAACGACAACACATCCTGGAGAGATACTGAAGGAAGAACTGGAGGCAAGGGGCATTTCGCAGAAGAAATTCTCTGAGGTGCTGTCTGTGCCCTATACTCAGTTGAACGAGATTTTGAACGGCAAACGTCCAGTGACAACGGATTTCGCGCTCATGATGGAAGCTGCTCTCGGCATCAATCCCGAACTGCTCATCAACATGCAGGCGCGCTATAACATGTCTGTGGCACGGCAGAAGAAATCGCTTCTTGACAGGCTGGTTGATATCAAGAAAGCCTGTGCTGCGGTCTTTTAAATATGCTTCCGTCCAAACTCATTGGGCGGTGGAGGGGTATATTTGCATAAATTTTGAATTTTGAATTTTGATGTGTTCTCGCTTCGCTGCGAGTATGAAGTAAAATGTTCGTCCATTGGCGAAAGGTAAAGAAAATTCTGAATTTTGGTGCGCTGATTGTGGCGCGGAAGTCAGCAAACGGGATTTTGGCGGAAAATAGACGAGTTTTGAGGTGTTTTCTGCAAGTTGTTGATAATAAAATCTTTACGTGGAAGATTTTGTTTTTGAGGTTTCTTTTTTCATTTCCCGAACTTTAAATCATAGGCTTTTGGACTTCAATTGACGGTCAGTTGAAGTCTGATTGCTTTTTATTTGGACTTTAATTGCTTATCATTTGAACTTTAAATGAACTGGATTTAGACTTTAAATCCCTATTTTTTGCTGAGCGGATGCTTGTTTTTTGCATTTCAAAGACATTGAATCTGCAAAAATCATACGTTCTTTTTGCTACTTTTATGCGGATTGTAGTGGGGGAAATGTAAAGAAAAATGTTATCAACCACCCCTGGCCCCTCTATCAACCACCCCTGGCCCCTCCTTTCCAAGGAGGGGGAGTGAGAACCATCCCTACGGGCAATCTCCCTAAACGACCAAATGGATTCTCCCAAACGACCAAACGGATTCTCCCCAACGACCAAACGGCCAATTTCCCTAAATGACCAAACAACCAATCTCCCAAACAACTAAACGACTAAACCTCAGAAGTCGAGGTATAAGTCTTCGTCTGAACCTTTTTCTTCCTGTTGACGGGGCTTGGGAGGATTTTTCAGTTGCCCCTTTTCGTCGAACATACCGTAGGTGGTGCGCAGCACGGTGAATTCGGTTCGGCGGTTCAGCTGGTTGCATATTTCCTGCTTTTCGGGGTCAAGTGCCTTGATGAATTCCTCGGTGAGCACATCGTTTTCCTTGAGCCACGGGTATTTCTCAACAACTTTCTTGCGAATGGTCTTGGGCTTCTCCTTGCCATAACCCACGGGCGTAAGACGGTCTTTGGCCACACCGTGGTCGATGAGATAGCGGACAACGGTTTCTGCGCGTCGCTGCGAAAGGTTTTTGTTGTAGGTTGCGGAGCCGCGATAGTCGGCATGGGCGGAGAGTTCGATGGTGATGTTGGAGTTTTCCTGAAGCATTTTTACGAGTTCGTCGAGGGCTGCCGAGGATTCGGGGCGCAGGGTAGCCTTGTCGAAATCGTAGAAAATGTTGTCTATCAGCACGGGAACGCGGATGCTGGCCAGCGGGAACTGCAGGACGTGTTCTTCGGATTTTTCCGTCGGACGGATGCTGATTTCTTCTTTGTGGTTGAGGAATCCGGGGCATGTGGCAAGCATCACATAGTCAACGCCGGGATTGACGACCTGTTCGAACGAACCGTCCATCTTAACGGAGAGTTTCAGGTTGGTGCCGTCGTTGCCAACAAGATATACCTGGGCGGCAGGCAACTCGTAGCCATCCATCTCGTAAACCCATCCCTTAACGGTCTGGATGATTTCTGGATTCTCGAATGAATAGATATGGTCCCATCCGCGTCCGTCGCCGCGGTTGCTGGAAAAGAAGCCGCGATTGTGGGGTCCCTCGAAGGTCATGCCGAAATCGTCGCCCTGTGAATTCAGGGGATAGCCCGGATGTTCGAGGTGGTATTTGCGGTCGCTGCCCACTCGGGCGATGAAGATGTCGAGTCCGCCCATACCGGGATGACCGTCGCTGGAGAAATAAAGGTCGCCGTTGGGACGGAAGGTTGGGAACATTTCGTCACCCTCGGTATTGACGGGTTTGCCAATGTTTTCTACTCCGCCGAGTCCGGCTGCGGTAATTTGCACTCGCCAGATGTCGAGTCCCCCTTCGCCGCCGGGCATGTCGCTGACGAAATAGAGCCAATTACCGTCGGGCGAGATGGCTGGATGGGCATAGCTGGAAAGGGTGTCGCGTGAAATTTGCAAGAGTGTTCCCTTGCCCCAGGCCGCATCTGAGCGGTTGCTGGTCATGATTGTTGCAAAGCGGGGATAGGAGGGGTCGGAGGCGCATTGGGTGAAATACATGGTGCGCTGGTCGGGAGAGAAACAGCAGGCACCCTCATCGTAGGCGGTGTTGAGCCCGCTCTCGATGGTTTGCACTTTGCCCCATTTGCCTTTGTCGTCTTTCTGCACATAGAAGATGTCGCCAGCCTTGGTGCCGGTAATGCCGCTGAGTTCGTCGCCCTGGGCTTCGTTGCGGGTTGACGTGAAGAACAACTGGTCGTGCTCGTCGCCGCAAAGCATGGGGGAGAAATCGGACCGGCGCGAGTTGAAAATGTCCATTCGCTTGACGGTATAGCGAGAACCCAGCTGTTTGATTTCGGGTGCCGTCTGGGCAGATTTCAGTCCGTTGCGGGCCAGTTGGCTGGCGGGCAGGGAGTCGAGCACGGTCTGGAATTCTTCGGCTGCCTCTTTATAGTTGCCGTTTTTGAGCAGTTGGCGGGCGAAGTCGAGATGGGTGAGCAGGGAGTCTTGTTTAAAACGGATTTGGTTGCGATATGCAGCGATGGCTTTTTGCGTTGAGCCCATCTTTTGGTAGGCATCGGCCATACGGGCGGCTCGCCTGCCACGCAGGTCGCGCTGCTTGGTGGGTGTAGCGGAGTAGGCTCGCTTGAAGTAGTTTGAGGCATCGTAGTATTCGCCGATGGCCATGGCCTTCTCGCCTTTCTTCATATAGTGGTCGGCCCCGCATGAGATGAGGAGCAGGCACAACAATATGTATATGGTGAACTTTTTATAGTTCATAGTTTTTAGTTCATGGTTCATGGTTAGCCTGGTACAGGCTTGCCGTCAAGAAACATAACGGAAAGAAAGGCTTTTTATTGCAATCAAGAACGATGAACTATGAACTGATTCTCCGGTTAGTGTTGTCGGCGAGCACTTGGTTGACGATTTCGGTGATTTGCTGTTTCAGTTCCTGAATGAACTGTGCGGGATCGTACTTGCGATGCTCTATGTCGCGCAGTTTCTTTTCCCAAATGCCCGTCAGTTCGCAACTTTTCAGCAGTTCTTCCTTGATGAGATCGATAAGTTCGATGCCCGTCGGGGTGGCTACGAGGCGTTTGCGCTCGCGACGAATGTAATGGCGCTTGAAAAGTGTCTCGATAATGCTGGCGCGAGAGGAAGGACGGCCGATGCCGTTTTCCTTGAGGGCGGCGCGCAGCTCTTCGTCGTCGACAAATTTGCCGGCGGTCTCCATTGCCCGAAGCAGGGTGGCTTCGGTGTAGTAGGGTGGGGGGGTGGTCTGTTTTTCGGTGAGGGTAGGTGTGTGAGGGCCGCTTTCCCCTTTTACGAAGGTGGGCAACGTCCGTTCCTCGTCTTTTTTCTCCTTTTCTTCGTCTTGAGTGGGTTGCTGTGGCACAGCAACCTGTTGGACGATTCGCCAGCCGGGATCGATAATTTCCTTGCCGGTGACCTTGAACTCCACTTCACCGGCCTTGCCGAGAACGGTGGTCGTGGAGAATTTGCACTCAGGATAGAAAGCTCCGATGAAACGACGGGCAACAAGGTCGAAGACGCGGCGCTCCATGTCGCTTAGTCCCTGTGGGGGCACGCCCGTTGGGATGATGGCATGGTGATCGGTCACCTTCGAGGTATCGAATACTTTCTTGCTTTTCTTCAGCGGCTTTCCGCCAAGCGGACGGACGAGTTCGGCGTATGGAGCCTCGCCTCCGAATTTGGTCTGGAAAAGACCGTTCATGATGGCCGGGCACTTGGGGTAGATGTCGTCGGAGAGATATTGAGTGTCGACACGGGGATAGGTGGTGACTTTTTTTTCGTAGAGGCTTTGGATAAGATTGAGCGTTGTCTCGGCCGAATAACCGAACTTTTTGTTGCAATCTACCTGGAGTGACGTGAGGTCGTAGAGCTGCGGTGGCTGTTCCTTGCCCGCTTTCTTTTGCACGTCGGTAACCTCGAAAGGCTGGTCGGCAATGAGTTGGAAAGCGGCCTCGCCTTCTTCCCGGCTCATGAACTTGCCTTGGGTGGCCGTAAAGGTGGTGTCACGGTAAACGGTGGAAAGCACCCAATAGGGTTCGGGCTTGAAGTTGTCGATTTCTTTCTGACGGTTCACGATGAGTGCCAATGTTGGTGTCTGTACGCGGCCAATGGAGAGCACTTGTCGGTTTTGGCCATATTTCAGCGTATAAAGTCGCGTGGCATTTATTCCGAGAATCCAGTCGCCAATGGCACGTGACAGTCCCGCCAAATAGAGAGGCTGGTATTCGGCTTGGTCTTTCAACTGGCTGAAACCTTCGCGGATGGCCTCGTCGGTCATCGATGAAATCCACAACCGTTTCACCGGGCATTTGGCCTGTGCCTTCTGCATCACCCACCGCTGAATGAGTTCACCCTCTTGTCCGGCGTCGCCGCAATTGACGATGCCGTCGGCAGCCTGCATTAGTTTCTCGATAATGGCAAATTGTTTCTTTATTCCATCGTCTTCGATAAGCTTAATGCCGAAGCGCTGGGGAATCATGGGCAGCGACGAAAGGCTCCACGACTTCCACATCGGGGTGTAGTCGTGGGGTTCTTTCAACGTGCATAGGTGGCCGAATGTCCAGGTCACCTGATAGCCGTTGCCCTCCATGTAGCCTTGGCGTGAACTGTTGGCTCCGATGATGCGGGCAATATCGCGAGCCACGCTGGGTTTCTCTGCAATGCAAACGATCATTTTTCTCTGCGATGAATGATTTGGGATGCAAAGGTAAAAAAAATAATCGATACTAAAAAAAAACGGCGAAAAATAAAGAAGTTGACGGATTTTTTATTATATTTGCACACAGAACTATCAGACATTAACTAAAAATCTATTTACAATAACATTATGAAAATCGGACTATTCATCCCCTGTTATGTGGACGCACTCTATCCAGAGGTAGGTGTGGCCACGTATAAGCTGTTGAAGCATCTGGGAATCGACGTGGACTATCCCGAGGGGCAGACGTGTTGCGGCCAGCCTATGGCCAACGCCGGATTCGAGAAGATGGCGGTGCCCCTGGCGGAGAAGTTTGAGGAGAAATTCAAGGGCTTTGACTATGTGGTGGCTCCATCGGTGAGCTGCACGGCTTTTGTGAAAATCAATTATGAACGGCTGTTGGCTGGTCATGAGTGTGAATCGGCCAAAAAGTGCATGGATGTGGTTGAGTTCTTGCACGACGTGGTGAAGGTGGATCATCCGCTGGGAACGTTTCCCCACAAGGTGAGTCTGCACAATTCGTGCCATGGTGTGAGGGAATTAGGACTTTCTTCTCCATCGGAAGAGCACGTGAAGAAATTCAACAAGATTCGTGACCTTCTTCAACTGGTTGACGGATGCGAAGTGGTGGAACCCGAACGGCCCGACGAGTGCTGTGGCTTTGGAGGTATGTTCTCGGTTGAGGAAACGGCCATCTCGGCACAGATGGGCAAGGACAAAGTGGAGAGGCATATCCAGACGGGTGCCGAATACGTGACAGGTCCCGACTGTTCGTGCCTGATGCACATGGCAGGCGTTGCCAAGAAGGAAGGCATGAATATACAGTTTAAACATGTGGTTGAGATATTAGCCGCAGGGTTATAATAACCAGGTAGTTAACTCAAATTATTAAACTAATTAATTATGAGTACAGGACACAGTAAAGCAGCAAAGGAGTTCTTGAAGAACCAGACATATTCGAAATGGCACGACGCTACTTTCTGGAGCGTACGTACCAAGCGCGATAACATGGCTTACGGCTTGGAAGAGTGGGAGCAGTTGCGCGAGAAAGCATCACAGATTAAGCGTCATACGGTAACTCACTTGGATGAATACCTGGCGCAGTTCGCCACCAATGCCGAGAAAAACGGTTGCATCGTTCACTGGGCAAAAGATGCCGACGAGTTTAATGAAATTGTACTGGGTATATTGAAGAAAGCCAACGTCAAGAAAATCGTGAAGTCGAAATCGATGCTCACAGAGGAATGCGAGATGAATCCCTATCTGGAGCAACATGGTATCGAGGTGGTGGAGACGGACCTGGGTGAACGCATCATTCAGTTGAAAGGGCAGAAACCGAGCCATATCGTCATGCCTGCCATTCACTTGAACCATGACGACGTGGGCGAATTGTTTGAGGAAAAACTCGGTTCGGAAAAAGGCAACCACGATCCGACGTATCTTACTTATCAGGCTCGCCTGAGTCTTCGTAACGAGTTCCTGACGGCAGATGCCGGAATGACAGGAGCTAACTTCGGTATTGCCAAAACGGGCGATATCGTGGTATGCACCAACGAGGGTAATGCCGACATGAGCACTTCATGCCCCAAGCTGCACATTGTAGCCATGGGACTTGAGAAGGTGGTACCCAACTACGACAGTCTGGCTGTGTTCCAGCGCATGCTTTGTCGTGCTGGAACGGGACAGCCTACAACTACCTATACGTCGCATTTCCGGAAGGCTCGTCCGACGGCAGCTCCGATGCATATTGTTTTGGTGGACAATGGCCGTTCGGAATGGATAGGCAATGAGGAGCACTGGGAGGCACTGAAGTGTATACGTTGCGGCTCGTGTATGAACACCTGCCCTGTATATCGTCGTTCGGGCGGTTATTCCTACAGCTATTTTATCCCTGGGCCTATCGGCATTAACCTTGGTATGTTGCGCGACAAATATCAGCATAGTGGTAATGTTTCGGCTTGTACGCTGTGCCTGAGTTGTCAGACGGTATGCCCCGTGAAAGTTAATCTCGGTGACCAAGTCTATCAGTGGCGTCAGCAACTGGACGACTTTGGTACGGCCAATCCACAGAAGAAGATTATGTGCAAGGGTATGAATATGGTCTATGGTAGCAGTGGCATTTACAACACGGCCCTAAAATTCGCACCCTTAGCCAACTTTGTTCCCGACGCTCTCATAAACTGCGGATTGAATCCATGGGCCGACGGACATAAGATGATGACATTCCCGAAACAGTCGTTCCACACTCTTTGGAAGAAAGGAAAGGTTAAATAAGTGGGTATTTATATTGATTTAACAGATAATTGAGATTTTTCTATGAGTAACAAAGAAGATATACTGAAAAGGTATCGTGAGAATGTGAAGGTCAGATACGACATGCCTTCGCTCGACGACATTAAAGCTATCACCTATCCAGAGCCTTTGGTGCAATTTATAAAGATGAGCGAAAGTGTGGGTGGTCAGGTGATAGAAGTGTCTCCAGATCGCGATATTAACACGTTGATTAAGGAACTCTATCCTGATGCCAAGGAGATAGCAAGTAATCTGCCCGAGATAACCATCGCAACGAGAAATCCTGATACCGTGGGACGAGCACGTGACCTGAACGGCACCGATGTGGGCATCATCAGGGGAATGTTTGGTGTGGCAGAGAATGGCTGTATCTGGATACCGCAGCAGATGAAAGAAAAGGCAGTCTGCTTCATATCCGAGAATCTGATTATCTTGATGCCCAAGAGCCAAATCGTGAATAATATGCACGAGGCTTACAAGCGCATCGAATTTGACAAGCAGTATGACGGCTATGGTACGTTCATTAGCGGACCTTCAAAAACAGCCGATATTGCTCAGGTCTTGGTTATGGGCGCACAGGCAGCACGCAGTGTTACGGTGCTGCTGATGCCAGAATAAGAAAACATTAATAGGGAATGCATCTTAAAGGGCACATTCCCTTTTTTGTTTTTTATATGTCCCATTCGTATATGTCAAAGCATATACCTCTTCCACCGAAGCCTTCTTTTTGGAAAATGAGCGATTCGTTAATAGCATTGCTATTATTCAATGCTGATGTGCCAAACTCAAAATAGGGCAAATCACGGTAGTCATGGTTGATTACCTGATCGTAAATACAATCAATGGCTCCCAGTTGCTTTCCCAACGGACTTGCAGAACTATACTGAGCGCGGGACACCTGGTTACTTACATACAGCACCATGCCAGCAAGAATCTCACCATCTTTCTGCGCAGTATAGAGAACGATGTTGTATGGGAATCGTGAATTCAGCAATTCTATTTCTTGCAAGGTATGCACAGGTTTTGAGTCATACTTCTGTGCCAGATTTTCAGTAAGTACTTTCCAAAAACCAGCGTAATCGTTGCTACGTGCTACAGCAATACCTGTTTCCTGAGCACGTTTCAGCGCCCTTCGGCGTACTCTTTCCCATCGGATGGTGTTACGCTGAATGATGGCAATTCCCAAGTCACGGCTGACCAGTCGGGCGTTGCAAACACTGGTCATGGCATAAAGGTCTTCTTCAGCCGCCATCTGATGGTAAATCCAAGGTACACACTTGTAAAGAACATGGCAGAAACCTTCATGTCGCAGATAATCGTTTAATTCTCTGAACAATAATACAGTCTGTGCGGCAGTAGTCTTGCTATCCATCACCAGACCGCCATAAGTCAGACCGCGGTGTGTGCAGAATAATTCACCATCTTCGTGAGCTGGCATCAAGGCGTAAAGGCGACCATCAAGGTAAAACATCAGTGAATGGTCGTTAAATCGATTGCTATGGTAGTCCATATAACCTCTGTTGAAGAGAAACGTGCCATTCTTCGACCGGGCCACAAACATGTTCCACTCCGATTCCTTCTCTGCTGTGTATCGCCTTATCTCGAACATCACTTTACGAACACTTTAAATTCGTCGTAATCGTAGATATACTCATCTTCATCGAACAGCTCAGAAGCAAGCACCAAGCAGACGGCACCGCTGGAGAAATCTTCCAACGTGCGCCAAACACCTGTTCCGATATAAAGTCCCTGATAAGGATGGTTGAGGTGGAATGACTGTCGTTCTTGACCATCATAAACCTCTACATCGAAAGAACCGCTGACAGCAATGACAATTTCTTCACAGCTGCGGTGGGCATGACCGCCTCTCCGTTCACCCGAAGGGACGTCATAAGTCCAATAGACACGGGCTATATCGAACGGAACAATCTTCTTCTGTTCGGCCACGGTCAGGTTACCACGAGAATCCACTATCTTTGGAAGGTCGATAATTCTTGCTTTTTCTGGTCTCATATATCTATAAACGGAAGATGCGTGAAAATATTATTTGTATTCCCCAACTCACTATTAAAGCTATAAAGATACAAACTGTCAACATTAGAATGGCAGGCATTTGTGGTAAGTGATGTGTCAAGAAACCAATGAGCATCTGATGAGTCAAGAACAATGGCAGACTGAGCGATCCAAGTAACGCCATATGGTGTGTCTGCAACCACCTTGAAACGATTCCTTGCTGATGGGCAAAAATCAGAATTAGAGGTATCAATACTAGCCAGTACAGAGGTGCATTTCGGAATTTCTCGTCCACAAAAGGATAGATGGCCAATGACACCAACAAAAAGATTATTGAGAGAACTTCCATCCAGTTCGGAACGACAACATTTTGATGACGCTGGTAAAGTTGGCACAACACCATTCCTAAGTAGAAATCGACGAAACGCACCAATGGAAAAACATACAGAATGGAATTAACACGGTCGTAGGGAGTTGACCAATATACAATTCCATATACAGCCATTATGCCAATTGTCAGACCCGTGGACACATAGCGATAAATAAGCGGAAACAGCAAGTAACAACATAGCAGGCTCGATAAGAACCATGAAACGCTGTTGCACGAGAAATAATAATTGGAATCGGGAACCCAGCTCTGCAAAAGTAATAAGTTGAGCAGTACTTTGACGTCAATTGAAGACATACTGACGACAAGGAAAAACAGCAGGCAGAGCAAATGGAGGGGATAGAATTTACGTATGCGCCTCCACAGGAAACGGAAGTGTGAAAACTGTCCTGTTTCTATCTTGGTTCCATAGCCCAGCGAACAGACAAAACCACTAAGCAAGAAAAAGAAAGTAACGCCACAATCTCCGCCTGCATCGAGTGCCTCAATATCCTGATATGAAAAATGCGACAGGAAAATCAGCATCACAAAAATGAAGCGCAGGGACTGTAGCGTTACTATCATTTTTACTTATTTCTTCATATAGGGTTCAGTTCCCAGTACAGTTGTGGCCAAACGTTTGGCTTTGTTGCGAAGGAACTCAATATCATCGCCAACCTCGCCATAGCAAAGTACCACACCCATACGTCGCCCCTTGTGAGCCTCAGGCTTACCAAAGATGCGGATGCGGGTGCGGTCTTCCTTCAAGGCCTCTTCGAGATTGTAAGGCAACAACGAACGGTCAACAGGTGTGTTGGCCTCCACAGGTGAAAGGATAACGGCAGAAGCACCTGCATGCTCAAGATGAATAGCAGGAATGGGCAGCCCCATCACAGCGCGGAAATGCAACTCAAATTCGCTGAGGTTGGTGGTATGGCCAAGTGTCACCATACCCGTATCATGCGGACGAGGACTCAACTCCGAGAAGATGACCTCGCCCTGCTTGGTCAAGAAGAACTCGACACCCCAGATGCCTGCACCAGTCAGCGCCTTCGTTACCTTCTCTGCCATCATCTGGGCCTGTTTCAAAGCCTCATCGCTAATCTTATAAGGTTGCCACGATTCACGATAGTCACCAGCCTTCTGCACATGACCGATAGGCGGACAGAAAAGCGTTGGCCACCCATGCTGCTGGGTTACGGTAAGCAGTGTAAATTCGGATTCGAAATCGATGAATTCCTCGATGATGACTTCCTTTACATCGCCACGACTTCCTTCCATAGCCTCGTGGAAAGCCTTTTCCAATTCATCTTCATTGTGGACGTAACTCTGTCCATGGCCAGACGATGACATCAGGGGTTTCACCACGCAGGGGAAACCAATCTCGTCAGTTGCTGTCTTGAATTCTTCGAAGGTCTTGGCATAAAAGTATTTTGCCGTGCGCAAGCCGAGCTCCTTGGCAGCAAGGTCACGAATGGCACGACGATTCATAGTGTAGTTCACGGCACGTGCCGATGGAACCACTTGAATGCCCTGCTCCTCGAACTTAAAGAGCCTTTCCGTACGGATAGCTTCAATTTCAGGAACAATGATGTCGGGTTTGTGCTTGTTAACTACGGCCTCTAACGCATCACCGTCGAGCATGGAGAACACTTCGCGCTCATCAGCCACCTGCATGGCCGGAGCGTTATCATAACGGTCGCATGCAATAACATACTGCCCTGCACGCATAGCGGCAATCACGAATTCCTTGCCCAGTTCGCCTGAACCTAATAGCAGTATCTTCTTCATCTATCTTTATACATATTCTCGTAATACTTCTGATAGTCGCCGGAGGTCACGTTGTCGAGCCACTCCTGATTGTCGAGATACCAGCGGACCGTCTTTTCGATACCTTCCTCAAACTGGAGTGAGGGCTCCCAACCAAGTTCCTTTTGCAACTTTGAACTGTCGATGGCATAGCGTAGGTCGTGGCCGGCACGGTCGGTGACAAAGGTAATGAGATCCATGTCCTCACCTTCGTTACGTCCAAGCAGGCGGTCAACGGTATTTATAACAACTTTGATGATGTCGATGTTCTTCCATTCGTTGAAACCACCAATGTTGTAGGTTTCAGCAATTAGTCCCTTATGGAAAATCAGGTCGATGGCACGTGCATGGTCCTCGACAAACAACCAGTCACGTACGTTCTCGCCCTTGCCGTAGACGGGCAGAGGCTTGCGGTGGCGAATGTTGTTGATGAACAGCGGTATCAGTTTTTCGGGGAACTGATAGGGGCCGTAGTTGTTCGAGCAGTTGGTTACGATGACGGGCATTCCATAAGTATCATGGTAGGCGCGTACAAAGTGGTCACTTGAAGCCTTGGCTGCCGAGTACGGTGAGTGGGGGTTATACTTTGTCGTTTCCAGGAAGAACTTGTCCCCGTACGCCAGATGATGCTCCGATGAAGATGCTGTGGTGGTAAACGGAGGCTCGATGCCCTCCGGGTGCGTTAGTTCCAATGCACCATACACCTCGTCGGTAGAAATGTGATAAAAGCGCTTGCCTTCGTATCTTTCGGGCAGCGACTCCCAATAGAGCTTGGCTGCTTGAAGCAACGAGAGTGTGCCCATCACGTTTGTCTTGGCGAAGGTGAAGGGATCTTTGATGCTTCGGTCGACATGGCTTTCGGCAGCAAGGTGGATGATGCCATCAACCTTTTTGTCCTGCATCAGCTGATAGAACGCGTCGAAGTCGCAAATGTCCATCTTTACAAATTCGTAGTTGGGCTTGTCCTCGATGTCCTTCAGGTTGGCAAGGTTGCCAGCATACGTCAGTTTGTCGAGATTAATGATATGATACTCGGGATACTTGTTCACAAACAGGCGCACCACATGGCTTCCAATAAAGCCAGCACCACCAGTAATTACAATTGTTCTTTTCTTCATATTGTTTATTTTCCTAAAGTTATTACTTCCAAATCCTTGAATTCTTTCTCTTCAATAGTGAGACGGACGAGTGTCCGCTCCTTATGCCAACCTTGTATGCCAGCGGCACCTGGATTAATGTGTAAAAGGTTGAGCGTCTTGTCGTATTTTACTTTCAGAATGTGAGAATGTCCTGCGACAAAAAGTTGTGGAGGGTTTGTGTAGAGTGTAGAGCGAATACTGAAGTCATAGTTGCCAGGATAACCCCCGATATGTTTCATGAGCACTTCAACTTCTTCACATTTCCATCTTAGGATTTCGGGAAAAATACGACGCAGATCACCACCGTCAATGTTTCCGTGGACGGCCTTAAGTGGACGGAACTCAGCTAACTTCTGGGCAACCTCGAGGGAACCGATATCGCCAGCATGCCATATTTCGTCGCAGGGTTCGAAATAATGCAAATATTTCTCGTCCCAGTAGGCGTGTGTGTCGCTAAGAATTCCTATTTTTTTCATCTTTTCCTGATGAAGTCTGCTATAAATTTTGCGGTTTCATCGAGCCCAAGAATGGAGGTGTTGATGCAGAGATCATAGCTTTCAGCTGCTCCCCACTTCTTGCCCGAATAGTAGTTGTAGAAAGAAGAGCGTGAACTGTCTTTCTTGTTGATGATTTTTTTTGCTGTTTCTTCGTCAACCTGACTGCGTTCCATGGTTCGGTTGATGCGGTCCTTCATGTTTGCTGTCAGGAATATGTTTACCGTATTTGGTTCATTGCGAAGTACATAATCCGCACATCGTCCTATGAAAAGGCAACTTCCTTGACTTGCTGCTTTTTTGATGGCCTCACACTGAAACTGGAAGAGGCTTTCCTCGGAGAACTTGTTGTTGTAGAAATTATCGTCGGAGAGCATTGGAGCATGCAGGTGAAAAAGGGTATGAATAAAGTTCTTCTTCTCGTCGTTCTTTTTAAAAACGGATGAGGGGAAACCGCTTTCCTTAGCGGCAATATCGAGAATCTCTTTGTCGAAATATTGACAACCGAACTCTTCACAGAGTTTTTTCGAGATGTAACGACCACCAGAAGCGAACTGACGACCGATATTTATGATGATTTTATCCATTTTGAGGTTTTAGGTTTTCAACTGGTTTTATGCCTTTGAATCTTTTAAGGAAAACGAGAAGTAGCGGCCATGTCATAGCTGCGGAAAGAAAGTCGCTGGCGGCCATGGCATACCATACGCCGTCGAGTCCAAGAAACCTTGGGAGGATGAAAGCCAGCGGAATCAGTATGATAAGTTGGCGTGTCAGAGATAAGAAAATGCTAATCTTAACTTGTCCAATACATTGGAAGAAATTTGTGATAACAGCCTGACCGCCAACAACAAAAAAGACAAGCATGTTCAAGCGTATGCCTCGTGAGGCCATGCTGATGAGTGTTTTGTCCGTAGTGAAAATACGGGCCATCTCTCGTGGGAAGAGCATGGCGAGAGACCAACCGAGAAGAAGGATGCAGGTGGCAGCCGTGATGGCAAGCCATAATACACGCAACATGCGGTCGTATTTCTGTGCTCCGAAGTTGTATCCAGCGATGGGCTGCATACCTTGGTTGACACCAATCACTAACATAAAGAACACCATGCAAATGGAATTGGCTATTGAATAGGCACCAACGGCCATGTCTCCTCCGTATCTAACGAACTGGTTGTTCATGAAAATCACCACGATACATGCTGTGGCATTCATCAAGAAGGGAGAAATACCTATCGAGATGATATTCTTCACCAGATTGGCTTTCAATTTGTAGATGCCACGCTTCAGATGGATGATTTCCTTTTTGTCGGAGAATAACCATAATTGCCAGCACAACGCCATCGACTGTGATATCACAGTTGCAAGCGCTGCTCCGCGTATGCCCCATTTAAACCACCACACAAAAGTAATGACCAGCAGAATATTCATGCCCACTGTAAAGAGCACCGCATACATGGCATGTTGCGGTTTTCCTGCCGCTCGTAGTACTGCATTCATTCCAAAATACATGTGGGTAATCATGTTTCCTGCCAGTATGACCTCCATGAATTCACGGGCGTAGGGCAATGTTACGCTGCTCGCTCCGAAAAATAAAAGAATGGGATTGAGGAAAATGAAGCATACAATCATGAATAGCAAGCCAACGATAAGATTTAGTGTCACAGTATTCCCCAAAAGGTGTTCAGCGACTTCGTAGTCTTTTTGCCCTAATTTTACGGAAATACACGTAGAAGCACCAACGCCAACGGCAGCTCCAAAAGCTCCGCTCAAGTTCATCAGTGGGAAAGTGATACCTAAACCGGCAATGGCTTCAGGACCTACCACCTGACCGATGAATGCGCGGTCGATGATGTTGTAGAGGCTCGATGCCGTCATTGCTACCATAGCTGGCAGTGCATATTGCGTTAGCAATTTGCCGACGGGTTTGGTTCCTAATTCCAGTGTCTTTTGTTTGTTGTCCATAATTTTGCTGCAAAAATACGAATAATTTCTCAGATGACCTAATTTAAAACAGAAACTCTTTCTGTTTTGAAGAATAATGTGTACATTTGCACCAAAGTTTAGATATTTATTGTTGAACCACATCTATAAATGATTGACTTATGAAAAAGTATTTGATTTCAACGTTTATTGCATTCTCAGCATTAGTTTTGCTGAACGGATGTATCGTTTCTGAGAAGAAACTCACTGAACGTGTACAATCAGCTATCGTTGATGAAGAACGTGCGAATGGTAATAATCTTGAGGTCACCGAGTTTACTTTGGGTGACAAAGAGGGTAAGAATTATCAAGGTGTGCTGAAAGGAAAACTCGATGGAAAGGATGTAATCTACGATGTCAAGGTGACCGACGAAGGTGATGACTTTGACGTAGATTGGAATTTGAGGCCATAGACAGATGGACAAATTATCTCCACAAGACCGCCACAATAATATGGCTGCTATCCGTTCAAAGGACACGAAGCCAGAACTGATTGTGCGCAAAGGACTGTGGAGACGTGGTTTCCGCTATAGGTTGAACCACAAACGACTACCAGGACATCCCGACTTAGTACTGCGCAAATATCGCACATGTATTTTTGTAAACGGTTGTTTTTGGCATGGTCATCAAATTGACTTTACAGATGACTTTTCAGACATTCATAATTCCCCCTGTTGCAAGATTCCCCACACTAACCGCCAGTTTTGGATTGATAAGATTAAACGTAACCAAAATCGAGATATTCTTGAGCAGCGACAGTTAGCACAAATGGGATGGCATTGTATCACGGTTTGGGAATGTGAACTGAAAACAAAAGTCAGGGAACAAACCCTCGATTCGCTTTCCTATACCTTGAACCATATATTCTTGCAAGACCATAAAGTCCGCTATGCAGATATGGTGGATATTACTGACGAAAGACAGATTGCTGCTGAGCCTTGATCGTAAACTGAAAATGTAGAAATGAAGTATTGTTTGCACTTTTTACTGATGCTGTTATTGTGGGTGCCAAACGTCGCAGAAGGGAAAGTTCGTTTGTGGCGTGTGGTATTCAACAACAAACAGGGCTGCCAATATACCCTGCAGCATCCAGAACAGTTTCTCTCAGAACGGGCTATTGCACGCAGAAAGCGCCAGCATCTGGAAGTGGATTCCACGGATTTGCCTGTATCGCAGACGTACATTGACCTCTTGCAGCATAAGGGTGTTAAGGTGGTGTCAAAGAGCAAATGGAATAATTCGGTTTTGGTCAGTTATGATAGTCTCTCGTTGAAGGAGTCATTGAGTGACCTGCCATTTGTAATTAGTGTTCAAAAAGTTTATGAAGAACCTGATTCTTTGAAACCTTTCGAATGTCCTCGCCGCACAAAGGCTTTCGATGAAATCGTAGCGGATGATAATGCAACGGCTCAGCAGCTTGGAATGATTCATCTTGACGAGCTTCATCGCGCCGGTTATCGCGGAAAGGGAATGCTTGTGGCGGTTTTGGACGGAGGTTTTCAGTATGTTGACCATATCCCGGCAATGACGCGAATAAACAGGGTGGGGGAACGAGATTTTGTTTATCCTCCTTCTCCAAACATCTTTCGCGAGCATAGTCATGGCACAAAAGTTCTTTCGGTGATGGCCGTGAACGAAAAAAATGTATATATTGGGTCGGCACCTGAGGCTGATTACTGGCTGTTGCGTTGTGAACAGACCGTGACAGAGAGTCTTGCCGAGGAGGATTTCTGGACGGCGGCAGCAGAATTTGCTGATAGTGTGGGCGTTGATGTAATCAATTCTTCGTTGGGATATTCAGATTTCGATGACGATGAGCAGAACTATCCCTATCGACAACTGGACGGTCACTCTATGATGATTTCGCGCATGGCTTCAATGTTGGCAAAGAAAGGTATTGTGCTCGTCTGTAGTGCTGGAAATTCAGGTGATGATACTTGGAAGAAGATAACCATTCCAGCCGATGCCGAGGATGTACTCACCGTTGGAGCTGTGAGTGCTGATGGTATTAATACTGCTTTCAGTAGCGTTGGACCCACTGCCGACGGGCGTGTGAAACCCGACGTGATGGCCATGGGCGGACTTTGCTGTGTAATTACGGGTGAAGGTGAAATACGTGAACAGAACGGGACTTCGTTTGCATCACCCCTGATTGCCGGAGCTGTGGCTTGTCTGTGGCAGGCTCTTCCCGATAAGACGGCTTGCGAAATTCTTGAACTCGTGCGAAGGAGTGGCGACCGTTATGAGTGGCCCGATAACATCTATGGTTACGGGATTCCTGATTTCAGCAAAATTATTGTTGCAGAGGAACAAAGAAACGGGGAAAAGTAGATGGAAGAGTTAAGAAAGACGCTGTCCTTATATGAACTGAACGCATTGGTCCGTCAGACGCTCGAATCGGGAATGCCTGATGATTATTGGGTTGAAGCCGAATTGTCTGAGGTTCGTGAGGTCAGGGGACATTGCTACATGGAACTCATCCAGAAGGAGGCACATAGCAACACACCTGTTGCCAGGGCTTCGGCCAAGTGTTGGGCATCTACATGGAATTTGGTAAAACCTCATTTCGAAAGGGTTACCCATCAACAGTTGCATGCGGGCATGAAAGTGCTGCTTAAGGTATATCCTCAGTTCCATGAAAACTTTGGTTTCTCGTGGATTGTCGCCGACATTGATCCTACATATACATTGGGCGACATGGCACGAAAGCGTCAGGAGATTATCCAACAATTAAAGGATGAGGGCGTCTTCGAATTGCAGCGCGAACTCCGTCTGCCAATGTTTTGTCAGCGCATTGCCGTTATCTCGGCAGAAGGGGCGGCAGGTTATGGCGATTTTTGTAGGCAATTGGCAGAGAACGAATACGGCTTTCACTTCGATGTGACATTGTTTCCTGCTGTTATGCAGGGTGAGCAGGTTGAGCAGAGTATTATTGCTGCTTTGGACAAGATATGGAATACTTCCGAAGCACAGCCGTGTTTCGATGCTGTAGTAATTATAAGAGGTGGTGGCGCAACAGCCGACCTTAGCGGTTTTGACACCTTGGCATTGGCCGAGAATGTGGCACAGTTCCCGTTGCCGATAATTACAGGTATTGGTCATGACCGAGATGAGAGCATACTCGATATGGTGAGTCACACCCGGGTGAAGACGCCCACCGCAGCTGCCGCCTTCCTCATTTCCAACTTGAAGCAGGTCCTTGATGCCATCAACGATGCCCAGGTCCGCATCACCCGTTATGCACAGCAGAAAATAAAGCAAGAAGTCGTAATCGATGCCTTATATAACCGTATTATAGCTGCCATCACTCAGCGCGTAGTAGCCCTTCAAGGCAAAGTGGAAGCCATCGAGGCAAAGATGCCTATTATTATTGACAGAAAGCTTCAGCACGAACGTCACCGTTTGCAGCTTATCGAGGAAAAGACCAAGAGTCTTGACCCAGCCTTGTTGCTGAAGCGTGGATATAGTATCACGCTCAAAGATGGCCATACCATTCGTGATGCTTCCGCCCTTCGTCCAGGTGATGAAATAGAAACCCGCTTCACTAATGGTTCTGTCCGCTCAACCGTTAACCCATAACTCATTTCCATAAATTATGAAACAAGAACAGAAATACGAAAACGCTTTTGCTGAACTCCAATCTATTGTCAGTAAGATGGAGAATGACGAACTCGACATTGACCAGATGTCCGAACAGCTTAAACGCGCACAACAACTCATCAGGTTTTGCAAGGATAAACTCACCAAGACCGAAGAGGAAATCAAGAAAATCTTAGACGAGAAGTAGTCTAATAACGTGAAAGAACCTATTTTTTATCAAAAAAATTGCCAATTTGCAATAAATTGTGTACTTTTGCGGTCAGAATAGTTTTAAAAAGAACATAAGAATTCAATACATTATGAAGAATTTAGATTGGGGTAATCTGTCGTTCGGTTACATGAAAACCGACTACAATGTACGTTGTTACTATCGTGATGGTAAATGGGGAGAGATTGAAATCTGTTCCGACGAGTATTTGAAACTTCACATGGCAGCTACCTGTCTGCATTATGGGCAGGAGGCTTTTGAAGGATTGAAGGCTTATCGTTGTCCTGATGGTAAGGTGCGAGTTTTCCGTATGGAGGAGAATGCAGCTCGTTTACAGTCAACTTGTCGTGGCATTTTGATGCCGGAACTTCCCACCGAACTGTTTTGTGAAATGGTGAAGAAAGTGGTCCGCCTGAATCAGGAGTGGATTCCTACATACGAGAGCGGAGCTACACTTTACATTCGTCCGCTGCTTGTCGGCACAAGTGCTCAGGTGGGTGTTCATCCTGCCAGTGAATATTGTTTCCTTATCTTCGTAACTCCCGTAGGACCATATTTCAAGGGTGGTTTCGCCACAAATCCTTATGTTATTATTCGCGACCACGACCGCTCAGCTCCGCTTGGAACAGGTATATATAAAGTGGGTGGTAACTATGCCGCATCTCTGTTGGCAAACAAGAAAGCCCACGACTTGGGTTATGCCTGCGAGTTCTATCTCGACGCCAAGGAGAAGAGGTACATCGACGAGTGCGGTGCTGCCAATTTCTTCGGTATCAAGGACAATACTTACGTTACACCAGAGTCGACCAGTATTCTGCCTTCTATCACCAACAAGTCGCTGATGCAGGTTGCAGAAGACCTTGGTATGAAAGTTGAGCGTCGTCCTATCCCAGAAGAAGAACTGGAAACATTTGAAGAGGCTGGCGCATGTGGAACGGCAGCCGTGATTTCGCCAATCTCGAAGATTGACGATTTGGAGACAGGCAAGAGCTATGTGTTCTCAGAGGACGGCAAGCCCGGCCCCATCTCAAAGAAACTTTACGATACGCTTCGCGGTATCCAGTACGGAACGGTGGAGGATAAGCATGGATGGACCACCGTGGTGATTGAATAATCCTTTAAAACTTATATAAGCTATGGATACAAATCAAGGTTACAAAAACAGGTCACTTGCCTCGTTGAGTGGCAAGTGGGATAAGGCCGTTATTGTCACAGCTATTTACCTTCTCATCACGGGAGGACTTGGACAGGTGGTCAGTCTGCCGTTCAGTTCTCAGGCCTCTCCATCTCCAGGTGTTGCAGGATCAGGTTTAGGTGTTTCTTTCCTATGGCTTGTTATTTGCTTTCCTTTGCTGTGGGGATTTGCTGTATTCTTCTTGAATCTTATCCGTGATAAGGACATCAATTGGAAGACGTTATTCGACGGTTACAAGAATGGTGAATGGAAACGTGTGGGAGTTACTTATTTGCTGATGTACATCTTCTTGATTCTTTGGACGTTGTTGCTCATCATCCCCGGAATCATAAAGGCTTTTTCCTATGCTATGACGCCTTATATTTTGAAAGACGATCCCACTATTTCGGGCAATGCAGCCATTGAAAAGTCGATGCGAATGATGGAAGGTCATAAGATGGAACTGTTCTGGTTGTTTCTGAGCTTCATAGGTTGGATAATCCTCTCTGTTATAACATTTGGCATTGGTTTCCTTCTTTTAGAACCTTACATGGATTCGGCCTTTGCTCATTTTTACGAGGATTTGAAGAAACAGCAGGGCGAGTGATGACCGAAGAGTTCATTATACGTTTATTGGTTGCAACCGCGTTGGGAGCGATTATCGGTCTCGACCGTGAATACCGTACTAAGGCTGCCGGTTTCCGCACTCATGTGCTGGTAGCCTTGGGGTCGGCATTGTTCATGATCGTTTCTGTACACGGATTCGATAACTTGCCCAAAGACCAGATGACGCTCAGCATGGATCCCTCGCGCATTGCCGCCCAGGTAGTGTCGGGTATCGGTTTCATCGGTGCCGGAACCATTATCTTCCAGAAGAACGTAGTGAAGGGACTTACCACGGCGGCTGGCCTGTGGGTAACGGCAGCCATCGGATTGGCATGCGGCGTGGGAATGTACGTCTTGGCCATAGTCAGTACGCTCCTTGTGCTAGTCTGTTTCGAAGCATTTAATTTCTTTCTCCACAAGATAAGGGGTAAAAAAGAAAACGAGGAATAGTTCCTCGTTTTTTTATTTTCCATCATGTATCAGTTCACCAAGCAGTCCCTCGCAGGCATCTTCAATCAGGTCGAGGGCAAACTCAAAGTCTGCTTGTTTTCCGTAATAAGGGTCGGGAATGGTGGCCTGGCCTGGATGATGTTTTAGGTAGTCGGCCAGACAGAGCAGCCTTGCGCATTTTGAGCCTTCGCTATGATTTGAACTCAGGTATTGTTTCTGCATTCGGCGAAGTGTAGCCATGTTCTCTGTGTCCATTCCAATGATATAGTCGAAACGGTTAAAGTCGGCCATTGCTATCTGTCGAGCCCGGTGGTCGAAAGTGTAACCCCTTTTAGCGCCAGTAGAGCGCATGCGGCGGTCGGGCAGTTCTCCGACGTGCCATGAACCGATGCCTGCCGAGTCTATTTCAAAATCAGCCTCTTTGCCCTCCAACTCGACCAAATGGTGCATCACTCCATCGGCCGCCGGTGAACGGCAGATGTTGCCAAGACAGACAAAGAGTATCTTATGTTTCATACCAGTATTCAATTATTTCTTTGTTAAGATTTCTATTGGCAAAGTTACGGATTATCTTTCAAATGTGCAAGAAACCCGTCAAATAACAGTAACAAAGATTCAAATAGACTGTGGAAGCAACTCTTTTAATCAGTGGAAGCAAGTCATTTAATCAGTGGAAAGAACTCTTTTAACCAGCGGAAAGGATTCAAAAAATAAGTGATGAAGGGTGAAGAATGAATAATAATTTGTACCTTTGCCGAAAATTTGAGATTATGGGAAAAGGGAAATTGGCTAAGTTTGCCGACATGGAGCGTTATGAGAATGTTTTTCAGTATCCTTATGGCGTGATTTCCGATGTGCCGTTTGAGATGCGTGGACATTGGCGCGAGATGTATTTCAAGAACAATAATCCCATTGTTTTGGAACTCGGTTGCGGTAAAGGAGAGTACACCGTGGGACTGGCTAAACTGTTTCCCGACATGAATTTCATTGGAGTTGACATCAAGGGGGCTCGCATGTGGACGGGTGCCACCGAGGCTCTACAAGAAGGATTGGGGAATGTGGCCTTTCTACGCACTAACATTGAAATCATCGACCGATTCTTCGGCGAAGATGAAGTTCAGGAAATATGGCTTACGTTCAGCGATCCGCAGATGAAGAACCCCCGTAAACGCCTGACCAGTACATATTTCATGAACCGCTATCGGCGCTTTCTGGTTGACGGAGGCATTATTCACCTGAAGACCGACTCAAATTTCCTGTTTACCTATACTTCCTATATGGTAGACAAAAACCACCTGCCGGTGCTGTTCAGAACGGAAGACTTGTATCGCGATGGAGCCGGCCCAATCCTTTCAATCCAGACTTACTACGAGAAGATGTGGATGGACCGTGGGCTGAATATCAAATACCAAAAGTTCCGCCTGCCTCGCAAAGGAGAACTGGCGGAACCTGAAATTGAGATTGAGCTCGACGACTACCGCTCTTATCGCCGTGATAAGCGGAGCGGAAGCGATACTCACGTCTGATGCCTATGCCCAGGCGTCCTGCGAAGTTGGGATGCGGATGTCGGCAAGGAAATTGAAATCCACCACAAACCATTGTCCCGTGCTCGGTTTCTTTCGGAGCGTAATAGGGCGTGCGCTGTCGGCTCCTGAAGACTTCAGGTAGAGCGTGGCATAGTTCTCATTCTGATACGAATAGGGATTGCTGCTCACCTTGATGGTGTAGGGTGCCGTTGGCGTGTAGTCGTTTGCCGGACTTGACCCCTCGAAGAACGAGAAGGTCTTGTATTGCTTGCCGCTGAGGCGGTCGCGCAGGAACTGTTTTCCGTAGGCGTTCAGGGGTTCGGGACCTCGCAGCGCATCAATCATGGCCAGCGTTCCTTCGGTGTCGCGCTCATAGTTGCAGAGCACAGCCACCACCAGCGCTGCCACTTCGAACTCATCCTGAAGGCTGAATTCCCGCATGGCCTGCAACTGGCCCATATTCTGCGGAATGCCTGCAAACGTGATAGTTTTCGTTTTATTATCTTCCATATAATTGTTCTTTTTAAAGGAGCCCCTCCAAACCTCCCCAAAGGGGAGGCTATTGGGATGCTATATTACTATCTACTCCCCTCCATTTAGGGAGGGGCCGGGGATGGGTCTTTTTTCCTTTCCGCGTTTCCAGAAGAAGAAAACGACGGCGGCCACCACTGCCAGCAGACAGATGCTGACGAGCGGGCGATAGAAGAGCCATGCAAGTGCCACAACAAGCAATGTCCAGATGAAGCCCAGCACACCACAAACGACGGAAACGCCGAATCCCATAATGCTCGACAAGAACGGAACAACCTTGAGCAACGTGGTCAATATTCCGAAGATTCCCTTCAGTCCGCTGACAACCATAATCAGGCCAATCACTCGGAACACCCATAGCCAGAAGGTGTTTGCCTTGTGGCGGCTGGCAAACATTTCGTCCATGCTCTTCACCCCGTTGACCACATCGGAGAACGTCTTGCCGTTTTTGGCGGTATAAGAAGTGAATGTGTTGCCCTGAACAACGCCCATCAGCGAAATTTCGTGTGGTTTGGCGACTCTGAAGTTGATTCTCACGTCGCCCACTTCGGGCATGCCCTCGTTAAGTCCAAAGTAGAGTTTGCCTTCTCCGGCGTGTACGTATGTGGCCGTGTAGCCGCCCACCTTGGCGGGTTCCGTCTTGATGGTATCGACAGGTGCGATGCTGTCAGTCTTCGACGAGTCGTTAACGACAACTGGTGCTGGGCTTTCCTTTGGTTCTTCAATGGTGGCCTTCGTGGTTGCCGTTGCCCGTCCCAGCTGTCGCTGGATGCGCTCTATGTCCTTGTCCCATTGGCGCAACTGTTGCTCGGTGGGGTTCACGCTGGCAAAGTCGTTTCCTGACGAGATGCTGTTGATCATGAACTGCGGCAATTTGTATGCACCGAAAGTGACATTTTCAGCATACAAATGATTGTTATCTACCTTGATGATGGCTCCATTCTTCACGTTTTTGTATTCGGGATCGTGGAAAGTAGAGGCATCGATGGGTTCCGAAACCCACTGCTTGCTATAGGTATAGGTCGTAGTGGTTTCTTCGGCACCGCCCAGTTTGTCTTTCGATTCGCTCGAACTGTGTTCCACCCATTGGTAGTATTCAACATATCGGTTCAGCGCGATGGCATTCTCTTTCACGCCAAAAGCTTCGTCACGAAGCGTGTCGGTAGTCGTGGCCAGTGCCGAGGCATGAATGAGTTTACCTTCAAGCGAAGGATCGAGTGTGGTCACATTGTCAATGTGAACCGCAACTTTCTCTGATTCGTTGAGCATTTTGTCGGTCTTCACGGCGCTGCCTTCGTTCCACCATAGCATGATGGTTCCGGCGATGAACAGCAGAAAGCCTACGCCGATACCTCCAAATGAATTTTTCACTCGGGTACCATAGCCGGTTCTGGTAGTTTCTTGATAAGCCATAGATTCTTTTTTTATATTTGTATTAAAGGTTGATGATTCAACTTTGTCTACAAAGTTACGATTATTTTTTATATAAGGAATGATTTCGTGCAGTTTTTTAGCATTTTTACAAACTTAGCGGGACGATAGCCTTAATGCATATATTGCGCCCCATGTTATAGAAACCGCCTTCCTTCAGCCTGTTCAGATGGTTTTGATAGGCACGGTTGAAAATGTTCTGAGCCGAAAGTGTCAGCTTGACCAACCGTTTGCCATTGAGCATGATATCGGTACCTGCCGAAGCGTTCCAAAGCACGTATGCCGGCGTTCGGGTTTCCGTATTATAGGCCGTGTGTACGTGGTTCTGTTCTAAATTACATTCCATTTCCACTTCAGCAAACGTATTCTGTATTGCTTTCGAACGGCTATTGATGTCATAGTGCAGCATAGAGAGCCAGCGCGGAGCCGGGGTGAAGGGCAGGTACTTGGCATCGTCGGACTGATTCTGCTGCTGGGCATCCACGTATGAGAATGAATCCTCGAAGTGCAAACGGCTAATGGGGTGCAGGATAACAGTACCCTCGAATCCTAACAGCCGTGCATCGCCTTGCTTGTAGTTGAATACGTCTTTTCCTTCGGCCATTGCTCCCGTTTTCTCCATGAAGATGAAGTTGTAGATGCGATTGGCAAACAGCGAAACTTTCGTTGAGAAGATTTCGCCGGCATAGTCGATGCCGAAGTCGAATTGCCACGAACCTTCCGGATCAAGGTCTTTGTTGCCAATCTCGTAGCGCAGAGTGCCTTCATGTTCTCCATTGCTTCCCAACTCGCTCAGGTTAGGTGCTCGGAATCCCCTTGCCACATTAACCCTTAAGTCGAGTTTTGGCGTGATATTATAGATGGCACCCACGCTGCCCGTGAATCCATTGAACGTTCGGCTGAATTGTTCGAACCTCATTTCCCCATCGTCCTCCAATGAATTGCTGTGCAGATGACGAGTGTCGAATCTTACGCCACCGCTCAGGTGAACTTTCTCCATAAAGTCTTTAGATGCCGTCGCAAATACTCCCACATCGAATAGATTATACGACGGAATGAGAAATTCGGTGCCCAGATTCTGCGACTGCTGCCACATTCCGTTGGCACCGAAGTTCATGGTCCATCCGCTCCACGAAGGTGACACATAGCGCAGGTCGTAGTTCAACGAATGAAGTTTGAAATCGAGTCCACATTCATCGGGCTCCTCATACTCTTGGCGCCGGTTCTGCTGATAACCTATCAGCGCCTTCAGTTGTCCTTCGCCCAATCGGAACATGTTGTCCAATGCAACCTTGTAGTGATGAATCTGCTGGAATGGTGACTCAAGTTCTTCTTCCTCTTCATCGCTTTCCTCTACAATACCAGGCTTCAGGTGATAGTACGAGAGTTTCAGATGACTGAATCCCCAATTCTTGTTGAATCCCAGCATTCCACTAAGCGCCTGCTCTGCAAACTGGGAATTTCTCACTTGATGATTGATGGCATTTTCAAATTCCCCGGCGTGTTTCTGACTCCATCTCCAGTCCCATACGAATCCCTGCTGGTTACCGGCAAAGTTCACGGAATAGTTCCACAGGTTGGCATTCGACTGCCAGCCACCTTCCACGCTGCCGGCCATCGTGCCGAGTACCTGTATGGGCGCATCGTGCATGATGACCACGCCCGCCATTGCATCCGAACCGTACATCAGCGATGCCGGCCCTTTCATCACTTCCACCGAATGTACGGCTGAACCGTCGATTTCTATTCCGTGTTCGTCTCCCCATTGTTGTCCTTCTTGCCTGATGCCGTCGTTGACTACAAGTACTCGGTTGTATCCCAATCCTCGGATGACGGGTTTTGAAATACCGCTACCGGTCGTAATTTGCGAGATACCAGGATGTTTGGCAATAGCATCGATAACGTTGGTTGAAGTGATTTTCTGCAGTTCATTGGCTGAAATCACACTGACGGGCGACGGGATATGGTTGATGTGTGTGGAACCCGTCAGTCCGGTCACCACCACTTCGTGCAGATGTACGCACGTGTCTTGCTCTTCCTGTGCATAGCTATATGCACTCGTGAAGAGCAGTAAAATCAAAAATTTTATTGCTTTCATTTTATTGTTTCTATTGTTTTATTTTAAATTTCCTACATTCTCAGTCCAAATTAATTGAAGGAGGACCTCGAAGTGTAGGGCAAGACACTGACAGGGATGGAACCGACAGTTCATCCAACAAAATGTGTGCCTTGCTGATAAAACAATAGGAAGTGAATAATGTAATTGCGGCCGCCAGATAGGGTAGGGTGGATAGCTGGCAAAGCACACAATCGTCTAAAAGTTGATGGGAAGCGGAAAAATGGCCGGCATGCGGCGTGTGGTTCACACATTCTACGCAGACATCACCCTGCACAACCTCGTGGGTGTGGAGTGTGGTGGCGACGAGCATTGGCAGGAACACTGCCAAAAGCAAGCGCGCGATAATCGTTCTGCGTATTTCTGTTCTCACCTTATTATATTATTAATATAGTTCGTGGGATTAATACTCAAAGTGCTGATAGTCCTTCGAAGAGCGCCAGTCACCGCCCCATGTGAAACCTTCTGCCTTGAATAGTTTGAAGGCCAGGTCCTGATGGTCAATTTTGTAGGGAATGTCCTTCCGGTTTTCGCGGTTGTTGGCAAATTCCTTTCCGTTCTTTGGCGAAATGCCACGTCGCGTCACGTATGGATTGTAGCGGGGATTAAGGTCGATGGCCAGTCCCTGTGCATGCTTCGAGAGCCGCTTTTGTCCAGGAACAGTTCGATAGTTGAACGACGAAGTGTTGTTTGTTTCCATCGAATGTTCGTCGTCGCCATCGTAATCGTCAACCAGCACCACCCTCTCAATGCGATAGCCAGCTTCGTAAAGTTTGCGGAATATGCGAATCACCTTGTCGGCAATCTTCTCGTTTACCACCATCTCGCCCAACTGCGTTCGTCCTTCTGCATTGCGGTGGAGCAGTTTCAGATAGCGCAACTCATTGCGTTTCATCAGACAGTCCTTTTTCCATGACTTGCCCTGCATGCGCTGAAACAGCTCGTCGCTGATGGGTTCGCTCGTGAAGCAGCGTTCCAAACCAGCTTGTTTCACGTCGCCATCGCTCACCACTGTTGCTGATACCCATTTCTGTGGGAAACCTTTATTGGGCATTGTGGCCTGAGCGGGCATTATGCAGAAAACACCCCACAAGAGTAAACAATATAGAATCTTTTCTTTCACGCTGCAAAATTAGTGTAATTTTTTGATTCAGCGAAGAGAAAGAGATTTAATTATCTTTTTTGAGCGTAAAAAATATCTAAATAGAATTTTAACTAAGCACAGAGACACATTCTCCCCATCGTTCGACTTGTCAGAATCCATCATTCTGATTGCCAATCCCTATCTTTTGAATTGTAATTTCAATGAAATTGCAGACCAATTTAATTGAAATTGCTCAGCAATTTCATTGATTTTACTTTGCAATTTCATTGAAATTACAACTCGAATGATAAAGTTTGGCAACTCGAACGCTGTTTGCGGGCAGGTCGGACACTAATAAAAATCAGGCTCCGAATAGACAATTTGCTTCTTCGGAGCCAGATAAATTTTGTTGGTTTGTTATTTCTCGCAAGTACTGTTTCAACGTGAACACTAACCAGAAGTGAAATCCCTGGTTCCCTTGTGTGCTCTCTGTTCACTAGATCTAATAAAACAATATTTTTTAACTACCAATTATTTTTCTTAAGTAAAGTTTTGTAGTTCAGAAATCTTTTTGTATCTTTGCACACAACTCTCAGAGTTCGATGAAGCATCGCTTGCCGGCAAGCGGACACTCCGTGAGGGTCACGACATATTAAAAAGGCGTTTACTTGACGCTTTGTTCACGACAGATTGGAATCTCGCAAATTTCACTACGAAGTCTTGAGCATGGCAAAGGGTAGATGCTCGCATGATGTGTTTATACGTATATTTCTTGTGCTTCAGGTACGAGAAGGTAGTATATTCATTCAGTGTGGGTTCTACGCTTGCCCGTTCGACTTCGTAGGGTATGCGAGAACCTCAATCTGTGGGACGAGCAAGAGTGATAGTTCCCACATCTTTTGTATGCCGTATCGAAACCAATATCATTTAATGCTGAATCAGGGAACAAGGAGGCGCGATAATAAATATGAATAAAACAATTGCATTTCCGTTTGTGGCTCTTTTAATGCTGATGGCTACAAGTTGTACGAGTCGACTTACTGACTTTACAGTAATCTCTACGAAAAATGTTCCATTAGGTGATTTATCTGAACTTAAAAAAGCACCTGTACGTGTGAAGGGTAAGGATATGGCCAGCATGATTTTAATAGTCCCCACAGGTGTACCAAATTTGAAGGAAGCTATTGATAAAGCTATAGAGCAGTATCCTGGTGCTGTGGCTTTAGCAGATGGTGTCGTGAAAAGCAAGTTTGTTGACTTTCTTCTCTATGGTAGACATGGATATATCGTAGAGGGAACACCTTTGTATCCGGTAGACGTAAATGGGAACATCCAAACAAGTAACAACCAACAGCAACAGGTTCAACAGCAGTCTCAGCAATCCACAGCAATCATGGTATTCCACGATGTGGAACTTATGGTTTAAGATAACTAATTGATAATCAAATATTCAAAATGGAGTTCTTGAAAATGGGTAACGAATTAGAGACTCAACGGCTTCATCATTCTTCCGAGGTCTGCGAGGAGCCACATAACTCCTTATTGGCTTTCCTTTGCGGCAACAAAGGTACAAATAATTGTTGAACGAAACAAACTTTTTGTAGAAAAACTGCAAAAAAGAAGAGGAAGGGTAAGTGTTGCTACAAGTGGCAACGGTTACCCTTCCTCTTTCTTTTTGTTCTCACGTCTCAGTTGCTTGTTGATAGTAGGTACGACCATCGACTGCACTATCCTGCGAAGGTCTTTATCATTTTTGAGAGTTAACGACCGTTCTTCTTTGAAAAACCTGATAGCTGTATTCATTATCTGGTTCACCTCCCCACCGTCAGGAATTAACCTCTTATCTTCCCAAAACTCAATGATGAGATTCTGGACGATTCCACGAAAAAGGTTTCTTTCTGGATCTTTTAGTTTGCTGTATCTTTTAGTCTCATCTACGGAAGAGAGAGAACTATCAAGCCCAACAAATCCAAGGTAACCATCGTAATAGACGGCATCTGATGATTGGTATTCACCATTGCCTTCATCAAATGGCAGTTCAATATCTTCTAAGAGGTCAGAATCTTCTTCAAATTCACCATTTATCATCCTTTCCCTGTCTTCCTTAGACAACTTGGCACACTTCTTACAGATGTGGTTCTTGTGTCCCTTGCCTGTGAAGCTTTCATTGGACTTGTATTCGCCACACACCTTACAGTAATGCCCCTGATGTTTGTTCTTTGCCATACGGATTCATTTGGATTTGCGGGTGCAAAGGTACGAAAACCTTGGCAGATAAACGAATATTCCATTGGCTTTATCGGAAAAGGATTAACTGCGTCGTGAAAGATTATCTTCGGGATGGCCGAGGTATCGGCTATGCCAAAGATAACCACTCACGGCTGTCTGCCTGCAAGGAAACAAGGCACACATATTCGTGGAAACATTGTGGATCAATCTGAGATTGGCACGATGTTTTCAGGAACATGTGCACCACGTTTCTTGTCTTGCAGCCTCATGAGGTGTCTTTCTCGAATCACGTTTTCATCTGATT
>JAFRPY010000038.1 GCA_017428925.1 Prevotella sp. | reverse complement strand
TTGAAGAGCTTACAGACGAAACATTGAGATATTATGTAAAGTCTGTGAGGATTTATACGAAGATAACGTGCTGAGTAACAATTAAAAAGCAAATATGAATAGTAGCAGACTTTACATAATGCAAGACTTTACATACGCCTTTATCCATTGTTCGTTCCGACTTAATCAGCCTATACAGATTATCAGATATTCTAATCGTTTGGAAATAATTAATCCAGGTTTCTCATTAAAATCCCCAGAGACATTAGGTGAACCAGGATCTGTGCAGCGTAATCCTTTTATCAGCACCATATTCCATGATACGAACTTAGCAGAGACCAAAGGCTCTGGTATCAGATCTATGAGAGGGCACATGAAGAAAGCAGGGATGATGCCTCCTACTTTTGAGTCTAATCGTTCCGCCAATCAGTTCACTGCTCGCTTGTTGTTGCATCACTTGTTGGATAACGAAACCATTCAGTGGCTTGCTTCCTATGCAGACTACTCATTAAATGATGAACAAAGGTTGGCTCTGGTCTTTGTCCGCGAAGTCGGGGCAATAGATAATATCACCTATCGACAACTGAATAGTGACATTAATAATCAGAGGGCTTCTTTTGACTTACACGACCTGTGTACAAAGGGTTTATTTGAGCAGAAGGGGCAAAGCAGAAGCACATACTATATAGCAGGAGAAAAGTTCGTTAATAGTAGAGCTATTGGAGAAAATAGTACAGGTAGCGGAGAAATGAGTAAAGCTAACGGAGAAATGAGTAGAGCTATCGGAGAAATGAGTAGAGCTGGCAGAGAAATGAGTAGAGCTATACCAGAAGAATTACTAAAAAGGTGTAGAGCTCTGAAAAAATGGGAATCTTCTGAAATAATATCAGCTTTAATTATAGATCTTTGTACATGCACATCATTAAGTCTAAACGAAATATCTATAATCATTAACAGGGACCCTAAAACTATAAGATACCATTATCTTAATCCACTTCTCAAGGAGAAAAAAATCTTCTACACCATCCCCGAGATGCTAAACCATCCTAATCAGAAATATACAACCGTCAAAAAGTAAATAAGGAACCACTATGGAGTTTAACAGAGCATATAGTCGTGACGAATTTCTCTCATTCTTGAGAGTGAACTTCCTGCCTGAGGATTTCCGACAGGTAATAAGCAGCGTAGAGAATTCAGTCCAGTTCAAATACACTCAACAAGTGACACGCTTGGGTGAATGTGACTCGCTGGGTTTGGTAGTCTATGAAGTGCGCCATAGTTCAAAACATGATGCCCGTGTAGGTCTCACCAAAGAAGCATTCCGAATGCTGGCTGACGAGTTCTGCGAACGTGCCTTGGTGTTCTTCGTACCTGAGGATGATAATAACAACTATCGTTTCTCACTGATTGAGATAACCCTTGATCAGTCTGACACCTCATCACGTGTCAGCCGCCGCTACTCCAATCCTCATCGCTACTCTTATTATTTGGGTAAGGGCATTGCTTACTATACCCCCAACAAATACCTGAATGAATATGGTCGTGTAGTCAGTATAGAAGATTTAAGGAATCGTTTCTCAGTAGAGGTGCTTACCAAAGCCTTCTATCAAGATCTATTTGAATGGTATCAGTGGGCCGTCAAGCCAGAAACAGGAATCACTTTTCCTAACAACACATCAATAGAGGAAGACGACCGTGAGGATATTGATATCAAAATTATCCGACTGATTACGCGATTGATGTTTGTCTGGTTCATAAAGCAGAAAGATCTTGTGCCAGACCGAATCTTTGACACAGACTTCCTATCTACGATACTCAAAGACTTTGAGGCACAATCACCAACTGATGGGACATTCTACAACGCTATCCTCCAGAACCTTTTCTTTGCCACTCTTAACCGAGCCATTGTTGATGAAGATGGAAACCAACGCAAGTTTGCAAAAGCGAGTAAACGTGATATCAAAACACTTTATCGTTATGCCGAACTTTTTTGTATAAGCGAGGAGGAGGTTATCAACCTGTTTGCTGAGATCCCATTTTTAAATGGTGGCCTTTTCGAATGCCTTGACAAGACTCGATATATAGACGGTGTGGAAGTTGCATACAACTTCGACGGATTCAGCCGTAACGACCTGAAATTCGCAGATGGTCGCTATAAGCATCGTGCCGTCGTTCCAAATGTTTTGTTCTTCAAGCCCGAAAAAGGATTAATCTCTATTCTGAGTCAGTACAACTTCACTATCGAGGAAAACTCACCTGAAGAACAACAAGTAGCTCTCGACCCAGAATTATTGGGTAAAGTGTTTGAGAATCTTCTTGGAGCTTACAATCCTGAAACGAAAGAGACAGCTCGCAATCAAAGCGGCTCGTTTTATACACCACGAGAGATTGTCAACTACATGGTGGACGAAAGTCTGATTGCTTATTTGGGTGATACTCCAATTGTCCGTGCATTGTTCAGCTCTGACTTCGTAGCTGACGAACTGCATTGGTCGGAATATCAAATGATAGCAGGTCGATTGAAGAGCGTAAAGATATTCGACCCGGCCTGTGGCTCTGGAGCTTTTCCTATGGGACTGCTTAATCGCATCGTTGATATCTTGCAGAAGATTGAGACAGACACAACATCATATAATCTCAAATTGAGAATCATCGAAAACTGTCTCTATGGATGTGACATTCAGAGCATTGCGGCACAAATAACGAAACTCCGTTTCTTTATTTCACTTATCTGTGACTGTGAAAAAGACCCGTCAAAGCCCAACTTTGGCATACCTACGTTGCCTAATCTGGAAACAAAGTTCGTTACGGCCAACTCTTTGATTGGAAGGAAGAACAAAGGAAAAGAAGTACAAGGTAATCTGTTTGTTGACAGTCAAATTAACGAAATTAAGCTACAACTACGCAACTGCCGACACCAGCACTTCAATGCGTCGTCAACGGCAAAGAAGGTGAGACTTAGGAAACTGGATGAAGAACTGCGTGGAAAGCTCACAGAACTTTTGTCTGAAGGATTTGATAGTCAACTTGGTGCAGAGCAATTGGCAGCATGGAATCCCTACGACCAAAATGCCGTCAGCCCGTTCTTTGACACGGAATGGATGTTTGGCCTTACCGAGGGCTTCGATATTGTCATAGGCAATCCGCCATACATTCAGTTGCAAAACAATGGTGGAGAACTGGCACATCTATATCAAGATTGCAATTACAAGACTTTTGCCCGAACTGGTGACATATATTGCTTGTTCTATGAGCGTGGCTGTCAACTGTTGAAAGATGGTGGTCATCTATGCTATATCACCTCAAACAAATGGATGCGTGCTGGATATGGTGAAAAGACACGCGAGTTCCTTGCTAATCAAACGAATCCTATGCTGCTTATAGACTTCGCTGGCGTGAAGGTTTTCGAGAGCGCAACAGTTGACACGAACATCCTTCTCTTTTCCAAGTCTGTCAACCAGCACAACACCATCTGTGCCGTTACCGATAAGGATAATAAAGACAGCGTAAAGAAATTGAGCGATTTCGTGCAGCAGCAACACACTTTTTGCGACTTCTCAACATCCGATTCTTGGGTGATTCTCTCACCCATAGAGCAGAGCATCAAACGGAAGATTGAGGCTGTGGGTACACCGTTGAAAGATTGGGATATAAATATATACCGTGGTGTGCTGACTGGTTATAATGAAGCATTCATCATCAACTCCAATAAGCGCAATGAAATCCTTTCCAACTGCCAAACAGAGGATGAGCGCCAGCGGACTGCTGAACTAATACGACCGATTTTGCGAGGCAGAGATATAAAGAGATACGGCTATTTGGACAATGGATTGTACCTTATCAATACCCATAATGGCATTCGTGGACGCTTACCTCGAATAAAAATTGAAGATTATCCTGCTGTAAAGACTCATTTAGATCAATATTGGGATAGAATTGCCAGCAGAGCCGACAAAGGTGATACTCCATACAATCTTCGGAACTGCGCTTATTTGGACGATTTCTCGCGGCCAAAGATTGTATGGGCAGAACTAGCACGTACAGGCAATGCTTTCGCTATAGATTTCTCACAACAGATGGTTGGTAATACAGGCTACATATTGACTGTAGCAGATAACGATGAAGAACTACTATACTATATGCTCGGATTTCTCAATTCACGAGTTATACTATATTGTTTGAATCAGATAACGTCAAGATTTGATGAGAATGGATGGAGATGGCTGAGGCAATTCGTTGAGCAGTTAAAAATACCAAAAATCCCAAACAAAAGTCTCATTGCAAATTTAGCAAAAAATGCAAACAGAAAGAATCAAAATATAATGAGCGAGCACATTAATGCAGAAGTAGCTCATATCTATGGACTGGATGAGAACGAACGAGAATATATAGATAATAAATTATGGGGATATTGATTCTCTGCTATAAAGACTAATTGAGTGCCGTATGTACAAGTTGTATATATGTAATATACATTAAGCACATACGGCATATACTTTTTCTATTTTATATGTTCTTTGATTCTATATGCAAGATTTCTTCATCAGTAAGACCATACATAGAGTAAATATATTGGTCTATCAATTCTTCGTTTTGTTGCTTAGCAGCCTCATCTATAGCAGATTTCAGTTCGTGCTCTATGGGAACTGGCAATTGCTCAATGAACATCGGCTTATACTCAAAGTAACCGCCATTTCTCGTAACACCTAATTTGCGAATGTAATAGTCTGCCACCTTTGAATTGAGTACTCCCAACAAATAGAAACTCGCAGGCACAATCATTGGTGAAGGTGCATTGATAAAACTATCATCTTCCACCAAAGCGAAACTTGCTCGTAAGTTCAAATTTCCCCATACAATCTTTGGCCGCGAGAAATCGTCCCAATAGCTAATACTATCTTGTGTTTCAAACCACTTGTTACTGGTCTTTTTCCTCGCCTTTATGCTTTCACCATTGATTATATGCGTTTTGCCTGTCTGCTCCAATCTTTCCATATCGAATGAGAGAAGATACTCTTTAACAGCTGGGTACTCGTCTATATCATAATGACGAGAAGGGAATGTTGCAATCAGATACAAACTAGCCCAGTCATAGCCATATCTCTTAATGTCTCGGCCTCTAAGAATCGGTCGTATTAGTTCAGCAGTCCGCTGGCGCTCATCCTCTGTTTGGCAGTTGGAAAGTATTTCATCTTTTTTCTCTGTAGAGATAATGAACGCATCATTGAAGCCTGTCTTAATGCCATAATTGATTTGTATATCCCAATCCTTCAACGGTGTACCCACAGCCTCAATCTTCCGTTTGATGCTCTGCTCTATGGGTGAGAGAATCACCCAAGAATCGGATGTTGAGAAGTCGCAAAAAGTGTGTTGCTGCTGCACGAAATCGCTCATTTGTCAACAGCCATAAAAGAACGGATGTAGCGATCTAACGTATTCCTGTCGACCTTACATATTTTAGCAATTTCACGTTTAGACACATTGGCGGCCAGCAATTCAGAAATGAGAATCTTCTTACCGTGAAGTTTGTACTTTTCAGGAGCACTCTTCCTTCCTTTAGGTCTTCCTAAAACAACACCTTCTGCCTTTTTTCTGGCTAACGCCTCTTTTGTTCGTTGACTAATCAGGTTACGCTCAATTTCTGCAGAGAGTCCAAATGCAAATGCCAAGACTTTGCTCTGTATATCCTCACCCAATCGATAATTGTCCTTGATGGTCCACACTTTACATTCTTTTGTCATGCAGATATTAAGAATCTCCATAATCATAAACAAGTTTCGGCCTAAACGAGATAACTCTGCACAAATGATAACATCGTCCTTTTCTACTTGTTTCAGCAATACCCCCAACTGCCGTTTGCTATATGCCTTTGTACCGCTGATGGTTTCTTCTATCCACCCGTCAACCTTCATTTTCTCACGCTCACAGAATTTGTTGATTTCAAATCGCTGATTTTCTACAGTCTGCTTGTCACTGCTTACTCTAATATAACCGTAAATCATAACTTTTTTCCGCAAAATAACAAATTGTCGACAATAATTACTATCTTTGTGGCTAAATAAAAAAAATTATGCAACAAAGAAGAGATAACCGAATAGAGCAAATTTAAATGATATTCAGAGATATGAAAAGTGGGGAAACCTACATGTTTCAAGACAATCGTCATTTCAATAAGGAAAAGGATGACAGGTTAGAATAAATTGATATTTAGTCTTATGCAGACACTATTTATAGGCGAATTTTTTGCTCTGGCAAGTGTTTCTTAGAAACGTTAAGCGTTAATTCTCCAAAAAACGGCTGATAATTCAGCTATTATTCGTATCTTTGCAACCAAATTTCTCAAATAAAACAAGACATTATGAAGCATCAGTTACGCAGTGCGGTATGCACCGAAGGCAGGAGAATGGCGGGCGCCCGCGCATTATGGGTGGCCACAGGCATGAAGCAGGAACAATTCGGCAAACCAATTATTGCTGTTGTCAATTCGTTCACTCAGTTTGTTCCCGGACATACTCATCTCCATGAAATCGGGCAGATTGTGCGCGAAGAAATTGAGAAAATGGGCTGCTATGCGGCCGAATTCAATACGATTGCCATCGACGACGGTATCGCCATGGGGCACGATGGTATGCTCTATTCGCTGCCCTCGCGCGACATTATTGCCGACTCGGTGGAGTACATGGTGAATGCTCATAAGGCCGATGCCATGATTTGTATTTCCAACTGCGACAAGGTGACTCCGGGTATGCTGATGGCTTCTATGCGCCTGAACATTCCAACGGTCTTCTGCTCGGGCGGTCCGATGGAGGCCGGTCGATGGCGTGGTGAGAATGCCGACCTGATTACGGCCATGGTGAAGGGCGCCGACCCGGAGGTGAGTGATGAAGACATGCGTGAACTGGAGCATTGTGCTTGTCCCGGCTGTGGCAGTTGTTCAGGTATGTTTACCGCTAATTCCATGAATTCGCTCACCGAGGCCATCGGACTTTCACTGCCAGGTAATGGTACTATCTTGGCTACTCATGAGAATCGTATACAGCTCTTCAAGGATGCTGCCCGCCAGGTGGTTGAGAATGCCTGGAAATATTACCGTGACGGCGACGAGAGCGTGCTGCCCCGTAACATTGCCACACGCAACGCCTTCCTGAATGCCATGACGCTTGATATTGCCATGGGCGGAAGCACCAATACGGTGCTCCATCTGCTGGCTGTTGCACAGGAGGCCGGAACCGATTTCAAGATGCAGGACATCGACCGGCTGTCGAGGAATGTGCCTTGTCTTTGTAAACTTGCCCCGAACACCCAGAAATATTCTGTACAGGAATGTGGTCGTGCAGGAGGCATATTGGGCATCATCAACGAATTGGCTAAGGGCGGATTGATTCATAAAGATTGCATGCGCGTGGATGGCAAGACGCTCGGCGAGCAGTTGGAGAAATATGATATTACCAAAGACAGCATTGATGCTGAGGCCAACCGCATCTATCAGAGTGCTCCCGGCAACCGGTTCTCGACGAAGATGGGAAGCCAGAATGAGCAGTGGGGTGAACTCGATGTTGACCGCGAAAATGGTTGCATCCGTGACCTTGAGCATGCTTATACAAAGGACGGCGGACTGGCCGTGCTCTTTGGCAACATCGCCCAGGATGGTTGTGTGGTGAAAACCGCCGGCGTGGACGAAAGCATCTGGCACTTCGAAGGTCCGGCCGTGGTGTTCGATTCTCAGGAAGATGCTTGCGAGGGTATCCTCGGAGGCAAAGTGAAGAGTGGCGACTGTGTGGTCATCACCCACGAAGGACCTAAGGGTGGACCTGGTATGCAGGAAATGCTTTATCCCACTTCGTATATCAAATCGATGCACTTGGGCAAGGAATGTGCACTCATAACCGACGGACGTTTCTCAGGTGGCACATCGGGACTGAGCATCGGTCATATCTCGCCAGAGGCCGCAGCTGGAGGAAATATCGGAAAAATACAGGATGGTGACATCATTGTGATTGATATCCCAAGCCGCTCTATCAGCGTAAAACTTAGCGATGAGGAACTGGCTGCAAGACCTCAGCAACCATTGAAGCGCAATCGCACCGTAAGCAAGGCTCTGCGTGCTTATGCCCAGAGTGTTTCATCAGCCGATAAGGGCGGCGTGAGAATTATAGATTAAGTGAAGTTATGTTAAGAGATAGAATTACAGGATCCAAGGCGCTGATGAGGGCGTTGCAGGCTGAGGGCGTGAAGACCATCTTCGGCTATCCGGGAGGCAGCATTATGCCTGTTTACGATGCCCTCTATGACTACACTCGTGGTGTGAAGAAGGCGTTCGACCATATTCTGGTCCGACACGAACAGGGCGCAACCCATGCAGCCGAAGGATATGCAAGGGTAAGTGGAGAAGTGGGCGTTGCACTGGTGACCAGTGGACCCGGAGCCACCAACACGTTGACAGGTGTTGCTGATGCCATGCTTGACTCAACGCCCATTGTGGTCATTGCAGGCCAGGTGCCCATTTCCGCTTTGGGAACCGACTTCTTCCAGGAAGTCGACCTCGTGGGTTTGGCACAGCCCATTTCGAAGTGGAGCTATCAGATACGCCGTGCTGAAGATGTGGCTTGGGCTGTCAGCCGTGCTTTCTATATCGCCCGTACAGGTCGTCCGGGACCAGTTGTGCTCGATTTTCCAAAGAATGCTCAGACAGAGGAAATCGATTGGGAACCGGTACGTGTTAACTTCGTACGTTCTTATGTGCCTTATCCTAAACTTAATCCTGATGCCGTTCGCCAGGCGGCTGAACTTATTAACGCAGCCAAGAAACCTCTGGCACTGGTAGGGCAGGGCGTAGAATTGGGAAATGCCCAGGAAGAATTGAAGGCGTTCCTTGAAAAAGCAGATATCCCTGCTGGACGAACCATGCTCGGACTTTCGGCACTGCCCTCTGACCATCCGTTGAACGTGGGAATGCTGGGCATGCACGGAAACTATGCTCCCAACCTGAAGGAGCAGCAGTGTGATGTGCTTATTGCCATCGGCATGCGCTTCAGCGACCGTGTTACAGGAAATCTGAAGACCTATGCCAAACAGGCAAAGGTGATTCACTTAGATATCGACAAGAGTGAGATTGACAAGAACGTAAAGACCGACGTGGCTGTGGTGGCCGACTGCAAAGAGTCGCTGCCTGCCATTACCGCGCTGCTCAAGAAAAACAGCCATCAGGAATGGAAAGACAGCTTCAAACCGCTGGCTGAACGCGAGAGAGAAAAAGTCATCGAGCCTGCCATTCATCCTAAGGATGGCCCGTTGCTGATGGGAGAAGTGGTGAATGCTGTGGCTGAAGCGACCAAGGGCGATGCCGTTCTTGTAACGGATGTCGGACAAAACCAGCTTTTCGCCACCCGTTATTTCAAGTACAACAAAAAGCGCAGCATCTGCACAAGCGGCGGATTGGGTACCATGGGTTATGGCATGCCCGCAGCCATAGGAGCCACTTTCGGCGCACCCGACCGCACGGTGGTTTGTTTTATGGGCGACGGCGGTTTCCAAATGTGTATCGAGGAACTGGGCACCATCATGGAAAACCAGAGTCCTGTGAAGATGATTCTCCTGAACAACAACTATCTGGGTAATGTGCGACAGTGGCAGGATATGTTCTTCATGCGCCGCAAGAGTTTCACCAAGATGATGAACCCCTGCTATGAGCTGATTGCAAAGGGATATGGCATACCCTACGAAGCTGTCACCGACCGCAGTACGTTGAAGGATGCCGTAGCGAAGATGCTGGCCACTCCCGGTCCTTATATCATAGAATGTGCCATCCTTGAAGACGACGACATTATGCCGATGACTCCTCCGGGAATGGATGTCGACAAGATGATGCTCGAAATATAAATATCCACCCCCAACCCCTCCCCGCGAGGGAGGGGAGTAATTACCAAATAGAAAAGGAAATGGAAAAAAATAAAGAAGTGAAAAGGGCATCTGCTCACCGCTCTCGCAGGGAAGGGAAGGGGGAGAGACTCTATACCCTGTTGGTCTACTCCGAGAACATTGCGGGTATTTTGAACCAGATAACCGCCGTGTTCACTCGTCGGCAAGTGAACATTGAGAGTCTGAATGTTTCGGCATCCAGTATTCCTCATGTGCACAAGTACACCATCACGGCCTATAGTGACGAAGACCAGATTGTGAAGATTACCAAGCAGATAGAGAAGAAAATCGACGTGGTGAAGGCCAACTATTATACTGATGACCAGCTCTTTATCCGCGAAGTGGGACTTTATAAGCTTTCCACCCCAGTGGTGCTTGAGAATCCCGAGATTTCCCGTCTTTGCCGTCGTGCCGATGCTCATATCATGGAAGTGAATCCCACTTTCTGCTCCGTCATGCTATCTGGCAAGACCGAGGAAATAACAGACCTTTACTATGCCCTCGACAAGTTCGGTTGCGTGCTCCAGTATACCCGTAGCGGTCGTATTGCCGTTACGCGTAGTCCTGTGGAGCAGGTTTCCGATTTTCTTGACGAACAGGAAAGACAACGCCAACAAAAGAATCATGGATAAGGTAGGACGATATTTGGAAATGGCTGAGCCATTCCACTGCGACTTCAGTCATCGCTTGTTTATGGGGCATTTGGGAAACCACATGCTCAATGCAGCTGATTTCCATAGCCGCGACCGTGGTTTCGGCATGGATTTCCTGAACACCATCAATAAGACATGGGTGCTTTCGCGCCTTGCTATCGAGATGGACGAAATGCCCGCGCAATATCAGAAATTCTATGTGGAAACTTGGGTGGAGAATGCCATGCGCTATTTCACCCAGCGTAACTTTCGCGTGGTGGCAGCGCCGTCGGGTGATGAAAGTATGGATAATGCCAAGGTCTTTGGCTATGGGCGCAGCATCTGGGCGATGATTGACACTGAAACCCGCCAACCTACCAACATCTTCGACATCGACGATGGTGCCATTATGAAATGGGTGGAGAAGGAAAAAGAGAATCCCATGTCGAAGCTTACCCGTGTACAGATGGATAATAATGCTCGTCTGGTACGTAGCATCGACACTTTCTATAACGACGTCGACATCAACGGGCACATCAATTCCGTGAAATACATAGAGCATGTGCTCGACCTCTTCCCCCTGAGCTGGTATAAAGAACATCCGATGAAGCGTTTCGACATTGCCTATGTGGCTGAGGCCCATCAGGGTGACCGTCTTAATTTCTATCAGGAAAAGGACGTTGAAGACGATCTCTCCTTCAAAATCCGAATCACCAAGACCGTTGCCGATAGTGGCGAAGAGGTTGAGACATGCCGGAGCAAAGTTAAATTTGTATAAGATTTCGAGGATTAGGAGTGAAATTGTTTAAATATACCTCCTATAATTGTCTTATTTTCAATTTATTTGCTACCTTTGCAACTTGAATTTATCAGTTAATCCCAAGCCGCTCTCTCGCGTAGGGAGGGGATGGATCTACAAAAGGACTGTTTCGGGAAAACAGGCGCGATTCATAGGGGAAAGTATAACATTTAAAAAATCCATTTATTATGGCAGAAATGAATTTTGGTGGCGTAATCGAAACCGTAGTCACCAGCAAAGAGTTCTCTTTGGAGAAAGCACGTGAAGTATTGAAGAACGAAGTGATCGCCGTGATCGGCTATGGCGTTCAGGGACCTGGTCAGGCTTGCAACCTGCGCGACAATGGCTTCAATGTCATCGTCGGTCAGCGTCAGGGAAAGACCTACGAGAAGGCTGTGGCCGACGGATGGGTGCCCGGCAAGACCTTGTTCTCTATCGAGGAGGCTGCCGAGAAGGGTACCATCCTCTGCATGCTTCTTAGTGATGCTGGACAGGTACAGGTATGGCCCACCATCAAGCAATATCTTAAGAAGGGCAAGACGCTTTACTACAGCCACGGCTTCGCCATCAATTGGAGCGACCGCACGGGTGTGGTTCCTCCCGAGGATGTCGATGTCATCATGGTTGCCCCCAAGGGCAGCGGTACCAGTCTCCGCACTATGTTCTGCGAAGGTCGCGGCCTGAACTGCTCGTATGCCGTCTATCAGGACGCCAGCGGCAATGCTGAAGAGAAGACGATTGCCTTTGGTATCGGTATCGGTGCCGGCTATCTGTTCAAGACCACCTTCCAGCGTGAGGCAACTTCCGACCTTACCGGTGAGCGTGGATCACTGATGGGTGCTATTCAGGGCTTGCTGCTGGCACAGTATGAGGTGCTCCGTGAGCATGGTCATTCTCCCTCGGAGGCTTTCAACGAGACTGTTGAGGAACTGACACAGAGCCTTGGCCCGTTGTTCGGCGAGAAGGGTATGGACTGGATGTACGCCAACTGCTCTACCACGGCTCAGCGCGGTGCATTAGATTGGGCTCCCCGTTTCCACGATGCCATCAAGCCCGTCATGGAGTGGCTGTACTACAGTGTCATCACTGGCAACGAGGCTCAGATTTCCATCGACGCCAATTCAAAGCCCGACTATCGCGACGGTTTGGAGAAAGAGCTGGAAGCCATGCGCAACCAGGAGATGTGGCGCGCTGGTGAGACCGTCCGCAAACTACGTCCAGAGAACAACTAAAAACTCTTTTCAGAGGTATTTTTAAAAGAACAGGTGTCGGCAAATCCCATCGGATGCTGGCACCTGTTCTTATTTTTGTTTTTTGTCGGTGCCCGACGTCAGGAAACCGTCTGTGAGTGTGATTTCCTCTTCGGCGACAAGTTCGCCGAGGGCAGCGTCAAGTGCATCTGTCGACAGCATGATTTCATTAATCTCGGTGATGTGGTGGGGGGCATGGTCGCTGAGCAGGCTGAGGATGCTTTCCCTGGCTTTGGCAAATTCTTCCTTGCCAATCGTTTCCCCACTATATGAAAGACACACATCACACTGTTTGCAGTCTTTCGACCTCGTCTCGCCGAAGTAGCGCAGCAGCTGCCGTGAGCGGCACACCCTGTCGTTCGTAGCGTATTCTATGACCGACTTTACACGTTTCTGGAAATCAGCCTTGCGGTCCTCATACACATTGGCGGGAATGATGAGCCTATCCATCTCTTCGCGCCGTTCCAGATAGGTGATGCTGGGTATTTTGCGGTGGGGGATGAAGTGCAGGATGCGCTGTTGCGAGAGGTTTTTCAGTATCATGTAGACCTGCTGTTGCGAAAGTCCCGTCTGTCGGGCAATGAGCATCTCGTTGATGTATTCGTAGTCGCTGAAAAGTCCGCCATAGTTACGCAGTAGCGTCGTGATGACCTTTTTTTGATTCTCGCTGAGGCTATCAAGACGATCCAGCTGGTTTCTGGTTAGCAGGAAATGTATGCGGGCATTGTTGTCGTTGTTCTCGTCGTAGTCGAGATACCCCGACCTTGAGAGGATTTTCAGCGCGGCATCCACCTGTACGGGGAAGTGCTTGAACGTACGGCAGAAAAGGTCGATGTCGAACTCGTGCGTGGTGTTGTAGCCGGTACCCATGGCAATCTGGAAGAAATAGGCCAGATGTTCGTAGACCTTCCTGATATAGTCCTTGTCGGGATAATTGTCGCTCACGCGCTTCATCAGCTTTGCCTGGTCGTAACCGTTGTAGAGCATCACGGCATAGCTTTTCCGACCGTCTCTTCCCGCGCGTCCTGCTTCCTGGAAATAGGCTTCCAGAGAATCAGGACAATCCATGTGGATAACTAGTCTAACGTCCGGTTTGTCTATGCCCATGCCAAAGGCATTCGTGGCCACCATCACGCGCTTCTCGTCGTTTTTCCATTGTTCCTGCCGTTCGTTCCTGACCGTGCCATCAAGCCCTGCATTATAGTTGAGCGCACTGATGCCGTTCTTTTCCAACAGTTCGGCAATTTCCTTTGTCTTCCGGCGGCTGCGAACGTAGACGATGGCACAGCCGCTCGTCTGCTTTAGGATGTGAATCAGTTGCTGCTCTTTGTCGGGTGTCTGACGGACGATGTAGGCCAGGTTCTTCCGCTCATAGCTCATGCGGAAAACGTTGAAGGGCTTTCTATTGCTTGCAGTTGGTGTTGTTTCCTGCAGCGTCAGTTGTCGCTGGATGTCTTCGATGACCTCGGGCGTGGCGGTGGCAGTGAGTGCCAGCACGGGGGCATTGGGTTTCAGTTTGCGGAGTTTGTTGATTTCCAGATACGAAGGCCTGAAGTCGTAGCCCCATTGCGAGATGCAGTGAGCTTCATCGACAGTGATAAAATTCACGTGTATGTGGGAAAGTTTTTTCTGGAACAGTTCGCTGCCAAGACGTTCGGGAGAGACATAGAGCAGCTTCACTCCACCGTAAACAGCGTTTTCAAGCGTGGTGAGTATTTCCTCGTGGTTCATGCTGCTGTTGATGGCCGCTGCCTGTACGCCATGCTGTCGTAGTTGCTCCACTTGGTCCTTCATCAGCGCGATGAGCGGGGTGACCACCAGGCATACGCCATGCTGCGCCAGTGCAGGCACCTGAAAAGTAATGCTCTTACCACCACCGGTAGGCATCAGTCCCAGCGTGTCGTTGCCGCTCATGATGCTCTCAATGATTTCCCGCTGGATGCCACGGAAGTCCTCGTAGCCCCAGTAAGTTTGCAGTATGGTACGGATTTTAGAGAAAGCCTCCTCGTTCATCACTTCTCACTCGTCACTCTCTGAAGGCCGGATGTCTTCAATCTGCAGCTGTACGTCGCCGTGCTTGTAGATGTTGTCCTCGATGGTGTAGGCAATGTCGAAGGCGCGCTTGCTCTTGATGTAGCGTGCCGACGCACTCTGCCCGAAGGCAATGCCGTTCATCACGTTGTTCGACTTCGAGTCCACAAGCTCCAACTTGATATGTTCCTGGTCGCGTCCTACCACCTTCGATGTGCCGAAGTCGTACACGTTGTTCGTGCAGAATAGGGGTTTCTGGTTCTCAGGTCCGAAGGGACCGAAACGCTTCAGGTCGTTGTGCATTTTTCGTGTGATATCCTTGAAATCTACCACGGCGTCGATGTCGAGCGTGGCTTCCGTCTGCTGTGGCATGATATGGTTCTCCACATAGTGCTGGAAGCGGTCGCGGAACTCTGGCACGTCTTCCCATCTCAGCGTTATGCCGGCGGCATAGGTGTGGCCGCCGAAGTTCACCAGCAGGTCGCGGCAGCTCTTTATGGCACTGTATACGTCGAATCCTGCAATGGAGCGTGCCGAGCCTGTGGCAAGGTCTCCGTCGCGGGTGATGACCACCGTAGGACGGTAGTAGATTTCCGTCAGTCGTGAGGCCACGATGCCGATGACGCCTTTCTTCCAGTTCTCGTCGTAGAGAACGATTGACTTCCGCCGTTCCTGGGTTTCGATGCGTGCAACAATCTGGTTGGCTTCTTCGGTCATCTGCTTGTCGATGTCCTTGCGCATCTCGTTATACCCGTTGATGTGCTTGGCCTTGTCGAGTGCATCGCTGAAGTCTTTGTCCACCAGCAGGTCGACACTTTCCTTTCCGTTCTCCATGCGCCCAGAGGCATTGATTCGCGGGCCAATCTTGAAAACGATGTCGCTCATCGAGATGTCGCGTCCTGAAAGTCCGCAGATGTCGATGATGGCCTTTAGTCCCACCGTCGGGTTCTGGTTCAGCTGTTTCAGTCCGTGGTAGGCCAGTATGCGGTTTTCGTCGGTCACAGGCACGATGTCGGCCGAGATGGCCACTGCCACGAAGTCGAGCAGCGGGATGAGGTGCGAGAAAGGAATACCGTTGTTTTTGGCAAAAGCCTGCATAAACTTGAAGCCCACACCACAGCCGCACAGGTGCTTGAAGGGGTAGGGGTCGTCTTGCCGCTTGGGATTAAGGATAGCTACTGCCGGAGGCATCACGTCGTCGGGCACGTGATGGTCACAGATAATAAAGTCGATGCCCAGCTCTTTTGCATAGGCAATTTCCTCGATGGCCTTGATGCCACAATCGAGGATAATAATCAGTTTCACACCAGCCTGTCTGGCATAGTCTATTCCTTTCTTGCTCACTCCATATCCCTCGTCGTAGCGGTCGGGGATATAGTATTCGATATTGGAATAGAAACGCTGCAGGAATTTATACACCAGTGCTACTGCCGTGCACCCGTCCACATCGTAGTCGCCATATACCATGATGCGCTCTTTGCGCCCCATTGCATCGTTCAGGCGGTCGACCGCCACATCCATGTCCTTCATTAAGAAGGGGTTGATGAGGTCGTTAAGCTGAGGCCTGAAGAATCGCTTGGCAGCCGACTCCGTCGTGATTCCCCGGCGCAGCAGAATCTGCGCCAGCAGCGGATTTATCCCCAGCTTTCCGCCGAGGTCTTCAGCCGCCTGAATCTGTTGTGGTGTAGGTGCTTCGTAATTCCATTTGAAATGCATTTATATCGTTTTTATTTTCTTTCATGTCGGGGACCGCTGTTGAAACGGGTATATGGTTAGTCTGTGCAGTATGCACATAAATCGCCCCAAAGTTAACAAATAAAAACGAAAAGGCAGTGATTTTTGACAAAAATCTTCAAAAATCACTGCTTTTTTAACGTTTGGAAGCCAAAAACCTCTTTTCCCCACCTTGAGCAGGGAGTGGGAGGAGTGGGTTTTCTTAGATACCTAACTTCTTGCGGATATCCTTCGGAATGGCGTTCTTGTTCACCAGGAAGTCCATGGTGTTTTCGGCGACGAATGCCTTGGTCATGTACCAGATGCCCTTATAGTCGCCAGTCTCACCCCATGAGTTCTTCACCATGTAGTACTCCTTTCCGTTCTGGTCTTTGGCCAGACCGTAGATGTGCATACCGTGGTCGTCGGTCAGCGTCCAGTTGTCAAACTCTTGCTGACGAAGTTCCTGCGTAGGTACAATCTCAGGAGCCTTCACGCCCAGCGAGTCGATAATGCTCTTCTTCTTGGCAGCAGTCATCTTGGTCCACTTAGCCTGGTCACTGCCGGCCAGACTCTGGGTAGCCTTGTCGTCAACGGCAATACCCAGTCCGTCGCGTGTAAATCCGTCGCTGCTCACGTCACCGCCCCAGGCAATGGTGTAGCCGTTGTCGAGTGCGTTGTCGATGATACGCATCATCTCGTCCATAGGCACATTGTAAGAGCGTTCCCAGCGCCAGTTATCCTGTACCTCTACGGCGAAGTCCGTATAGAACGGATGGTGGGTGTAACTGGTGATGCTTACGTAGTCGTCCCAGTTGAGTCCAAGGCTCTGCGCAAAGGTTATCGGCGTGTACTTCTTGCCCTCGTAGGTGAATTCCTCGGGACACTTGCCCAGATAGGCGTCGAGAATGCCCTGCAGACCTACGGCCCACTGTCCGGACATCTTCTTGGCCGTACTCTTGCTGACGGCAGCCACGTATGGCTCCATCACGGAGAAGAACTCGTTGAAGTTGGCCAGTGAATCACCGGTTAAACTTCCTGGTGCTGCCATAGCCGATTCCGGCACAATGCCTTTCTCACGGAGGATAACCAGCACGTCGCCTGCCGAGCCGCCCTGTGAGAACTGGCTGTCGCCATGCATGCGTACGGTCAGCCATGCACGGTCCATGTAGTCCTTGCTGGCTACGTACATCTCACTCAGGTCGTACGTCTTGCCCGTCTTCTTCAGGATTTCACTCTCGAAGAACGACAGGGTGGAGTAGGCCCAGCACGTGCCCGAGCGGTTCTGGTTCTTTACGCTGGTGATGGGCAGTTCCTTGATGGTGGTAAACACCGGCTTGTTAGGATTCACCGAATCCTTTTTCTCTGCTGCCTGTACACTGACAGCCATCATGGCTGCGAGTGTGAAAATCATCATTTTCTTCATATTTGTAAGTTTGTAAGTTTATAAATTTGTAAGTTTCGAGTTTGTGAGTTTATAAGTTTCGAGTTATCGTCATCGTTAATTCTAAATTCTTAATCGCCAAGGCGACACTTCTTAATTCAAAATTCTTAATTCTAAATTCTATACTCTATACTCCTCCATATCCTTCGGATGATACGGGATGCGACGCTCTCCGAGGAAGCGGCAGCCGCTGGCCGTTATCAGGATATCGTCCTCAATACGTATGCCGCCGAAGTCCTTGTATGTCTCTAACAGTTCGTAGTTGATGAAGTCCTTGTGCAGTCCCTGGGCGCGCCAGTCGTCGATGAGGGCGGGGATGAAGTAGATGCCCGGCTCGTCGGTCATCACGAAACCCTCCTTCAACCGTTTGCCACAGCGCAGACAGTTGGTGCCGAACTGTGTCGAAGGCTGAATCTCGTCATCGAAGCCCACGTAGTTCTGTCCCAGTCCTTCCATGTCGTGCACGTCCATGCCCATCATGTGCCCCAGTCCGTGGGGCAGGAACATCGCGTGGGCACCGGCCCGTACAGCCTCTTCCATGTCGCCCTTCATCAGTCCCAGTTCCTTCAGCCGTTGCGTCATCAGACGGCAAACCTCCATGTGGACATCATACCACAGGATGCCCGGCTTGGCCACGTCAAGCACATAATCATGACAGGCCTCCACGATGCTGTAAATCTCCAGCTGGCGTTGCGTGAAACGACCGCTGACGGGGAATGTGCGGGTATTGTCAGAACAGTAGAACTCCTCATTCTCCGCACCCGCGTCGCAGAGTGCCAGCCGTCCCTCTTCCAGTTTATTGAACGAAGGGTTTCCGTGCATGATTTCGCCATGTTGGGTGAAGATGGTAGCAAAACTCTCGTGCATGCCTAATGAATGGGCCATGCCATCTACCTGCCCGCCAATATATTTCTCCGTCACACCCGGACGGGTCAGTCTCATGGCCGTTGTGTGCATCTCATAGCCCACGGCGCAAGCCTTCTCAATCTCTGCTATCTCCAGTTCCGACTTCACCTCACGCATGTGCACCACGGCCATGATCAGTTCCACCGAAGCCGCCTCTTTCTGTTGTGCGGGATGGATGCCAAGCAGGTCGTTGATCTTGATCATCGTGTCGTGGCGGTAGGGCGGAAGGAAATGAATCTTCCGCTTCTTGCTGAGTGCCTCGTTGCATATCGTCTTCAGACTGCTCATCGGAGCCGTCTGTTCAACGCCCACCTGGTCGGCCATGTCTCTCACCGAGTCCACCGAACCGAACCACACGATGTCCTCAATGTCGATGTCGTCGCCGATGAGCGTTTCCGTGTTGTTGTCGATATCAATCACACCCACCAGTCCGTCGCGTTGCTGTCCGAAGAAATACAAGAAGGTGGAGTCCTGCCGGAAGGGGTAATACGCATTTCCTGGGTAGTTGCAGGGTGCCTCGTTGTTGCCGAAGAGCACAATGATTCCGCTCTCCACACGACTTTTCAGTTCCTTTCTCCGCTCTATATAAACTTCTTTATTGAACATAATCTTCTGATTATTTAGGTTTCATTTTGCAAAGATACGAAAAATAGAGAGTAGAACAAAATAAACTCGTTTATTTTTTATACCGAGATGAAGGAGTTCCCTTGAGTTCCCTTGAGCAAAGCGAAAAATTTCGCCATATTATTGGCAAAGATAGGCATTTTCTTTTTTCTTCCAAGTTTTTTTGAAATATCTCTGACTATTTAATCGAAAAATTCTTCTCAAATCTTGCTCCATAGTCGATAAAATTGACTATATTTGCACACGGATTCTTTATAACATGTTATACATTATGCCACAAGAGACTCAAAACAAAGCTGAATACATCGTCATTTTCATCAGCGAGTTCGCTCGCCGCTTTGGTTTGTCAGCGGTGCAGGCTTATCGTTACCTGAACCGTTATAAGGCCATTGACTTCCTGGACGAGCAGTATAACATTGCTCACACACAAAGTTTTGAGGACATGGTGCAGAATATGGCCGGTTACTGCCAACGTCATGGAGGGGCGCTCGTATGATACTCTATCATGGAACAAACACAGACTTCATGGCGATTGACCTGAACAAATCCCAGCGAGGCAAGGACTTCGGCTGCGGCTTCTATCTGTCAGAGTCGGAGGCACAGGCAGAGGATATGGCCAAGTTCAAGGTACAACTATTTGGCGGACAAACCATAGTTCAAAGTTACAAGTTCGACGAGGCTCATCTTAGCGATGGGACTTTGCGGTTCCTGCGTTTCGACGGCTATTCTAAAGACTGGGCAACGTTCATCCTTGCCAACCGCCAGAACAAGAATGCAGATAACATCCACGACTATGACATCGTCTATGGCCCTATCGCAAACGATAAGGTCGGGGCGCAAATCCGTAATGTTATGGAGCAGAACATCAATATGGACACCTTTCTTGAACGCCTGAAATACATGAAAGGCATCACTTTTCAATATTTCTTCGGAAGCGAGAAAGCCATTCAAATGCTGAGGCGCCTATGAGCACGATAGACTATATGAACGAATGCACCGTACGCGATCTCGTACTCATGTTGATGGAAGAACGTGGCCTGTCGCTTCACGAAGCATTGGACACTGTCTATAATTCCGAGACATACGCAAAATTGACGGACCCCGCAACGGGGCTCTATTTTCAGAGTCCTGTTTATATCTACAGCTATCTTGACAGGGAACTTACTACAGGCAAGATGTAGTCCATGCCATCCTTTTTTGTAACAGCATCGATAGCCCTATATTATCCCAAGAGTCTAAAAAAGTGCTTAATTTTATGTGATTTTAGCAGAAAAGAGTTCTTGAAGGCAATAAAACGGATTGTTTTTTGTGATTTTGCGATTGGAAAAGCGGCTATCCCAATGCGGGAAAGTGCCAAATGATAATAAAGTGGGTTTCCCGATGCGGAACGGTCAGATTGAAAATCCAGGGTGGCAATACGACATTGTCAGCTCGGATTTGTTTTTTGCGTGTTGTCAGTCCCACCACGTCAGCAGTTTATACTCCATAATCAGGTGGTAGAGGTGGAGGGCTTTCTGTTGTCGCAGGCTTACGGTTGAGAGGATGGCCTTGTCTCTGTCGCCCTCTGCCTGTGCATCCTTAATGGGGGTGGCACGGAAGAAACGGTTTTATTTAGTGCATATTATCAATCGCATCCAAGTACTTGTCTGGCTTCTCTGCCCAGGAAATCACATCGTCAGGCTGCTGCCCCATATAACCGATGTACTCACATATAAGCAGATAATGCCTACGGGCAAAGGATGTGCTTATATTGCCATTACCATCGAAACAAATTGGTTCGTGGTGAGCAATGCGGTTACGGAATTCGCGGATGTGGGGTAAGGTCTTTATAAATATCAGCTTGGGTCTTGCCCTTCATTTTATTTGGAAATATTTGCAAGAGCGTCTTGTCGCCTCGCTTGTACCGCTTCTTGGAAAAGAGTTTCGTCCAGAATCCCATTGTAAGCGATGCTACCATCTTGTCATTGTTATATATGCCACGCCTACGGTATCCAGCTTCCGTCTGCCTTATCTCATCTTTGTTGTATTCCAATAGCTTGCCTGTATCTGCCTGGTTGACAATCCTGTCAGGATCGGAGTAGTAGCCGGCATAATGCTCATCGATGGCATTCCTCAACATAACCTCAAACAGATTCAGCGCTCCATAGAAACGTTGGCACAGCCTAAGATTGTAGCGATACAACTGCATCGTCTTCCCTTTGTTGCCTGCACAAGCATTCAAATATTTGCGCATTCTTGGCACGGAATATAGTTTCTGACTCGTCGTAAAGTCCATTTCTTCTTAAAATTTCTAAAATAATTGCTTATATGCTTGCTTGTTTCACTTTTTATATCTATATTTGCAACGTAACACCCCGTTGTCCCTGCCGAAAGGCATACTGCGGGGTTAGTGTTTTTATAAGGATTTACCCTAAATTGGCTACAAATTTACTAAATTTCTGCGATAATGAATACGCCAAAGGCGGAAATTGCACAAAATATAATAAAAAACTATTTCTTAGAAGAAACGCTCAGTCATCTGAAGCCGCAACAGGGACTATCAGAGCGTTACCAATGTCGAGCGCAGGATGTGACACTGGCCTGTAAGTTGACGCATGTCTATGGGAAATATCATCTGGCAATGCTTCATAGGCAGTTGGCTATGAGTGAGGAGCGGATAACCTATCAGCAGGCAGAACGAACAGCGGAAATGATGAATCAGATAACCGTCTTTCGTTCCTCGCCATCGGACTTCCTGCATACGCAGGAGGAGAGTACAGATGAATCTATCGACACCTACAAAGAGTTCAGGCTGTTGGTAGAGGAATATAGCGACGAGCAGTTTGTGCCAAGCGTCGTGGAGCGGTTTTGCAAAATGGTGTATGAGGACGAAGAGCACTTCATCTTCTTCAAGCCGTTCTGCAACCTGTATTTCTCCGTCTATGCCGATGCGCTGTTGTGGTACCAGCAAGGGAAGATTGACTACAAGACTTTCTGCATGGAGTTCCAAGAACTCAGTTGGATGGACGGCAAGCGAACACCCCTCGACGGAAGGAGACTGAAGATGTATATCATGTCGATGCGTGAAGTGGTGGAAGCGTATAAAAAATACCTGTTGTTTGCGAATAATAGAAAAAAACAGTAAACAACAATTTTTTTCTTAAAAGTTTAGCTTTTGGTTGAATTTTAACTTTGTTGACCTCTGTCACGACTCGGCCATTCAAACAAGTTTGATGGCACTCACTGCTCCATCGGTTCTCGCGACTCAGCAAAAAAATATAAACTTTCAAGATAGAAGTGCAATTTCTTGTGAGCATAAATAGACCTCCTTCTCCGCAGGACTCAGACGTTCTCGGAGCGTAGCGACGAGGTTGTCTGAGTCCTGCGGAGAGGAAAAATCAATCAGCAATGCAAAT
>JAFRPY010000037.1 GCA_017428925.1 Prevotella sp. | reverse complement strand
ATGCAGTTTTTGGACTGCAAAATTACTCTGTCATTTTCAAATCAAAAAATCAAAGACCGCTCAGAAACCCTTATTAACAAAGGGAAATATGAAGTTAAGATAAAATTTATCGTATCACTAATTTTTTTTAATCTTTTAATTCTTACTTGTAAAGGAAGCTCTTGTTGATCGTTTTGTAGATATCCGTTTGCAGTTCCTGCAGCTGCATCAGCATGATCTGCGGGTTCTTCAAGTCCAGCTGGATATGGATGTTCAGTTTCTTCCTGGCCTTATTCTGCCACACTTTCAGTTCCTCGCTGTCAAACAGCAGTCCGGAAGGCGTAAACTTCGGTTCCTTCTTCACCTTGTCCTTCAGTTCGCTAGCCATCATCCCGATTGCCGTGCCGATGGGATCCGGCAGGTCGGCATTCACCTTCGCCCTCACGATGATACTCGAATCCTTCTCACCCTGAGTCTTCGTCACGGTCACGCACTTTCCTTTATGGATCACCTCCGGAATCATGTCCGGCCGGTCGTTATACTCCGTAAACTCATAGTGCCCCTCTTCATTCCATCCCTTGAACTTTCCCCGCTTGGTGAAATCCGGCTTCCTCCTCGGGCGAGCGCCTGCGCACTCGCCCTCCTGAGGTTCCTCTGCCAGCGGAATAACGTTCTTCGGTGTTTCATCCTCTTTCATAATTCGTGAAATTCGTGAAATTAGTGGTCATACACCTTCAAAATTAACTTTGTTGATTTTGTTCAGACGGATCTGATTCTTATACACCCGTTCGTGCGTCCTGTCGCTCTCCCAACTTGCGAGGCTGACGGTGATGTCCACCTGATAGAGCGTACTTGCCAATAGCGGATTCTTTTCCAGCCTTTCTGCAAAGGCCCCTATCGCCTCGGCATAAAACTCGTTCTGTTCATTTTTGAAGAAAAAGATCTTCTTCTTCAGTGGTTCTCTGTTCTGGCCACCCTCTTTATTCTCTACGATGACCAACGGCTCCTGCGCCGTACATGTTACTAACATTTGCATAACTTTTTACTTTTTTAAAATTCGTTTAATTCGTTGTTTTTTAAAAATCTTTTTAAGGATGTCCAGCAATATCGGCAGGAACACCTTCAATACTTCCTTTTTTTCAATTTTCATAATCGTTAATATTTTAGTAAGACTATATTGTCAATTGACGGTGCAAAGGTACGGATAATGATTGTTGGTTGGAGTTCTGTTTTTGTACTTCATTTGTACGACTTTTGTACTTTCTTCTTCATCCAGTAATAAACTGAGTTTTTCAGGGATGCAGGTTGTATGTCCAGATTGCTATGGTCACAGAAATAGGAATACAGCATCTGCTGGTCATCTTCCATATACGGCACAATCTGCGCCAGGATACGATATATCTTCTTTTTGGGAGTTTGTTTAAGGTCAAAGAAGAGCTTTTCATTAGTAACTGATTGTGAAAGGCTTTCCAGATGACAGACGAGCTTTTCCACCGCATGTCTTTTATCCTCTCTTATCATCTGTAGGATCGTCATTCCGATGCTGCTTAATTCTGCCTTAATTGTTGAGTCCTCAAATAGTTCTTGGTTTCTTTTCATGACCAAGAGGATCTTCTGCGCACACCAGATAGTAAGGGGACTCTCATTGCGCAAACAATCGCGAGTCCCCAGGTATTCTTCAATTTCTTGATCGGTTTTCATAAATTTCTTCCGTTTTTAGTTGTTATTTAGAATTATTTGTTTAACTTTGCAGCGGTCATTAGACCATATTTTCGTGGGAACAACATTTGATGTTGCTTACTCTATCGGAACCGAATTGCAACAAAACTTCCAGAATAGAGATAAAGCAGCACCCGTATAGGGTGTGGACTTCTATCATCTATTCTGAGGCCGTTGCAAGCCTGGTTCTGATTGGTATGAGGGTCATACCCTTCTTTGTTATTCAAGTTTATAATATGTCATAGTATGAATGTGATAAGAAAACAACGTGAAGGCATCTACACCGATATGATGCAGGCAGCCAAAACCTTCCTTCCTGTCAAAGAACAGCAAGGTTTGGAAGAATATAGGAAACAAGTGGTCTCAGCCATAACAGACCATGCCGAGACCTTGAAGGCTCAGAAAGAGTATATCACATTCTGCCAGTCCTGGAACTTGGATGCAGACGAGTTCATCAAAGATATATTAGACAAGGCCATTGCTTCAATAAGATAATCCGGCGGCTATCTTTCCTTCACGGTTGGCATTCATTTTCTTTTTAGCCATTCCTCAGTCAAATAAAGCCCGCACCTATAAGATGCGAGCCCAATTTGTGTTATTTGTTATTGCTTGACCTGTCAAGGCATATAATAGTTGGTCAGGAAATAAGTTCTCTCCCAATCCACTATCTTTAGCTCAGACTCCTTTGCCGGATGGATGTCTTGCTCGTCGAGCACCATCACCAGCTTGTCCTTCAGGTCGTAGAGGGGCCACTCCTTAGCCTTGCCGTCAGGAGACATGTCTGCACTGAGCGACGGGTTGCCCGTCTTGGCAAACTGTACCCACATCTTGCGCACAGTCTTGCAGAAGGCCGGGTCGTATGTTCTTCCCGAGAGATCGTTTATATCCGGATGGTCGAATACTATCGGCAGTTCTGTCGCATGCCCGGCTTTAATCAATGGCACAGCGGACTCGGGCGTGAAGTAGTAGGTATATGACTTGCCGCCAGCCTTAGCCTGTTCTTCCGACAGTCTGATTTGCGGTGCGATAAACATGATCTGACTGAAGAGACGGACGGTAGCCTCGTAGCTTTCGCCCCGAATATCGTTGCAATAGCTCTCCACCAGTGCCTTCTCCTTGTCCGTCAGTTGGGCGAGTTTTTCTGCCTTGCGCCCAGTGACCCACCCATTCCAGCCGTCCACTCCAATGGGTCCCAGGAAGGTGTTCATTTCATCCTTGTTGCAGCCCTGAAGGAACTCGATGTTCTTAGCCGCACCGTTCGCGTAAGCCTCCCACGGGTTCAGGGGCAGATGGATACCGTCTCTCTCCGGCATTGTTCGCATGCCGAGCACTTGATAAAAACCGTACAATTTTGTCCACGCATCTTCGAGTTCCTTGGCACTGACTTTCATCAGATCGGCGACGGTCTTGCAACCGAGTTCCTTCATCAGATTGTCCGTACATACGATGGCTTGCTCCGGACTTCTCATCTGGGCAGGGGCGCCGCTTTGTGAGATGACACGCTTGAAATACTTCTGGGAGTCTTTGACCAGTGGAAGCAGGGTACAGCTGGCACCGCCAGCAGACTCGCCCCAGATGGTCACGTTGTCGGGGTCGCCGCCAAAAGCTGCAATATTCTCGTGAATCCATTTCAAAGCCATCATCTGATCCAGGATCCCTAAGTTCTGGGCGTCAGGATAGTCTTTGCCGTCAGGCAGGTGGGACAGGTGGAAGAAGCCGAGGAAGCTGACTCTGTAAGAGATGGTAACGATAATGACCTCAGGGTTCTCTTTTACGAGGTTGTGGCAATCATACTGCGGGTCTGCCGTTCCACCAGTCTCGAAGCCGCCACCGTAAATCCACACGATGACTGGCTTCTTCTCTGCCTTCGCCTCGTCAGTCTTCCAGATGTTCAGATACAGGCAGTCCTCGCTCGTACCATACTCAAAAGAGGGATCGCCCGGTGACTGTACGGGGGTTCTGCCATAGTTGTAGGCTTCATATACGCCATCGTTGGGAGTAAACTCCACGGGCGCCTTCCAGCGCAGATTGCCGACAGGCTGCTGACCTACAAAAGGAATGCCTTTATAGGAAATGATGTTCTCCGCCTTCTTGCCGACGAAGGTTCCGTTAATACACTTGACGGCCAGCGGCTTGTCGTAATTGCCGTCGGTAATCTTATGATTCTCTGCGTACTGTTCCATATTCGCATTCAAATTGTGTGCCGCGCCTGTCATACCAACCAAGGTCAGGGCTGCGAAGATCGTTAAGATTTTCATCATTTAAAGCATATGATACTTAGTCACCCAATAGGTTCTCTCCCAATCTACGATTTTTACCTCAGACTCCCTTGCCGGATGAATGTTGAACTCATCGAGTACCATCACCATCTTATCTGTCGTGTCGTAGAGTGGCCATTCCTTTGCCTTACCATCGGGAGATTCTGCAGCGCTGAGCGACGGATTGCCGGTTTTGGCAAACTGTATCCACATCTTGCGCATGGTCTTGCTGAAGGTTGCATCGTATTCTCTTCCCGCATCTCCACTGGCTGCCGACTGATTGAAGACAATCGGAAGTTCTATGGAATGCCCGCATTTCGTAATGGGATTGGTAGACTCAGGTGTAAAGTAATAGGTGTAGCATTTGCCTCCGCCCTTGGTTTGCTCCTCTGAGGTTTTGATGGTCGGCACAATAAACCAGCTCTGACCGAATAGGCGGCTGTCCGGTTCCCAATTGCTTCCCGTGAATTGACTCATGTAGCTCTCAAGCAGCGTCTTTTCCTCAGCGGGCAAGTGGTCGAACTGTTCACTCTTGCGTTTTGTAGCCCACTTGTCCCACTCTTCCAGTCCAAAGCTGCTAACGAAGAAGTTCATCTCATCCTTGTTACAACCCACCAGCATGTCTATATTCTTTGCTTCACCATTGGCTAATGCTTCCCATGGTTCTGAGGGCAAAATCCTGCCGTCTCTTTCGGGTATTTGGTGTAAGAAGAGTTCTGAAGTGGCAGCATCCAAGAGTGTTTGGGCATCGAGACTCAAGAGGTCGGCAACGGTTTTGCAGCCAAGCTTTGCCATCAGTTTATTGGTAAAGGCAGCACCTTCTTCCGGTGACCTCGTCAGGCCGACAGAACCGCTTTCGGCAATCAGGCGCTTGAAATACTTCTGGGAACCCTTGACCAACGACTGCATGGAACAGCATGCTGCACCGGCTGATTCACCGAAGATGGTCACGTCGTCTGGGTTACCACCGAATCCTGCTATATTATCATGTACCCACTTCAAGGCCATCTGCTGGTCCAGGAGACCCAAGTTCTGTGAGTCTTGGTAATCCTTACCGTCCGACAAGTGGGACAGATGCAGGAAGCCCATAACGCCCAATCTGTAGGCAATGGTCACAAAGACAACGTCGGGGTTCTCTTTCACGAGATTGAAGCAGTCAAAGTTCGGATCGATGGTTCCGCCTGACTCAAAACCACCACCGTGAATCCATACCATGACTGGTTTCTTTTTGGCAGTAGCACCGTCCTGCTTGTCCTCATCAGCTTTCCATACATTCAGATAGAGGCAGTCTTCATCCTAATAATACTTTGAACCTGTTTCAAGCTTCGGATTGCCGATGGCACTCTTTGCATTATAATAAGCCTCATATACGCCTTCATTCGGAACAACATCCACTGGAGCCTTCCAGCGTTGTCCTCCAACAGGTTGCTGGCCGACATAGGGAATGCCTCTGAAGTAAGTGACATTCTCCACCTTCCTGCCGACGAATGTACCGTTGATACACTTGACAGCCAGTGACGGGTCATAATTACCGTCGGTAATCTGTTTGTTCTCGCCGCCGTACATCTCTTTCAGTATCTCCTTTAAGTCGACGGCAGTGTCTTTCGGATCAGGTGTAACCGGATTGTCTTCTTTCTCCGCACATGAAATAAGCATCGCCGAAGTGCCGCAAATCAGGATGGCGGCAAGCATCCACTTTTTCAAATTTCTCATATTTACTTTTTTTAGGTTAAAAATAATTTTAAAGTCTTCGGCAAAGTTAGCAATTATCCATAAAATAATCAACCCTTGAAGTCTATTGACATCAAAGTTTTGCTGATTTTGAAACAATTTTGCTGATTTTGAAAGTCGAGCCCGTCAATTATTCAGCCGAATCGCGCATCCAGACCGTTACGGACAGTCCCATACGCTGCTTGAAGGCGAGGCTGAAGGTGCTGTAGCTTCGGTAGCCGCTGTCGTGAGCCAGTTGCTGGGCAGTAAAAGGGCGCAAGTCAGCAACAGCCTCACGATAGAGACTGATGAAATGATGGATACGCAGGTCGTTGATATAGGCATTGTAAGTGATGCCCTGACGGGAGAAATACTTGCTGAGATAGAAACGGTTTGTACCAAGGGCCTGAGCAAGCTGGGTGATGGTCAGGTCGTGCTGTAGATAAAGTTGCGTGTCTATGCAATACTTCTGTAGGTAAGGGCCAAGGTCATCGGAAGGGGCTTGCTCCTCTGTGGTTACCGTTCCCTCATTGACAGCCAGCGACTGGGAAATGCTCAGGTCGCTTAATGTTTCCACTCGCCACAGGAGATAATAGATAAGTACGATGTTGATGACCTCCGAAGCATATTCGTATATCAGCTCACCTACATCAAGCGAATAGATAGCGTATACCAGAAAAAAGATAGCCAGCACCACGAAGCCTTGCCAAACTTCTTTGTGCTCCAGGTCGGCATAGTTGTCGCGCAGCCAGCGTCCGTATTGCCTCATCGCGCGAACCATATTTATAATTAAACCAAGCCACATCAGCAGGAAATAGACATACAACACTGGCAGAAGGGTATAACTACGGGTGGCAATGCACCACGCCAATCCTGCAATGAGCGGTGCTACCATCAAGGCAACAGGCCAGAGTGGCCGCCTGCGGTCTTGCAGCATAACGAGCAATACGACTATTGTCAGGGGAATAACCGTCATGCTGTCGAGCAAAACGGCTATAAGACTGCCCAGCATCATACTATCGGGAGAGGTGAGGAAATACGTCGGCAGATACCATAAGTGGCACAAAGCAATGGCGGCAAAAAAGGCTGCAGTCCACCGGCGCAGTCGCACCGGCGGCGTAACGTCTTTGGCAAAGGCATTGCCATGACGGAACAGCAAATAGCAACATGCTATCAAAGACAGCATTGCCACTGATGCATAAAACATAAGAAAGATAATATCTTCCAAGCTCAGATTATACATCTTCGTAAGTCTTTGCGTGCAAAAGTACAACAATTCTGTGAATTAGTGACATTATCGTCTCATCTTTTTGTATTTATTGGCTAAATGATGTAAATGATACAAATTTTCTTTGTAATAATTTGGACGTTTCAAATATTATCCCTACCTTTGCAGACGTTAACAAGATTATTCTCTTAAATTGATGCACTATGGCAAATACAAGCAAGAAGAAAAAAACGGAGAAAACGGAGGTTGTCGCAAAATGCGACCACCCTAAAGAACCGGTCGCAAATTGTGACCAGTCCATAGAGGTTATTGCAAATTGTGATAACATGAGTATTAACATCGAGAGTCTTATCCACACCTTTCGTGGGCAAAAAGTGATGCTCGATTTTGACTTGGCGATGCTCTATGGGGTTCAGACAAAAGCATTAAATCAGTCTGTGAAACGTAACATAAAACGCTTTCCTGACGATTTCATATTTCAACTGACAAAGGAAGAATTGGATTCTTTGCGGTCGCAAATTGCGACCGCAAATCTTGCAAGACATCATAATATTGAAGAATGGAGGTCACAATTTGTTACTTCCAATTTCGCAAGAATGGGCTTGAGAAGACCACCTTACGCTTTCACCCGCAATGGCATAGGCATGCTCAGTAGTGTACTGAGGTCAGAAACGGCTGTAGAAGTTAATATTCGTATCATGCGTGCTTTCACAGCGATTCCAGACATCGTAAATAACAATGTGCTGATGATGCAACGTATCCTTAACATTGAGCAGCATCAGACGGAAACAGATGAGAAAGTAAACCAGATTATTACCACTATCGAGAAACGCATTCCAGAACAACTGCCAGAACAGATTTTTGCCACAGGCTGCGTGTGGGATGCCTAGGCATACGTCTCAGACTTGGTAAGGAGTGCCAAGCATCGGATTGTACTGATAGACAATTATGTGGATGACCGTGTTCTGTCACTATTAGATAAGCGGGCAGATCATGTGGAAGCCACAATTCACTCCCGCTACTATGAGTCTTTTCAAACAGACTTGAAGAAACACAATGAGCAATATCGTGAGATCCATTTCTTGCAACTGCCGCATAAGAACCACGACCGCTTTCTGATTATTGACGATGATGTCTATCTGCTTGGTGCGAGTGTGAAGGATATGGGTATAGGCTTGTGTGCCATCACGAAAATGCAAACAACACCAGAAACAATATTAGACATATTGAAATAAAAATAGTTCATCGTCGTAAGACGAAGAATCTTCGTTGTTTTCATACGTATTAAATTTAAGGTTAACATGTTCAGAAGCCGCCGGCATGTGAATGTCGACGGCCTAAGAATTGAACACCAGTTCCATTTTGGAACAAATGGGTATAATAATAAAAGAACAATGAACAAGTTGTCGCAAATTTTGCGACAACTGCTGCTGATAGTAGGCAAGTGTTACACATTAAGATCACATATGCAAAATTTGCATATATGTAGTATGTCAGCGGCTTCAATTCTTCAAATCGCGATATGCTTACTAGTGTAGTAGGAAGTATGAAAACTGACGAGGTTCTTAAAGAGGCTCTTGATTATTCTTTTGATTGTTTGCATAATTATAATAATTGTAGTTCAAATTTTCTGTTGCAAAGATACTATGATTAAGGCATTAACACAAATCTATTCAACGAACCTGAGGAATTTTATAACGAAATCGAGCTTCTTTGGACAACTTTTTGGCTTTTTCCGCGATTTGTCCAACGATGTGGCGTTTGTCCATACAAGTTGGAGAAGAATCTGAGATTTTTCTTGGAATCAGAAGAAAATCGCCGTAACTTTGCGCTCAGAAACAGATAATAAAAAGTATAAACAATAAATTAATAAAGTTATGACAACAAAGAATTTCAATGCAAAGAAGATGCTCATGAGCACAGTTGCAGCAGTAGTTTTCTCATTCGTGTTCGCCACCAATGCAAATGCACTTCCCTCAGAGAATACGCAAGGGCACAATCTTGAAGTCCGAGTCAAAGGGTGTGCTAATGAGGATAGTCAGAATAAGCAGGAAGAAGATTTTGATATTATATCCTTTATTTCCCAAGTCCTCCATGAAATTTTTGGCGTACGAGTATAGTGACCTGCTTCTGATAAAAGGTAGTCACGGGGACTGGTGCTTGGGTATACCCAAATGCCAGTCCCCGCAACTTCCTCATATTGTTATTTCTTGTTTATGAACTCTTCGAATCGTTTGACAGTGTCGTTGTAAACCTGAGGCTGTAGATACCAAAGATAGCCTGCGCTTGGGGCTGTCTCTAACTCACGCGAATTAGTATTGATCCAGAAGTTTGGGGTTTCAAGCAGCGCCTTCTGGCCCTCCTCCTTGCTGAGGCGGCGGAACTCTCCCTTGTCGTTCATTATAACGATGTTCTCGCCCATGTGTGCCTCCCTCTCTTCCTGACTACGCAGCATATTAGGTGATAGCCAGTTCACGAGCGGCTGTCCGATATGCCAGTCACGGGTCTGTACTATGTAGTATTTCTCGCCGTCCATCATAAACACGGGGACAGCATAGCGATTTGCGTTGGTATAGGCCGTCAGCATCTGCTCCATAGCCAAGTTGTGTCTGATGTTGAACTGATCCATATTCTTAATGCGCTTGTTGACGGGAGCCTTGTCGTTGTCGTAGAACGCCTGCAAGACATGCAGGAAACCGCGTCGCGTGTCGGGGTATATCGAGATGAGGGTGAGACCGGTTTTAAGACGGCTGTAGATGGTTACGGCGTCGTAGCGACCCAACTGCTCCTGGGCGGCATCGACCGACAGTTCCATAAAGTCGCAGGCATTGTCCACGCTGCCCTGCATCAGGTAGATGTTACCGAGCAAGGAATACGTGTTGGCAAGGAGTGTGTCCTTCTGCTCTTTTTGCGCCTTGGCAATCTCAAGTGCCTTGTGGGCGTAACTGATGGCGCGGTCGTACTGGCCGTCGGTGTTGGCGGCGATGCTAGTCAGCGCCGTGGCTGCGGCGTACTGCTTCTGGCCATCCGTTGGATTCTCATCCGCCAGTTTCACCGTCTGCTCGGCCATCTGAAGATTGGTACTCACCATCTTCTTGTTTTCTTCTACTGTGTTCTGTGCATTCACTACTGTTGTTGCGCAGCAAAGGACGGCTGCGAGCGTCATAATAATTTTTTTCATAAACATATAATTTTAAAATTAATATCTTCTCATCACTGGTGTCGGGGGAGGCAGCGGCTGACCTTCATTGATTCTCCTCTTTCTGACGATATGGTCGCGAATGCCTATCATGGGGTCACCGGTTGTATGTAATCTGGGTCTTGAGTTCAGCTGAAAGTGGGATGTCGCTTTTTTCCCCATGTGACGGAACATAATCGACTGTTCATTGATGGAGTCCCTGTGCTGTTCGCTTGCTGGAGATGCCTGTAGCAGTGTCGGCTGAGAATGAGCAGACAAGGCTACATCAAAATCGGCCTTCAAAGGCGGTAACTCTGTAAATTTGGCTGAATCTCCCCATGAGGTGGCTGGGTTTGTCTGTGCCATTGTCGTCACCGTAATGCAAAGGACGGCAAGCGTCATCATAATCTTTCTCATAATGCTTAATTTTTAATTGTTATACCTTATTAATATATACCGTTCTCGTTCAATTTCTCGTGCAACCGGAAATTCTCGCGGATGAAGCGAACCAGCATATGCTGGCTGTCGGAGAGTCGCCAGCGGTAATAGAGAAGCCCTAGGATGAGCAGTACGACCAAAAGAAGGAAGGCCGTTGCCAGGGCGCCGATGATGATAAATGTGATGTCCGTCATTTTCTTCAATGTTTGAATCTGGGTGCAAAGGTAGTGGGAAAAACCGAAAGGCCTTCCCCACTGCTTGAAATGTTTTCCACAAATCTTGAAAAACTACTGTTTATGCGCTATTTTGCGGTATTCAGACGGTGTCATTGAATAGTAGGCGGCGAAAAGACGGGCAAAAGTGGTGCGGTTGGTAAACCCGCTCTGCTCAATGATGAGTCCTATCGGGTCGTCGGATTTTTCCAGCAACTGGGCTGCGTATTGTATGCGCAGGCGGTTGAGGTAATCGGCTGGCGTGGTGTCGGCACACTCGCGCAAGGCGGCATACACATACTGATAGTTGGTGCCGAGCAGCCGGGCCAGCGTCTCGTGGTTGGTGTCAGCGTCGGTATATACGTCCGGGTTCTTCACCAATTCGCACAGGCGGCGATAGAGTTGTTGGTTTTGCGTCAGTTTCTCTTCGGGCTGCGCCTGTAACTGTCGCTGCTCCTCGGCCTCGGCCTGCTGGCGTTGCTGAATCTGCTCATAGAGGCTGCGGTTCTTCTCGGCTAACCGACGATTGTAGCGGTGGACGCGCCAGATGATGTAGATGGCCATCAACAGCAGCAAGACAATGGCCATAAGGACGATGCGATGGATGGTCAGCGACTGGTGCTTACGGATAATCTCCTCTTCCTGTTGCTTGATTTCCTGCAACTGCTCCACGTCGGCCTGCCGTTCCTGCTGGCGGATGGAGTCGGTCAACTGACGTATGCGGTCACCCAGCGCCAGAGCCTCCGCCGTACGTCCTGCCTTTTGCAGGGCATCATATTTGTAATTAAACAAGGTCTTGACATAGAGGTCGCTGACGGGTTCGCCATTTGAGCGCATCATAGAGCCGGTTTCGTCGAACAAGCGGACAGCATCGTCGTACCGGCCCGTCATCGACAGATACAGACCTTCGGCAGCCTTGTCTAACGCACCAAGACCTTGGAACTGTTGATATTCACGGTGAAGGGGCTCCGCCTGCTCTCGCTGTCCATTGGCAGCATAGACCATCGCCTTACTGATGGTCACGTTGTTGCGGCGCTTTTGCATCGCCCAGTCGGGAGTGTTGGGACAGCGTATCAGACGCGCCATCGCTGTGTCCATCTTCTCTATCAGAGGTAGTGCCTTCTCTGGCATCTTATTGTCGATATACAGGTCGTTGAGTGAAAGCAACGTATGGATGAGCGGATCAATCTCCCCATAATCGGTAGCATATTGTGTACTCGCCATCAAATCATCGATGCATTGCAGGAACAACTGCTCGGATTCTGCAATATGCCCCAGTTTGCTTTCACAATCTGCCATCTGCATCAATGCCCTGCACTTCATCTCCACATCATTTGGCGTTGTGCCGTCACCAACAAATGCGAGGATTTCCTTGGCTATTGTGAGCGACTTCCCGTACTCGCCGTTGATGTATGCACCATTGGCAAGTATATAGCGGACTTTACAATAAAGGTTGCTGTCAGCAGAGGTGGTAACAGCTTGTCCCGCCTCTGCGGCAATTGCTTTCTCAGCGTAATAGGCCGCCATCCGCCGCCGGTCGGCATTCGTATAGATAATGGCTTTGATGGTATTGGCACGTACCGCAGTGAACACGCCGACCTGTTCCGCACTATCCACGCGCTCCAAGGCATAATTAGCGTCGGATAATCCTTCACTGACAATTTTGGTGCTCAACGCCACAGCCTCATCGTCACGGTCAGGCTTCGAGCAGCCCATCGTCAGGGCCAGTCCGATATATATAAGAAGGTATAATACCTGTTTCATCTATCCTCTTTATCGGTTGCAAAGTTAAGAATTAATCTTCAATTTTGCAAAGAATCTTCAAAAATAATATGAAAAAGCCGCTGATGTGGAGCCAGGTTGTGAGTTTGTCAGTTTGTTAGTTCTGGCATTCAGCGTTATTGGCTGAGAATCAAGTAGATAGATTAAAATATAATTATTATATATA
>JAFRPY010000036.1 GCA_017428925.1 Prevotella sp. | reverse complement strand
TTCTGTATTCTAACCACCTAATTAAATACCGGCAAAGGGATTGGTCTTAACCACGTAATCGCTCACAACCCCGTCCGCAGGAACACTCATCCACTCCTTCCTCTCCTTCTCAGACATTTTCTCGATGGCATAGCGCAACATCGTGCGAGGCATCTCATGAGCATGCTGGCGAAGAAACTCCCGTAGCAAATCCATCGAGACACGTTTCCCCATCTCTCTGAGCATCCAACCCACCGCCTTGTGCATCAAGTCATGTGGATGGTGCAGGTGGATCTCTGCATACCTCAAACACCACGAAGGATCTCCCATTTGTGAGGTCTTCCACGTACAGACCATACTCATGCGCTGCTTCCATAGACATGGACTGGCAGCCAATTCGTCAAGCACCTTGAGCTTAATATCCCTATCACCTAAGTTCGATGGCAACAGCAACCAATGACCCAAAATCTTATGCACAGAGAGGTCCACCAAATCCCAGTTATTCGCTCTTTCTGCATACTTCAGATACATGGTTAAAATCTCATCACGTCCACGAATGGCTTTTTCGTCATTTGCGAGTCGTTTGGTTGCCAATCGCTCAAATTTGTCCACCAGTATCAACAACCCACACAGCCTCACCTCATGCCATTTTGACATCAGCAGCTCAGGCACTTCCTCAAGCACAATATCTTTAGCCACCGACTTTACGACCTCTCTCGTCTGTGGCACCTTTAGCCCCAGGAATTCATCGCCATAGCCATACTCACCGGGGCCTGTCTTAAAGAACCCCATGAGTACCCGTCGTTGCTCCTCATTGCGCAACGACTCCATATACTGTATGATTTCCTTTGCTGTCACTTATCTTTCTTAATTCTTAACTCTTAATTCCTGAAAGGATCTGTTCCGCATGCTCCTTGGTCTTCACCTGCTTGCCTGCAAAAATCTGCTCAATGACACCTTCCTCATTGATGATAAAGGTTGTGCGGATGGTGCCCATAGTCTTCTTGCCATACATGGATTTCTCGCCCCAGGCACCCATGGCCTCCAGAAGTTCGTGGTTGACATCAGCAATCAGCGGAAACGGCAATTCGTGCTTCTCCTTGAACTTCACGTGCGAAGCCGCAGAGTCCTTGCTCACACCTACCACCTCATAACCAGCTCCTTGCAGTTCCTTGTAATGGTCACGCAAACTGCAAGCCTCAGCGGTACAGCCGCTGGTATTGTCCTTCGGATAGAAGTACAGCACCAGTTTCCTGCCCTTGTAATCACTCAGACGGATGTCCCGTCCCTGCTCGTCCTTGCCCAGAATCTCGGGCGCCTTGTCTCCAATTTTCATATCAAGTTATTAAAATTTTCAATTATCAATTTTACACATTTCAGGTTCCCACAGATGCCTCCCCATATCCACATGCCCATTAGCCTTAAACATCACGCCCTCCTCTTCCAAAGGCAGTCCCGCCAACGGGCTTCCATCCAACATTGCGTTCAGATTATTCACATAGCCCGCCAAATGCTTCCCATGATGAAAATCTATGGTCTCTCTACTAATCACCGGCTCCAACGCATCCTGTGCATACGGCAGTGTCATCAATATAAATTTTCCCATATTCTTTTTTTTTTTAGTATTTCCGGTTCAAAGATAGGCATTTTCCCACAAATTCCACCAAAAATCAAAAAATATCTTCATTTTTATGTCGCTCGGCGACGAAGGAGACGCTTGGCTAGTCCAAGAACATTTCCCCTTTTCTCATACTATAAGAGTAGAAAGTCGAACAAAAAACATCTTGAATATGGCAAACAAAATCTACTTCACCGCTGACCTCCATTCCCTCACCCACATTTATGCTGAGCCTGTCGAAGCACAAAGGCCTGCCTACCATTTCCGTAAGCAGACCTTCACCGTAATGATCAGGCCCATCAGGCCGATGAGTATCCAAAACCGACGCCGAGCCGAGTGTTAGTGTCGTGCTCGCACGAGCACTACCGAGGCGAGAACCGATGGAGCAGCGAGAGGAGAGCGGAGCTCGCTCTGGCTTTCCCGAGTCACGACAGAGGTCGACCATCGGTCAAGGCTTGGTGAGGGTGGATGTTTCTTTTAGTTCTTTTCTTTGCGCCAAAGAAAAGGACATTACCTTTTGCTCCTTTTTCAAAAAGGAGAAACAAAAAAAGGGAACCAATGCATTCACTGCATCAGTTCCCTCCCGTCAATGACCATTGACCACCGGCCTAATGGTCACTTCCCCCCGGCTCATCATCGCCGCCACCGTCACCGCCGGTGTTGCCACCCGTGTTCTGCCCGCCGGTATTGTCACCGCCTCCCGAAGGAGTCTCCGACCCCGAGCCACCGCTCGAAGAGCCGCCACCGCTAGTTCCGCTACCCTGGCTAGTCTGGCCAGAAATACTCGCCAGCGTCTCCGGCTTCAGATACGCCACGCTCACGTTGATACCACCATAACTATCCGCACTCGCCTTCATCGCCGCGTACGTCTGATACTGCGCCAGCACATCGCTCACCACCGTCATCTGCTGCGAGCTCACCTTGATGCTACCCGAGTCCTTCTCGCGGCTATGCACCCATACGCCGCCCGCATTCACCAGCGCCTGGCCCATACCCAGCACATAACCATTAACCATGAACCCTTCACCATTAACCGAACTGAACCCTACCGCACTCACCACGCTCCACAGCGCATTCTCGTTCGTAGTGTCCAGCACCACCTTCTCCGCCGTCAGCGTCGCTCTCGGTGTTCCCGCCGAGTCCACGCGCTGCACACCGTAGAACCACGTCAGCTGGTCGCCGTCCTCCCACTCCGCGTTGTTCTGCAGAATAGCCAGCGTCAGGTCCGCCACCGTTGTCTCCGCGTCAATCACCAGCCCGCCCAGCTTCAGATCACTAACCATGAACCCTGAACCATTCACCGTATTCTCTATCGGCACCAGACTGCCACTGCTGATGTAGCTCTCCGCCAGCACGCAGGCCCCAGCCACCCTCATGCTCTTCGTGATGTACACCGGGTTCTTGTCGTAGTTCGACGCCACAAAGCAGTTATACTCGCTCAGCCCCGCCTTCTTACCTTCCCACGCCAGCTTCAGCTTACCCTGATACAGCTTGAAGTTCGCGCTCATGTTCGCCAGCTGGCACCGCATGTTCGCCTGTCGTTCACTGCGTCGCGCGTTCGCCGTCTTCTTCGGAGCCCGAGCCAGAATCGTCCCGTGCGCCGTCTGTCTTGTCACAAACTGGTCAGTCAGCTTACCACTGGTCTGACTCAGAAAATCAGTTGTCTTTGCCATAATCTTTTTTCCTTTCTTTAATTTAAATGAATAATTCTTGTTTATCTTTCTCCCCGCCCACCCGTACACATTAAATAATATAAGGCATCGTCCCGCCTTGCCAAAACATAAAAATAATCGGCGGTTTCTGCGATTATTTTTTTAAGCCTCTTGCCAACGATTGGCGAGAGGTTTGGTGAGTGGTTCGAGGTCCCTTCTTAAGGACAAGAAGGGATGAGGGATGTTGGTGAAAATGGGGTTTTAGGGTCGCCCCCTAATCCTCACTACGATCATCAAGACGATAACCGCCACGATAATCCAGAATATCCATTTGAGTCCTTGAACTATAGCGTTCTTCGAACTCTTTGGATTAGTGCCATTCGTGAAATTCGTGGTCGTCGATACCGAATCCCTCTTTTCGATGAATACCGTATCTCTCACCACTCTTACCATTTCACTCCTGTCATTCACCTGAGCGCGGTCGCGAATGCGATCCCGCTCCGTCACCTGCGCCACCTTCAGCGTATCACCTGTCTCGTTACGGTCAACAGTAATGGTGGTCGTTTCCATGATGGTGTCATGTACTTCGACCACCACCTTCTCAACCTTTACCGAGTCCTTCGTCACTCTTGAATCCAGCACCCTGAAACTTGAAACTGCAGCTTCTCTGCTACTAGAGCACGCTGATACGATTAGCGCACCCAGCGCAATAACAAGCATTCTTCTTAACATTTTCCAGTTCCTCCGAAATTCGTTGCACTTTCTCTCTCAACTCACGTACATCCTCCTTAAGAGGTTCGGCCACATGCGTTTCCCAATCAACGACAAACTTCTCGGCCAGCTCCATGTCCTTCTGGCGGATGTCCGCCTTCAGGCTCTCAATCTCCTGCTTGTGCTTCTTGCGGTCAATCACCCACCCGCATCCGCCCAGCATTGTTATCACCGCCAGGATGATACTAGTCAAATCAATTCCCATCATAATTTTTCCCTTTCTTATTTTTATTGTTTATACTATTCTATTCACTCATCAGCTGCGCCATATCAAGTCTGCTCAACCTCAGATATCCCTTCCTTCCAGCAACCTTCTTCAAGATTTCCTTCCGGTTGCCTCCTTGGCGTTTCCAACTCACATGGATCCACCTCGGTTCTATACCCGTACTTGGCACATCCTCCAAAATCATCTGGTCCCATTGACCATTCTTCACGATAGCCCTCACTATTTCCAGATTCTCCAGAGCTAGGTCGTTACCTCTCAGTCCTACCGCAGCGATGTCTGCTGCCGCCGATCCACCTTGACATAAATGCTGGCTCTGGCTGGCTCCACCCACTTCACGGTTGTGCTTCTCACATCTGTATCCTGAGTTCACCTTAATCGGTTCCCCATATCGCTCCCTCGCCGGATCCAGCACGTTTTCTACTAGCGCCCGGATGTTCTCAACCGCCTGTGGTGAGCCTGTCGAGCCGCAACATCGGCAGCGGAACTCCTCCATTTTAAACCTCGTCATACTATCCTCCTTTTTTAACGTTTTACTTCTTTCCTGTTACCACCCTGACGTTTGTACGACACACGCACATACGTCGGGTACACTATCAGTTCATCATACTTGCCAAGTTCTTCGATAACCCTCGCCAAATCCAGAACCGTGAATCCAGAATCTTGAACCGGAGCTATTTCAACCGCCTCGCCCTTAACAGCCGGGCTGTCGTTCGACCCGCCTTGTCGGCGGTTTTCCAATGGGCATCTGAATCCAGATAACACCACGATCTCATTACCCAGTTTCTCACACACAGGTTCCAGCACCTCAGTCACCAGAGCCTCCATATTCTCTTCAATCCCATTCGGCAACTTCTTCACAGCCTGTGTCAGGCGGCACTCCTTACAGCGATCCTCCTTCCGTTCACGGTAGCAGCGAATCACCTCTTCTTTAGTGAAATACTTCATTATCCCGTCCTCCTTTCCTATCAAATTAGATCTTCATACTTCTCATTCTCTTTCTCCAAATGTCAAGATAGTCAGTTTTCACAGGCATCTTAAACATGTTCATGAGCCTTGGGGGCGTCTTCTTTCTCTTCTTACCTGTCAGATAAGTTTGCTCGCTTTCACGAGGCATATCAGCTTTCACTGCAAACACCTTTCTCATCATTCAAATCTCACTTCATTATTAATTGTTATCCTGAAAACATCTTCACCATTATATTCTCCCACTTTTCCAGAAAGTCACTCTCATCCTCCATTGTTTTTCGTCATGGTGCAAAAAAAACTCGCACATTTCTGTGCGAGTTCAACAAATTCTGTGGTTGTCATGCTATGACGACCTTACACTTTCGGTCCCTTCGGTCGTTTGCCCCCTTTTAGCCCTTTACGTTCCTTAAACGCCTTCACTTCAGCCAAATTCACCACAGCGATTCCTCTTTTCTTTCCTTTCCCAACCTTCGGAACAGTCGCAATCTTACTGCCAGTTCCACCTACAAGATCACTCATAATCAGTTTTTCTGCAGTCCCATAGGTCGATACGACCTGTCCGCTACCTGTCATTTGCGAACTCTTCCTTATTCTCCAGCCCATCACTCTGCCTTTTTCGACAGCTTTCCGGGCTGCAGCTGCGGCCTTTACTGCTACTGCTTTTTCTACTTTCACTTCATCTACACCACTCCTAGCCAAGATTTCATCGGCCTTCTGATTATACTCTTCTATCCGCTTCATCATCCTTTCCAAGTGAGCCTCACGGGTTGTACCCCACGCAGCGTACAGCTCCTGCGTGCTTAAGTCCTCAACTTTCGTTTTGTTGCTTTTACCTTTACGTACCATTTTGCTATTTTTTATTAATTATTTTCTTTAAAACATTTATCATCTTTCTTGCTTCACCGCGTTTCAGGCCCAAACTGTCACGAACTTCCTTAAGCTTCTTGCTCTCGCCTACAGTTTGAACATATTCCCGAAGCCGTTGATTGCCTTCTTTCCCTTCAGCTGCCTGACAAATCGTTTCCCATAATTCTTGTTTTGATTCTGGTTCGTTCAGACCCGCCGTCATTTTCACCACCACAGCAGTTTCTTTCTTAGTCAGGGTATCATCAATCGCGTTTATCGTTTCTTCCGTGTCTATAGCGAGAACCTCGAGTTCATCATTGGCAGGCAGAGTCTCATGTAAACCCAATTCATTGCCATCATCCTCGCGGACCTTGAATTCCGTATCCTTGTCCAGATGACCGTCTTGGCTGCCTAGCCATTCCACATCCATACTCACGGGAATACTGTTGTAGCCATGTTTCTTTTCACCCTTTTTCTGCGTCGCGTATTTCTCCGCTTCTTTCGGAATAACACTATTGGCTATCATGATTAACTGTTCTTTCAAAGAATATTTTTCGGATTGCCATATCCAAGAACCGTCGTACAGTTTTTCTACCACCATATCCTCATAGTGGTATAAAGCATCACCCCCTAGCCGATATGAAGTGTGAGCGCCATATTTGGTATAACCTCCCATCATGACCTTTTTGCCATCTTTCAGTTCTACCAGTTTGCCATGAAGGAGGTTTGATATAATTCTTAGTAATCCGTCCAATGCCTCCTTCCATTCATCAGACTTTACGCGTTTTAAGCGTTCCAACTGCTGCTCTAATAAGTTTCCTTCCATAAGTCATCATTTTTAAAATGGTTCAAATATACCTTTTTTCACTTATATCTTCTCCCACTTTTTTAGTAATTGACCTGACTTATCGAATTATTTAACATATTTTAATACAAATCAACAAAAAAAAGAGCGGCAGTTTGTGGTTTTTGCTGTACCTAAAATCCGCAACTATCATCCAATACACGATTAAGGGTAGATTTATGAGTCGTTAGTAGCAGCTTTCAGTAAAAAGCAACAGCACAACATCAATATGTAGCCACCATCCCCTTACCCCACGATGCGACTTGAGGTA
>JAFRPY010000035.1 GCA_017428925.1 Prevotella sp. | reverse complement strand
GACAAGAAAATAGCATCAATACAGGCCAAAATCAACAGAAGACCAAGGGAAAAATTAAAATTCCTCACACCTAATGAGGTCTTTTTCAAACATTATGCCTAACTTTGCAGGAAACTTGCACTTGCTGGTTGACTCTATACATTTCTTCTCTCCCCCGCTCTGCCACAATTTATTTACGCGTGCGTTTGGAGATATAAAAAAGATTTAGTAATTTTGCACCGTTAAAACGTGAATACCGATAAAGTCGAATATAAAATGAATAAAAAACCTACGGCAATATTGCTGTTACACTGTCCCGACCAGCCGGGAATTATTTCAGAGATAACAAAGTTTATCACCGACAACAAAGGAAACATAGTCTATCTGGACCAATATGTAGACACCGTCGACTCGATGTTTTTCATGCGCATCGAATGGGAACTCGACAACTTCCTTATTCCTCGCGAAAAGATTAAAGAATATATAACCACTCTATATACCCAGCGTTACGGGATTACATTCAACCTCTACTTCAATGACGTGAAGCCTCGCATGGCGATATTCGTCAGCAAGATGAGCCACTGCCTGTACGACCTTCTGGCACGATGGAAGGCAGGTGAATTCCTGGTCGACATTCCCTGCATCGTGAGCAACCACGAGGATTTGCGCTATGTCGCCCTGCAGTTTGGCATCCCCTACTACGTGTGGCGCATCGAGAAGGACCATTCGAACAAGGCCGAAGTGGAAAAGGCCGAGATGGACCTGCTGGAGAAAGAGAACGTGACGTTCATCGTGCTGGCCCGTTACATGCAGATTATCTCCGACGAGATGATCGAGGCCTATCCCCACCATATCATCAACATCCACCACTCGTTTCTGCCTGCCTTCGTGGGTGCAAAGCCCTATCATCAGGCCTACGAGCGCGGCGTGAAGATTATCGGTGCCACGAGCCACTATGTGACGGCCGAACTTGATGCAGGCCCCATCATCGAGCAGGACGTGGTGCGCATCACCCATAAAGACACGCCCGAGAGCCTTGTGCTGAAAGGCCGCGACCTGGAGAAGATTGTGCTCTCGCGTGCCGTAATGAAGCATATCGAGCGCAAGGTGCTCACCTATAAGAACAAGACCATCATCTTCAGCTAATGCCGTTGGCAGACCAGACAAAAATATATGAATGCAGCAATTGTAAAATATAACGCAGGAAACATCTATTCCGTGGTGAATGCCATGCGGCGGATGGGCATCGAACCCATGCTTACCGACGTGGCTGAAGAGTTGCAGAAGGCCGACTGCGTGCTGTTCCCAGGACAGGGAGAGGCCCGAGGGGCGATGGAATACCTGAAAGCCCGCCGACTCGACGAGGTGATTCGTGACCTGCGGCAGCCCGTGCTGGGTATCTGTGTGGGGCAGCAGTTGCTGTGCCGTCATTCCGAAGAAGGCGACGTGGACTGCATCGGTGTCTTCGACGTCGACGTCAAGCGATTTCAGCCGCAATGCCACGAGGACAAGGTTCCCGCCATGGGATGGAATGCGCTGTACGACCTGAAGAGCAGCCTCTACAAGGACTTTTCGTCTGAGGAAGCAGCGCCATACGTCTATTTCGTGCACAGCTATTATGTTCCGCTCTGCGAGCACACCATAGCCACCGCTGACTACATTCTCCCCTACTCTGCCTCGCTGCACAAGGACAATTTCTACACCTGCCAGTTTCATCCCGAGAAAAGTGGACCCATAGGTGAACGGATTCTCCGTAATTTCTTGGACATCACGATTTAAATTTGAAATACAGAACAAAATGATAGAGCTGATTCCCGCCATAGACATCATCAACGGCCAATGCGTGCGACTGACCAAGGGAGACTACGACCAGAAAAAAGTCTACCACGACAATCCCGTTGATGTGGCCAAGGATTTTGAGCAGATGGGCTTTAGCCGCCTTCACATCGTCGACCTCGACGGGGCAAAGTCGAAGCACATCGTCAACTGCAAGGTGCTCCGCGGCATCACTACCGAGACCTCGCTTATCGTCGACTTCGGCGGAGGCATCAAGACCGCGGAAGACATCGAGAAGGCCTTCGATGCCGGTGCACAGATGGTCACCGTTGGAAGCGTGGCCGTCACCCGTCCCGAGCTGTTCATCGAGTGGCTGGGGAAATATGGTGCCGAGAAGATGATACTTGGTGCCGACGTGCGCAATGGCATGATCAGCATCAACGGCTGGAAAGAAGACTCGTCGGAGCACCTCCTGCCCTTCCTCAGGAAATACATCGACGCCGGGGTGAAGAACGTGCTCTGCACCGAGATTTCGAAAGACGGGACCCTGCAGGGACCGGCCGTCTCGCTCTACAAGCAGGTGATGGAAAGCTATCCTGAGCTCCATCTCATTGCCTCGGGCGGAGTGTCGTGCCAGGAAGACATCGAGGAGTTGCAACGCGAGGGAATCCCCGCCGTGGTCTTCGGAAAGGCCATTTACGAAGGACGTATCGACCTGAAGAAATTGCTCAAGAAAATGGCAGGATGAGCATGGCCGCAGGACGAATGCAAATGAAAAAGAAGAAATGAACAAAGGATTAGCAAAACGCATAGTGCCCTGTCTGGACGTGAAAGATGGACAGACGGTGAAGGGCACCAACTTCGTCAACCTCCGTCAGGCGGGCGACCCCGTTGAACTGGGCAAGGCCTATTCCGAGCAGGGAGCCGACGAACTGGTCTTCCTCGACATCACCGCATCGTTTGAGGGCCGCAAGACCTTCACCGAGATGGTGACACGTGTGGCACAGGAAATCAACATTCCCTTCACCGTGGGCGGTGGCATCAATGCCTTGGAAGACGTGGAGCGGTTGCTCTATGCCGGTGCCGACAAGGTGAGCGTGAACTCGGCAGCCATTCGCCGCCCTGAGCTGATTGACGAGATTTCCAGCCGCTTTGGCTCTCAGGTGTGCGTCTGTGCCATCGATGCCCGCCTCGACGAAGACGGGTGGCATTGCTATGTGAAAGGCGGACGCGAGCGCGTTGAGCTTGGGCTCTTCGACTGGGCAAAGGAAGTCGAGCAGCGTGGTGCTGGTGAGATTCTGTTCACCTCGATGAACCACGACGGTGTGAAGAACGGCTATGCCAACGAGGCCTTGGCACGGTTGTCGGAGTCGCTGAGCATCCCCATTATTGCCTCGGGAGGCGCCGGAAGGAAAGAGCATTTCCGCGATGTGTTCATTGAGGGAAAGGCCGATGCAGCATTGGCTGCCTCGGTGTTCCATTTCGGTGAGATTCCCATCCCCGAACTGAAGCAGTATCTTCGCCAGGAAGGCATTAACGTGAGAATATAATCAACCAGATATCTAGAACAAAAGATAAAGATGAAAGTAGATTTCGAAAAAATGGGAGGACTTGTTCCCGCCATCGTGCAGGACGCCGACACCAAGACGGTGCTGATGCTGGGATACATGAACCAAGAGGCCCTCGACAAAACCATCTCCACCCGGAAGGTGACCTTCTGGAGCCGTTCGCGCAACGAACTGTGGACAAAGGGCGAGACATCGGGCAATTTCCTGAATCTGGTCAGCATCGAGAGCGACTGCGACAACGACGCGCTGCTGGTGAAGGCTGTCCCCGACGGTCCTACCTGCCACCTTGGCACCGACACCTGCTGGGGTGAGGAGAACGAGAAGAATCCCATACTGTTCCTCTCCTTCTTGCAGGACTTCATCAACAAGCGCCACGAGGAAATGCCTGAGGGAAGCTACACCACCTCGCTTTTCAAGAAAGGGGTGAACAAGATGGCGCAGAAGATGGGCGAAGAGGCACTGGAGACCGTTATAGAAGCCACCAACGGAACCGACGAGCAGCTGGTCTACGAAGGCTCCGACATGCTCTACCACCTGATGGTGCTGCTCACGTCGAAAGGACTTCGCATTGAAGACCTCGCCCGAGAACTGGCCAAGCGCCACGACCCCAATTGGGACAAGCAGCGCCGGAAGGCAAAGGCCGACGGCAGTTTAGAATAACCATAAGTAACATTTCAATATCCAAGGAATAAGATGCTCATAGACTACAAAAAAGCCAATATATACCAGAACGACCTGTGTGTGCTTCACGACGTTGACTTCCACGTCGACGAGGGAGAGTTCATCTACATCATAGGCAAGGTGGGCAGCGGCAAGTCGTCGCTTCTGGCCACCACCTATTGTGAGATTTTCATCGATGAGGCTGAGAAGGTGGAAGTGCTTGGACGCGACCTGATGAACCTTCGCAGGAAGGAAATCCCCGCACTTCGCAGGGAGATGGGTATTATCTTCCAGAGTTTCCAGCTGCTCCACGACCGCTCGGTGAAGAAGAACATGGAGTTCGTTTTGAGGGCTACCGGTTGGAAAAAGAAGAAGGAGATCGACGAGCGCATCGACGACGTACTTGATTCCGTGGGCATGATTGAAAAGAAAGACAAGATGCCCCATGAGCTCTCAGGCGGCGAGCAGCAGCGCGTGGCCATAGCACGTTCGTTGCTTAACAAGCCGAAAATCATCATCGCCGATGAGCCCACCGGCAACCTTGACCCTGAGACGGCAAGCAACATCGTCACGCTGCTGAAGAACATCTCTCAGACGGGAACGGCCATCGTGATGACTACCCACAACATGCCCATGCTCGACAAGTTCCCCGGTATTGTCTACCGCTGCAAGGACGGTCATCTCTACGACGTCACCAAAGACTACAATAAACTCGACCTGACGGAAGACGCCGAGGAAGAGAACATCTAATATATATACAGAAATCAAAACAATAAAAAACATACGACTATGAAAGTAATGAAATTTGGCGGCACCAGCGTAGGCTCTCCCGAAAGGATGAAGAGCGTGTGCTATCTGATTACCAAGAGCGGGGAGCCCACCTTCATCGTGCTCTCAGCCATGAGTGGAACGACAAACAGCCTTGTTGAAATCTCCAACTACCTCTACAAGAAGAATCCCGAGGGAGCCAACGAGGTGATCAACAGACTGGAGGAAAAATACATGGGGCATGTGGAAGAGCTGTACTCCACCGACGAGTACAAGCAGAAAATGCATGAGTTCATAAAGGATGAGTTCAACTATCTGCGTTCGTTCACGAAGGAACTCTTCACATCGTTTGAGGAAAAGAGCATCGTCGCCCAGGGTGAAATCATCTCTACCAACATGGTGACGAGCTATCTTCAGGAATGTGGCATGAAGACCATTCTGCTCTCGGCACTCGACTTCATGCGCACCGACAAGAATGCAGAACCCGACTCCGCCTACATCAAGGAAAAGCTGACCAAACTGATGGAAGAGAACGAGGGCTATCAGATTTACATCACCCAGGGATTCATCTGCCGTAACGCATACGGAGAAATCGACAACCTGCAGCGTGGCGGTAGCGACTATACGGCTTCGCTTATCGGAGCAGCTATGAATGCCGACGAAATACAGATTTGGACAGACATAGATGGTATGCACAATAATGACCCGCGTGTGGTTGACAATACCGAGGCCGTCAGACAGCTGCATTTCGAGGAAGCTGCCGAGCTGGCCTATTTCGGTGCGAAAATCCTCCACCCCACTTGCGTACAGCCCGCCAAGTTTGCCGGCATTCCCGTACGCCTGAAGAACACCATGGCTCCCGATGCCCCAGGCACCATCATCGACAATGTCACCGTGAAGGGTAAGATTAAGGCCGTTGCCGCCAAGGATAACATTACGGCCATTAAGATTAAGTCGTCGCGAATGCTTCTGGCAACAGGCTTCTTGCGCAAGGTGTTCGAAATTTTCGAGAGCTATCAGACGGCCATCGACATGGTGGCTACGTCGGAAGTGGGTGTTTCGATGAGTATCGACAATGATGCCCATCTGAACGACATCGTGGACGAGCTGAAGAAATATGGAACCGTCACCGTAGATACCGACATGTGCATCATCTGTGTCGTGGGCGACCTCGACTGGAGCAATGTGGGCTTTGAGACTTTGGCTACCGATGCCATGAAGAATATTCCCGTGCGCATGATCAGTTATGGTGGAAGCAACTACAACATTTCCTTCCTCATCCGCGAAGCCGACAAGCAGCGTGCGCTGCAGAGCCTGAGCGCCACATTATTTTATAAATAGAAACAGTTGCAGGCGCAAACATATCAACATCAAACACATGAAAGGTATCTATCCCATAGAGAAATTCAAGCAGAAGGCCACACCCTTCTACTACTATGACACGCAACTGTTGCGCCAGACGCTCCGCGCCATTAACGAGGAGGCTGGCAAGCATGAGGGATTTTGTGTGCATTATGCCGTAAAGGCCAATGCCAATGCCAAGATTCTTGGTATAATAGCACATAGCGGACTTGGTGCCGACTGTGTGAGTGGCGGTGAGATTAAGGCTGCGGTGGCTGCCGGCTTCCCTGCCGATAAGATTGTCTATGCTGGTGTGGGCAAGAGTGACTGGGAAATACAGTTAGGTCTTGACCTCGGTATTTTGGCTTTCAACGTGGAAAGCATTCCCGAGCTGGAAGTCATCAACGAACTGGCAGAGAAGAGCAACACCGTGGCACGTGTGGCTTTCCGCATCAACCCCAATGTGGGAGCGCATACCCATGCCCATATCACCACAGGACTGGCCGAGAACAAATTCGGCATTTCCATGCGCGACATGGAGACGGTCATCGAACGTGCGGCTGAACTGAAGAACGTGAAATTCGTGGGACTTCATTTCCATATCGGTTCCCAGATTCTTGAGATGGGCGATTTCCAGGCACTCTGCAACCGCGTGAACGAGCTTCAGGATCAGTTGGAGAGACACCGCATTCACGTAGAGACCATTAACGTGGGTGGCGGTCTCGGCATTGACTATCAGCATCCGAATCGTGTCTCAATGCCCGATTTCAAGGCTTATTTTGACACCTATGCCAAGTTCCTGAAACTTCGTTCGTGGCAGACGCTTCACTTTGAGCTTGGACGAGCTGTGGTCGGACAGATGGGAAGTCTGATAACACGTACGCTTTATGTCAAGCAAGGCGACTTCAAACAGTTCGCCATCGTCGACGCAGGTTTTCCCGACCTTATCCGTCCCGCTCTTTATCAGGCTTACCACAAGATAGAAAACATCTCGTCGGAAGAACCCTTGGAGACATACGATGTCGTAGGTCCCATTTGTGAGTCGAGCGATGTCTTTGCCAAGGCTATCGACCTTAATAAGGTTCATCGTGGCGACTTGATTGCCATCCGCTCTGCTGGTGCCTATGGTGAGATTATGGCCTCACAATACAATTGCAGGCCCCTGCCGAAAGGTTTTATTACAGAAGAATTATAAATGACGTCACAGACCATAGAAGCAGTATCCACGAGACTGCCTGCCGTATCCATCGTGATGGCTGCCCAAGACAATGCGCTTGAGCTTGAGCAACACTTGCCTGTTATTATGGAACAGGATTATCCAGCCGGCTTTGAAGTCATCGTGGTGGTCAGCAAGGGCGACGACGGTACCGACGACCTCCTTGAAGGCATGATGCGCAAGTACCCGAATCTCTACACTACCTTCGTGCCAAGTTCCTCACGTTACATGAGTCGCAAGAAACTGGCCGTCACACTCGGAGTAAAGGCAGCCAAGAACGAATGGATTCTGCTCACTGAGCCTGAATGTGTGCCTGCGTCTTCCGATTGGTTGAAACTCATGGTAAGCCATTGTGACGATCTAGTCGACATGGTCATTGGCTACAGCAACTATTCCGATGAGGCTTCCGACTATAAGCGCTATGAGCGTGCCATGATGCAAAGAAGGTTGCTGAAGGAGGCTGAAAAGACGGCCTATCGCACGGAAGGACAGAATCTGCTTTTCCGCAAGAAGATGTTCCTTGACGGCCGTGGATACGACGGCAATGCCCAGTACGTGCGCGGTGAATACGATTTCCTCGTGAACAAATATGCCATTCGTGGCAACACTTCTACGGAACAATCGCCCGACGCATGGCTCATAGAAGATGCTCCTACTAAGAAGAAATGGGTAAATCGCCACCTTTATTATATGTGCACTCGAAAGAGTTTGAAGCGGTCGCTTTTTCATCGTCTGCCCTTCAATATCATTCAGACGTTGAAACACGCTTGGTATGTGGTACTTCTTGCAGCACTGGTGGTGACAGGAGTCATGCAACAATGGATTTTCTTTGGCGTTGCTGCCCTAGCGCTTATGATTACGCTGGTTGTCCATGGCATCATCTGTAAGAAACTGACCGATTCCTATAGCCTCGACATTTCGCCGGTGAAAGCCATCGGAATGGACTTGAGCTATATCTGGCGGGCACTCTACTACAAAATCAAATACTTGAAAGCAGATAAATACGACTTTACGAGTCATAAACTATGAAAGTCATTCACTATAGCGACACGAAGAAATCTTTCAAGGATTTCAAGCGTAAGGCTCTCGCAGAAGACCCCGACTTGGTGCATATCCACGTCTGTTGGAGTCTTACGGCCTGGCGAGTGATGCTATGGTGTAAGAGGCATATGAAGCCCGTCGTGCTTTCTCCTTGTAAAAAATTTATGCCCTGGCATGTCCGTCGCAACTATTGGATTTGCAAGTTTCTCAAACTCCTGCTATACCAAAAGCAGATGGTAAAGGATGCCCATGCCGTCGTTGCTGTCACTCCTCAGGAACAGGAACACCTGCTTTTCATGGGTTTGTTCCCCCATTCTAAAAACAATGTGGCATGGAATGACCGCGTTGTGCTTATTCCCGATTTCCGCTTCACCAATGAATTTACTGAAGATGACATGAACGACATGTATCTGACACTTTATCAGAAAGTCATCGACAGTCATTCTTTCATGGTGATGACTCCAGAAGACAGAAAGGCAGAGAGCACACTTCTGAAATTAGGATTGTCGCAGGATGCCGAAAGTCAGTGCATCACTCAGGAAGACGACCAGAGAGTGCAGAAACTGTCTGCTGACTCATGGAGGAAGATTCTTCTCCATGCCGACGAGGAAGGCATTCTTCAGGAAATCCGTAAAGGAGCCTCTTTACTGAAGATTGCGCCTCAATCTATTATTGGAATCGCGCGCTTTCCCATGAGATGTAAGAAAAACACAAAACCGCTGAGCACGGAAAAGGCACTGATGAAACCGCATGGGCTGAAAGAATATTCCCAAGAGAAAAATGCCTCGCCGGCTGACGTCCAGCTCTGTTGCGTGATACTCAACTTCATTCACGAAATGGACGATGGCACCTTGTCGCGTCGCCATGTTGCTGATCTCTACAATGCCTTTCGCTTCAACGATTTCAATGAAACCAAGATTACCCAGATACTTCAAATACTGAAGGAAAAGGAAACTACTCAGCGGCTGCTCTGCATTTTGCATGAGTCATTGGGGCTCGAAGAAGGTTTCATGCCTATGGAAATGTGCAACGACTGGGGCACGAAGAAAATCAGAAAACTACTTTACAGAGCAAACATACAATAACTTAGAAACAGATTACTAACTATGAGCAACATTCACCATTATGACATCGAAAAAGACCTGAGATACCTCACTCTCCTCTCCCGCTCTTTCCCCAACGTGGCGGAGGCAAGTACCGAGATTATTAACCTTCAGGCTATACTAAACCTTCCCAAGGGAACCGAGCATTTCCTTGCTGACTTGCATGGGGAGTTCACGGCATTCCAGCATGTATTGAAGAATGCCTCGGGTAATATCAAGCGCAAGGTTAACGAAATCTTCGGCAATGAGATACGAGATGCCGTGAAGAGGGAAATTTGCACGCTGATTTATTATCCTGAGCAAAAGCTCGAGCTCATCAAAATGCAGGAGAGTAATCTTGAAGAATGGTATAATATTATGATATACCGTCTGGTGCGCGTTTGCAGGGATGTTTCAAGCAAATATACTCATTCAAAGGTGCGCAAGTCGCTGCCGCCAGATTTCTCATACATCATTCAGGAACTGCTTCACGAACGCACAGAAGACAGCGACAAGGCTGCTTATGTGGAAGGTATCATTGATACGATTATCGATACAGGAAGAGCCGACGATTTTATTATCGCCATCTGTAATGTCATTCAGAGGCTCGCCATTGACAAACTGCATATTCTTGGCGACATCTTTGACCGCGGTCCGGGTGCTCATCTCATCCTTGATATGCTTAAGACATACAAAGACTGGGACATCCAGTGGGGTAACCACGATATACTGTGGATGGGTGCTGCCGCTGGAAACAATGCTTGCATCTGCAACGTGATACGTCTATCGTTGCGCTACGCAAATCTCGCCACCCTCGAAGAGGGATATGGTATCAATCTCATTCCACTTGCCACATTTGCCATGGAAACCTACAAGGACGATCCTTGTACTGTATTCGTTCCTAAGACTAGCGGCGGTTCTGAGGAAATGGATGCCAAGAGCGCACGACTAACGGCTCAGATGCACAAGGCCATCGCCGTGCTGCAGTTTAAGGTGGAGTCACAGATTTTCCGTGCTCATCCTGAATGGAATATGTTAGACCGTTGTGTTCTCGAGAATATCGACTACGAGCGTAAAGTCTATGTCGTCGGAGGAAAGGAATACGAGATGAAGACTTGCTGCTTCCCTACCATCGATCCCGAGCACCCAGAACAGCTCACCGACGACGAGAAGGCACTGATGGTAAAATTGCACCATTCGTTCCAGATGAGCGAGAAGTTACATAAGCATATACGAATGCTGCTGTCACATGGCTGCATGTACTCCATCGTGAACCACAATCTCCTTTTCCATGCTTCGGTTCCATTAAATGACGATGGTTCGCTTCGTGAGGTTAATCTCTATAAGGATCGTTATTATAAGGGTCGTGAGCTCATGCACCAGACGGGGATGATGATTCGTACTGCCTTCCAGAACGATAGTGATCCCGAGGAACGCCAGTATGCCAAGGATTATTTCCTTTATCTTTGGTGTGGACCTGACAGTATCCTTTTTGATAAATCCAGAATGGCCACTTTCGAGCGTTATTTCCTAACCGACAAAGAGACTCATCGAGAAGAGAAAGGCAATTACTTTAAGTTGCGCGACTCGGAGCGTATCGTTGATGGTATTCTCGACGCCTTTGAGGTGGAAGGAAACGACCGCCATATCATCAACGGCCATGTTCCCGTCCATGCCTCAAGTGGTGAAAAACCGGTAAAGGCAAATGGTAAACTGATGGTTATCGACGGAGGTTTCTCGCAAGCATATCATGCTGAGACGGGAATCGCCGGCTATACGCTTGTCTATCACAGCCGTGGTTTTCAGCTTGTACAACACGAGCCGTTCACCAGTGAAGAAGATGCTATCAAGCGGGGTACTGACATCAAGTCGACTACGCAGATTGTTGAGATGAGTGCCCAGCGCATGCGTGTGGCTGATACCGACAAGGGCGAAGAACTGAAACGTCAGGTGGCCGACCTTAAGGAGTTACTTTATGCCTATCGTCACGGTTTCATCAAAGAGAAACGCTGAACGCTTATTTTTCACCTAATTATCACCGTCTCTCGATTTTTATTTGTACCTTTGTGCCCAAATTAAACAATAATCATTATGACTGAAGTTAAAGAAACCATAGGCGAAGAGAGAAAGAGTCTCAGTTTCGTTGAACAAATCGTGGAGAAAGACCTTGCAGAAGGAAAGAATGGAGGACGCATTCAGACGCGTTTCCCTCCTGAACCAAATGGTTATCTCCACATTGGACATGCCAAGGCCATCCGCATGGATTTTGGTGTTGCTGAACGTTACAACGGCATTTGCAATCTTCGCTTCGACGATACAAATCCCCAGAAAGAAGATACGGAATACATCGAAAGCATCGAGTACGACATAAAGTGGCTTGGCTTTAAGTGGGCCAATGTCTATTATGCAAGCGATTATTTCCAGGAACTATGGGATTTTGCCGTATGGCTCATCCGTCAGGGACGTGCATACGTCGACGAGCAGAGTGCAGAGGTTATCGCACAGCAGAAAGGAACGACCACAAGTCCCGGCACCGACAGCCCTTTCCGCAATCGTCCTGTCGAGGAAAGTCTGCGTCTCTTTGAGTTCATGAACAGTGGCAAGGCAACGCCCGGAACACTGGTCCTCAGGGCCAAGATAGACATGGCTCATCCGAACATGCTCTTCCGCGACCCCCTACTCTATCGTGTGCTGAACATCCCACATGTGAAGACTGGCGACAAATGGAATGCTTATCCCATGTATGACTTTACTCATGGACAGAGTGACTATCTTGAAGGGGTCACCCACTCGTTGTGTACTCTTGAGTTTGTCGAGCATCGGCCTTTATATGACTTGTTTGTCACTTGGATGAAAGAATACAAGGGTGAGACAGAGAACATTGAAGATAATCGCCCCCGGCAGACAGAATTCAACAAGTTGAACCTTTCATACACACTCATGTCGAAGAGAAACCTATTGGCATTGGTGCAGGAAGGTCTTGTCAGCGGATGGGACGATCCACGAATGCCCACAATCTGTGGATTCCGTCGACGTGGATATAGTCCTGAAAGCATTGTGAATTTCATAGACAAGATTGGCTATACCACCTATGATGCCCTCAATGAAATTGCCCTTCTCGAAAGCGCTGTTCGAAACGACCTTAATAGCCGGTCCATTCGCGTCAGTGCTGTTCTCGACCCCGTGAAAGTTGTCATCACGAACTACCCTGAAAATCAGATTGAGCAACTGATAGCCGTAAACAATCCAGAAAATGAGACCGATGGCACCCACACCGTGGAATTTGGCCGCGAACTGTGGATTGAGCGCGACGACTTTATGAAGGTTGCTGAGAAGAAGTTCATGCGTCTTGCACCCGGCAAGGAAGTCAGGCTGAAAAACGCTTATATCATCAAGTGCTGCGAAGACCATTCCTGCGATGAAGATGAGAACGGAAATGTTACAACTATCTATTGCACTTACGATCCCGAGTCGCGTAGCGGAATGCCGGGATCAAATCGCAAGATAAAGGGCAAGACACTCCATTGGGTGAGCTGTCAGCATGCTGTGAAAGCTGAAGTCAGACTCTACGATCGTCTGTGGAAGGTGGAAAACCCTCGCGACGAAATGGCTGCCATTCGCCAGGCTCAGCAGTGTGATGCTGTTACGGCCATGAAACAGATTATTAATCCTGATTCTCTTTCAGTAAACAAGAATTGTTTTATTGAGCCGTTTGCTGCAGCAATGAAGCCCGGTCAGTACCTTCAGTTCCAGCGTATCGGATACTTTATGGCCGATCCTGATTCCACTCCCGAGCTTCCCGTATTTAATAAGACGGTAGGTCTGAAGGATACTTGGGCCAAACAACAAGTGAAAGCATAGTCATTGGAATACAGAGACTTTTTCAGCACAGAGGAATTCCGCTCTCTGCTTCGTCAATATGAAGAAGCAGAGAGTAGTGATTGTTTGTCACTATTTAGTTCTGACGATTTGACCGACATTGCTGAATATTATCACTACAAGGGCAATTTTGACAAGGCCGTTGAAGTTGTTGATCGTGCCATCGAACTCTATCCTGGAGCATTGGGACCACTGGTGTTCCGCGCCAGGGCTGCATTGTTGAAAGATGAGGATGCCCGTAAAGCACTCTATTATGCAGAACAGATTGACGACAAAGATGACCTCGACTACTTCTACATTCGTGCTGAAATCATGATTGCGCAATTTCAGGTATCTGAGGCCAATGAGTATCTGTTGGAGAAATACGACCTTGTTGACGAAGACGAACAGCAGGATTTTGTTCTCGATGTGGCCACCTTATTTGCAGACTACGAATACTGGGACCTGGCAGATTCATGGGCAAGAAACTACGATTATCCCGACACTCCTGACTATCAAGAACTACAGGGACGCCTAAGCACAGCCCGCGGTAATTATGCTGAAGCCGAAAAAATCTTTAATTCATTGCTCGACAAGAACTCCTTCTCCACCGTTTATTGGAACCAGCTTGCCCTTGCACAACTCTATAGCGGAAAAATCTCTGAGAGCCTTCACAGCTGTGATTTTGCGTTGGCCATCAATCCCAATGATTCTGATGCTCTGCTAACCAAGGCTAATGGCCTCTACATGTTGAACAACTATGAGGGAGCTGCCGATAGTTACATCAAATACATGAAATCGTGTGGTCAAGAGATTCCCGACGATTTCGACATCAGCGAATACATCAAAAAGAATAGCTAATGAATTTCATATCATCTCTGCTCAATAACCTCAATTATCCAGCCATCTTCTTCCTGATGATGCTTGAGTCAACTGTTATACCCGTTCCTTCCGAACTGGTTGTTTCCCCTGCCGCCTATCATGCTGCCGGAGGAAACCTCAACATCTGGCTTGTCATTCTTTTTGCGACCCTCGGAGCTGATGTCGGTGCTACCATTAACTATGTGGTAGCTTATTATGTAGGACGCCCCGTTGTTTATAGGTTTGCCAACAGTCGTCTTGGTCATTTGTGTTTGCTCAATCAGGAAAAAGTAGAGAAAAGTGAGCGTTATTTCGATGCTCATGGCAAACTGGCAACTATCACCGGACGACTCATTCCTGGCATTCGTCATCTCATCAGTATTCCCGCAGGGTTGGCTAAGATGCACTTCGGTTATTTCTTGCTCTACACAACGGTTGGTGCCGGCTGTTGGAATATTATTCTTGCAGCACTGGGATGGTATCTTTACACCATTGTACCCGAAGACCAATTGCAAGACAAGATTCTCGAATATGGTGACTACATCAAGTACACCATCATAGCCATCGTCATGCTGGCTGTTGTCTGGTTTGTTGTCAGGAATTATATAAGGAAAAAGAAAACCACCCCGAAAACAGACGATTAATCTACTGATTGTATTTATAGTAATGATAAAGAGGCTACCCATTGGGCAGCCTCTCTTCTTTATGTTCAACTATATTTATTCTTACTTTTTCTTGGCTTTCTCGTTCTTGTCAGCCTTTTCGTCCTTCACTTCCTTTTCAGCTTTTTTCGGAGCTTTGTATGCCTTGTTCAGTCCAGCCACTACTTCATTTGTAATGTCGTATGCCTTATCAGCAAAAAGGATGTTGTCTCCCTGCTTGCTGAAGATAACTGAATACTTCTTGTCCTTGTTGTATTCGGCCAGATACTGCTGGATGTTCTTGCGAAGTTCCTGGTTGAACTTCTCGGTTTCCTGCTGGAACTCCGAACTGAGGCGTTGGTTGAGTACCTGAAGGTCGTTGTTCTGCTTCTGTAGTCCTGCCTGTACAGCCTCTGCCTGCTGCTGGGTATATTTGTTTGCCTGTATGTCCTGCTGGAACTTTACGGCTGCGTTCTGCAGTGCCTGCTGTTTCTGGGCAAGTGTCTTCTGGATGTTGTTTCCTTTCTTTTCGAGTTCAGCACTCTTTTCCTTGCAGAAAGTGTACTGAGTCATGATGGAATCTACTTCCACAAAGGCGATTTTCAGCTCTGCAGGAGCGTTCTGGCTGGCAGGCTTCTCATCAACTTTAGGAGCTTGATTGTTGCACGATGCCAAGGCTAAAGCAGCCAAGGCCATGATGAATGTTTTTTTCATTGTTGTTTGTTATAATTTTACGTTATTTTCTAAACTGTATCCAATCAATATGCTTTGTCGGCCTCTCGAGCCTCGCGGTCTTGGTCAAGCACACAATGGATGCCTTGTTGTCGCAAGGCCTCGTTGTCATGGATATGCTGTGAGGAGAACCTCCCGTTCTTCTTAAAAATGACTTTTACAGATAATAATGCTACGCAAATAGCAATTATTAACATGGTAATGATGATAATTTTTATCATTTTTATTATCTTTGCAATCCAAAATCGTGTGCAAAGATAGTTATTATCAACCGAATTCCAAAATAAATTACATTAATAATGAATAAAAGAAACTTAAAACCAGCTCGTGTATTCGAGCAATTTGCTAAAATCAACCAGATTCCTCGTCCTTCCAAGCACGAAGAGAAGATGATTCAGTATCTCAAGGACTTCGGACAGAGTCATGGATTGGATACAGTGGTCGACGAGACGGGTAATGTCATCATCAAAAAGCCCGCGACCAAGGGTTATGAGAACTGCGAGACAACAGTGCTTCAGAGCCACATGGACATGGTGTGCGACAAACTGGTCGACCATGAGATAGATTTCCTCAACGATCCAATAGAGACATTCATCGACGGCGAGTGGATGAAGGCTAAGGGAACAACACTTGGCGCTGACGATGGCATTGGAGTTGCTATCGAACTGGCCATCCTTGACTCCGACGATATTGCCCACGGGCCAATAGAGTGCGTATTCACTGTTGATGAGGAGACAGGGTTGACGGGAGCCTTTGGAATGAAGAACGATTTCATGAGCGGCCGTTATCTCATCAACCTTGACTCCGAAGATGAAGGGCAGATATTTGTTTCATGCGCTGGCGGCATCACCACCGAGGCTCATTTCCCCATTTCACTTGAAGAAGCTCCTGCCGGTTATTTCTTTTTGAATATCCAGCTGAAAGGTCTTGTCGGAGGTCACTCTGGCGATGACATCAACAAGAAGCGTGCCAATGCCATCAAATTGCTGGCCCGTTTCCTCTATGCCGAAATGCAGAAGACCGATTTGCGTCTGGTAAGTTTCAACTCGGGCAGGATGCACAATGCCATTCCTCGTGACGGACAGGTTGTTATAGCTGTGCCCAATGCTGACAAGGAGATGCTGCGCGCCGACTGGAACGTGTTTGCTACTGAAGCCGCCGACGAGTTTCATGTCACCGATACAGCTATGGAATTTCTTATGGAAAGCGCAGAGTCACAAAAGGTTATTTCCGACAAGACAGCGAAGAACTTAATCCGTGCCCTTCAGGCCATTCACAATGGCGTACTGTCGATGTGCCAGGATGAGGAGATAGCATGGCTTGTTGAGACGTCGAGTAACGTAGCCAGCGTGGCCACTCATGATAATGAGATTGTTGTTGTGGCCTCTCATCGCAGCAACGTGATGAGCAATCTTCGCAACATGGCTGCCACCATAAAGGCCCTGTTCGAGCTTGCTGGTGCCGATGTGGTTCAGGGTGATGGTTATCCGGCATGGAAGATGAACGCAAATAGCGAGCTGACACGTATCACCGTTGAGACCTATAATAAACTCTTCGGCAAGAATCCGCTTGTATTAGGCATTCATGCAGGATTGGAGTGTGGACTCTTTTCCGAGAAATATCCCCAGATGGACATGGTAAGCTTTGGTCCTACTCTTCGTGGTGTTCATTCCCCCGACGAGCGTCTGCTTATTCCTACAGTTCAGATGGTATGGGATCACTTGCTTGAAATCCTCAAGAACATTCCCGAAAAGAAATGAGAAAAGTTATAATAATAATGTGTAGCCTTGTGCTCGTTGCTTGTGGTGAGGGTGGCAAGGCTACATCAGTTGTTGGCGATTTCCTAAAGGCTAACCTTGCTACTACCGAGTATAGCACGGAACTGCTGGCTATGGACAGCACAAAGGCACTTGCCGATAGCATAATTATGATGATGCGCAACGAAGCTGCTTCCGACAAATATTTTAAGAAGAATATCCAATGGGGTCAACATAAGGGCGGAAAACTTGTCTATGCTCGTGTGAGGATACTCCAACTGAATGACACGCTGGTACGCACGTTCTATCTTGACCCAGATAAGAAGTCCGTCGTCGCATTCAAAATGAACTGACTCCACCACACTTTTAAAATGAAATGTCCCCGCTTCGTATCACTACGTTTGCGGGGACTGTTAACCTAAAAAAACCTACCTATCGAATGTGAGTCTTCAAGCCAGCATTCTTCTCATATACTGGCGTATTTCCTTGCGGGCACTGCCCAATCTGTTTTCGACGCTCTTGTAATTGATACGAAGTGTAGCTGAAATCTCAGCCACCTTTTTCCCTTCGAGTATATTCATGCGATAGATAGTGCGCTGGCGGTCGCTCAGCCGTGCTATGCCTCGTTCAAGGATTTCCGTAATCTCAACAGCACTGTATATGGATGCCGCATCGGTGTTCTCGTTCAGGTCGTAGCCGCGTAAGTAATGCTCGTATTCTTCGACCGAACCATGATGTCTCCAGTAGTCATAAATCAGATTCCTGGCTATGGTATAGACCAGGCTGGGAAGCGTCACCGGGGTTATCATCTTGTCTGTGCGCATCAGTCTGACGAACACATTCTGCACGATATCCTCGGTATCAGCAGCCCATTGGAGCTGCTTACCGACGAAACCTTTTAGCTCATCTCGATGGCTTGTATAGTAATCTTCAATGATTCTGATTTTTGTCTCAGGTGTTTCCATGACGTATAAAATGTGTCCATACAGAATTCAAACGCAAAGATAATGAAAATTTCTTTTCGTGTCAAATTTTTAAGGAAGAATTATTTCTCGTTGTAACAATTTAATACCTTTTTGATATTAATTAATACATTTGCCTACATAAAACGTGGCTTTTACCCAAATATATTTCATGGCACGGATTTTGCTAAATGTAGTAGCAAACAACTTAAATTATTTCATTATGCAGAAAGGTAACATTGGGGTTACTACAGAGAATATCTTCCCCGTCATTAAAAAGTTTCTCTATTCCGACCATGAGATTTTCCTCCGCGAGATGGTCAGCAACGCTATCGATGCTACACAGAAGTTGAAGACACTTAAAGAAAAAGGCGATTTCACCGACGAACTGGGCGATCTCACCGTACACGTCAGTCTTGATACCGACAAGGGAACGCTCACCATCAGCGACAGAGGCATCGGAATGACGGAAAGCGAAATCGACAAATACATCAACCAGATAGCCTTCTCGGGTGTAACCGATTTTCTCGACAAATATAAGGACACGGCCAACGCCATCATCGGTCACTTCGGACTTGGTTTCTATTCCGCATTTATGGTGTCGAAGAAGGTGGAAATCATCACACGAAGCTACAAACTAGATGCACAGGCCGTGAAATGGAGCTGCGATGGAAGCCCCGAGTTTACCATCGAAGAAACAGAAAAGGAAGGCCGCGGTTCCGACATCATCCTCTACATTGATGACGACTGCAAAGAATTTCTACAAAAAGCAACCATTGAGTCGTTGCTCCAGAAATATTGCAAATTCCTCCCCGTTCCTGTAGCTTTCGGCAAGAAAACTGAATGGAAGGATGGAAAACAAGTCGATACTGACGAGGATAATATCATAAATAATGTGGAACCATTGTGGACCAAGACGCCTTCAACACTCAAAGACGAAGACTATCAAAGTTTCTACCGCACCCTATATCCCATGCAGGATGAACCCCTCTTCTGGATTCACCTTAATGTTGACTATCCTTTCAACCTCACTGGTATATTGTATTTCCCGCGCATCAAGCAAAACATTGACATCCAGCGCAACAAAATCCAGCTCTATTGCAATCAGGTTTTTGTTACAGACCAGGTGGAAGGCATCGTGCCCGAATTCCTCACTCTCCTTCATGGAGTCATCGACTCGCCTGACATTCCCTTGAACGTCAGCCGCAGTTATTTGCAGAGTGACCGCGATGTAAAGAAAATCTCCACTTACATCACCAAGAAGGTAGCCGACCGCCTCAGTTCTCTTTTCAAGGAAAACCGGAAAGATTACGAGGAGAAATGGGACGACCTGAAACTTTTCATCCATTACGGCATGCTTTCGCAGGAAGACTTCTACGACCGCGCCAAGGATTTTGCGCTTGTCAAGGATACCGAGGGCAAATACTTCACCTATGACGAATACCGCACGCTCATCAGCAGCCAGCAGACCGACAAGGACGGCAACCTCATATATCTCTATGCAAACGACCGTGAGGCAGAGTATAGTTTTATCGAGGAAGCCAAGAAAAAAGGCTATTCGGTAATGATGATGGACGGACAACTTGACACGCCATTGGTAGGAATGCTTGAGCAGAAGTTCGAGAAAAGCCGTTTCACTCGTGTTGACGCCGACATCATCGACCGACTTATCGTCAAGGAAGATGCCCCGAAGAACACGCTCGGCAAAGACGAGAGTGACAATTTGGCAGAGACGTTCAAGTCGCAGATGCCAAAGGTTGAGAAAGCCGAATTCTACGTTGAAGTGCAGAGTCTTGGTGCTGAGGCCCAGCCCGTTGTCATCACCCAGAGCGAGTACATGCGCCGAATGAAGGACATGAGCCGCTACCAGCAGGGTATGGGATTCTATGCCCAGATGCCAGATGCTTACAATCTTGTGCTCAACAGCGACCATCCCCTTGTTAGGAAAGTGCTCGACCAGCAGACGGAGAAGACAGCCGAGACCCTGAAACCCATTCTTGCTGAGATAAAGGGACAGGAAGCCCGCCTGACAATCCTCCGCCAGGAGCAGGACAAAAAGAAGCCTGAAGAGGTTACTCAGGAAGAAAAAGACGACCTGTCGAACACGCAAAAGACCATCAGCGAACAACAGCAGAAAAAGCAACAGGTGATTGCCGATGCCGCCAAGGACAATCCCGTGGTTCATCAACTCATCGACCTTGCCCTTCTTCAGAACGGAATGCTTCGCGGGGCAGCTCTCGACAAGTTCCTCCGCCGAAGCGTAGAACTCATTGGATAACAATACGCTACAGGTGATATTTAAAGCGTCTCTTTCCCATCAGGGAGAGAGGCGCTTGCTTTTTCCAGCTTCATCAGACTTCAACCATCCTCCCTTCATTTGGTATTCTTCGTGCCCGCACTTGGCTTTCGGCCTGCCATTATCAATTGTCCGAGTTGCCAACAATAATCATTCGAGTTGTAATTTCAATTAAATTGCAAAGTAAAATCAATGAAATTGCTCGGTAATTTAATTGAAATTGGTCAGCAATTTAATTGAAATTACAACTCGGTTGATGTCTATTGGCAATTTCTCCGCTTATTGATTACAGTCAAAATGCCTGTTGACGGCAAACGTTCCACATAGTAGAAAAGGCAGAAAGATATGCCCGATGCGAAGCCCGTAGAGTACAATTTTTCTCCATTTTCTCCTTTCCAACAAGCTATTTTTACGCAAAAAGACAAAAAGAGTGGGCCGGAATGGTTCACTTTCCGTTTTTATTTTATACCTTTGCACACATTATTTAAACATTAATATAAATCACATCAATAAATGGCAACCGAAAACATCGCCGCAAAGGGCGAAGAATTAGCGTCGAAGTACGACCCGAAGGAAGTGGAGTCGAAATGGTACCAATACTGGATTGACAACAATCTTTTTAGTTCAAAGCCCGATGGAAGAGAACCCTACACCATCGTGATTCCACCGCCCAACGTGACGGGTGTGCTTCACATGGGGCACATGCTGAACAATACTATCCAGGACATTCTTGTACGTCGTGCAAGGATGGAAGGCAAGAATGCCTGCTGGGTGCCTGGAACCGACCACGCATCGATAGCCACCGAGGCCAAGGTAGTGAAGAAACTTGCTGCCGAAGGCATCAAAAAGCACGACCTGACGCGCAAACAGTTTTTAGAGCATGCCTGGGACTGGACCCACGAGCACGGCGGTATCATCCTGAAGCAGTTGCGCCGCTTGGGAGCATCATGCGACTGGGACCGCACGGCTTTCACGATGGACGAAAAGCGTTCGGAGAGCGTCATCAAGGTTTTCGTAGACCTCTATAACAAAGGCTACATCTATCGCGGCCTTCGCATGGTGAACTGGGACCCGAAGGCGCTTACCGCCCTTTCTACCGAAGAGGTTGTCTACAAGGAAGAGCAGAGCCACCTGTTCCACCTGAAGTACTACGTAGATGGCCTAGAAAATCTAGATAATCTAGAAAATTTAGAAGCCCAAGGCAACATCATCCACAAGGACGAGAAGGGCTATTACGCTGTGGTTGCCACCACCCGTCCTGAGACCATCATGGGCGATACCGCCATGTGTATCAACCCCAAGGACCCGAAAAACCAGTGGCTTAAGGGCCGTAAGGTGATTGTTCCGTTGGTGAATCGTGTCATACCTGTCATCGAAGACCGATATGTTGACATAGAATTTGGTACGGGTTGCCTGAAGGTGACGCCTGCCCACGACACCAACGACTACATGCTGGGCAAGACGCACAATCTGGAAACTATCGATATTTTCAATGCCGACGGTACAATCTCGGAGCAGTCGCCCATTTATGTGGGTATGGACCGCATGGATTGCCGCAAGCAGATTGCCAAGGACTTGCAGGAAGCAGGACTGATGGAGAAGGTGGAAGACTATGTGAACAAAGTGGGCTATTCGGAGCGCAACCCAGACACGGCCATTGAACCGAGGCTTTCGCTGCAATGGTTCCTTAAGATGGAACACTTTGCCGAGATTGCATTGAAACCTGTCGTGGAGGGTGAAATGCACTTCTACCCACAGAAATACGTAAACACCTACAAGAACTGGCTTGAGAACATTCAGGACTGGTGTATTTCAAGACAACTCTGGTGGGGCCATCGCATCCCTGCCTATTACTACAACGAGCAGGACGACTACGTTGTGGCCGCCACAAGGGAAGAGGCCCTGGAACTTGCACGGCAGAAGAATCCGGCTGTAAAGGATTCCGACCTGCGCCAAGACGAGGATGCTCTCGACACTTGGTTCTCGTCGTGGCTTTGGCCTGTGTCGCTCTTCGACGGCATCAATAATCCTGGAAACGAGGAAATAAACTACTACTACCCCACCTCCGACCTTGTTACGGCTCCCGATATCATCTTCTTCTGGGTGGCCCGAATGATTATGGCTGGCGAGGAATATATGGGCAAGTATCCCTTCAAGAATGTTTATTTCACAGGCATCGTCCGCGACAAACTGGGCCGCAAGATGTCGAAGTCGCTGGGTAACTCACCCGATCCCATCGAACTGATAGAGAAGTTCGGAGCCGACGGTGTGCGTATGGGCATGATGCTTTCCGCCCCTGCGGGCAACGACATTCTATTCGACGAGGCCTTGTGTGAACAGGGAAGAAACTTCAACAACAAGATATGGAATGCCTTCCGTCTGGTGAAACAGTGGCAGACGGCTGATATCCCACAACCCGAAGCTGCAAAGACTGCTGTGGGATGGTTCGAAGCCAAACTGCGCACGGTAAATGCCGAACTGAAAGACCTGTTCTCGAAATACCGCATCTCGGAGGCTCTGATGGTGGTCTACCGCCTTTTCTGGGACGAGTTCTCGAGTTGGTATCTGGAGATGGTGAAGCCTGCCTACCAGCAGCCCATCGACCAGTTAACCTATGATGCAACCCTACGTTTCTTTGAGCAACTTCTTGAAATGCTCCATCCCTTCATGCCGTTCATTACGGAAGAACTCTGGCAGCATATCTATGAGCGCAAGGCTGGCGAGAGCATAATGGTTGCTGTGACCGACATTGCCGATGCCACCGATGACGACAGAAAACTGATTGCCGACATTGAGTTGCTGAAACAGATTATTTCGGGTGTACGAGCCGTTCGCAATTCAAAGAACATTGCCCAGAAAGACCAGCTGAACTTGCAGATGGTTGAGGCCAATCATTTTGAAGAATATAACGAGGTGATAAAGAAGATGGCCAACGTGTCGGCCATCGAGGTGGTGGCGGAAAAATCGGCCGATGCCTCTTCCTTTATGGTAGGAACCGACGAATTTGCCGTGCCCCTTGGAAACCTGATTGACGTGACAGCCGAAATAGAGAAGCAGGAGGCCATGCTGAAACACCTCGAAGGCTTCCTGGCTGGTGTCCTGAAGAAACTCTCCAACGAACGCTTCGTGCAGAATGCTCCTGAGGCCGTGGTCGCACTGGAGCGGAAAAAGCGTAGTGACGCCGAGGAGAAGATTGCTGCGTTGAAAGAATCCATCAGCGAACTAAAGAAAATTGGCTGACAAATGAAGAAACTGTTGGGAATTCTCTGTATTTCGATGCTTTTTCTGGGCTTGTCCAGTTGTTCCAGTGATGACGAAGACACTACCGAAGAAGACAAAAAGCAGACCATCCTGCTGTTCATGCCTTGGTCGGGATCATCGAGCTCTCAGGGGCTCTTACCTTACATGAAAGCGAATATAGATAGCATTTACAGTGCTATTAAGAGTAGAGAGGGGTTGAAGGAAAGCAGGCTCATACTGTTCTTGAGCGAGTCTTCAAGCAAATCAACACTTAGTGAGGTCATCTATAACTCGTCGACATCAGCGTGCGAGACGAAGCTTATCAGGGAATATACCGGACAAGACTACACGACAGAGCAAGGACTGACGGGGATTCTGAATGAAGTGAAAAACCATGCACCTTCTCTGAACTATGCGCTCATGGTGGGCTGTCATGGAACTGGATGGACCTTCAAGGAATCATGGCACAACTATCCCAATTATGCCAAGCAATCGGGATGGCCGGGAGTAAAGACTGAAACTGTTGAAGAACGCATCCCCTACGCTGACTATCATGGAGAATTAACCGACATGCACACACGTTTCTTCGGCAGCGTGAGCGACATCAATACCTACAGCATCGACATTCCGACCATAGCCCAGGCAATTGCCGCTGCCGGCATGAAGATGCAGTTCATCATGTTCGACGACTGTTACATGGCAAATGTTGAAGTAGCCTACGAATTGAGAAACGTGACAAATTTCTTGCTGGCCTCCACCTCGGAGGTAATGGCAATTGGTGTTCCTTATAGGACGATGTGGTCATCTTTGTCATCGGCAACTCCTTCCTATGACAAAGCAATTTCGGCTTTCAACACGTTCTACAGTAACTATTTTATGCCTTATGGTACATATTCTGCCATCGATTGCCGAAAGATGGACGAGTTGGCAGTAGCCATGCGCGACATCAATGCCCACTATACCTTGAAGGATGAAGACCGGAGCAGCATTCAGGTACTCGATGGTTTCGACGAGCCCATCTTCTACGACATGGGTGACTATCTGGAGAAACTCTGCACCGACAGCAGGGCCTACTCGCAAGTGTCTTCGGTTTTAGCAAGTGCGATAAGGAGCAAGTGCAACACGGAGCAGATTTATTCTTACCTCTATGGAACACCCAAATATGTCACAGTGAACACTTTTTCGGGTATCACCATCTCAGATCCAAGCATTAATTCTGTGGCTCTTGATGGGAGGGAAAAAACATCGTGGTGGAAAGCTACTCATTAACCACTATTAGAAGGCTGCCGTTTAATCAGCGGAAAGCAAGCATTCATGCATTAGAACGTAATGTTGGAAAGCTTAGCTATTCGTAATCATCAATCACGCTGTTCACGAAATCCATCATTGGCTTGGCAACCCTGAAAACCTTCATGGCTTTGTCAAGCCATTGATTACTTTCGAAGAATGTATCAGGAACCATCTTCCAACAGCAATAATCCTTCATGCGCAAGTATTGGATGAATTCATAGTCGCGCGGAAAACCTGAAGGAGCCGACTTCAGATGACTGATTCCAAACCCTTTCTTATCGACTGGCCACATCTCACTGGCACCCTGACGGACATCCTCGGGACGGCCAAAGAAATCGATGAATTTGCGGCTCTCCACAATTTCCCGCCATGTATCAATATTGGCCATAATCTCATTCCGGCAAGAGGTGAGGATATTCGTAGGCAACCAATAACTGCCTACGGCCAGCATACAGTTACCCGGCTCCAGATGAATATAGTATCCGCCATGAAGCGACTTCTTGCCGTGCGCGGAAATATAGGCTCCGAGATGTCGCTTATAGGGTGACTTGTCGGGCGAGAAGCGCGTGTCACGATTAAAACGATAGACACAGTCCTTCACAGACAAGTGGGCTATACTCTCGTCGAATTCGGAGATACGCCCGATGGCCTGGGCTATACCGTCATTGAAACTTTTGCGCACGGCATCGTATTCAGCCTTGTTGGCATGAAACCACTCGCGGTTGTTGTTAGCGGCAATATCCTTCAGGTATTGCAGGATTCTCTTTGTTTCCACCTTATTATTATATTTTACTGTTGTCAAGACGTTTAGGACAGAAGTCCTCAAAAGGACATTCCCCACATTTCGGCTGCCGGCTCTGACAGATGTAACGGCCGTGGAGCAGCAGCCAGTGGTGCGCATCGGCACGTTTTTCTTCGGGAATGTTCTGCTTCAGTTCCTCCTCCACTTTCGCGGGTGTGTTAGCCTTGGACGAAACCAGACCTAACCGGCGGCTGACGCGAAACACATGGGTGTCGACGGCAATGGCACTCCGCCCGTAAGCCACGGCCTGGATTACGTTTGCCGTCTTCCGCCCCACTCCGGGAAGTTTCTGCAAGTCGTCCATCGAGTCGGGCACTTCTCCGCCGAAATCGCTCACCAGCATCTTCGACATTTCGGATAAATGCTTGGCCTTGGAGTTGGGATAACTCACCGAGCGGATCAGCTCGAGAATGTCCTCTACTTCAGCCTTCGACATAGATTGGGCGTCGGGATAATGGCGGAAGAGTTCAGGCGTTACCTGATTAATGCGCTTGTCCGTACACTGGGCGCTCAGAAGCGTTGCCACTAAAAGCTGAAAGACACTACCGAATTGGAGTTCGGTAGTGACTTTCGGTGTCTTCTCGCTGAAATAAGCGAGTATGGTTTCGTAGCGCTGCTTCTTCAGCATACTTTCTCAAGGCGTTTCATAATAGAGAACATGAAGACGGCAGAGAGAATGCAGAGAGCAATAAACACGCTCCATACAACCCACAGGGGTAAGCCTCCCCAAAGGTATCCGCCAACGCTTACAAGCAGGTTGCCGATGGCTGTGGCAACAAACCATCCGCCCATCATCATACCCTTGTATTTCGGTGGAGCCACTTTACTTACAAACGAGATTCCCATTGGAGAAAGCAACAGCTCGCCAAAAGTGAGGATGAGGTAGGTGACGATGAGCCAATTGGCAGAAACGAAGGTTCCTCCGTCGCCTGCTAAAGCCTGGGCATCGGGAGTGTTCAGACCAGTAGAAGCAAACATCATTACAAAGTAGGCCACGCCAGCAACCAGCATACCGTATGCAATCTTACGAGGTGCAGAAGGTTCTTTGTCTTTTGCTGCGAGTGAACTGAAGATGGCCATAGATACCGGAGTCAATGCCACAACATAGAAGGGGTTGAATTGCTGGAAGATGGGAGCAGAAACAGCCACCTCACCCGAAAGATTGGCATACTGATAGCCTAACCATCCGAGGGCAATCAGAATGACGATAACCGAGATGGTCTTGCCCTTCTGCGTCTTACTGTCGAAGAAAGAGAATAAGGCATAGACAATGAAGATGATGGCCACAAGGTTGGTTACGTCGAACGCCATACTCTGAACACCTGTAGACGTTTTCTGAGTGAACTCATTAGCAAAATAGGTCAGCGTAAGACCATTCTGATGGAATGCCATCCAGAAGAAAATGACAACGGCAAACACAAGACAAAGAGCAATGATGCGGTCTTTAGTCTCTGATGGTGAAATCTCTTCCACCTGGTCAACGGCAGCGTCTTTCTTTTGTCCGCCCTCAGTGTGTTTGAAGGTGCTGCGGAAGGCATAGTAGATGGCCATCGAGACGATAAGCGAAGCACAGGCAATGGCAAATGAGAAATGATAGGCATCATTACTTGAATAGCCAATGCTTTCAGCCCATTCCTTAATCTTCACGGCAGCCGTCGGAGCAAAGAGGGCACCGATGTTGATGGCCATGTAGAAAATGGAGAATGCGGCATCGCGCTTGCCAGAAAGTTTAGGATCGTCATAGAGATTACCCACCATCACCTGGAGGTTACCTTTGAAAAGACCAGTTCCTAATGAAATAAGCAACAGGGCGGCCAACATGGCAGCAAAGCCTACACTTTCTCCTCCTAAAGGAATGGAGAGGAAAAGATAGCCGATGAACATAATGATAATGCCAATGGTAACCATCTTTCCGTATCCAAACTTGTCGGCCAGAATACCGCCAACGAGAGGAAGGAAATATACGAGTCCCAGGAAACTACTATAGATAAGACCGGCCGTTCCTGGGTCGAGACCAAAGTTAGCTCTCAAAAACAAAGCGAAAACGGCCAGCATTGTGTAGTAGCCGAATCGTTCTCCCGTGTTGGCCAGTGCCAACGCATAAAGTCCTTTAGGTTGATTTTCGAACATAGTTATTTTATTTTATCATTTTTGGTTCTGATTAAGTCGAAGAGGTAGGTCAGTTTTATGACAATGTTGCCGTAATTGGAACGGGCAAAATAGTCGCGCTTCGAATCTCCATAGATGTTACCTAATCCGAAATAGTAGCGGCCTTCGATAATGAAATGACCGAGCTTGCGGTGGGAGTACTCCAGTCCGATACCACCGGCAATACCATAGTCAAACTTGTTTTCCACCGTCATCGTGTCTTGAGCAATCACAGGACTAACTCGTTTCACCAAGTAAGGTTGCATAACATCATAGTTGGCCTTGATGCTTTCACTCAGATAAACGCCAAATTGCGGACCAACATTGACGAAGAACTGGAATCCGGAGCGTTCCCTACCCCATCCCAGACGAGCCATGACCGGAATCTGAATGTAGTTGATGGTTTTTTGGAACTGTTCTTCCTGCTCGGTCTGGGGGTTGATGACGGGATTGTCCTCTATGTCGAGGATTTCTTCTTTCCATCCAATTTGTGAATAGTTTATCTCGGCATATAATGCACAAATTGACTTGAAGTACTTCTCACAAGTATAACGGAACGAGAGACCGCCCGTGATGCCGCCATGAAACCCTTGAGGAACAGAAGGTACAAACGACACGTTGCTCAGGACATAGCCGGCATTGCCACCTACAGCAAAATCGTTACGGTGCTCACCCACTTGGGCGTTAGCCAAAGCAGGTATTAATAGGAAGAGGAACAAAAGATGTTTCTTCATGCCGATTTAGTAATTGACAATAGAGATAGCACCGTTGGTGTTATAGTGAATCAGTTGGAAAGCCTGATTCTTGTAACCGGCTTTCTTGCCAACACGTTCGAAGCGGAATGGTGTCTGTACCGATGGCCGGGGCATTGAACTTCCGTCGAATTTCTCTCCTTTCTCGTGAAGACCTCGCAGGAAGAAGCATCCTTGATCGTAGCCGGTAATGGCAAGCCGGGGAATATACTCCTGCATGGGAGCTTTGAACCAGCGATTATAGTCCTGCAAAAGCGTCTGAGTCTTCGGTGCGGAGACATTGAAATAATAATAAGCTGGAATATAGGTGTCGTATTGGCAGAACTTGTTCAGGTTGTTGCGCTCATACATCAGCCATTCGGTGTAGCCGAACATCGAAATCTTCAGCGAAGCATTATTCAACTTCAACTGGTCGAGTTTGCGGTATACTTCCGTCAGTTCTGGTGAGCGTCCTGTATTCAGAATAACGATATTAGGCTGTTGAACTGAGAAAGCCTTGACAAAACTTTCGTAAGGCGAATTCAGGTTCGTGATATTGTATGTGATGCTTTTTTTCTCAAGTTGCTGACGTAAAGCCGAGGTGAACAGTCCCTTCTTACTGTCCTTGTCGTTGCAGTCGATAAAGACGGGGTGAAACTCGCTAAAGCGTTCCATGAAACTGTTGACGGCTTTCGTGTTGAGTTCTTCCGGCGATTGGTAAACCTGATAGATATACTGGTTGCGCTGCACTTCATCGCTATTGATAGAGAAAGGTATCACCACCTTAATATTATAGGCCTTGGCAAATTCGCCGAGGGCTGCCACCTGCTTGCTGTAAAGCGGGCCAAAGATGATGTCGCACTGGTTGGCACCTTCTTTGAGCAAAGTCTGGTGGATATCAGCATCAATGTTCACGTTCCAGGCGTGGAAGTCAACCGAAATGTTCTCGTTCTTCAGGTCGTCGGCTGCCATCAGCAAACCACGGTAATACTCCACCATTCGCCTGCCGTCACCATCGACATCATGCAGGGGAAGCATCACTCCCACTTGGATGGCCCGTTTCCGGACATCCGTCTTTTTTTGTGAATACAGATTGGCATAGAAGCCAAATAAGATAACAACCAAAACGGCGAAATATCTATAATAATTTCTCATTTTTTCGTTTATTTATAGTTTTCGAATGCAAAAATACAAAAAAATGCGTATCTTTGCGCATTAAAACCGAACTAAAATGAAAATAAAACAAATATTTGCACTTTGGGTGGCTCTTTTTGCAGTCATTCCAGCTTTTTCTGATGAATATCCGACGATATCTCCAACGGCTACTTATATCGATTCGTCGCAGAATGAACATGTTGAACAGACAGGGGCAAGTATATCCGAACAAGCTCCGCTCACTGTCAGATTCGAAGCCAATCCCGAGAATACTGCCGGCTATATCGTAAATTACCAATGGGAGGTGTTCCTGGAAACAGATACCGTTCCCGACATTGTTCGATATGACGAATGGATGGAGCTGACTTTCACCACAGCGGGAACCAAAACCGTCAGAGTGACGGCCACTTTTACCGACACTAATGGTAAGCAGACAATGATTACGAGTGAGAATTTCCGCATTACCATCAGCGAGAGTAAACTGGAGTTTCCCAATGCTTTCTCACCCAATGGTGATGGTATCAACGATACCTACAAGGCTAAGGAAGGCTACCAGAGCATTGTGGAATTCAAGGCAACCATCTTCAATCGATGGGGGCAGAAGATATATTCATGGGATGATCCTTCAGGGGAATGGGATGGAACGTTCAACGGAAAACCTGTTAAGGAGGGAACTTATTTCGTTTATGTGAAAGCCAAGGGAGCCGACGGCCATGAATACCATATCCGCCGCGATGTGAATCTGTTGCGTGGATTTACCGAAAGCAGTTCTTCATCGACACAATAAAGAAAACAACCGCCACAGGCCATACGTAGGGCCAGTGAACAATTATGCAAAAAGAAACAGAAAAGATAAATGTATGGGGAGCCCGCGTCCACAATCTGAAGAATGTTGATGTGGAGATTCCCCGTAACTCGATAACGGTCATCACCGGACTAAGCGGCTCGGGAAAATCATCGTTGGCTTTCGACACCATCTTTGCCGAGGGCCAGCGTCGCTATATTGAAACCTTCTCGGCATACGCCCGCAATTTCCTCGGGAACATGGAGCGCCCCGACGTCGACAAGATTACCGGGCTTTCCCCCGTTATCAGTATCGAGCAGAAAACCACGAACAAGAATCCACGTTCAACTGTTGGAACTACTACCGAGGTCTACGACTACCTCCGACTGCTCTTCGCCCGTGCCGGAAAAGCCTATAGCTACATGACCGGCGAACCGATGATTAAGTACACCGAGGAGAAAGTGATAGAAATGATCAACCACGACTATCAGGGGAAGCGCATTTTCATCCTGGCTCCATTGGTGCGAAATCGCAAGGGTCATTATCGGGAACTGTTCGAAAGCATGCGCCGCAAAGGTTATCTGTATATCCGCATAGACGGAGAAGTGACCGAAATACAGCGCGGCATGAAAGTAGACCGCTATAAGAACCACAACATTGAGGTGGTGATCGACAAGATGGCGGTAAACGATAACGACGGCGAACGATTACGCAAGAGCATCAGTACGGCCATGAAACAGGGCGACGGACTACTGATGATTCTCGACAAAGACACCAATCTGGCAAAATACTACTCCAAGCGGTTGATGTGTCCCACGACGGGAATCTCATACGGAGAATCAGCTCCCAATAAGTTCTCGTTCAATTCTCCCGAGGGAGCATGTCCCACATGCAAGGGTTTGGGCTATATCAATCAGATAGATATCGACAAGGTGATTCCCGACCGTTCATTGTCTATCCACGAAGGGGGCATCACTCCTTTGGGAAACTATAAGAACCAGATGGTCTTCTGGCAGATAGATGCCATACTGAAAAAGCACGACCTCAACATAAAGACTCCCATAAAGGACATTCCCGACGAAGCCCTTTACGAGATACTCTACGGAACGCTGGAGAATGTCAAGATTCCCAAAGAGGTTATTCACACCACAAGCGATTATTTCGTCAGTTTCGACGGTGTGGTAAAATACCTTCAGTCCGTGATGGACAACAACGATTCGGTCAGCGGACAGAAATGGGCCGACCAGTTCCTGGCCGAGTGTACCTGTCCCGACTGTAAGGGCCAGCGGCTGAATCGCGAGTCGCTGTCCTATAAAATTTGGGATAAGAATATCAGCGACTTGACGCAGATGGACCTTACGGAACTGAAGGACTGGTGCACGGAAGTGGAAAACCACATGGACGCCAACCAGCAGAAGATAGCTTCCGAAATCCTGAAAGAGATACGCACCCGCATCGACTTTATGCTTGAGGTTGGGCTCGACTATCTGGCATTAGACCGGCAGAGTGCCACCCTTTCGGGTGGTGAAAGCCAGCGCATACGCTTGGCCACTCAGATTGGCTCTCAGTTGGTCAACGTCCTTTACATCCTCGACGAGCCGAGCATAGGTCTTCACCAGCGCGATAACGAGCGGTTGATATCCTCATTAAAAGAATTGCGCGATATTGGCAATACGGTCATTGTGGTTGAACACGACGAAGACATGATGCGCAATGCCGACTATGTCGTAGATATTGGCCCTAAGGCTGGTCGCAAGGGCGGGCAGGTGGTTTTCCAGGGAACTCCTTCCGATATGCTCAAGCAGCATACCTTGACGGCTCAGTATCTGAACGGAGAACAGAATATCGACTTGCCCGCCGAGCGTCGTAAGGGTAACGGGAAGTCAATCATTATCCGAGGGGCTCATGGCAACAACCTGAAGAATATTGATGTGAAATTCCCGTTAGGCAAGCTGATTGTGGTGACCGGAGTCAGCGGTAGCGGAAAGTCTACACTTGTGAACGAGACCTTGCAGCCCATTCTTTCCCAGCATTTCTATCGCTCATTGAAAAAGCCGATGCCCTACGAATCGGTCGAGGGACTGGAATATATAGATAAGGTGGTGAACGTCGACCAGAGTCCTATTGGTCGTACGCCGCGTTCCAATCCGTCAACCTATACAGGAGTCTTTTCCGACATCCGATCGCTTTTCGTCAATCTTCCCGAAGCCAAAATCCGAGGCTATAAACCAGGGCGTTTCTCGTTCAATGTGAAAGGCGGCCGATGCGAAACCTGTGGAGGCAACGGCTACAAGAGCATCGAGATGAATTTCCTGCCCGATGTGATGGTGCCATGCGAGGTGTGCCACGGAAAGCGTTACAACCGTGAGACGCTTGAGGTGCGATACAAGGGAAAGTCGATTGCCGACGTGCTCGACATGACCATCAACCAGGCCGTGGATTTCTTCGAGAACGTTCCCGACATCTTGCGCAAGATAAAGACCATACAGGACGTCGGCCTCGGCTATATCAAGCTGGGCCAGCCTTCCACTACCCTATCAGGAGGCGAAAGCCAGCGTGTAAAACTATCCACAGAACTTTCGAAGCGCGATACCGGCAAAACGCTCTATATACTTGACGAACCCACAACGGGCTTGCATTTCGAGGACATCCGTATTCTGATAAGTGTCCTTCAAAAACTGGTAGACCGCGGCAACACCGTTATCATCATCGAACATAATCTCGACGTCATCAAGTTGGCCGACTGGATTATCGACATGGGACCCGAGGGCGGCCGTAAGGGCGGCGAAATCCTTTCCGTAGGCACTCCCGAACAAGTTGCCGAAAGCCCCCTGGGCTACACCCCGAAATTCTTGAAACAGAAGTTGAGGAAGGAATAGAACGAGGGGGAAATCACCAAAAGGGCAAGTGGCGTTATGCTGCCTGCCCTTTATTGTAAAAAAACGAATGCAATATGCAATATGCAATATGCAATATAGCACGTCAGGTCAACTTGCGGTATTTTCCTTTTTCCTGTCCTGTTCGGATTTTCTTGACCAAACCATCGTCTTGTAGATGCTTCAGACGACTGCACACGCTGCCAATACTGTTGTAGCCATACTCACGCTTCACGTCGTCGCTGGTGAAGATTTCAGGTAGACGGCGATAGGCCAGCAATGTCTTCTGCTGATGACGCACGTTCGAGGCGCGCTCGGCTGCCATGTCGTCGTAATGCTTCTCCAGAATGCCCTTACAGTAGTATTCCTGGAAAGCCAGTTGGGTGTTGGCGATAAGCTGTGCAAGCCTCACATCGGTCTGGTCAACCTTGAAGCCGGGACCGCATTTCCATCGCCCGTCCTCGTCCTGAATCATCTTGTCCCAATGGCGGCTCACCACGAATGGCAGCACGAAGTTGATGGCATGCCAGCAGGGACGCTTCACCAAGTCTTCCTCGGCATAATCCCTATCCTCCCCTGCATCGGCCATGCGTCGGGCTGTCCAGGCCTTCAGGGCATCGCTGATAAGTTTGCACGGAATCTCGCCCTTGCAGCCGTCCAATCGGTAGGCCCACTCCTTCAGTTCGGCATCCCTTTTCCCTGCCGCCTCGTCGTAGTCGTGAACCTCAAGCATCTCAAAGTTTGAGTCGGCATTGGGCACAGCCGTAAAGCGCGACATTAATCCGTTCACACAAGTCTTCTCCGTGTTGAGGGCTCTCATTGCAACGTCTGTTCCGGTGTAAACCGCCGAAAAATGCACCGGGCTTTCACCGATGGGGGCATTGCTGGTTTTCAGGTAGGCCCCGTGTTTCTCGGCATGGAACGACTTCAGCCAATAGGTCTGCAGCGCGTCCATGTAGCCCTTCTTCATCTGCGAGAGCGTGTTCTGGAGTTCTGAGTCGAAAACGCTGACGTGCAGGTAAACCTCCTCACCGTCAATTGTCTCGTGGGCATTGGCCTCGGCCTCACGCAGGGCTGCCGTTGAGGTTTCAGGCGGCAGTGCCCGGTAGATGCCCTGTGGCCGTGGAGTCTTGTTTTTGGCACCGCCGTTGTTCTGCTCGCGCTCGGCATTGTAGCGGTTCAAGGCTTCAATCTGGGCGGCATCTGCTCTTCTGACAGGTTCCATCAGAATGTCGTAGAGGTCAACGGCCACCGATTTCATGCCGCCCATCCTTCCAATCAGCAGCACCAGACTGTTCAGTCGGTTCCGCTTGCCCGGCTTCGGCCAGAAATAGTACCAGCAGCGCGTCATCAAGGTCATAGCGAAAGAGCCGCCCACGAAGAACACCGCTGGATAAAACTTCTCTTTCAGGCGGAAGCAGAGCAGTTCCAGCAGCGGGTATTTCGCACTGAACTTTTTCAGTTCGCTGCCCACGCGCCCCAGCACCTGCAGGATGTCACCCTGAGCAGCAGTCACCTTACCCATCACCCTGCCGTGTTCTTCACGAAGCAGCACGCTGTATTTACTGCCCGTCACCTGCTCGATGGCACGGCGCATCTCCTTCGAGGGCTGAGGGTCGTTCAGGTTCTCGGCCTCTCGTTTCTCCATGCGTTTCTTGGCGGTGGCAATGATGCCGCTGGGGCTGTCTATCTCTGAGAGTCCACGTTCCGAGATAATCTCCTGTACCCACGGCAAAGCCAGCAGCAGGCTCCTGACGCGCTCCATATCGCCGTCGTAGAGGATGATGGCATCGGTGGCCACCTTCAGCGCAAACTTGTGTCGTGAGCCTTCGGGAGCACCATTGGGCAACATCGCATTGACGTAGTCAATCACAGAGTTGCCGAACACATTCAGATCTTGTTGCTGCTCCTTAGGCTTCAACTGCGCTGCCAGTTCCTTGGCCGTTTCCTGGTCGTCAGCCTGCGATGGATTTGGGGGTAATGACTTGCCGCTGGTCTCGGCCTCCGTATTGCCTGGCAACACATGGTCGGGACTTGTGGCGTTACTACACTCGTTGCGGTATGAGTCGCCATACTGACGGTCGAACTCATTGTCAAAAAGTTTTTGTTCTTCCATATTTTAATAATTAAAAAGTTTATCTTCATCAGCATATAGAATATCATCCAAGCGTGGGCAGAACGACAGCTTATCGGCGTTGATGCACGAGTTGTCCGTTACGAATTTACCCGTCGTTCCCTTTACCTCCAGCATTCCCAGTTCCTTGGCCTGCAGGTACTGCTGGTCGGCTATGTTGCCTGCCCCGGGGATGCACTCACTCACCAGCCGCAGCCCTTCGCCCGACGATGTCAGGTGTGCCAGCCGCGTCTTCCACGGATAGCCTGGGCGGCGGGTCAGTTCGTAGAGTTCCTGTGGTGGGAAAGGCAAGTGGTCGAAGTCGCTCATGAACAATCCTGAAAGGTGCTTGATGTTCGACTGCTTGCGTCGGCGGTAGAGGAAGGGAGCGCCCTGAGGGTCAAGTTTCGGTTGTCCGTTCTTGTCGGTTCTTGGTACCAGCCCGAACTCCCTGACCGCAAATACAAAACACGGCAGGCTGCTCTTCAGCGCATCAACCCATTGCAACAATTTGGCCGCCGTGGTAAGCATACCGAACTTCTCGCCTGCCCGTGGTCGGCTTTGCATCTTGTAGCACCATTGCTGGAATTCGCTCAGTCGCGTAAACTCATCCAGTGGTTTTCCCTCCATGATGGCCTTTCTCACAGCCCGCCGCATATTGATTTTCCAGTTCACAACGGCGGCGCTCACCAGCGTGTTGAACACCGCGAGCGTACAGGGTTCGCACGAAGCCCAGTACATGTTTTCTTGCCAAACGAATCGCCAATTCTTATTCATACGCGTCTACCATTATTTATTGTCCTTCTTATTGTTCAGTATCTCCGTGCGATGGCGACCGATGCAGACGTTCATCCTGGACTGAGCCTGCAGCAGTTGCCGCTCAATTTGTGGCGAACACTCCAGTTCGGCCATAATCGTCAGTTTCCCGTTCTCGTTGTCCATCCAGATCTTCACGATTCCATCGTCCATCAGCATCTGACCACGACTGCCCTCAGGCATCAGCGGCAGTTGCTTTTGTTCTCCCTTCGTTAAAAAGAGGAACTGCTCGTGCAATGCAGCCACGGGGTCCTCGCAGTCCTTTGCATCCACGTTCAGATGCAACGAATAGGAAGATTCCTTCGCGCCCTCGCTCTTGTAGAAGCTGCTGCCGCCCACTTGCTTCAGCATGGTTCTGTTACTCGGTTTCTGGCCTTGTGGAACAAATTCCTTGTAGCCATTTGCCCATTCGTTCAATTTTCCTCGCGTTGTCGACTCTGGCTTTGTCCTAGGCCGAGTGACGTAAGTGACGTTGTCTGTATTCATATTCTAATCTATTAAAAGTTTTGTTGATGCAAAGGAAAATAAAAAAAAACAGCCCTACAACTTATTAGTAAGCCGTAGTAAAGAAAGCAAAAGTATTAGTAAAATTATTGCTAGTTTTTACTATTCGTTAGTAAAAACCTTAGAATAATAGATGTCCTTAATGATTGTCCACAAAACGGAACAATGCTCATGGAACGGGTTGTTCTTTATCTTAAAATATTGCCCCTCAGGCACAGTCTTCGAGAAGTTAGTCATCGTCGAAGAAGATATCCTGAGTTTAGCAGGACAAGTGTCGGGAGTAATCTTGGCAGCATAGGTATGAAATTCATTGTGCTTGGTGAGCAACCCCAATCGGTCGCGCAACACCATATAGACCGCCATCCAATGCTGCTTCTTTGAGAACAATTTCTTTCCGCTATCATTATCCGGAGTTTCAAGCAGAGTGCCCATAGCATGCTTTAATACTTCCTGCCGTTTCTCTTGGTTTAGGTCTTGGAACCATCGCTTAACACTCTCTTCAACCGAAAGCGCAGGCAGATTGTTTAGGGTTACAACCTCCGGAGCCTCGAAACGGCTACCATATCGTTCTTCCTTCTTATTGTCAAGAGCGCCAAGCAACTTCTGGTCACCTGCACGGGCTGCCGCATTCTGCATAACCGCCATACGACGCCACCACTCCGTCTCGCCCAGCTCAGGGCTGTCGAGACTTTGTAGCAGAGCACGCAGAGGCCAGTTCAAGCCGTCTATTTTTACTGCTTTGACAATAAAATCAGTCATCTTTGCCAAAAGAGATTATCCCTTGTAGTTGACTTTTACGAGTGAAAGCAATTGTTTCATGGCATCAGCCCAAATCTTATCTCCTTGCTTCACTGATTGCCTCCCAATGAAATCAACATTCCATGTGGGCAGAAAATCCCTAATGCCTTGAACACCTTCGAGGATAGTAGTCGCACATTCACTTATGCTGTCAGGCTTAGAGAGTTCGATTACACATCTGAAGAAAACATTCCTGTCCATTTCCCACGGCTGAGCATTAATATCCTCTCTTATTACTACCTTTATATAGAATCCGTCTGACGAGGGTTTCTGTTCCAGATCAAGTCTGATGGGGAAGACATTTTTGTCATTAAGATGATCTGCAATTAGTTTTTGGGTCTTCAATCCAACATTACCAAGTCCTGCATATAGATCGTATAAGCGCGATGTGGAGTTCTTGTCCCATAAACGAAGGCTTGGGTCTGTTCTCCAGACGGTTGGAATCAGATATATAAATTGTTCAAGTCCCACGGGGTCATTATTCGCTCCTGCTAATCCCAGCACCTTCACGTCCTTTACATCAACCCCAGACCACACGGCTCCTTCGGGCTGCATACGCCTTTGGATAGCCCAATCTGCTTCATAGTCCAATGAGTTGTTCTGATATTTCATCTGCTCCTCAAGTCCTTGTTTCAGCCCATAGTTAACCACGGGATAACTACGGCATTTCATGGGCCCATAGCCCAATGCACGGCCTGTTCTTCTTTCGATAGCTACAGGGGATGGTTCTTCAACAACTATCAGGGTTGCAACCTGTATTCCCACGCGCCCACCGGCAGATATTATCTGGTAGGGCGGGTCGAGTCTCAATAACTGTGTCTGTATCATATTTTTATTTCGTTAATTCTTGGTATAGTTTGAATAATTCGGCTACGCACTGGCTTTCGGTCATGGACTTGACGGGGAAGCCATAGGCCTGCATCACGGCGCGGTCGTTGTCCTGATGGGCACGGCGCAGTTCTACGGGCATGGTCAGTTCATCATAGAGGTCTGCCAGCGAGGAGTCGGGATAAAGGGCTCGGGCATCGAGAATCGCTTGTGCCGTCTGCTCAATCTTTGCCTTCTGCTCGTCCGTAGGATTAGGCCAGGGGAAATTGTTATAGACGATATCCTTGCTATAGCGATAATCGCTCTTCAATCTTCCGCACACTGCTCTCATCCATGCCATGTGTACATTTGATGTAAGAACACCAAAATGATAAAGACTTGCATCTGGAATAATAAGAACAAGATTTGTGGGGATAGTATCCGCTGTTAGGAAACCCATTGGAACATAACGCCTTCGTTCTGAGGAAACAGAAGGAACAATAATGTAGGTTTCAGGATTATTCGTTTCTCTGAATAAATGTGGAGTATCAGCCAACCTTCTTGTTGCGGCATCACTACTTGACTCACGCATTTTGCGTACACCCTCCATGCGCTCTATAACAGCAGGCATTTGCCTAAGTTCTGCAGGTGAAGCATCTTTCAACCATAAGCAATAACGAGGCTTATTGTTAATATATTCTTTGGAGCCGATTAATCGCTTAATGAACTTCTCAGCCTTTGGTTCTCGGGCAAGAAAAGCATTTAGTTCTGATTCTTCGATAATTAGGTTTCCCCCGTCCGTTGGCTGATTACCCTTACGAATTACAGGAACGTCGAACAAAGGTTTATTACGACTTTCTATGAAGACATCAGGAGCATCCATGAGATAAGCATTGATGTTCTTGGCTTCTCGTTCTACATTGTTATCATAGATTCTCTTCGAGGTTTTCTCATTTGTATAGCTAAAACCAACAATTACGCAATGTACGTGAGCTTTGAGCGAAGCTTCGCTATCCCAACGAAATGTACGATATGCAAAATCTATATGGATACCTTCCTGCTCAAAGAGTGGTTTCCAAAGATTAGCCACTTGCTCACCTTGGCAGATGCTGTTGGTGGACACAAGGGCCGCTCGAATCTTTGTGCCTGTCAATAATTGTGATGCTTTTTTGTACCAGCCAGTCACATAGTCCATTTCTCCAATATTCTTCCATTTTGTCCCCAAAATATGTCTAAGGTCAGCACGCTGTTCGTCGTTCATTATATTTGCACCTACAAACGGAGGATTACCCATGATATAGTCAAATTTGACTTGATAGCGTTTCTTGCTGGGCGTCACCTCGCCATCGAAACGACGGGTTACTACATTGACTTCATCGTATTCAACAATAGGCTCGCTTGCCTTCATGGGCTCAGGCTCAATAATCAAGTGAACATTCTTGGCATGTATCGTAGGAATGTCAGAAGGTAGTTCTATCACGTCCCAATCCATCCTAAGGGCATTGCCCTCGCGGATGTTGGTGTATGATTTCAGCGGCAGGAAGTCGATGTCGCGGCGGATGATTTTCTCGGTCTCGGCAAGCATCTGGGCCTCGCTGATCCATAGGGCAGTGGTGGCAACGGTAACGGCAAAGTCGTTGATTTCGATGCCGTAGAACTGCTGGATGCTGACCTTGATGGGATTCACCTCCTCGAAACCAAGGAACGACTGGCCGTGGTGGCGCTCACGGATAACCTCGTTCTCTAGACGGCGGAGTGAAAGATAGGTCTCGGTGAGGAAATTACCTGAACCGCAGGCAGGGTCTAAGAATGTGAGCGAGGCCAGACGGTCCTGGTAGGCATCGAGTTTCTTCTGGCGCTGGCGCTCTACCTTTTCCTCCAGAATCTCGTCGAGTTCGCAGCGCAGGTCGTTCAAGAACAGCGGGTCTATCACCTTGTGGATATTCTCTATCGATGTGTAGTGCATGCCACCGGAACGGCGGGTCTCGGGATTCAGCGTGCTCTCGAAGACGGCTCCGAAGATGGTGGGCGATATCTCGCTCCAATCGAAATCCAAAGAGGCATTCTGCAGTAGCGTCTGCTTCAGTTGCTCAGTGAACTGCGGTATCTCGATTTCCTCTTCAAACAGTCCGCCGTTGGTATAGGGGAAGGCTTTCAGGTCGTCCTGCAGATACTTGCTGCGCTTCTCTAAGGGCGTGTTCAATACTTCGAAAAGGTCGCGCAATGCACGGCGCAGATCCTTGGCCTCGTAGGTGACAAGGTAGTCGTGGAACTGGTCGTGAGTGAACACCCCTGCATCCTCGGCATACAGGCAGAACACGATGCGCACGCAAAGGATATTCAGCCACCGCAGGGCTTCGGCGGAGTTGTCGTCGTACTGCTTCAGCAAAGCATCGTAAATCTTTCCCACAATCTCGCCGGCCTGCATCGAGACTTCCATCTCCTTGGAAAGATGCTCGCTCTTCTCGTCGACAAGGAACAGCAGGCGGTAGTATTCCTTGCCCAGGTTCTCTAAAAGTATCTGTTCTGGCTCGCCGTTGGGCTGCTCCATGTCGTAGACCAGGAACTCGGAGAAGTTGCACGTCACAATCCAGCGCGGATGCTCGGAGACAGGAAGGCTGACCACATAGCGGCGCGCCTGCTGGAAGGGATTCAACAGTGAGCCGTCGCTCTGGCGTATGCCTGCCCGCAAGTCCTTGCCCAGCGACTTCTGCTCTATCAGTACACGGGTGGAACGGATGCGCCCGTCGATGAAGTTGGAAGCGTCAACCATGCGATGGTCTTCAAAGGTGATGAAGCCGTCCGACGGCGTTTCAATGCCAAAGACATTGCTCAGCAGGTCAATCCAGAAGGGTTGCGACTCCCCTCTCTCATAACCTCTGTCTTTCCATCGCTCCGCGAACTCAGCGGCGGCGGCAGCCATCTGCTTTTCAGTTTTCATAGAATATGCTATTTTTAGCGACAAAGATACAATTTCTTTTCGATAATAAAAAGAATACGAGCGGAAATTTACACATTAAATTTTTGCCCGCTGACTACGCTATATTGCATATTGCATATTGCGTTCGTTTTTTTCACTAAGAGGAAGAAAATGAGTTAAAAAATGATAATAGAATTATATAAGTAATTGATTATTAATAATATATATAATATTATATACATATATTAACACTTTTTCCAGCACTTACAAAAATTTTTGTATGCAATATGCAATATGCAATATAACTACAGAGATACCTCAGAGACACACCACCCCGAGGCCTCCAGACCCTACAGACCCACCCCCTGCCCCTCCCTAAATGGAGGGGAGTAATATCTTTATAGCCGGCTTCCATTGAGCGGAAACGAGGCTTCCAATGGGTGGAAACAGGGCTTCCAAACAGCGGAAAGATAGTCTTAAATAATTACATGAATAAAATGGCATATTTTTTTGATTTTCTTTGAATTATTCTTCGAAAATATTTGGTGGTTTCGGAAATATTTTGTATCTTTGTAGTGCATTTAGAGATGCATCGCGAATGTATTCAGAGATCTTTGATTGAACGGAACGCAGAGACACGAAGACGCAAAGTCTTTCGTCGGTCTTACCCTCTCAACCAACACAAAAACTATGGAAAAAAGAGAATAAAAAACTCTGTAACTCTGTATCTCTGTGTTGAATAACAAAAACAAAACAACAAAACAACTAAACAACTAAAAAAATGGCACATTTGTACAAACTTGTTCAGAACATGAACGAAAACATGGTGAAGTGCTACCAGAAATGGTTCGCTCGCCCAGTCTACACCGAGACCATCAACCTGATGGACATTGCCGAGCTGATTCAGCGCAACTCCACCGCAAAGAAGTCCGACGCCTACGCCGTGCTCGTTGAAATGGTGGAAGTGGTCAGCGACGCCCTCAAGGCCTCCAAGCGCGTCCACATCGACGGCTTCGGCACCTTCAAAATCGGCATCAGCTCGAAGGGAGCCGAAACTCCGGCCGACTTCAACGCCAACGAGAACATACGCAGCTGCCGCGTGCTGTTCCAGCCCGAGGTGACCACCGACCCCTCTACCCACAAGCGCATCAAGAAGATGATCCAGGGCATGACCTACCAGAGTGCAGCCAGCCTGGTGAGCGCGAAGGAGATTGAGGAACGCGGGAAAGAGGAAGAACCGGAGCCTTAACACCCACCCCCGCCCCTCCCGAAGGGAGGGGTTTTTCTATCTGTTAGATTTTGAGGATTTTCGTCTTATATTTCTCTGTACCTCTGTATCTCTGGGTTTAAATGTTTCTCATTGCCGCGCCTTATTCATCCGCATGCCATACGCACAGACCACGACGAAGCAGATGAAGGGCAGGATGAACGAGGCGTTGGTGGCGGGGAAGGAACCGAAGAGGGTGCCCTGGTCGATGATGGCGGCCTGGAACGGGGGCAGCACGCTTCCGCCGAGGATGGCCATGATGAGTCCGGCGGCACCGAACTTGGCATCGTCGCCGAGGCCCTTCAAGGCAATGCCGTAGATGGTGGGGAACATGAGCGACATGCAGCCGCTGACGGCCACCAGGCAGTACATGCCGAGGCGGTTCTGGAAGAGGATGACGCCCAGCGTGCAGATCATGCCGCCGATGGCAAAGGCTGCCAAAAGACGGGCGGGATTGACGTATTTCATCAGGTAGGTGGCCACGAAACGCGAGCAGATGAACAGCAGCATGGCGGCAATGTTGAAGCGCTGGGAGAGCACTTCGGCGGCCTGCTCGCCCATGCCCTCGGCCATGAACACGCGGGTGCCGTACTGGATGATGAAAGTCCAGCACATGATTTGTGCACCGACGTAGAAGAACTGGGCAATGACGCCCTCGCGGTAGTATTTCAGCGAGAAGATGCGGCGGAGCGTGGACATGAAATGGATTTCCTTGTTCTGGTCGCCGTTCTTAGGCATCTTCACGAGCAGGATGACGAGGAACATGGCCACGATGACCAGTCCGATGGCCAGATAGGGCGAGATGAGCACCGAGAGGTCGGATTCCTTCATCGCGTCGAACTGTGCTTCAGAGAGGTTGGCACGCTCGGCCGACGACATCGGGTTGAGCCGCGCCTGGATGAAGTTCATGGCCACATACATGCCGATGATGGAGCCGCAGGGGTTGAAGCACTGGGCCATGTTCAGTCGGCGCGTGGAGGTCTCTTCGGAGCCCATCGTGAGGATGTAGGGGTTGCAGGAGGTCTCAAGGAACGAGAGTCCGCAGGTCATGATGAAATAGGCGATGAGGAAACAGCCATACACGCCCACCATCTTCGCCGGGAAGAAGAGCAGCGCGCCCGTGGCATAAAGCCCGAGGCCCATCAGCACGCCCGACTTGTAGGAGAACTTGCGGATGAACATGGCGGCGGGGAAGGCCATGCAGAAATAGCCGCCGTAGAAGGCCACCTGAACCAAAGCGCCCTCGGTGACGCTCATGCGGAAAATCTTCGAGAAGGCCTTCACCATCGGGTTGGTGATGTCGTTGGCAAAGCCCCAGAGGGCGAAGCAGAGGGTGACGAGGATGAAGGGGATGAGAAAGTGAGAGGGGACGACAGAGGAACCAGAACCGGAACCCTCAAACCCACCCCCAGCCCCTCCCGAAGGGAGGGGGGAAGTATCTTTTGTACTTTGATTGCTATTCATGGTTTTATTGTTATTTGATTGTTATTTTTATTTCTTATCACTAAAATTCTCACCACATTCCACTCCGCAAAAAGAGTATTTGCTCCCTCCCTATAGGGAGGGCGGGGGAGGGTCTTCTTATTTATACACCGGCCCGAAATTCTTACATGCCCTATAGTCGGCGCCTTCCTTGTCCATACCGAAGGCATTCCAGCAGGCGGGACGGAAGATGTCTTCGTCCTTGATGTTGTGCATGCAGACGGGAATGCGGAGCATGGAGCAGAGCGTGATGACGTCGGCTCCGATGTGGCCGTAGGCGATGGCACCGTGGTTGGCTCCCCAGTTGTTCATCACGGAATAGACGTCCTTGAAGGCATCCTTCGACGGGTCAAGGCGCGGGGCAAACCAGGTGGTGGGCCATGTGGGGTCTGTGCGCTTGTCGAGGATGTCGTTCACCTCGGGATCGAGGCTCACGGTCCATCCTTCGGCCAACTGAAGCACAGGGCCGAGGCCCTTCACGATGTTGACGCGCATCATGGTCATCGGCATTCCGCCGCGGGTGAGGAAATGGCTGGAATAGCCGCCTCCACGGAAGTAGTCGCGGTCGGCAGGCATCCATGAGGTGGCCTTCAGACAGGCTTCGGCATCCTCTTCGGTCATCTCCCAATGGGGTTTCATCACGGGGTTGCCCTCCTTGTCGGACATGGCTCCGGTGGCATCGAGTGTGGTGGCTCCTGAGTTGATGAGGTGGATGAATCCGCCGGCGGCAGCACCTTCGGGCTTCTTGCCCGTGACACGCTCCACGGCTTCAGGACTCCAGTAGGTACGGATGTCGGAGAACATCACGCCGCGGTTGGTGAGCAGGTGGCCGAAGAGCATCGAGATGCCGTTCAGGGAGTCGTTCTCGGTGGCCAGCACATCGGCCTCGCGGATGCCGTTCCAGTCGAACGAAGTGCACATCATCGACTCGGGGAAGTCGAAGTTGGGCTTGTAGTCAGTCCACTGGCGTTGTCCCTGCACGCCGCCGAGGATGGCATTGTGGCCCTTGGCCTCTTCGAAATAACCCATCTCGGCCAGTCGCGGATTGCCGTGCATCAGGTCGCGGATAATCATCATGCACTTCACGGTGAACTCCCAGTCGGCGTCCTTCTCCTGGCGGTTCTTGCCCTTGCCCTTTCCGTTGTAGGTGGTCATGGGCGTGCCGGGGAATAGCGGGCGGTCTTCGTTATAGTCGTGGCCTTCCTGGGGCTTGCAATACTTGTCCACCCACTTCATGGCCTTCTTGAACTCATCCTGGTCGTAGATGCCGAAATCCACGCGGCGGAGAATCTCCACGAGGTCAACATATTCGGTACGCATGCCGAAATAGTCCTGGAAGAAATCGGCATCGACAATACTTCCGGCAATACCCATGCAGGTGTTACCCATCGAGAGATACGACTGTCCGCGCATGGTGGCTACGGCCTGGGCGGCACGGGCCCAGCGGAGAATCTTCTCGGCGGCATCGGCGGGAATAGTATTGTCGGAAAGGTCTTGCACATCATGGCCATAGATACCAAATGCGGGCAGGCCCTTCTGGGCATGGGCGGCCAACACGGCAGCCAGATAGACGGCTCCGGGGCGCTCCGTTCCGTTGAAGCCCCATACGGCCTTGGGATAGTACGGATTCATGTCCATCGTCTCGGAACCATAGCACCAGCAAGAGGTGACGGTGATGGTTGACCCCACGCCCTCGCGCTCGAATTTCTCGGCGCAGGCGGCACTCTCGGCCACGCGGCCTATCGTGGTGTCGGCAATGACACACTCTACGGGCGAGCCATCGCCGTTACGCAGGTTTGATTCAATAAGTTCCTTCACGGCCTTGGCCAGACTCATGGTCTTCTCTTCAAGGCTCTCGCGGATACCACCCTGGCGACCGTCTATGGTCGGCCGGATGCCAATTTTCGGATAGTTCTTCATAATCTGTTTTTGTCGTTAATGATTGTTTATCTAAAGATAAAAACGCGGAAAACGCAAAATGTAACTATGAAACGACGTTGGAATTTTGAATTTTGAATTACGAAGTGGTGGAGCATAGCACTTCAAAATTCCACCTTCGTACTTCAACCTCGCCAAAGCGACACATCGTACTTCAAAACTCCTCCTTCGTGCTTCTATACCACTCGTAGAGACGGTGGACACCTTCATCGATTTCTATCTTATGGTGCCAGCCAAGACTATGAAGTTTTTTTACATCCGTGAGTTTCTTCAACGTACCGTCGGGCTTCGTGGCATCCCATCGCAATTCGCCCTGGAAACCGATTTCCTTCACAATCAGTTCGGCCACTTCGCGGATGCTGATTTCCTTGCCCGTGCCTACGTTGATGTGGCAATTGCGAATCTCCGTGATGCCGTCGGCATTCTTCACACTCGTGTCGTAGGTGTCTTTGAAATCCACATTCAGCAGTACATGAACGGAAGCATCGGCCATCTCTTCGCTCCACAAAAACTCGCGCATCGGACGACCTGTGCCCCAGAGTGTTACGGCATTTGGTTCAATTCCATAATGAAGGAGCATACGGAGGATGTCCGGCTCGTCGCTCTGCCCGTCGATACGCACCAAAGTGTCTCCTTCACGGAGCGTAACAGGGCGCAACGAGATGTCCTTCCTGACGGCCTCCCAATCGCCTTCGTTCAAGCATTTTGCCAGGTGAATCTTGCGGATCATGGCGGGCAGCACATGGGAATTCTCCAAGTGGAAATTGTCGTTGGGACCATAGAGATTGGTGGGCATCACGGCGATGTAGTTGGTGCCGTATTGTATGTTGAAACTTTCACACATTTTCAGTCCCGCAATCTTGGCGATGGCATACGGCTCGTTGGTGTATTCCAGGGGTGACGTGAGCAGGCAGTCCTCGGGCATGGGCTGGGGAGCCTCACGCGGATAGATGCACGTGGAACCCAGGAAAAGGAGTTTCTTCACGCCGTGTCGCCAACTCTCGCCAATCACGTTCTGCTGAATCTGAAGGTTCTGGTAGATGAAGTCGGCGCGGTATTGCAGGTTGGCCATGATACCGCCCACATGGGCAGCCGCCAAAACGACGGCATCGGGCTGTTCCTCATCGAAAAAACGCCTGACGGCCACGGGGTCGAGCAAATCGAGTTCCTTATGGGAGCGCCCCACGAGGTTGGTGTATCCCCTACCCTTCAAATTATTCCAAATAGCGGAACCCACAAGCCCGTGGTGTCCCGCTACATAAATCAAACTATTCTTGTCGAGCGCCATCATTCTTCGTCGATTTTGGTCTTTAAGTACAACTTACGTACTTTCTTCATATCATGTTCTACCATGATTTTCACGAGGTCTTCGAAGGAGGTCTTGCGCGGGTTCCATCCCAACTTTGCCTTTGCCTTCGAGGGATCGCCCAGCAACTGGTCAACCTCTGCAGGACGGAAATACTTCGGGTCAACCTCTACGAGGGCTTTGCCCTCTAAGTTGAGAGTTGAGAGTTGAGAGTTGAGAGTTTTTACGCAGATGCCTTTCTCATTCACCCCGTCACCTTCCCAGCGCAACTCGATGCCCACTTCCTTGAAGGCCAAAGTGGCAAATTCGCGTACCGTATGATATTCGCCCGTAGCAATCACAAAATCGTCGGGCTCGGGCTGCTGAAGGATGAGCCACATGCACTCGATGTAGTCTTTGGCATAACCCCAATCGCGAAGGGCATTGAGGTTACCCAGATAGAGTTTGTCCTGATAGCCCTGGGCAATACGGGCGGCGGCAAGCGTGATCTTGCGCGTCACGAAGGTCTCGCCACGACGCTCACTCTCGTGATTGAACAGGATGCCGTTGCAACAATACATGCCGTACGACTCGCGGTAGTTCTTCATGATCCAGAAGCCGTAGAGTTTGGCAACGGAATAGGGAGAGCGCGGATAGAACGGCGTGGTTTCCGACTGGGGCACTTCCTGAACTTTTCCATAAAGTTCTGAGGTACTGGCCTGATAGATGCGGCACTGGTGTTCCAAACCACAGATGCGCACGGCCTCCAACAAGCGCAAAACACCTACGGCATCAGTATCAGCCGTGTATTCGGGAACATCAAACGAAACCTTCACATGGCTCTGTGCGGCCAGGTTATAGATTTCGGTGGGCTTCGTCTCGCCGATGATACGGATTAAAGACGAAGAGTCGGTCATGTCGGCCCAATGAAGATTCACCAGGCGCGCCTTCTTCATGTCGCGCACCCACTCATCAAGATAAAGATGTTCGATACGTCCGGTATTAAACGACGATGAGCGGCGCAAAAGGCCATGTACTTCGTATCCTTTCTCTATCAAAAACTCAGCCAGATAACTGCCGTCCTGACCTGTAATTCCAGTTATTAATGCTACTTTTCTTTCCATAACGCTCCCCCTTTATCCCCAGAGGGGGAAATCTGTTCGGGGATTAATTTTAATTCTTAATTTATAATTGATACTTGCGCAAAGCGCAATAATTCTAAATTCTAAAGTCTAAAGTCTAAACTCAACTAATCTTCTCCTGAAAACTGACGGATGCGTTGTTCTTCACTGAGTTTGCAAACGAGCAGACGCCCGTCTTCCTCTGCAACGATATAGCCGTCAAGGCCCTGCACCACCACTTTCTTGTGGCCGAGTGTATGGATGATGCTGTTGTGGGTGTCATAGATATTCACGTTCTCGCCGATAATGCTGTTGCCGTAAAGGTCTTTCTTGGTCTGCATCATCAGAGAACCCCAGGTACCCAAGTCGCTCCAGCCGAAATCGGCGGGGCAGACGAAAATCTCCTCGGCCTTCTCCATGATGGCATAGTCAACCGAAATGCTCTCACACTCGGGAAAACGCTTGTCGATTTCTTCCTGCTCTTTCTCCGTGCCATAGATAGGCAGCAGGCTTTCGAACACGCGGTTGATGGCGGGCTGATACACACGGAAGGCATTCACGATGGTGCTGACGCTCCAGATGAAGATGCCTGCATTCCAGAAGTAACTCCTGTCACGGATGTATTCAATGGCTTTTTCCTGACTGGGTTTTTCCTTGAAGGAATACACGCGGAAAATCTCCTTGTTGCGAGGGCTACTCGTGGAAAGGTCGGCCTGGATGTAGCCGTAGCCGGTCTCGGGACGGGTAGGCTTCATGCCCAGTGTCACGATGGCATCGGTCTCGCCCGTGAACTTCATGCATTGGCGCACTACACGGCGAAACTCCTCACCGTTCACCACGACATGATCGCTGGGCGTCACCACGACATTGGCCTTCGGGTCCTTCTTCTTGATGCGCCAACTGACGTAGGCGATACAGGGAGCCGTATTGCGGCGGCAGGGCTCACAAAGCACATTCCCGGCGGGAACCTCAGGCAGTTGTTCGCGCACGATATCAACATACTTCTTGTTGGTCACCACCCAAACATTCTTCGGGTCGCAGACACCTTCGAAACGGTCTAAAGTCAACTGAAGGAGCGTGCGCCCCACACCCAGCACGTCAATAAACTGCTTGGGTTTCTCGGCGGTGCTCATCGGCCAGAAGCGGCTCCCTACCCCACCGGCCATGATAACGAGGTGATTATTGTTGTAAGCCATAAAGTATAATGAATACTCAATAATTATAATTTGCAAAAATACTCATTATTTCCGACTTTCGCAAAGAATACGCAAAAAAATAAAATGAAAAAGCGCAAAAACGCAAAGAATGAACTTCACGTTTTCGCGCTTGAGCGATTTCAGCGAGATTTACTTAGCAAACCATGCCACGATCGTCTCGTAGAGTTCCTGCTTACCGGAGGTCAACTTAGGCTCGTTCACCTTCTTGCCATACTCGTAAGCATCCTCGAGCGTCATCTTGCCCTCTTCGAACTCCTTACCCTTACCGCTGTCGAACGAAGCATAGCGCTCCTTCACCATGTTGCAGAGGGTGCCGTCCTCGATGATGGCAGCAGCGTTCTCGAGAGCGCGTGCCATAGCGTCCATACCGCTGATGTGAGCGATGAATACATCCTCAGGATCAGTTGAGTTACGGCGCATCTTAGCATCGAAGTTGGTACCGCCATTGCCAAGACCACCATTGCGGATGATCTGGAGCATAGCCTGGGTCAGTTCGTAGTTGTCGATGGGGAACTGGTCGGTATCCCAACCGTTCTGGGCATCACCGCGGTTAGCATCGATGGAACCGAGCATACCGTTGTCAACGGCACATGCAAGTTCGTGCTCGAAGGTGTGGCCAGCCAAAGTAGCGTGATTCACCTCGATGTTCACCTTGAAGTCCTTCTCCAGGCCGTGAGCTTTCAGGAAGCCGATAACGGTCTCGGTGTCAACATCATACTGGTGCTTGGTGGGCTCCATAGGCTTCGGCTCGATGAGGAACGTGCCCTTGAATCCCTTTGCGCGTGCATAGTCGCGAGCCATGGTCAGCATGCGGGCCATGTGCTCCTTCTCGCGCTTCTGGTCGGTGTTGAGCAGGCTCATGTAACCTTCACGTCCACCCCAGAACACATAGTTCTGACCGCCGAGTTTGATGGTAGCGTCGATAGCGTTCTTGATCTGAACGATAGCGCGGGCCACAACGTCGAAATCAGGATTGGTGGAAGCACCGTTCATGTAGCGCTTGTTGCCGAATACGTTAGCGGTACCCCAGAGCAACTTGATCTTTGGGTATGCAGCCATCTTCTCGAGTGCATAGTCGGTGATAGCCTTGATGTTAGCCTCATATTCCTCAACGTTTGCACCCTCTTCAACGAGGTCAACATCGTGGAAGCAGAACAACTCGATGCCGAGTTTGTCCATGATTTCGAAACCAGCGTCCATCTTGTCCTTAGCGCGCTGAACGGCGTTGTCAGCCTTGTCCCACTCGTATGAACGGGTCTGGCCTCCGAACGGGTCTGCAGATGCCTGTCCGAGTGTGTGCCACCATGCCATAGCGAAGCGGAGCCACTCTTTCATGGTCTTGCCCATCACCACCTTGTCAGCGTCATAGTAGTGGAATGCTAATGGGTTCTTACTGTCCTTTCCCTCGAAAGGAATCTTTCCAATTTGTGGAAAATACTCTTTTGCCATAATAGTTGATTTTAAAATTAGATATAAATAAATTCTTTAAATTATTGCTTTCTTATTAACCAATGATTTTCTCCAAGTTGGCCTTCCATTCAGCATAAGCATTCAGGTAAGCGGCCACATTCTTTTCATCGGGTTCTATTACTGCTAATTTCATTAACGTAGAAAATGCCTCATTATTGTCTTTGTAGATGCCACAACCCATTCCGGCACCCTTGGCAGCACCTACGCTTCCGTCTGTCTCGTAGAGTTCGATTGTTGCTCCTGAAACGCTTGCAAGCGTATTGCGGAAGATATCTGAAAGGAACATGTTGGCCTTTCCTGCGTGTATCTTCTTGATATCCATACCCATCTGCTGCATCACTTCCATGCCATAGCAGAACGAGAACACGATTCCCTCCTGGGCAGCGCGCATGATGTGAGCCTTAGAGTGCTTGTTGAAGTTGATGCCATTGATACTACAGCCAATCTCACGATTCTCAAGCACACGCTCGGCTCCATTGCCAAACGGAATGATGCTGACGCCCTCGGAACCGATAGGAATGTTTGCCATCATATCGTTCATCTCGCTATAAGAGATGCCCTCGGGAGCAACATTACGGCGAATCCAAGCATTCAGGATACCTGTTCCATTGATGCAAAGAAGCACACCCAGACGATCCAAATCCTTGGTATAGTTCACATGAGCGAAGGTGTTCACGCGGCTCTTCGGATCGTAGTTAGCCTCGCCGAGCACGCCATATACCACTCCGCTGGTGCCGGCCGTAGAGGCGATTTCTCCAGGATTGAACACATTGAGTGAAAGGGCATTGTTGGGCTGGTCACCACCTCTATAAGAAATAGGTGTACCCTCCTTCAGGCCGAGTTCTTCGGCTGCAGCCTTGCAAACGGTGCTCTGAATAGAGAAGGTGGGCACAATGTCGGCCACCACGTTTTCGGGGAATCCAAAGTAATCAAACAGGAACTTGGCAGGTTTCTTATCCTTGAAGTCCCACATCATACCCTCGGAAAGACCGCTGATGGTGGTATTGGCCACTCCGCTCAGTCGCATAGCGATATAGTCGCCGGGAAGCAGAATCTTGTCGATTTTGTCAAACAACTCGGGCTCGTTCTCTTTCACCCAAGCCAACTTGGCTGCCGTAAAGTTGCCGGGAGAATTCAGCAAATGACCTAAGCACTGGTCTGCACCTAGTTCGCGGAAAGCCTTCTCGCCATAAGGCACGGCTCGCGAGTCACACCATATAATACTGGGACGCAGAACTTTCTGGTCTTTGTCCACACACACCAATCCATGCATCTGGTAAGAAATACCGATAGCCTTGATGTCATCAGCCTGAGCACCAGCCTCATTCATGATTTTCTTAAGCGATAGTTTGGCATTGTCCCACCACATCTGGGGATCTTGCTCAGCCCAACCAGCTTTCACGGCCATGATGGGAGCCTCTTTTTCAGGAAAAAATGCTGTTGCAGCACAAACACCGGTATCAGCATCAACGAGTGATGCCTTGACCGACGAACTACCCACGTCAAAGCCTAATAAATATCTGTTTGCCATTTTAAAATGTTTAAAAGTTTATTGATATACAAACCGTATTGCTTATTATATTCATTTTATAATACGGACATGTTGGAAATCCCCCCAGTTAAAATATGATAATTAAAACATTGTCTTATGACGTACCGAAAAACGAGAATAACTGGTACACATCACAGAATAACAATGATCGACCTTGTTGAAAGCCTCCATAGGGGGCTTGGAAGGGCCTATTTCCTTTTCCAAATGCTCATTACTTTGCGGCGGATGGCAAGGATGTTGAGGACGGAGACGATGAGGAACAGCGTGAGGCCGGCAATGATGGCGGGCATGATGCCGTGGCGCGAAACATCGGGGAAGAGCGACTGGAGAATGCTCATGTAGTAGTTCCTGACGGCCACAAGGATGATGAGGGCGATGACGACCACAAGGGCATTCAGGCCGATGGTGAGCAACTGGTAGGGACGGGCCACGCGCGACGGCGAGTAGCCGATGAGCAGCAGGTTCTCGAGTTTCTCGGAGTTCTTCTGGACGAGCAGGTAGATGCTGAGCATGAGGATGTAGAAACTGAGGGCACTGATGATGAGTCCGACGGCCAGCACCATGGTCAGCAGGATGCGGAGCAGATGGGTTGCCTTCTCGGCCTGCAGACGGTCGTCTTCCATCTCGTAGCCGTTCTTTTCCATGTATTGGGTCACGCGCTCGTCGGCGGGATTGGTGAGGCGTGCAAGCAGCCGGGTGGGCTTCGTCTCGACGCCGGGTGCAAATGTCTTGTTGCTCCACAGCATGAAGTCCTCGGGGACGAGAATGCTGCTCAGGCGCGACGAGAAGGCCACCACCCTACCCTTGTACTCGCTGCCCTTGATGAAGAGGCGCAGGTCGATGAGTCCCATCAGTCCGTCGCTGATTTGCGGCAGTTTGCGCGACTGGGCAAAGCCGAAGTTATACATGTTGATGTAGGAGCGCGGCAGAATGATGGGCATCTCGCGGCTGCCTTCCTTGTAGTTCCAGTCTTTGCCGGGGACGTCGATGAAATCGTCGGGGACGCTCTCGATGGGAAGTTCGGTGTTGAGGATGGTCTGGCCGTTGATGCCCATGCTGGCCTCGACTTTGTATTCGGCTGAGATGAACGAGCCGAGGGTGTCGACGAACTGTTGTGAACTGAGTTTCTGAATCTCATCGTCGCTGAAGTTGTGGGAGCGCGAGCTGATGGTGGTTCCCATTCCGATTTTCTTGCTGACGATGACATAGTCGCTCTTCATGAACGAATCCTTGGCCGTGAAGACGGGCTTGATGTCATTATAGAACTGTATGCCGAGCAGGACGGTGAGCATGCCGAATAGGTTGGCAAGGATGAAGCCGGCGAACTGCGGTATGCTGATATGCTTGCGAAGTAGTTTCCAAACGAGGTTCATGTGTAGAATTTAGAGTTTAGAATTTAGAATTTAGAGTTGTCGCTTGGGCGATTAAGAATTTTGAATTTAGAGTTTGGAATTTTGAATTTAGAGTTTTATGACTTGGTCGTAGCCGAGGTCCATGTGCTTGCCAATGCTGGTGATGATGACGGCGGCTCCCTGAGAACGGGCTTCGTCCATCAGGATCTCTGACATGACGGCGGCGTTGGCATCGTCGAGGTGGGAAATGGGCTCGTCGGTAAGGATGAAGTCGAAGGGCTGCACCAGGGCGCGCATCATGGCCACACGCTGCTGCTGGCCGAACGACATCAGGCCTACCTTGGCGTCCTGCTTGTCGGCGATGCCGAGCATCTGGAACCATTGTTCAATCTGTGACCTGGTCTTGAATCCCGTCAGCCGGTTCTTGATTTCCACGTTTTCCATCGCGGTAAGTTCGGGGAACAGGCGTAGTTCCTGAAAGAGCAGCGAGATGTTGTTCTGGCGAATGCGCACCCAGTCGCTCGTCTTCAGCTTTCGGGTGTCGATGTCGTCGAACAGCAGTTGTCCGCTGTAGTCGTGGCGATAGCCCTGGATATAGCTGCAGAAGGTGCTCTTGCCCTTGCCGCTGTCAGCTTCTACGAGGTAGAGCTTACCTTTCTCGAAGGTCACGTCGTGCATCCAGATGTCGGAATCAAGTTCTTCGCGCGACGAAAACACCTGCGGCACCACTTTATCGAATCTTATTGTCTTCACTTGATGTTTATTTTTTGAAACACAGAGTTACAGAGATACAGAGTTTTTTTCTTGGAGTTAAGACCCCAAAATTCTTCACTCTTCATTCTTCACTCTTCATTCTTCACTTTCTATTAAATAGACTATGCTCTTTAGCTCTCCGACGAAGGGCGTCAGCATTTCGAGCGCGGCGGATATCATCTGGCTGCTGTCGGCATTCTGACGGCGGGTGAGCTTTCCGAAGAACTGATTGTCGGACGTTACGCCGAAGAGGAAACTCAGGTCGTCGCCTTGAAACAGCCAAGTGTCTTTGCCGCGGTCGCTGATGCTTGTGCCGGCGGGACACGACGACTTCCAGTAGGCGATGTCTTTCAGGAATTCGCGGTTTTTCAACTGGGCTTTTATCTGCATGTTGGTGAGCGTGCTGTCGACCATGAATGCCAGGTCGCCGTCTACGCTACGCAAAATGTTGTCCATATCAACGGCGGTGTTGATACCCGCAAGCAGCGCCTGAAGGCCCGCGTTCTGCTGGAGCATCTGGAGCAGTTTTTCGCCCTCGACGTTCATCATCAGCGAGAAGAACTGACGGGCGGTCTCGGCTGAGAATGTACCCTTCAGGGGGCGGAAGTTACGGTTGGTGTCGTCGAGTGCCTTGGCAACGGATTTGTTGATAGAGAAGTTGGTGCCCAGGATTTGCATGACGCCATCGGCCAGGGCTATCTTAGCCGCGATGCATACTTGCGAAGGGTTGGCTCCACGCGGAGCGCCAAGCGTGAAATAGGTAGCAAACTGCTCGGGGAGGGCCGACGACTGCGCCACAAGGGCTATGGGCGACGTGATGGAGTCGAGTCGCTGGAGCATGGGTGTGCCCACGATGCTCTCTTCTTCCTCCTGGCTGAGCATTCGCTGGATACGCTTCTTCGTCTCGTCTTGCTGGGCGGGGAGGACGGGACCCATGATGAGCATCTTACCATCGTCGTAGCCGCACACCCATTTATCCTGCAGAATGTTGAAGCCGTTGCCGCTGAGCGTGCACTTGGCAGCCAGGCAGAGGGCTCCGTCGGAAGTCTCAAACAGATAGATTTTCTCGCTGGTATCGATTCCCTCGGCATCTATTTTCAGTCCCGAGTTTGGTGCGTCTACGGCGATGATGGCCGTGGCGTTGTCGGGAATGACGTTCATGTAGCTGCCTTTCGAGCAGGAACTGAGCAGGATGGCCGAAAATGTAAGGAATGCTAAAACAATCTTTTTCACTTCTGTTGCTTATTTATCGTTTACTTGTTTTTGTTTATTTCTCGCTTCATTCTTTCCTCATGCTGAGCTGCATCATCATTACCGCGGCGAGGGCTGCCGTTTCGGTGCGCAGTCGGGATTGCCCGAGCGTTATGCTCTCGTAGCCATTTTCCATAGCCAAGCGAACCTCGTCGATGGAGAAATCGCCCTCGGGGCCTATCAGTACGGTCAGCGGCTGGTATTTATCGTTAACGTCATTGTTATTCTTAACGCAAGCCTGCAATTCGTCGAACAGGTCTTTTTTCACTATTTCTTCGTAGCAATGGGCGATGAACTTACGGCCTTGGCGAGGCGTTGTCACGAAGTCCTTGAAGGCCACCATATCGTTTACCACGGGCTTCCAAGCCTTGCGGCTCTGCTTCATGGCCGAAACGACAATCTTCTCTACCCTGTCGACACGCAGCTGGCGGCGCTCGGAAAACTGGCAATTCAGGAACGAGAGCTCGTCGAAGCCTATCTCGGTAGCTTTCTCCGCCATCCATTCCACGCGGTCCATCATTTTTGTGGGTGCCATAGCCAGATGCAGATGCCCTTGCCACGTTGGCTGCTGCTCCATTCGCTCAACGATGTTGTAGGTGCAATGTTTGCCCGAGGCGAGCGTTACTTCGGCCCTGAAGAACGTTCCCTTACCGTCCATGAGAAACAACTCGTCGCCGAACTGCAACCGCAACACCCTTACGGCATGGGCTGCTTCGTCGGCGGGCAGCTCGCTGAGTTGTTCGGCATCGGGTACATAGAAATAGTGGGCTTCCTTCATCAGCTGACGTCGGGGTTAATGTTTCCTCGCTTCTTCTTCTCGTCCCTCAACTGCGAGGCCAGCTCGTAGTTCTCCTGTTCGACGGCTTTCCGGAGTGCTTCGTCGAGCATCTCGATGGAAAGTGTGTTCACGGGAATGGCTATGCCGTGGCTGTTTTCGCTGAATCTCACACTCTGGCGTTGCATCAGTCGCGACTCAATATAGATGGGAACGTCGGCAGCCAGCGAGAGTAAGACGGCATCGGAGGCTCGGATAGGCAACGAATCGAGCGTTCCACTGGTGTGGAGGAATGCCCGGTACTGCCCTTCTATGATGTCGCTGATGATGATTTCCATCTCAACATCGGCCTGATTCTTCAGTACAGATGCCAAGACTTCGGGAAGAAGGATTTTCGTGATGGGTATATGCTTGGCACGCAATTCCAACTGGATAGCCATCGCCTTGTCGCAGACGATGGTTATCATGCGCTCCCTGGGTTCGTCGACAAGCGTGATAATGCCGAGCTCCTCGCTGCCCACGATTTCACCGATGGAATGGAATTTTAAGCGTACCCTATACATATCGGTTTCAAATATGAATCAGGCTTTGGCCTTGGTGTCTCCAGGTTTGAATACGAGGGCAAACGATACGCCTACCACCAAGGCAAAGGCGGCGAAAATGAACCAGCACGTCTGCCAGTCGCCAAGCAAATAGTCGCCCTGCCAGTTGCAATAATGGTTCACTATCTCACCCGCAACCAGCGTTCCGAAGGTGGCGCCAATACCATTGGTCATCATCATGAACAGGCCTTGAGCTGAAGCCTTGATGCTGGGCTCGCACTCCTGGTCGACGAATATACCACCCGAAACGTTGAAGAAGTCGAAGGCCACACCATAGACAATGCACGAAAGAATGAACAGCAATACGCCGGGCATGGCGGGATTACCTACGCCGAAGAAACCAAAGCGGAACACCCATGCGAACATAGACATCAGCATAACAACCTTGATGCCAAATCGCTTCAGGAAGAACGGAATCATCAGAATGCAAAGCGCCTCGCTAATCTGAGAAATCGAGGTGAGCAACGTGGCATTGTTAGCCGCAAACGTCTGCGCATATTCAGGACTGCCCTTGAAACTGGTGATGAATGGTCCGGCATAGCCGTTGGTCACCTGGAGGCACATGCCCAGAAGGGCTGAGAAGATGAAGAACAGGGCCATTTTCTTGGTCTTGAACAGCTTGAAGGCGTTCAGTCCGAACATCTCCACAAGCGATGCCTTGCTCCCGCTCTCCTTCTTTCCTATCTTACACTCTGGAAGCGTGAAGCAATAGGCAAACAGCACAAGGCTCAGCAAACCCGAAACGAAGAACTGCATGTAGGTATACTGGAACTTATGCGAATTTTCGGCCAGGGTGAAAGTGAATGAACCACCGTCCCACACGGCGCAGTTGACGAACCACATTGTTGCGATGAAGCCTATGGTACCCAGCACACGGATGGGTGGGAAATCCTTGACCGTGTCCATCCCGTTTTCTTTAAGAATTGAGAAGGCCGTGGTGTTGGCCAATGCGATTGTAGGCATATAGAAGGCGACGCTCAGCGTGTACATCGCGATAAAGGCAGCCTTGTTGGGCAGCGGGTTGCCGAAACCTGCTGAACAACCCATCCACCAGCAACCCAGCATAAAGGCTCCTGCAAGCAGATGGCAGAGACCGAGCACGCGCTGCGGCTGCATGTACCTGTCAGCTACGATACCCATGAGCGTGGGCATGAAGATTGAGACGATGCCCTGAATGGCATAGAACCAGGATATCTGAGCACCAAGGCCAGCCACACCCAGATAGTTACCCATACATGTAAGATAAGCTCCCCAAACGGCAAATTCGAGGAAGTTCATCAACGATAGTCTAAATTTCATATTCATAACGACAAAGTTTTATTTGGGACAAAGGTACTATAAATTGCCGAAACAGCAAAATAAATCGTGAATTAATTGCTTTGTGACCGTTTGATTCGCGATAACGATTCAAAAAAAATGAACACAGATTGTGCAGACGATGATACGCCCAGCACAACCTGCGTAGTATGGTGGCTGTAAAAGGAAACTTATCCTAAGCCAAAAAGCACCTTCAGACCGCCGTCGACTCCCGAGAAGCCCATGAAGGCAAGCGAGAGCAGTCCAGCCGTAACGAGCACGATGGCAACGCCCTGCATCCCCTTGGGGATGTTCACCAGTTGAAGCTGTTCGCGGATTCCGGCAAAGACGACGAGTGCGATGCCGAAACCAATGGCCGTTGAAAAGGCATAGACGACACTCTGCAAGAGCGAGAAGTCCTTCTGAATGACAAGAATGGCTACGCCAAGTACGGCACAGTTGGTGGTAATCAGCGGCAGGAAGATTCCCAGGGCCTGATAGAGCGCCGGCGACACCTTTTTCAGCACAATCTCGACCATCTGTACCAGGGCGGCAATGACGAGAATGAACACGATGGTCTGCAAGTACTGAAGCCCGAAGGCATCGAGCACAAACTTCTGTATGAGCCAGGTAACGATGGTGGCCAAAGTCATCACAAAAGCCACAGCAGCCGACATGCCCAGCGACGTGTCAATCTTCTGCGAAACGCCGAGGAACGGGCATATTCCAAGGAACTGCGAGAGGATGATGTTGTTGACGAATATCGCCGATATAAATATCAATATGTATTCCATATAATTTCTGTTAAATGGTTACGCAATAAAACTTATCCTCTGATTTTGTTGATGATGGCCACGAGGAATCCGAGGGTGATGAATGCGCCCGGAGGCAGTACGAACATCAGCATATTGTAGGTCTCGGGCAGCAGGGTGACGCCGAAGATGCTGCCGTTACCAAGAAATTCGCGGCAGATGCCGAGCAGCGTCAGGCCGAGCGTGAAACCAAGACCGATACCTATGCCGTCCATGAGCGAGGCCACGGGACCGTTCTTCGAGGCGAATCCCTCAGCACGTCCGAGAATCACACAGTTGACCACAATGAGCGGAATGAAGAGTCCCAGCGATGCATAAATGTCGGGCAAATAGGCCTGCATCATCATCTGCAGTAGTGTTACGAATGATGCGATGACCACGATGAAAACGGGAATGCGCACCATATCGGGGGTAAGGTTCTTGATGAGCGAGATAACCACATTGGCGCAGATGAGCACGAACATGGTGGCGAGTCCCATCGAGAGGCCGTTGATGGCACTTGTAGTGGTGGCCAGCGTGGGACACATGCCGAGCATCAGCACGAAGGTGGGGTTCTCCTTGATGATGCCGTTTTTTATAATCTGAATGTAACTCATATTCTGTTTTTAATCTTTGACGATTGTTTGATGATTGAAAACTCTCCCAGGAACTATTTGTTCTGCTGCGTGGCCCCCGAAAGTCCGTCTACGGGCGTTGCCTTATAGGCCTTGTAAGCGTTGTTGACAGCCAGCAGAAAGGCGCGGCTCGTGATGGTCGAGGCCGTAATGGCATCCACCTGCCCTCCGTCTTTTGTCACGACGAATTCCTCTTTCGGGTTCTTTCCGATGATGTCGCCCTTGGCACCTTTCTGGAACCACTTGTCGGCCTTGGCACCAAGTCCCGGAGTCTCAGCATGTTCAAGCAGCGTGTAGCCGAGGACGTTGCCCTCAGGGTCGAAGCCAACGAGAATCTTCAGGTTGCCGCCGAATCCCTGCGTGGTGCTCTCCACGGCAGCCCCAAGGTCTTTCTTCTGCTTGTCTTGCGTCTGATAGATGATGAAGGTGATTTCCTTGCCGCTGGCATCGTTCTGCCTCACAGTATCCGTCTTCGACACATTTAAATCGCCACCACCCATCACGGCCTTGATGCCGTCGGCAAGCGCCTTCTCTTTCTGCTGGGCGATGGGACCGCTCGTCACATCGTTCACGTAAGCGAGTATTCCGCCGGTAATGACGGCAACCCCCGTGAGCACGAGCGCCATATTTGTAATTGATGATTTCAGTTTTTCCATATTCTGTCCTCCTTATTTCTTTTCAGGCACTTCACCAAATCGTGTCGGCTTGATGTAGTTGTTGATGAGTGGTGTGAAGCCATTCATGATGAGGATGGCAAACGACATACCCTCGGGATAGCTGCCCCAGTTACGGATAATGATGGTGAGCGCGCCGATGGCTACACCATAGATGAGCTGTCCCTTGGCTGTCATGGGCGACGTCACGTAGTCGGTGGCCATGAAGATGGCTCCCAGCATAAGTCCGCCGGAGAAAATCTCGCTAAAGGGGTCGGCATAGGCACTGTTGGCCAGATGCATTAGTCCGCTGATGACAAACACCGTGGCGATGATGCTCACGGGAATGTGCCATGTGATGATTTTCTTCCAGAGCATATAAACGAGTCCCAGGAGCAATGCCAGGGCGCAGACCTCACCAACGGTGCCCAGTCCCAACGTGGGATTGGTTCCCAGCAGCATTTGCGTAGCGTCGGGCAGTTGGTCGAGAACCGATGCGTTACCGGTCTTGATGGCCTCTTTCATGATGGCCAGCGGCGTTGCACCCGTCTGTGCGTCGATATATCCGCTGAGTCCCAGCTGTCCTGCCAGAGGCCAAGTGGTCATTTGGGCGGGGAAGCTGACCAACAGGAAGCAGCGTCCCACCAGCGCGGGGTTAAAGGGGTTGTTGCCCAGTCCGCCAAAGGTCATCTTTCCAATGCCGATGGCCACCAACGCACCGATGATGATAATCCAGATGGGGAGGTTAGACGGCAGGTTGAATCCCAGCAGCAGTCCCGTGAGAATGGCCGAGCCGTCGCAGATGGTCAGTTTATCGCGCTTCAGGATAAACTTCGTGATGACCCACTCGAAGAAGACGCAGGCCAGCACACTTGTGGCAAGCACGATGGCTGATCCCAGCCCGAAGTATACGAGCGAGACCACGAGCGCCGGAATCAGGGCGATAATCACGCCATACATGTTCTTCTCAACGCTGTCGGTGCCGTGTGCATGCGGTGACAATGAAACAATTAGATTTCCCATTGTTGTATCTGATACTTTATTCTTTACTGTTGATTCTTAATTCTATTTCGCGTTGCGTGCACGGATGATACCCATCACCGTCGTCTTGCCCAGACGGATGTTGTCGAGCAGCGGACGGTGGGCGGGACAAGTGAACTGGCACGAACCACACTCAATACACGACGTGATGTCCTCCTGCTCCACTTTATCCCACATCTTCTTGGCCGAGCAAGTGGCCAGCAGATAAGGCTCAAGTCCCATCGGACAGGCACCTACGCACTTGGCGCAGCGGATGCAAGGGTCGGGTTCCTTTCGGCGGGCATCGTCGTCGGTAAGAACGGTTACCGAGTTCGTTCCCTTGCAGATGGGAACTTCCGTCGAAGTGAGCGCCTTGCCCATCATCGGACCGCCGGCCAGAATCTTGTTGTCGCCCTCGGGAAGTCCACCACAGGCATTAATCAGCTGACTCATCGGCGTTCCCATGCGGACGAGGAAGTTGCCGGGATTCTTCAGTTGCTTGCCCGTCACGGTGGTGTAGCGTTCGAACAATGGCTTGTTCTTCATAACTGCCTCATACACAGCATAGGCAGTACCCACATTCTGAACAATCGCTCCAACGTTTACGGGGATGGCTGGAGGTGCAGGAACCTGACGCCTGATGACGGCATCAACGAGCTGTTTCTCACCGCCCTGCGGATATTTCTTTGCCAGCGGCACCACTTCCACGCTGAACTTCGAGCCGCCGAATTTCTCGGCACATTTCTTCGTCAGCAATTCGATGGCTGCCGGCTTGTTGTCCTCGATGCCGATGTAGCCTGTGGTAACCTTTGCGGCAATCATCAGCAGCTCCAGCCCTACGAGAATTTCGTCGCTCTTTTCCATCATCAGTCGGAAGTCGGCCGTGATGTAAGGCTCACACTCCACGGCGTTGATAATCACACACTCGGCCTTGGCCGTTGGCGGCGGGCAGAGTTTGATGAACGTCGGGAATCCGGCACCGCCCATTCCCGTCACGCCGGCACGCTTTACGCGCTCCACGATTTCCTCGGGCGTCAGTTCCGGATGGTCTTCCACCTTCTCCAGTTTGTCCGAGCGGTCGATGGTTTCCTCCCACTCGTCGCCCTCCACCTTGATGATAATGACGGGCTTGCGATAGCCGGTGGCGTCGATGGCCGAGTCGATTTTCAGCACAGTTCCCGACACCGATGAATAGATGGGTGCCGAAACGAAACCGCCGGCTTCGGCCAGCAGCGTGCCTACCTTTACCTTGTCACCCTTGGCCACAACGGGCTTTGCGGGTGCTCCAATATGCTGCGACAATGGGAAGATGGCCTGCTTTGGCAGTTCGGCTGCCACGGTCACTTTATCGTTGGTGAGCTTGTTCTCGTCTGGATGAACGCCACCAATGCGGAATGTTCTCAGTTTCATGCTTGGGCCTCCTTTCCTTCTTTAAGGGTTTCTTCTACGACTACAGGCTTCGGTTTCGGGGCCGGGAAGTTAACGGCATGGATGGCCTTCGTCGGGCACGCTTCCACACATTTCTTACACAGCCGGCACTTTGTAAAGTCAATGTAGCACAGGTTGTTCTCTACGGTGATGGCTTCAAACTTGCACTCCTTCTGGCACTTGCCGCATCCGATACAAGCTGACTTGCATGCCTTCATGGCGGCGGCACCCTTGTCCTTGTTCACGCAGCTGACGTAGACGCGGCGATTCTTCGGACCTTTCTTCCGCAGTTCGATGATGTGGCGCGGACAAGCCTTCGTACAGGCACCGCAGGCCGTACATTTCTCGTCGTCAACCTCGGGCAGCCCCGTCTCGTCGTTGATGTGGATGGCATCAAACTGACAGGCTTCCACACAGTCGCCACACCCCAGGCATCCGAATCCGCAACCCGTCTCCCCGGCACCGCAGGCATTCATCGCCGTACAGTTTTTCAGTCCGTCGTAGCAAGCAATGCGCGGACGCATCTCGCAGGTACCGTTACAGCGAACCACGGCCACCATCGGGTCGCTGTTCGCGATAGCCATACCCAGAAGATCGGCCACCTTGCCCATCACTTCAGCACCGCCCACCGGACAGTTGAGTCCCTCGAGCGACCCTGCATCGGCTCCTTTAACCAATGCGTCGGCCATACCAGAACAGCCCGGGAATCCGCAGCCGCCGCAGTTGGCACCCGGCAGTACCTCCGTCACCTGAGCAATTCGGGGATCTTCCTTTACAGCGAACTTCTTGCTACATACGTAGAGTATCACCGCTGCCACGAGCGCGATACATCCAAGCACGATCACTGCTGATAAAATAAAGCTCATAATGTTTTTTTATTTGTTTTAGTTGTTTGAAAATTTCATTCTACGTAGAAGGTAAACTTCTGTTGCAACTTGTCGCGACACCAATATAATATAAGGTAATAGGGAACCAGGCAGACTATGCTCACCATCGCCAGCAGCGCCTCGTCGTCGGTCAGCAGGCTTCCGGCAAAGAGCACCGCTATGAGAATCACAAACGGAATGACGAAAGCCAGCATCACGGCCTTCATGCCCGTACCCGTCGTTGCCACAACATTCACCGGCTGACCCACCTTGTAGGTCTTCGCATCAGCAATGCCATAGACGTCTACAATCTTCTCCTTTTGTTCAGCTGCGTTACAATGTCCCGCAGCCTTGCAGCTGGCACAGGCCGAAGCCTGTAGTATACGAACATGCAGGCAGTCGTCCTCGATGGAATCTACAATGCCGCTATGCGATATCTTGTTGCTCATGTGATTGTATATCGCTCACTCCGTATGCTTTTTGCAAAGCAGAGTTTGCAATTGCAAAGATACAATTAATATTTATAACTGCAAATAAAAATTCAAAGAAATTCCATTCTTGTTAACTTTTGTTTTACGTTAACGTTTGCAAAGAAGCAAAAAACCTGTGATTTATTTGGAGGTTCAGCGGAATTAGTCTATATTTGCACAAAAATTTACAAGCATGAAAGCAACCGAACAAACACAACAGCAGATTGAGCGTTTCGTCAAGAAAATAGCCCAGAAATTCCCCAAGAGCGACGAAGCGTCGATGCTCACCGACATTCACATCCGCGTTTTCCAGGACAGCGGCGAGATGCTGGCATTCGACGACGACGAGGCCGAAATCACGCGGTGTGTCGTTGAACAGTGGATAGACAACAAGGACGAAGACTTCTACGACCAGGTGTTGCTTATCCTGCGCAACCAGTTCAAGCGCCACCACAAGATTATCGACGATTTCGGCATCCTCAAGCCTTACAGCCTCGTGCTTGAGAACGACGACCGCGAGCACATGGGCGAACTCTACCTTGCCGACGACGACACCATCATCGTCAGCGGCGACCTTATGGAAGGCCTCGACAAGGAACTCGACGACTTTTTCAACGAGTTGATGAAAAAGTGACAACACGCCCATGAAAAGGCTGCTCACCCTACTCGCCATCGTCTTCGCCATCGCCCACGGCCAGGCGCAGCGCCACGAAATCCTGAGTCCCAGGATTGCCTCCCTGCAGGTGACGGCCGACGACCGCTGGATGTCGATGCCCATCACCAACCTCGGCGGTACAATTACCATTGCCTTCGACGACCTCACCCACGAATACACTCGCTACACCTACCGCATCGAACATTGCGAGGCCGACTGGACGCCCTCAGAAGACATCTTCACCAGCGAGTACCTGCAGGGATTTGCCGAGGGCAACACCATCGACGACTACGTCGAGTCCATCAACACCATACAGCTATACACCCACTACCAGTTACAGATACCCAACGAGCATTGCAGCCTGAAGATGAGCGGCAACTACCGGCTCACAGTCATCGACGAGAACAACGACGAGCAGCCCGTGCTCACCGCCTGCTTCATGATCGTTGAGCCGCTCATGGGCGTCAGCATCACCTCCACTACCAATACTGACATCGACATCAACAGCCGCCATCAGCAAATCCAGATGGAAGTGTCCTACGGCTCACTCACCGTCACCAATCCCACCGAACAAATCAAGACCGTCGTGATGCAAAACCAGCGTTGGGACAATGCCCGCATCAATGCCCGCCCGCAGTTCACCATGAGCGACGGCCTTCGCTGGCACCATTGCCGCGACTACATCTTCAGCGCCGGCAACGAGTACCGCAAGTTCGAGATGCTCGACCTCTCCCACCCCACAATGGGCATCGACAACATCTCATGGGACGGCAGCTCCTACCACGTCTATCCCTTCCTCAGCGAGCCTCGCCTGAACTATATCTACGACGAAGATGCCGACGGCGCTTTCCTCATCCGCAACAGCGACAACATCGAAATCGACAACACCTGCGACTACGCCCTCGTCCACTTCCAGCTGAAGTGCCCGCAGCCCGCTTCCGGCGACATCTACCTGAACGGCGTATGGACCTGCGACCGCTTCCTGCCGCTCTACAAGATGGAGTACGACTACGAGCGACAGCTCTACGAGGCCGTCGTCCCGCTCAAGCAAGGCTACTACAACTACCAATACCTGCTGATGGATGCCGCCGGCGCCCTCACTCCCCTGTCCTCCGAAGGCAATTTCTATCAGACACAGAATTCCTATCAGGCCCTTGTCTATTATCGTGGCATTGGCGAGCGTACTGATCGACTTGTTGGCTACGCCAACTTAGAGAAATAACCATCTCCAAACAGAACCTCAGACCCTTCAGACCCTCCCCCTGCCCCTCCCTATAGGGCGGGGAGTAGATTCTAACTAGCCTCTACATCCTATCCTTTAATACATAATAATACTCCCCACCTAAATGGCAGGGAGTACTATGTTTTTAAAGCTATCCCCGCCCTCCCTATAGGGAGGGCGGGGGTGGGTCTGGAAGGTCTGTAGGGTTGTGGTCTACTTTTTATTTGAAAAGTAGCTGTGCAAACTGATACAGGCTGCGGCGCCAAGTCTGCCACTCGTGAGCGGTCTCGGGCGAAATGTACGAATGAGCGTTGATGCCCAGAGCCTTCAGGCGCTCAGCGGCCTTGGTCACGCTGTTATCACCCTCGGCCATGCCTCTCTCCTTGCTGCCCGTACTCATGAAGAGCACCTTGTTCGTCTTCTTAAAATCAGCTGCGTCCTTCAGTTCATCAGCGCTGAATGTGCCGCCGCTGAACATGCCCACATAGGCAAACTTTGTGGGGTTGGCCAGCGTAATCATGTGCGTTTGCATGCCGCCCATCGAGAGGCCTGCCAGAGCGCGGTGCTCTGTGTCGGCAATCACACGGTAGTTCTTCTCAACCATCGGGATGATGTCCTTCAGCAGCACTTCCTGGAATCCGTTGAAACCGCCAAAGCCACGACGTGGACCACCGGGACGTGGGCCACCCTGACCGGGACCACCGGGACGCTGACCCATGCCCTGTGGACGTGGACCATTCGGGCGCTGACTCATGCCTGGGAAGGGGAACTGCATCTGCTGAGTGGTGTCGGGATGAGCGGGGATGGCGTTCAGACCATTGTCCATCACGATGATGAAAGGCACGGCCTTGCCAGCAGCAATCAGGTTGTCCATGATGATGCCCGTCTTACCCTGTGCCGACCATCCGGTCTCGTTCTCGCCCATACCATGCTGAAGGTAGAGCACGGGGAAACTTTTTGTGGGATTCTCGCGATAGGCAGCGGGCAGATAGACGTAGCAGTGGCGCATCTTCTCGGTGACCGTCGAATAATAGTACACCTCGTTCACAGAGCCCTGCGGCACGTTCTTCACCGTGTAGAAATCCTCGTCGGCTGCGGGAATGTCGATACCGCTACCCCAGCGGCTGGCTCCATAGTAGTACATGCTGCCTGGATCAGGCACCGAAGCGCCATCGATGTTCAGCTGATAGTAGTGGAAGCCTTCGTCCTGCGGAGCAGACTCGCCGGTCCATACACCCTCAGCGTTTTTCACCAAATCATACTTCACGCCGCCGATGTCGAGTTTAACGCTGTTGGCCTCGGGAGCCGAGATTTGGGCGCGCACCATGCGCTGTGAATTGACCATGGGATACTCGTGTCCCTCTTGATTGGTGGTAGCCGGCTTGAAGTCTTCCGCCACCTGAGCACTTGCTGTAGCAGCCATGAAAGCTGCCACGATTACAAACAGTTGTTTCATGATAGAAAGTTAGTAATAATTATAGTAAATCGATTTGCTGTTTTGACGCACGGAAGCCGATAAAGTGTAAAAGCACACGCGAATTGTTATGGTTTATTAACAATCAGAGGTGGGTATAGGATGAGCTTCTTAGTTTCTTATATTCTTAATTTCTTATCTTTTAGCTTTTGGGGGTGGAAGAAGAAATATATAACTATATAGGTATAT
>JAFRPY010000079.1 GCA_017428925.1 Prevotella sp. | reverse complement strand
CGAACTGCGCATTCTCAAGGAATAACTCACTGAGGCGGTCGGCATTTTTCTCTGCCATCCACGTCCATTTCTGGTTTGAGAGGTCAATAAGCTCCTGTTCTTCTTTACTCACCTGTGCAAATGCCGTCATGCTTACGATAAGCAGCACTGCGAAAATCATCATTTTCTTCATATTGTTATACGTTTTAATATTCGACGGTGCAAAGGTACGAAGAATCCCCGCAACTATTTTGACAATAATTACGGGGATTCTTTCACTTTTTTCCGAAAACAATTCTATTCCCTAAAGTCTGTAGGCGAAGCACCGAGATACTTCTGAACATAGCGGCTGAAGTAACTGGGCGAGGAGAAGCCATATAGGTCGGTCAATTCGGTAAATGAGCGCTTCTTGTCTCGTAACTGACGGCTGATGTCAAGCACCGTGAAGCGGTTAATCCAGTAGTTAGCAGGAAAACCGCTCACCTTCTTGCACACTTCGGAGAGATATTTCGATGTAACAAAGAGTTTGTCGGCATAATAGGCTATCTCACGGTTTCGCCGAAAGTCGCCACGCTCTAACAAAGCCAAGAAACGCTCCATCAGGTCGGCATACTGCGAGGAAATCTTTTCGTTCCCATACTGTTCGGCGTGAAAGTCAAAGAAATCGATAATCATGCACTGCACGGCATTAATCATGGCATCGCGGTGGAAATGATGCGTGTCGGCCAAAGCCCAGCGCCGCTTGATGTAGTCAAAGTCAAGGGCGCACACCTTCTGTTGCGCCTCTGTCAGGTGCATAATAGGATTGTTGAATAGTGCCAGAGATCCTTTCATGCCATAGTTAGACTGCGGCGTACTGATCTCAATGAACTCAGGCGTGACATAGATGACATCTACACGGAAATCCACACTCTCAAGAACCTCCGACACCAAATCACCCCTTCTCACTATCAGGCATTCGCCCGCTGACAGCGTATATACATTATTATTATACGTGAACTCGCAACTTCCCTCATGACAATAGGCATGGCACAGATAATCGGCCAAATTCTGCTTGCCGATGCCCGCCAACGTACTGGCAATGACGATATGAGGCCTATCGCTATCCTTCATCTGTGTGCAAAGATAATGATTTTTCCATTAATATGAGTCAAAAGAGCAAGTCTATTATGAGTTTTTTACATTTTCGGTATCAAATCATGCGGTCTTACCTAGTTTTGCGAGGTAAAATATATGATTGGCCAAAAGAGCACTCAAGGTTTTTGTTACCCGAAGAGATTGGTTAACCCAATTTAATCGGTTTAAAAGCCGCTGAAAATTCCGAAAAATAAAGTTTATCTCTGCCAAGAAATAGTTTGTTTGTTTCTTGGCAGTATTGATTATTACCTCTAACTTTGCGGTGTCGGAGGTTCCGAAATGTGACGTAAGTTAGCAAGAGGTTTTTTCGTGATACGAAAAACTCTTGAACACTTGGCGACAAGTGTTGATGGCTGAGTACTCGCAGGCTCGCACCTCTTATGTTGAACATTAATCGTATTTAATTATGCAGGATAGCACCAACGAAAAGAGAATTATGAGGCGCAGGGGAAGACCGCGCAAGTCAGAAATGGAGAATTCGACGGTTAGGAAACCGAGGGCTTTGAGACTGTCGGACGAGGAAGAGAAGTACATTGCGAACAATGCAAGGAAATGCCGGATGAACTTTAGTGAGTATTGCCGGAAGGTTCTGATGAACTACAAACCAAGCGTGCCTGACACATTGTTCCGGGACGAGTTGTTTGCTGCCCGTAAGGATATAGTGAACTTCATCAACAACATCAAGGGGCTCAAAATGGGGAGTGAGGAACGGAAGGAGTTTCTCAGGTCGATGCCCGTGATTCAGCAGTGGTGGAAGAGACTGTTCCCGATGATTGAGTTTCTCGACAAAAGGATTGAAAGGGGGTAAGCGATGATAGCAAGAGCAAGAGCCGTGGCGCACGGCAGCGCCTATACAACGTATGCCACACTGAAAAGGGATGCAGAGTTCGTCTGCTGTGAAAATATGGCGGGGGATATGACCGCTGCCGTGACGGATGATGATCTGGACAACATCTGGTTGCAGTTCAAGTATGCCGGGGAGAACTATATTGCCAAAGGCAAAGCCGTGAGCAGAAATCTGATAGCAATGGAGGTGTCGCCCACTAAGGATGAGTCGAAGGGCTGGACGCTGGAGCAATGGAAGTGGTTTGCACATCGATTCATTGAAGAAATGGATAAGATTGAGTTTAGGGATAAGAATGGAAAAGTGTCGTCGAAACGGATGGACTTGGCGCATAGCAAATGGATTGCCATGCTGCACCACGATGCAAAGAGTGGAATCCCTCATCTGCACTTCATGGTGTCGCGCTTTACCATCGACGGAAGGATCAATGACACCAATCTTATAGGATTGAAGGCAACAATGGCCGCAAACAGTATCAACCAGAGTTTGGGCTGGAAGCAGTCGCAGGAGATCAGCGCGGAACACAAGGCTGAGATTAAAGATGCCCTCTATGATATTCTGAGAAATATGAATCGGTTCGACTGGAATGTATTTCTCCAGAAGATAAAGGAACGTGGCTATTCTGCCGAACTCAAAAAGGATAGTAATGGCGAGGTCGTGGGCTATAGAATCAAGCGAGG
>JAFRPY010000034.1 GCA_017428925.1 Prevotella sp. | reverse complement strand
GAGCACTCCGCTAATCACCCTCAACGGCGGCACCACCTTCGCACTGAAGAGCGACGGAACGCCCAGCGACCACTTCCTGGTTGATAACGTCACCATTAAGGACGTCACCATCAATGGTCTGAAGGATGCCTTGGTCAAGGATGCCCAGAAGTCACTGGTTGAGACCGTCACCATCGAGAACAGCGTGGTAGAGATGCCCGCCGCTGGCAAGAACGTCCTCGACTTCAACGGCAAGGGCTATGCCGGCAAGGTAATCGTGAAGAACTCCACCATCTGGTCGGCCGGCAAGAACACGGGCTTCTTCGCCCAGTACGGCAGCCGCCCGAAGAACATCAACGGCGATTGGCTGCAGGAGTTCGATTTCCAGAACTCTACGATTGTGAACATTGCCAACGGCAAGAACTTCAACGACCTGAAGCAGAACGGAACAGCGCAGAACATCTATACGATAAAGAACAACATCTTCGTTGATTGCGGCAAGTCAGCCCAGGTGGTTGTTGGCTTCAACAAGGGGCAGAACAGTGCAACACCTGTATGGGATGTCGACGGCAACACCTTCTTCTGGAGCGGTGCAGACGTCAGTGAGGCTGAGACCTCGAAGGCCGGCAAGAAGGACGGCGAGGACATCGTGAAGAACAGCCTGACCTCTGATCCCGAGTTCACCGATGCTGCCAATGGTGACTTCACCATCGGCGCAGCCACCGATCAGGCCGAACTTAAGACCGGCGACCCGCGCTGGCTCGTTCCATACGCAGCCGGTGAAGGCGATGCCACCGCACTTTTGGCCGAGATCGAAGAGGCCAAGAAGTTGTTGAAGTACTCGATGAGCTACTACGACGAGCACAACGCCGAATCTCCTGAGACAGAAGCCAAGGCCCTCGTCGACGCCATCCGCGATGCAGAGGAACAGGTCAGCAGCGGCAGCAGCCAGAAGAAACTCGACAAGACGCTCGAATCCCTGAAGCAGGCCGAAATCGACTATGCCGACGCACTGATGGAGTACGAACTCGACGAGTCGCAAGAAATTCTTGCCGTTGCCGATCCCGAGGACGAACTTGCCGCTGAGCTCCAGCGCCTGTATGACACCCAGGATATTGTCCGCGCTGACTACTGGAACAAGCCTAAGAACATCAAGAACTATGCCGACGAACTCGACAAGGCCCAGAAAGCCTACCTCCGCAACGCCCTCAACGAGCTGTTGCCCAAGGCACAGGCCTTTGCCGACAACCCGGAAGTCAGCAAAGCCATCGCCGCTGCCAACAAGGCCCTCGAAGGCGACAGTTCCGAAGACCTGTTCGATGCTTTGACCAACCTGCAGAGCGCTGTCGACAAAGCGATACTGGCTATCACACCTCTCGATGGCAACGTTGCCACCTTCGAAGACCTGACACTCGACGCCGAGAGCTTCTGGCAGGGTATTTACGAAGAAGAGCGCGACGAAGATGAGATCGGCCTTTGCTATAACACCTTCCAGAGCGGATCCTTCCAGTTCGACAACTATTACAGTCCCGACTGGGGTGGCTACTGGGGCAACTTCGCCTATAGCAACCAGACGTCGAGCAGCTACGAAAGCCTGGCCGACCAGTTCCATGCCGTTACAGGCGGCGGTCGTGAGTCAGCCACGTTCGGCGTAGCCTTCCCACAGGGTGGTGCGATTACCTACATGGACAACGACGAGGGTACAGTGATTCCCGGATTCTATATCACCAACAGTTCATACGCCTACACCTCGATGCTCAACGGCGATGCCTACGCCAAGAAGTTCGCCCAGGGCGACTGGTTCAAGCTGACCATCACAGGCTATGACGCCGATGATAACCCGACGGGCACCAAGGAATTCTATCTGGCCGACTTCCGCGATGAAGACAGCAGCAAGCACTACATCGTCAACGACTGGCGCTTTGTCGACCTCATCGATCTGGGCAAGGTAAAGTCTGTGAAGTTCATTCTGGACAGCAGCGACAAGGGCACCTGGGGTATGAACACGCCCGGCTACTTCTGCCTCGACGACTTTGGTGCCAACGGCATCGAGCAGCAGCCCGAAGGAAACATTCCTTCTGCCATCAATGGCGTTGCCGTTAACGAAAGCACCGCTGATACTCCTGTCTACAATCTTGCAGGCCAGCGCGTGAATGGCAAGACCGTCAAGGGTATTGTCGTCAAGAACGGAAAGAAGTACATCCTGAAGTAATTTCTGAACACAATCGTGGGGACAGGTTGTTTGATATGAATTCCTCGTATTCAATCAAAGCCTGTCCCCACTTTGATTTCCCGCGTTTCAGTTGGAGTAATTCAGAAGTTGCAAAATGATCATTAGAACCGACACCATGATTCTTTGATTTGCCCAACAATAAATGGTGGTAATGCGCGTTAGGATTATAAATTTATACAAAATGGAAACGACATACATTAAGAAAGTGATATTATTTGCAGCCGTTATGGTCTTGCTTCTATGTAGTTTCGATGTTTTCAAGATGAATTGGATGCTGCTTGACGGGAACATCTGTAAACAGTTTCATAAGGGTAAGAGTTCTGCTACAATAGAGTGCTGTTGGGACAGAATCTCACCTGCTAATTACCGAATAAGAATAAGCACCACATTGGAAGGAAAGAAGTTTACGGTCTTCCCCGACAGTTTGAAAATCGTAGCCTCCTCACCTGAGATTGAGATCTACCCAAGTAAAATTGTTGGTATACCTGTTACAAGCCACAAATTTTATACTTTGTTTGGAAAATCCAGTAGATACCTATCTCAAAGCGTTGAAATGGTAAGTCGGTCTTCAGTTGATATAGATTCTGTGTTTTTATATTTTCTTCCTTCCCATTATATTTTATATGAAGGTGAACAGGTTATAAAAGACACAATAATAGTAACATTTAAGAATCAGTTCTGATCACGGGGACTGATCATGGTTTTTTATTCGGGTCGTGGGGTCGATTCTAGTAATCATTTTTCAAATTAATGCAAAATCCGAATGAAGCAAGTAATAAAGTATAAAGATGTCGAACTCCTGAATATGATCAGGAGAACCGACCCCATGATTCAAATATGTCGTATTGGTTATAGTGGGAAAATAGTACAGGCCTTAACACAAAATCTAGTTCACCATACGATAGTGCCAACGCCAGATTTTACAGATTATAGAATAAATAATCACCTATACATGTATAGCGGCTTTCGTAATCCCATCAGTTTATGGAATTATTAATAATCAAAAACCAGTATAATTTTCTTTCTACTTAACCGTTATTATATTGATTTATAAGTACAGATATGAATAAATTAATTGTTTTGTTATTCCTTTGTATACTTGTTTTAACTTCATGCAAAACTATCCGGAAATATAAGGAGGTTTCAAGCAACGAGTATCTTCAGAAAGTATCTAACGTTCGATATAAAGATGTTAGCATCCAAAAGAAACCCATTTTATTGAACGGCTTTTCCAGCAACCTACAGCGTGAAAAGGAACGAATACTCTCTTCAAACGAAATAGCAAAAATTGGATTGATAGAACATAATGCGGCAGAACTGGCCGTCCAAAATTCACTGACCTATAGTAAATTTGTCGCGATTATCAACAACCATGTGAAAGTTCAGACAAACAACTGGAAAGATTTGGACAATTTAATCAACAGGGAATATCCCGGTTTTCGGGAAAAACTAATCAATTTATGCCAGCTGAAAGAACAAGAGTATCGTGTGTCGCTATTGATAAAAGCAGGCTTTGAACCCACCACAATTGCACACCTACTAAACAAATCAGCGGCTGCTGTATCCACAATAAGAAGCCGTTCCTACGAGAAAGTCTTTGGGAAAAAAGGAGGATCAAAAGAATGGGACAAATTCATTTCATCTCTTTAAGCCTTATTTAACACCCTGTTTTTCAGACCTTTAGAATTTGCAAAGTTTTTGCAAAATAGAATTCTTTGTCAGTTTGTTTGTTTTTACTAAATTTGCAAAGAACCAATAATCATATTTATGAAAAGAACTTTAATTATTCTTATTTGTCTTTGTTCGCTCAATGTATGTCTCGCTCAAGCGAACTACATTGCAATGCATCAACAAGACGTGCCAGAATGGCAAGGCCTTTAATGTTAAATTCTTTTAAAATACTATATTATGAAAAAGTGTATTATTATTTCTCTTTTCTTGGTTGCGATGCTTGTAAATCGCCAAGAAGCTTTAGCCTATGACTTCTTTACGACAGTTAATGCTGGGGAACAGAGAGAATACAAATTGTACTTCAATGTGATTGAAGGAAGCATGGATGATCTTCCTCTATGTGAAGTGACATATTCTGAGTGCGAACAGCAAGGAGATGAAATTCTCTACAATAATTGCAATTCAGATTATAAGGGTGCCATCATAGTGCCGGAAACAGTTGAACATGAAGGAAAGACATACAAAGTTTACAAAATCGGAGATCATGCCTTTCAAAACTGTAAGGAGCTGGCTGTCGTTTATCTGGAACGCCAATATATTATAGGTAAAGAGGCTTTCAAGGATTGTGTCTCTTTGAGTGGATGTAATCCAGAAAATTACTCTGTTTACGAAATCCATGCTTCTGCATTTGAGAACTGTAAGTCTTTGAAAAAGTATAGATTCATTCCAGATAATTTTGCTACACCTATAATCGAAGAAAAAGCGTTTGCAGGTTGTACAGGATTGGAATCCTTTAGTCTGTATCTGGGCAACTTTTTATTATCATGTCCAGAAAATGTTTTTTCTATAGATGAAAATAACTTTATTGACTGTAATCTTAGTGTAGATTCAAATATGATTGAACAGTATAAGTCCATTACGCCTTGGTGCTGGTTCAAGCAGATCACACCAATTGATGAATATCCTACAGGTGGAGGCATGCCATCTTCTGTAGATAAAATCGAGAAAGACAGCAATACGAACAATATCTATACTTTGGATGGTGTTAACACAGGGATGAAAAGTTTCCAGAATCTGCTAAAAGGTATATACATTCAAGGAAACAAAAAGGTTTTCTTACAATAACTGGAGTTTCCCACACCCTCAGAAGTGGTGAGCGGGGACTCTTTGACTCATTTTCATGAAAAATATTTGGTGGTAACAAGAACAATGAGTATCTTTGCGCTATATAACGTAAACAAGCATTCTATGCCCCGACGAAAGCGAGAGAAAAGCGGCACTGGCATCTGCCATGTGGTGTCTGGACATGTGAACACAGAGTCCCCGTGATCCTGCAGAACGGCACTGCCCAGAACGTCTATACGATCAAGAACAACATCTTCGTAGACTGCGGTAAGGCGAACCAGGTGGTAGTAGGCTTCAACAACGGCCAGACCAGCCCCAACCCCGTATGGGATGTCGAGGGTAACACCTTCTTCGCAAACGGTGCCGACGGCAGCGAGGCCGAGACTACGAAGGCCGGACAGAAGGCTGGCGAGGACATCGTGAAGAACAGCCTGACCTCTGATCCCGAGTTTGCAGATGCCGCCAACGGCGACTTCACCGTGGGTGAGAGCACCGAGCAGGCTGAGCTTGAGACCGGCGACCCGCGCTGGCTCGTAGAGTATGTAGGCACCCCGGGCGACGCCGCCAACCTGCTGGCCGAGATTAAGGAGGCCAAGAAACTCTTGAAGTACTCGATGAACTACTACGACGAGAACAACGAGGAGAGTCCCGAGACTGAGGGCAAGGCTCTTGTAGACGCCATCCGTGATGCCGAAGAGAAGGCCGAGGGCGGCACAAGCCAGAAGAAGCTTGACAAGATGCTCGAGGAACTGAAGCAGGCCGAGATTGACTACACAACCGCTCTGATGGATTACGAGCTGGCAGAGAGTGAGGACATCCTGGCCGGTGCCGATCCCGCCGACGAGCTTGCCGCCGAGATACAGCGCCTGTACGACACGCAGGATGTGGTACGCGAGGACTACAGCAACCAGCCGAAGCACATCAAGAACTATGCCGACGAGATTGACAAGGCCCAGAAGGCTTACCTGCGCAAGGCCATCAACGAGCTGATTCCTGAGGCACAGGCAATGGCCAGCGACCCAGCAGTTCAGAATGCACTCGACAAGGCCAACGAGGCGCTCGAGGGCGACAGCTCTGAGGATCTGTTCGACGCCCTGAACGGCCTGCTCGAGGCCATGGAGACCGCAACAGGCATCCGCGGCATTGAGGCCAATGAAACCGACGACGCTCCTGTCTACAACATGGGCGGCCAGCGTGTCAGCAGCCATGCCAAGGGCATCGTTATCAAGAACGGCAAGAAGATTATCCGCAAGTAATCTCCTGATCAGGAATCGCAAGATTCTGATTCATAAAAAAGTGGAGGCATCCCAACAGCGGGGTGCCTCCATTTTTTAGACCCCCTCCAAAGCCATTCCCGAGCAAGCTCGCCTACCCGTAGCCTTTCCCCGAGGGGAGGCTTTTGTACTCCCCGCCCCTCAAGGGGAGGGGTTAGGGGTGGGGTCTGTATGGTCGCTTCGCTCGAAATTATTTTTAAAATTATATTTATAATTATTCTGAAGTCGCCTCGGCGAGAACCAACGGCCGCCGATTTTCAATTCTGCCCTAAAAGGGTACTCCCTTTACATGATGAATTTTAAATTTAATTTCGAGGGCGAAGCCCGACCATGTACAGCCATCCTGAATACTGACCCCACCCCTGCCCCTCCCCTACGATGGGAGGGGAGCAGATAGAGATGTTAGCCCCTCCCTATAGGGTTGGGAGTTTAATAGCCTCCCCTCGGGGAGGTTGGAGGGGGTTTGATGACTCTGTAACAACTTTTTTCAATAAAAAGTTATGCACTTCGCTCGTTTCTTCGTATCTTTGCAGCGCTGATTGGTTCGCATACTGCGATGAAAAGGGAATTGGGTGAGAATCCCAGACTGTCCCGCAGCTGTAAGTCCCCATTGTGTGAAGGCAAGGATGCCACTGTCCGTCCGACGGGAAGGCGCCTTCAGAGGGGAGTAAGTCAGAAGACCTGCCGTCGGCTTTTATTCACCATGCGCTTCGAGGATAGGCGCTTGCTGACACTAAGTATGATGAGAGGCATTGCCATTTCTGCACTGATGTGCTTTGTGGTAGTCTTTGCGGCAGCACAGCCGAAGTCTGGCCGCAAGACGGCATTCGACAGCATCCAGCATGTCGGCGAGGTGGTTATTACCCAGAACCTTACTTACCGCGAGGTGATTCCCTCGCACACCATGAAAGGGAAGGAACTGGAACGCCTGAATGCGCATAACATTGCCGACGCCCTGCGCTATTTTGCCGGTCTGCAGCTGAAGGACTATGGCGGAGTGGGGGGCATCAAGACGGTGAACATCCGCTCGATGGGCAGCAACCATGTGGGCATCTTCTACGATGGCATCCAGCTGGGTAATGCGCAGAACGGACAGGTGGACCTGGGGCAGTTCTCGATGGACAATGTGGATGAGATAACGCTCTACAACGGACAGAAGAGTGCCATCTTCCAGCCGGCTTCGGAGTTCGGCAATGCCGGTTCGGTGTATATCAAGACACGCCGGCCGAAGTTTACCGAGGGGCGCGACTGGAACCTGAAGGTAAAGACGAAATACGCCTCGAGCGACCATTTCCGTCTTTCCACGCTCTGGGAGCAGCGGCTGTCGCGAATGGTGAGTTCGTCGGTGAATGCGGAGTTTATCTCGTCGAGCGGTAAATACGATTTCCGCTACCGACGCCTGAACCAGGACGGCACCGTGGCATACGATACCACGGCCACACGGCATAACGGCGACGTGTGGGCGATGCGCGCCGAGGCCAATGTGTATGGACTGATTGACGACGGCGGCTGGAACCTGAAGGCCTACACGTATCATTCTGAGCGTGGCATCCCCGGTGCCATCGTGAACAATGTGTGGCGGCGCGGCGAGCGTCAGGACGACCACAACACGTTCCTGCAGGCCTATCTGAACAAGAGCGTGGGACAGCGTTTCAGTACGCGGCTGCTGGCAAAATATGCTTACTATAACACCCACTACGTGAACCGCGACACGACAACGCTGCGCGTGGACAACACCTACCGCCAGCAGGAATTCTTCGTGTCGAGTTCTAACGTCTATGAGATACTGCCCTGCTGGAGTGCATCGCTGGCCTACGACCTGAAGTGGAACAAACTGGATGCCGATATGCGGGCGTTTGTCAGTCCGCACCGCGTGGGACATTATGCCTCGGTGGCCACGGCCTACAACCATCCGTGGTTCAACATCCAGGGCTCGCTGATGGCACAGTTCATCGGTGACACCCGTCACGAGCGCACGGCAACGGTGCATACCTCGCAACGGGCGCTGACGCCAGCCGTCTTCGTGAATGCCTATCCGCTGAGGAGCAAACTGCTCTCGCTCCGCGCCTTTGCCAAGAAGAGCTATCGCATGCCTACGTTCAACGACCTCTACTATACCGATCTGGGCAATGCCTCGCTGCAGCCCGAGTCGGCCTTGCAATACAACGTAGGCTTCGTGGTGGAAAAAGATTGGACCGACGGACTGCTGCGCCATGTGCGCTGGCAGACGGATGCCTACTATAACACCGTGCACGATAAGATTGTGGCCTATCCCAAGGGACAGCAGTTCCGTTGGACAATGCTCAATCTGGGCAAGGTTCACATCAAGGGCATCGACGTGGAGGGCGAACTGGCCATTGAGCCGGTGAACGGACTGCAGCTGTCGGGGCGCGTGCAATACACCTATCAGGATGCGCGCGACGTGACCGACCCTTCCACCTCCTACTATCGCGACCAGATTCCCTATATCCCCTGGCATAGCGGCTCGGCCATTCTGGGTATCAGCTATCGCGACTGGGACCTGAACTACAGCTTCCTGTATGCCGGCGAGCGCTACAACCAGCAGGAGAACATCGTGTATAACTACATGCAGCCGTGGTACACCAGCGACCTGTCGCTGAGTCGCCAGTTCCAGATAGGGCGCAACCGGCTGAAGGTGCTCGTCGAAGTGAACAACCTGTTTTCGCAAGACTACGACGTCATCCTGAACTACCCGATGCCGAAGCGGAACTATGGAGTGACGGTGGAGTGGGATATATAAATAAAAAAGAAGAAGACCCACCCCCCGCCCTCCCTATAGGGAGGGGGTGATTAGTGTTAAATGATAAATAAAAGTGATGAGTGATAAGTTTCTACGATACGCGCGAAAAGTATTTGCCCCCTCCCTCATAGGGAGGGCAGGGGTGGGTCTCCATATGCTGAGACTAATAACTCTCCCCCTTATAGGGGGAGTGGGAGGGGGTCTTCTCTCCTGCCGCACCGACGACCCGATTATCTATGCAACGACATACGAGACGGGGGCTGAGGCTGTTACCTCGGGTAGCACTACTGGAATGTATGTGCTTTGCGAGGGAAATATGGGAAGCAACAAGTGCACACTCGACTTTCTGGACCTGACCACCGCACAATATCACCGCAATATCTATTCTGCCCAGAATCCGACGACGGTAAAGGAGTTGGGCGATGTGGGTAACGATATTAAGATATACGGGTCGCGATTGTGGATGGTCATCAACTGTTCGAACAAGGTGGAGGTGGCTACCGCCCGTGATGCCCGACGCATCGGACAGGTTGATATCCCCAACTGCCGCTATCTGGCATTCCATAAGGGATTTGCCTACGTGAGCAGTTTTGCCGGACCGGTGATGAGCGACGACCTTCAACTGGGGCGCGTGTATAAGGTAGATACGCTCAGTTTGCAGATTGTGGGACAGGTGGACGTGGGCTATCAGCCGGAGGAGATGGCCATCGTTGACGGAAAACTCTATGTGGCGAACAGTGGCGGTTATATGGCTCCCGACTATGACCACAGGGTAAGCGTCATCGACCTAGCGACTTTTAAGGTGGAGCGCACGATTGACGTGGGAGTCAACCTGCACCGCTGCCGGGCCGACCGATATGGTCAGCTGTGGGTGACCTCGCGCGGCGACTATGCGGGAAAAGCTGCCAAGACGTTTTGTTTACAAGCATCAAGCGATGGCTATATGACTGTTGGCGATTCTCTTGACGTAGCTATCAGCGAACTGAGCATCGTGGGTGACTCCCTGTATTTTATAGGAACCCAATGGAGCAACGAGTTGCAGCGCAACACCCTGAGCTATGGCATCATCAACGTGAGAACCCACCGACAGGTGGCCGACAAGTTGAGCAATTCTGCTGAGGTAGCAACCATCCGTATGCCCTACGGACTGATGGTTCATCCCGTGGACAAGGATTTCTATGTGATGGATGCCAAGAACTATGTGTCGAGCGGCGAACTCTTCCACTTCAAGGCCGACGGAACATTCGACTGGAGCGTCCGCACCGGCGACATTCCCGCCCATGCCGTTTTCGTGGAGACTTCGTTTTAGGGAGTTGTGCCGTCTATGTTGTAGGGAAAAGCAGGGGATTCCCGCTTTTTAACATTTTGCAGAAACAGCTTTGCGAATTTATTATTATCTTTGCACGCAGATATTTAACTATCTGGTAACTAAACAATTCGTATTGATAAGTATGTTTAAAAAACACATTCTCTCGGCAGTCGTGGCACTTGGCATGGCTGTTTCGGGGCAGGCCCAGCAGACGGAGCAATTCAGCATTGCCACGCTGAACATCGACGGACTGCCCCAGAAGATTCTGGTGTTCAACGTCAATGCCGAAGGACCTGGCAGCCCAGGCACGGTGCGCATTGGCAAGTACTTGATGAATAAGGACTACGACCTGATGTTCCTGCAGGAGGATTTCAACTATCACGAGGAACTGTCTATCGTGATGGAGGATAACTATCGGTTTGACACATGGAGCGGCAACATCGGGCTCGACGGCCATAAGATAGACTTCCTGCACCTGCAGAACCAGCGTTTCGAGTGCGACGGACTGATGGCCTGCTGGAAGAAGATCCACAACGTGTCGGCCGGTCAGCGCACGGCATGGGCCGACGGATTCGGAAAGTTCAGCCACTGCAACGACCTGCTGGCCACCAAGGGTTTCCGCCGCTATGAGGTGACGCTGGCAAACGGGAAACAGATAGTGGTCTACGACTTGCACATGGATGCCGAGGACAATCTCGACACGGAGGAAGGCAAGGCCGGCCCTGACCGCGCCGCCCGCCAGAACCAGCGGAAGCAGTTGCGCGACGATATCATGAACCGACTGGACGACCGCCCTGTCATCGTCTTGGGCGACTTCAACACATTCTATTATCGCGACAAGGCGAAGGAGGATTTCATTGATGCCATCAACGCCTCGGGCAAGGCCACGATAGCCGACGTGTGGGTGGAATTGCAGAACAAAGGCAAGTTCCCCGACTATCAGGAGGACAACCGCGTGCGCGACGACCGGGAAGAAGAGCACGGCGGCGAGTCGCTCGACAAGATTCTCTACATAAATCCAACATCGGCCAGCATGAGCCTCAAACCCCTGTCGTATAGTCGCGACATAGACGGCTTCATGTATAATGGCAAGGCGCTGGGTGACCACTTCCCCGTGGCTGCAACGTTCCAACTGACGGACAGGAAGTCTACTGGTATCCTGACCATTAGTAATGATGCGCAGGCCGAAGGTAACGCGGAGTATTACAACATCAACGGTCAGCGCGTCAGCCAGCCCGCCAGTGGCATCTACATCGAGCAGACGGCCAAGGGCATCCGCAAACGTATCATCAAATAATTAATGCACTCATACAATGAAGAAGATAACACTCACCCTTATTGCTGTGGTCGCCATGCTGACGACTGCAAGTGCACAGAGCACCTACAAGATTCTGCATGAGACCGACACCACAGTGAAGGCCAAGATAGAAGGCGTATCGCTGGGTTCGCGCCCCGTACACTTTATAATATATGAGTATCCCTCGAAGGACGGCGAAGGCAAGGACGCCACCGTCAGCGGCGTAGTGCTGATTCCGTCGGACGTGATGGACGGCAGTGTGCCCTGCGACGGCATTATCCTGTACAACCACTTCACCATCGGTAATCCCTCGCAGGCTCCCTCACAAGGCGGAATCGAAGTGCAGTCGGGCATTCTGGCCAGTCCGCTGAAGCCCAACTATATCGTCGTTTCGAGCGACTACATCGGCTATGGCTCCAGCATCGACCGCAAGGTGTCTTATCTCTGCGGCGATACCAATGCACGCAACTCGCTCGACGGACTGGTGGCTGCCCGCCAGATGCTTACCGACAAGAATGTCCCGCTGGGCAAGTTCCAGTTCAACATAGGTTATTCGCAGGGCGGAACAGAAACAATGTACATAGCCAAGCTGCGCGACATGGAGTATAAGGACAAGGGCATCACCTTCGACAAGAGTTTCTGCGGCGGCGCCATGCTTGACTGCGAGCAGGCCTACAGAGAGTTTGTGAAGATGGATGTGTGCGACAGTTGGAAAGACGTGGCCACCTTCCTCATCTCCGTCAACGAGAACTACCATCTGGGCATCAACTACAGCGACCTGTTCAAGGAGCCGGTGGCCTCAAACGCGAAGGAATACGTCGTGAAGAAAGACAAGTCGGTGCTCACCCAGAACAGCGACGTTTCCATCAACTCACTCCATCAGTTGCTGCAGCCTGCCTATATGAATCTGAACAGCGACCAGGCCAAGGCGCTGTCTGCCAAACTGTCCGAACTCAAGATTGCCAGCGGCTGGGAACCCGACCCGACGCAGAACTATTTCATCGAGCACAGCCGCCACGACAACTTTGTGCCCGTACAGAGCAGCCGTGCCATGATTTCATGGATGAAGGACAAGAACTTCAAGCCCAGTCTGGTGCCCGGCAAGTCGTCGCTGCAGACCAATATGCTGGTGTTCAAGCTGAATCATCAGATTTCTGCTGCCGTATGGTTTGTGCAGACCATGGCCGCCATCCAGTATTGGCCCGTGGTCTACTATGAGGGCGAGCAGAACCGCTACTTCCACGATGTGGTGCACGATATGAACCTGATGAAGGTTATCAAGTATATCGAAGGGTGGGGCCTCGACCTGCGTGCACTGGTGAAGAACATGAGCGCGAAGAGCGCGCCCAGCTTTGTGGAGGACATGAACAGTGGCTTCAGCGACGGCAGTCTTGACCCGAAGGGCAGCGTGCGCCAGCTGGGTGCGCCGCGGCGTGCCAGTTTCTTCGAAGTCATCGCGAAAATCTCCGACGCTCTGGCCAAGGTGGACCTGACGATCGAAGATGCCTACGAGATGCTCGACGATTCAGGCATCACGCTGGCCGACGTCCTGGCTGTCTACAACTATCTCACTTCCGACAGTCCCGCTTCGGCGGCTCCCGTCAATACGCTGCCCGACAATGTGGAGGTTCCCGTCTATCTGATGCGCCAGTATGAGCAGACGCTGGCCAACTGGCTTCTGCTCGGCGGCATCGACGTCAACTACAGTCAGTGGGGATGGTAAACCGATAGATATCTTAAAGAAAACGACATGAAAAGACCAGCTATTGCGGCATTGACGTGCCTTATAGCATTCGCGGCTGTCTTGCCGATTCAGGCGCAGCAGATGACCGACGACGCTGACCACAGCCCCTATCTGTTGGCAGTTGACGAGTATGTGCCCGCTCCTGGACAGTTTGTTAACGACCTGCCGGTGTGGGAGCCGGGCGACGATGCAGCCAGGATGGCTGCCAAGTGTACGGAGGCCATTGCAGGCGACTATGCCGACCAAGATCATAGCATGATCACGCTGGGCGGCTATGGCGGCTACGTCACTTTCCATTTCGACCACAGCATTGCCAACATCAGCGGGCAGCGCGACTTCTACATTCTTGGCAACGCCATACAGAGCGCGATGTTCCCGGATATCCTCGGCGGCAGTAGCGAGCCGGGCATCATCATGGTCTCGAAAGATGAGAACCATAACGGCGTGCCCGACGACCCCTGGTACGAGATCAGCGGCTCGGCCGATGTGGACAGTGTGGGGAAGGTGGATTATGCCTACAGCATCACCTACCGCAGGAATCCCATGAAGGAGATTCCCTGGACCGACAACCGTGGCGAATCGGGTGTTATCAAGCGCATGGATGCGTTTCAGCACACCCAGGAGTATTATCCAGGCTGGCTCGACGACAACCTGACCTTCAGCGGTACCCGTCTGCCGCAGAATGCCTGGTACTTCGAACAGGGGAAATACAAGAAACAGTGGGTGCTGTTGTTCCTGCGCTATGGCTATGCCGACAATCTTCCCAATAGCGACGAAGAAGGATGCTCAATCGACATCAGTTGGGCCGTGGATGAGAACCGACAGCCCAAAAACCTCGATTTCATCGACTTTATTCGTATTTATAACGGCATGAACCAGACCGTTCCCCAGTTGGGCGAGACATCCACCGAAGTGGCAGGAGCCCACGACCTGCATCTGGAAGCTTCGCTCGATGCCATCCGCACGGCCACGGCAATCGTGAGTCCGGTGCAGTCAGCACAGCAGAGCGCTCTCTACAACTTACAGGGCCAGCGCGTCTCGCGCGCCTATCGTGGCATTTGCATCAAGAACGGAAAGCAATTTGTGAATAAGTGAGAATAGAGCAAAAGCTACCCTCAAAGCTTATCCTCCACCCATGTGGGGGATAAGTTTTTTTTGTATAGCCTCTTCTATGTACATGTCAGGGCAGACGCTCAATAATATTAACATGTTTTTTTGATTCCCAATACCTTGTCTCTTGTATTCTCGTCCCAACTGCAAAATTTCCTCTTGCTAGCAATGCCAACCTTCTTGTCCCATGCTTTGAGCATCATCAGCGCCATTTTTCCTAATGCGGAGAAATTTATGGCGGCATTGTCTGTCTTTCTTGTATAGTCTTCCCTGAAGGCCACGTCCATCCTCCAGTGCAGCTGGTTCTCAATGGACCAGTGTGCCCTTACAGATTTAAGAATCTGCTCTGGATCATCAGGCAGAGATGTGATGTAATACCTGGTTTCTTCGGAAACGGGACCGTCGCCAATCTGCCTTTTTGTTGTTACCCTAGCTAATGTGCGTACCCCTGTCCATCCTTTGAGAAAGAATTTTGCCAGCTTCTCAAAATCCGTGCATACGCACTCGCGCCATTCGTGCCTGCCATGCCCGTCATTACTATGCTCACACCATTTGCAATAGCCCTCAATCTCCTTCTTGCTCTCGTCTACATTGAATGCAACCAAGTCCCTAAGATGCTTCTGGTTCTTCTTTGCACACAGCACGTAATCTGCACCTGCTTTCACAATGTCTTCGGCTATGGATTTCTGGCAGCCGATGGCATCTATCGTTACGATGCATCCCCTCAGGTCCAATGCTTCGATGAGCTTGGGAATGGCCGTTATCTCATTTGATTTGACGCCGACCTTCTCCTGCCCAAGACAGATGCCATTGGCCTCAGACCATGCACTCACCATGTACAGACGGTTCCTCACACTGTTGGACGTGTCTGAGGGATTCCTGCAGACAGCCTTGCCGTCGATGGCAACCACGCCTGATATCCGGTCACAGATGTCTTTTACCCAATCACGGAACACCTTTTCAAACCATGACGGGTCAAGCACGGAGAAGAAACGGTTAAGCGTGTCATGCGAAGGTACTCCGCGGAGACTAGGAAGCCGGTCCTTGAAATACTTGAAGTTGTATTCGCAGAACTCCTCTATCTCATTCCACGTCTCTGAACCGCAGAGTACGGCAACCACAGAAATAAACACCAGTTCAGAGGCGTCATAGAGCCTGTTCTTCTCGTTCCTGCAGTCGGGAACGCGCTTGCTAAAAGTCAGTATATCCATTGTACTTTAATAATGATGATTATAAAGTACAAAGATAATAAAAATATTTGATACACACAAATAGTAATAGTTAACATAATATAATGTATATCAGATATATACATAATTAGAAATATCTATAAATACATCTATAATATTTTACAAAATACAATTTGTAATAACTATTGAGCGTCTGCCCTGATGTACATGTGCAATAAAAAATACCTTTCTGAGAAATTTCCTCAAAAATAGGTATTAACTACACTAACCATTTCAAGCCGCTGATATGCTGATAGTTAACCCGTGTAGTTAAACTACATTTAACTACATGCTAACTACATCGAAACTACATGCCCATTCGGCGGACCTCGGCCAAACAGGGCTTTCCACACGAATTATCGTTCTTATCAATTGTTTTTCAGGCAGTTCCGAATTAGTTCCGATATTGGAAACTGCCAGTTCCGATACGAGAAACTGTCAGTTCCGATAGGCGGAACTGTCAGTTCCCAAGTTCGGAACTGACGGGAACTGACGTTAGCGAGAATTCAAATCAGCATGTCGTGGATGCCAAATCTAGCCGTAGTGTAGTTAGTGTGTAGTTAGCATGTAGTTAAATGTAGTTTAACTACACTAGCTAACTTATTGACTACAAACGCGTTTAATCGGATAGTGTAGTTAAAACCTATTTTTCAACATATTTCAGTTAAGAATACAAAGTAACACAACCCAACACGGCCCATTGTTTTAACGATAACGATAACCATAACGCTAACCGGTTCGTGTTAGATTTTTGAAGATTTTTGTTGAAGAAAGTGAGAGGGTGCAGAATAGTTACTACATCCCCCAACGATTTAAATAATTTTAAATTCTACCTTATTATATTTAAATAACCAATTATTTTCGTATTTTTGCAGATGCTATCCGCCCGTAGGGCTGGGATGCTCTATGAGAAGAGTTGAGCCGCCGGGTGGAGCACTACATATTGAAAGGCGTTACTTTACGCTTTGTTTTTGGTCGTTTCGAAACTACCACAATCGAACTGAGGACAAGAACAATGCAAGGGTGACTGCCACGGGGCGTAGTATATACTCTCCGTAGTGTGCAGGAGGTACGTGTTGCCTCTATGCACACTTTACGGGTGTACTATATCCTCCTACGTGGGTGTTTACTCTGTCTGTTTTCCTCATAGGCTGTGGTAGGCCTCGAACGACGAACAGGCAGAAGTTAAGCACCCACGTTTTTTGTATGTAGCCGCTGACGACTAAAAACCTGTCCGACTTTGGGTGCCTGGCGGATGACATCTTAGGGGCACATTGGCAAAGAAACTGCAATTAGGTTATCGCGAGATAGAACAACGCTTAGGCGATAGTTTTGGCAAAGGTATCCAAGCAGACGAAGTAGGATATAAACTACTCTGGTGCTTTGGTAAGAGTGAGCGCGATATAGAGAGATACAAAGAAGGTAAAGGCGTTTTGAAAACCTTTGATGGTCTGCTCATCAAGGGACTTTTTTGTTATCAACCCGTCAGCATGTTTGGATTGACGGAACAACTGGAACTCCTAAAGATCAATCCGCAAATTGTCAAGGCTGCCCCAAAGATTATAGCCGTGAGCGATGGCAAAACAGTACTGGCCTACGACCTGCGCGAGAAAGACACCTATGAAAATCAACTGGAACGGCTTCCCTCAGATTTTGCTTTCTTCTATCCGCTGATGGATGTGGAGCGGGTGCATTATGTAGAGGAGAGTCCGGCCGACATCAAAGCCGCAGAGAAACTGGCGAAGTTGCACGACGAACTGCGTAGCTACAATGAGTTCCGTTCAGACGACGACCTGCACGACCTGAACATCTTTATCAGCCGCCTGCTGTTCTGCTTCTTTGCCGAGGACACGGGCATCTTTGAGGACAATCTGTTTACCAGCAGCATCCAGCGTTTCACCAAGGAAGACGGCTCCGACCTCTCTCAGTATCTCGATGAGTCGTTCAACGTGATGGACCTCTCGCTCCGCCATAGCGATATTCCCAGCATTGTCAAGCAGTTCCCATATGTCAATGGCGGTCTGTTTTCCAAGCATATCCAGATACCACGGATGGGAGCCAAGGCCCGACGGATCATCATCGAGTGCGGCGAACTGGACTGGAAGGACATCAATCCCGACATCTTCGGAAGCATGATCCAGGCGGTGGTGAATCCGGAGGTACGCGCCAATCAGGGCATGCACTATACCAGCGTACCCAACATTATGAAGGTCATCAATCCGCTCTTCATGGACGAACTGCGAAAAAGCTACAACGAATTAAACGAATTTTACGAACAGAAGCGCCAGCTGCGCGACATCGGGGCGTTGAGCTACAGGCAGTTCTATGATGAGTGCAAGGCCGTGAAGCGCAAGTGCGAGGCTCTGCTTCGGCGCATGAGCCGCATGAAGTTTTTCGATCCTGCCTGTGGTAGCGGCAACTTCCTGATTATCACCTACAAGTCGTTGCGTTTCCTCGAAATGGACATCCTCACCCTGGAGCGCAAGTGTACGCCCGAGGGCGAAATCCTATTCGTGGATAATAGCGTCATCAGTCTCAGCCAGTTCTACGGCATCGAGCTGCTCGACTTCCCGCACGAAGTGGCCATGCTCAGCCTCTGGCTCGCCGAGCACCAGATGAACACCAAGCTCAACTCGCAGTTTGGGGTCAACACCAAAGCCCTGCCTCTGAAGAACATCACCCAAATAGTTTGTGGCAATGCTTGCCGAATAGATTGGAACGAGGTTTGTCCGCATACCCCAGAGGAAGAGGTCTTTGTGTTTGGTAATCCGCCGTATTTGGGGAGTAGCATGCAGGATAAAGGTCAGAAGAAAGACATGGAAATCGTTTGTGGAGGTTTCGAGAATTACAAGAACCTCGACTATATTGCATGCTGGTTCTATATCGCTGCAAAGTATATTAAAAGCACTCAAGCCAAGTATGCCTTCGTATGCACAAACTCTATTACACAAGGAGAACAAGTTGCGTTGCTTTGGCCTAATATTTTCAAACTGAATTTGGAAATAGACTTTGCTTATCAATCGTTTAAATGGAATAACAATGCGAAGTATAATGCTGCTGTCATTGTCGTTATTATAGGGGTCTGTAAGAAGGGATTTGCAAAACGCACCATATATTCAGACACTTCAATCATCCAATGCACTAATATAAGTCCTTATCTGCTGAATGCACCTAATATAATAATAGGTAGAACATCGATGCCTATCTCCGAATTGCCTGAAATGATAAAAGGAAGCATGCCTACCGATGGAGGTTATTTATTGATGGAACAGAATGAGAAAGACGAGCTACTTACCAAGTATCCTTTTTTGGCAAGTGTCATCAAAGGTTATATGGGGTCTGATGATTTTCTCAATGGGAAAAAGAGATTTTGTTTATGGATGAATGCTACTCAATATCGTCAGTATAAGGATATCCCAGAACTAAATAAACGTTTCGAGGGTGTTTCGCGGATTCGATTAAAGAGTGATACAGCGACTACTAAAGAATACGCCAAATATCCTTATCTCTTCAGACAACCGCAATATAAAGAAACAGATTCAATTATTGTACCAGGAGTTTCATCAGAAAGGCGTCAATATGTCCCCGCAGGTTTGCTTGACAAAGATATTGTCATTTCAAATGCTGCATTTGCGATATACGATGCTAATTCTTTTACTTTTGGTATAATCTCTTCATACATTCATATGGTATGGATGAAAACAACATGTGGAAGACTTGAAATGCGATACAGATATTCACCAACTCTCTGCTACAACACCTTCCCCTTCCCCAAAATCTCTGCTGAGAAGAAAGCGGAGATAGAAGCGGCGGCAGAGGAAGTATTAGTGACCCGCGAGTACTACCCCGACAAGACGTTGGCCGACCTTTACGACCCCGACAAGATGCCACAGGACTTGCGCGAGGCTCACGAAAAGCTGGACGACATCGTGGAGAGCTGCTATCCCGGCTATCCCTTCGCATCAGACGAAGCCCGACTGGAATGCCTGTTCAAACTATACGAAAAGATGATAAAGAAATGAATATCAGATTATTTTTCCATCCAGTTTTCTGTCTTCAGTCCCGGAATGCGCCTGAAGTGGGCAAGATTTCCTGTAACAAGAATAAGTTCTTCCTCGATGGCTGTGGCGGCAATAAACATATCCATATCTCCAATCTTCAAGCCTCTGCTTTCCAACTGCCAGCGTATCTCTCCGTATTTCTTGAGACACATGACATGATAGGATTCAAAAAGCATTGCAATTTGACTCACGTCATTGAAATGCTTTTGCTTGCCAGACTTAAATGCACCAAAATACAATTCGGCAAGAGTAATGTCAGAAATCTTGCAATTGTCAACTCCAACTTCTTCAAGATGTTGAAGAACACGACTATTTTTCTTGAGAAGCGCGACACACGTATCTGTGTCAAGAAGGTAAATCCCGCGTGTAAGCATACTTACCAAGTTTCAATATTACGAACCATATCAGCACTCTGGCGCAAATCTGAACCTTCACCTTCCCATTCTCCGCTAATATTAGACAGGAAGGCTTTAAGGCGCTCATCAGGATTGTCAGGTTTCTCGACAGGCAGGATAAGTTTGTTTGCCAACCATTCGCGATCACTCTGCGAGAGTGATAGTCCCTGCAGGTATGTCCACAGATTGTTCAATGCAAATGAAGTCATATAGCAATTAATTATTTATATGCCGCAAAGTTACGAATTAAATCTGAAACAACAAATATATATGGAACAAAAAAGTAACAAAATAGTTGATATCCACTACCTGCAAACAGGCCAGGCAACGGCCACCAACGAATTAGGCATGAGAGAGATGCAGGCCCTGGCCTACGAGAAGCGCGACCAAAGATTCCTGCTCATCAAGGCTCCACCAGCCTCAGGCAAGAGTCGTGCGCTGATGTTTATCGCACTCGACAAGCTGGAGCATCAAGGCGTGAAGAAGGTGGTGGTGGCTGTACCGGAAAAGAGCATCGGCCGCTCGTTCAAGAATACCAATCTGACGAGTGGAGGCTTTTTTGCCGACTGGAAGGTGGCTCCTTACTTCAACCTGACAGACGTGAAGAACGAGCAGGACAAGAAAGGAAGATTCATAGAGTTCTTTCGGCAGAATAACGCTAAAGTGCTGGTTTGCGCTCATGCCACTTTGCGCAACGGTATGAAGGAACTGCCTGACGACAGCTTCAATGATACGCTTCTGGCCATAGACGAATTCCACCACACAAGTGCCGATGCCAACTCGAACTTAGGCGATGTTGTACGCCGCGTGATGAATAACTCTACAGGTCATATCGTAGCCATGACGGGCAGTTACTTCCGTGGCGACGGCATCCCTGTGCTCAGGGCAGAAGATGAAGCCAGATTCTGTCCCATCACCTATAACTATTACCAGCAGCTGAATGGCTATAAGTATCTGAAGAATCTCGTGTTGGGCTACCACTTCTATCATGGCTCATATTTGGACCATATAGGCGAAGTGCTTGATACAAGGAAAAAGACCATCATCCACATACCCAGCGTGAATCAGCGGGCCTCTACTGGCTTGGGCAAGTATCAGGAAACGGCAGAAATCATGAAGGTGATAGGCACCATAGACCATAAAGACTACAATACAGGCATCTATTATGTCAGGACGGATGACGGGCGAATGCTGAAAGTGGCCGACCTCGTGGAGGATGAACAGAAAGAGCGCAACATGGTGCAGGACTATCTGCAGAAGATGAAAAGCCGCGACGATATGGACATCATCATCGCTCTTGGAACGGCAAAGGAAGGCTTCGACTGGCAATGGTGCGAGATGTGCCTGACCATTGGCGTGCGTGGTTCGCTGACAGAGGTGATTCAGATAATAGGAAGATGTACGCGCGACTGCGAGGGTAAGGAAACTGCCCGCTTTGTAAATATGATTGCGATGCCAGAGGCTGAGCAGGCAGAGGTGAAGGTGGCCGTAAACGACTTTCTGAAAGCGATTACAGCCTCGCTGCTGATGGAACAGGTGATGGCTCCAAGTTGGAAGTTTAAAGCCTCCCCCGACCCCTCCGAAGGAGGGGAGAGTGCGGTCAGGACTCTTGTGGTGGAAGGTCTGAAACCGCTGTCGAGCATAAAGACACAAACCATCGTGGAAAGTCAGCTCGACGACCTGAAAGCAGCCATTCTGCAAGACGACATGGTGGTGAAAGCACTCAGCGGCTCTACGACGGCAGAGACGATTACGCAGCACCTGATACCCAAGGTGATACGTGAGCGCTATCCGGAACTGAATGAAGGTGAGGTGGAAGAGGTGCGCCAGCGTGTGTTGCTCGATACGATTATCAAAGGAAATGACATCGTGGACGAGAAAGGTAATCCCATTTCAACCATCACAAACGAGGACGACAGACCCAGCGAGGGTAACAGGCTGATTAAGATTGCCAACAGGTTTATCAATATAGACAAATTGAGCATCAATCTGATAGATACAGTCAATCCCTTCCAGCGTGCCTATGAGGTGATCTCGAAATCTGTTGATGCCAATACGCTGAAGATTATCCAAGACACCATTGCGGAACAGAAGTATGACATGACGTTGGAACATGCCATCATGCTCTTCAAGGGACCTCTGAAAGAATGGGTCGCAGAACATAATGGCAAAGTGCCTTCTGTGGATGACCCTGACCCCAAGGTGAGGGAACTGGCTATTGCTTTTCAGAAGATTAAGAATCTGAAACAAAGGAAACTGAGTGGACTGGAATATGAGGGATAGTGTATGGAATGGCCAAAAGAGTTATTAGAGTTATTTGAGGACCCGCTGTTGGACGGCGTGCGTCCAAAGATAGCGGCACCTACCGCCAACGACAGGATGCAGCAGAAACTGGCGGAAGTGAACAACTGGATAGCCAAGAATGGAAGGGAACCGCAGAAAAACGGCGACCTGAAAGAAAAACTGATGTTTGCGGCTATGACAAAACTGCGTGAAAAAGGGTTTGAGATATGGATATAGATAAGGAACTGGAAGCCCTCTTCGACGACCCGTTGTTAAAGATGAGCAAAGAGGAAGAGAGTCTTTTCGACATTCCTCAGGATATGCGAAGAATCATTGCCAAAAAGAAGGCCGACTATGTGGCTCAGCATAAGTTGTGTGAGAACTTTGATGACTATAAGCCTCTGTTTGCAAAAGTTCATCAGGAGCTGAAGGAAGGCAGACGGTCGCTGGTGAAAATCAACAAGACGGCAACACTCACCGCTGGAAGATACTATTTCGTAGGCGGGCAGATGCTGTTGCTGGAGCAGATAGGAAAATTGAAAAAGAGCAGCAACTCGCTCCCTGATGCCAGAACGCGCTGCATCTATGAAAATGGCACAGAATCAGACATCCTTTTGCAAACGCTACGCAAGAACGTGGTGGGCGATGGTTATGCCATATCGGAACTGCAGGAAGAGGTGGACGCACAGTTCTTCAATAATTCGGATATTACGACAGAAGATAAGGTGACGGGATATATTTACGTGCTCTCTTCGCTTTCAGACAATCCTGTCATCAAACAAGAAAAGAATCTGTATAAGATTGGTTTTACGACAAACAGCGTTGAACAACGTATCGCAAATGCAGAAAACGATCCTACCTACTTGATGGCTCCTGTCAAGATTGTAGCTACATATAAAGTTGTGAACATGAACTCACAGATGTTTGAGGACTTGGTACATCAGCTTCTCATGTCTGTGCAGTTTCAAGTCACCGTCTTTGACGAACAAGGCAAAGAGCATCAGCCACAAGAGTGGTTTGTCGTTCCCTTGCCAGTGGTAGATGTTATCATCAAGAAGATCATGGATGGAACAATCGTTGGCTTCACCTACAATCCTCAGCTGGAGTGCTTGGAAAAACGAGTAGTCAAAAATAAATCCACCTTTGACACAACAGGTATGAAGGTGCTGACGCTCAACATCAAGAAAGTCTATTTCGACGAAATCATGAATGGAGAAAAGAAGATAGAGTATCGGGAACTGAAGCAAACAACACTCAACAAATATACCTATATAGACGAGTCTGACGGGAAACGCTATTTGCGCCGCTATGATGCCTTGCGTTTATTTGTCGGCTATCATAAAGACAGGGAAAGTGCTTTGGTGCAAGTGACGGATACTACCTATAACAATGGAATCGTGGAGTATCACTTGGGCTTGATTTTGGAGAGAATCTGACGCTAATTTGAAATGTGTTTGCGCTCTCTTAATCAATAATTGGGATATTTTTCACGCTCGGCATAATTTATTCATTTTTTTTGCGCTCACTTAATCAAAAATTTTATACCTTTGCTCCCTGAAACGTGATTGGTTCGCTGCACAGGCGATTAAAATGGGAATCAGGTGCGAATCCTGGACTGTCCCGCAGCTGTGAGTTGCCCTTCATGGTGCAAACAAACGCGTCACTGAACCTTTTTCGGGAAGACGTTTGCATCGGCAACAAGTCAGAAGACCTGCCTCTCACTATTGTTCTTTCCCGTCTCGCGGAAGACGGTGGAAGATGATTTAATGCTTATGCGATGAAAAAGCCAGCTATCAGGGCATTGACGTGCCTTATAGCATTCGTTGGTGTATTGCCGCTTCAGGCTCAGCAGTTGACCGATGATGCTGTTCACAGCCAATAATGTTGGCTGTCAATGGGTGTGTGCCCTTTTTAAAAGATTATTATCGTTATAAATACCAACAGCTTATGAAACAACAATTATTACATCTGCAAGTGCTCTTGCTTGTCATGCTTTTCGGCGTGCCCCTCGGGGCGATGGCCGACCGTGACGTAAATCAGTTGCAGTTCGGGAAGCAGACTATTGAAGTTGCTTCCGATGAAGTTATTACTTTCTACGACCCTTGGGGGACGGAGAACATTGTTGACAACAACAGTTACAACTGCCAGTCGCTCACAGTGTTCAAACCCGCTGAGAGTGGAAAGTCAGTACAAATCACATTCGAGGAAATCGACTTGAACCAATACGGCGCAAGTTATTTCCTCTATCTAAACCTCTATGACGGCATTGCTGATGCTGACGACACTTTCCAGTTTGCAACTGCTGCAAGCGAAGTGACGAGTTCTTCCAGTTTTTCCGGAATGACAGGAACACTCATTGCCGAGAAGATAAACAACAGCAACAAACCTTCTCTGCCCGCTGTTTATACGTCAAACACTGCCGACGGAGCCCTTTCTGTTGGCCTCATGCACCGCAATTCCAACAAATGCTCTGGATGGGTAGCCAAAGTGAAGGTGGTGAAACTGGAGAATCAGACGGTGACGGGTGCCGGTTCGAGTTACGACAACGTCAGCGCAACTATTAGCAAGAAACAGGATGTAGACCTTGCCACTGCTTTTGTGACGACGACGGGCGTGATGAATCCCGACAAGGTAACCTCCATCTCATTCAACCTTCCGCAGAACGAGGGTATGGTTGATCCCACGGCCCTGAAACTTTATTTTGGCGATACAGCCGTGAGTGCCACGGTTTCGGAAGATGGCAGTGGCTATAAATTCGTACTGAGCCAGCCGCTCAGCGACGGCACCAACAATTTCTTCATCCGGGGCGACATCTTGGGAACAGCCGCCGTAGGTGCCAAGGTGCAGCTCGATGTTACGAAGATAACGACCGAAGGACAGCCCGACGGAGTGACGCCGTTTACCGCTGCCACCAGCATTGCCGTAGAAAATCCCGCCATCGTCATCATGACATCCACTCCGCAGACCATTACCGTAGGCGAGACACCGCTGCAGTTCTATGACGAAGGCGGAAAAGACGGCGGCATCGTGTCGAAGACCAATGGTCAGGTGACCTTCCTTTCAGGCGTTGAAGGCAAGAAAGTGATGGTCGACTTCACCAATAACAGCATCTGGCACGGCAGTTACTATAACCAGGAACTGCGCATCTATAAAGGACAGACGGTGAGCGAGGCAAACCTGCTAAAGACCTTGCAGAAAGGCGAGACGGCTAAGGTACGCTCAACGGCCGACGACGGTTCGCTGACCGTGGTGCTGTTCAGCGATGCAAGCAACGACGTGGCAGCTGACGGTTTCGAGGCCGAGGTTTCGCTCTTCACTCCACAGCCGATGGTTGCCAACAGCGTTGAAACCAGTGCTGCAAGCACCGAAACGGTTTGTGCCGGTGACAAGAACCAGGCCATGATGAAACTGAATGTCAAGACTGCAGAGACCGAACCGGCACTCGTGGCCAGCAAGTTTACGTTCTCTGCCAAAGGTACCAGTGCCAACGCGACACATGCAACGCTTTATTTCACAGGAAACAGCAGTGAGGTTTCTACAGCTGAGGGAAACAAGGTCGGCGAAGTAGATATTACTGCAGATGCCTTCGAGATACAGACCACCGGTAAGGAAGTGGTTCTCGCCGAGGGCGACAATTACTTTTGGCTGACTTACGATGTCAGCGAGGATGCACAGAATGGCAACAAGGTTGCCGTCCAGTTTGTGAGTGCAACCTTTACGAATGAAACATCGGTTTTGGCCGCCAGCGATGCCGTTGTGGCAGAACGGTTGGTGAACAACGTAGTGTATTCTTATAGCGACATGGGCAGCGTGACGAAGAATGTCAATGGTGAGCTTACTTTCCGCACAAAACCCAAGAGCGAATATTCCAGCTACTACGAGGCCGGCACCGACGACCGTGTAAACGTGTTCATTCCGAAGCACGAGGGAATGGTGTGCCAGATAGACTTCTCAGCGTTCGACTTGTACTACTATTCATACAACACTTCATCGTCGGCCAAGTTCACTATCTATAACGGAACGGGAACCAGCGGTGAGATTTTGTGGAAGGCAACCGAGAAAAACGACTACAGCAACGGTCCTGGAAAGGTGATTCGCTCAACGGCTGCCGATGGCGCCTTGACCGTGGTGTTCAATGCCAATCAAAGCTATACCAGCAGCAACGGTTGGACGGCCATTGTCAGCGAATACCTGCCCCAGCCGATGGTTTACAACTCGACCATCGTTTCGCAGGCATCTACCGAAGTGGCCAGCATTGGCGGAAAGAACGAGCAGATGCTGTCGTTCAATGTGAACACAACCGGTGACCAAAGTAAACTGACTCTCGACGGCGTGACACTCAACCTGAAGGAAACGCAGAGCCGATTAGACAAGGCTTATCTCTACTATGTGGGCAGTCAGGACGATGCACCGTCAGCTGATGCAACTCCTATTGCCGTTGCCGAAGTCGACAAGTCAACGGCTACCCTTACCCTCATCCCAACGACTGCGCTGGAACTGGCCGAAGGCGACAACATTTTCTATGTGAATTTCGACATCAGCAGTGATGCCGAGGAAGACACTTCTGTTGATGCAGCCATCGTCAGCGTGAAGATTAGCGGCGAAGACAAGCAGATGGATAAGGGCGATCCCGACGGTCAGCGTATTTTGAAGAACCAGATAATGATGACCGAAGGCAATCATGGCATTGTAGAACTCGGATTGGGGCAAACCATCAACCTCTATGACGACGGCGGACCTGAAGGTGACGGCGCCGATGGCGTGACAGCGACCATCACTTTCGCCCCGACAGGCGATGCCGACTGCATAAAACTCACCGACAAAGGCATCAGCTTTGCCTATACGGCACACCTCTACATCTATAAGGGCGGTGAAGCACTTGATGAAAACCAAATTATTGACCTTTCAGGTTCTTCCGCTAAGTTCGAGCCTATCATCTCTGATGCCGATGTCAATGGCGGTAAGATAACCATCAAATATATTGGCAAGGGCAGTTACACCAAACCTAATTTCGCCATGCTGGTTGAGGGTTACAAGAAGACCGACGTGGTGGTTACCAGCGTGACAACCGAAGACATCAGTGTCAACGAAGTGCTGAAGGGACAGACCGACACCAAGATGCTCAAGATAATGGTTGAGGCTCAGGGTGACCTGAAACCAGCAACGGTGACCGCCTTCGACATTGCCGGTACCGACGGCGAGGCCGTTGACAACTACCATATCTATCAAACAGGAACGACAACGACCTTCTCTGCCAACGAGGCATTCAGCGGGAGCTACTCCATCACAAAGACGGGAACCTATTATTTCTGGCTTACCTACGACGTGAAAAGCGACGCAGCTGTAGGACAGACGGCAACGGCAACGCTCAACGGAATCACTGTCGGCGGACAGACCATCTCGGTTGAGAATCCTGCAACTGCCACCATCACTGTGGCAAGCGGCAAGAGCGGAACCTATACCGTTGGACAGGGTGGCGACTATGCCACTATTCAGGGTGCCATCGACGATATCGGCGTGCTCGGCATGGAAGGTCCCGTGACACTGAAGATCAAGGCCGGTGAGTATAACGAGAAGGTGCGCATTCCTTATATCAAGGGCATGGGTGCCGTCAATACGCTGACTCTCGAAAGCGAGAGCGGCGAGCGCGATGTGAAGATCTATCACAACAACTACACCACTGGCGGATACAGTGACGATCAGCATAAGAAGGACTATGGCGTGGTGACACTCTATGAAGCCAACTACGTCACACTGAAGAATCTCGAGATCTACACCACCGAAAAGGCATATAAGGCCGTGGTGATGGTGAAGGACGAGAGCCGTCACGCTACCATCGACAACTGCTATCTGCATGCTCCTGTCTGCACAGCTACAGGTGAGGATGTATGCCTTGTAGGTCACACCATCATTGACGAGGAGAACAAGAACAACGACTATCTCACCGTCAAGAACTGTCTGCTCGAAGGTGGCAAGATGGGTGTCAGCATGGGCGGAACAAGTAATGTATCACTGCCCAAGGAAGTAGGTGGCGTTATTGAGGGGAACACCTTCAAGAACAATGGTCAGAAAGCCCTCTATGTAATGGATGAACTGGGTGTCAAGATACGCAACAACACCATAACCATTGATGCTGACGTAGAAACAAAAATCAGCGTGGGAATCCTTGACATGCAATTGCGCGATGAATACAGTGAGGCAACAGAGATTACGGGCAACATCTTTAACGTGGCACCTACAACATACTGCGCCGTGATGAACTTGCGCCAGATGGAGGGTACTGCCGATGCTCCTGTACTGATAGCAAACAATGTCATCAACCTGACTTCGCTCAACGCAAGCTATAGTGCATTCAAGTTCAATGGATCCAAGGTGAAGAACACCAATGTTGCCTACAACACCATACGCATGAAGGGCGAGACTGGCGGAGCAGCGTTCTGGGCTTCATCGAAACTGGACGATGGCTACGGCAACAACATCATCGTGAACAACATCATCCAGAACGAGACCGGCGGTTTTGCCGTCAACCTCTATAATGACAACAATCTTGGAACAGACAAGTTTAACTTCCAGAACAATGTCATCTATACCTCTGGAGAAACCTTCTTCCGTGCTGCTTCGAGTACAACGGGCGACTTTGCCACTTTCGTGGAGAAAACGGGCGCAACGTCCTGCGTGAACAAACAGGTCGGCTTCCTCAGCGAAAACGTTCTGGAACCAGCCAATGACCTCGACGGCGACCTGCTCACGGCAAAGGCTCTCACTTATGTAACTACCGACATCAATGGCAAGGAACGTCCTGCTGAGAACATCACTATCGGCGCATACGAATACGATCCGAACGCTTTCGATGCTCCTGTGATGGCCGACGGCTATCCGCAGGTGAAAACTCACCTCGACGGCAAGGCCTCGGTGGCCGTGAAGACCGACTTGGCAGCTACTGTGTTCTACATTGTCAAGAAAGCCGACGATACCGCTCCGACTGCCGAAGAGCTGCAGGCCAGCGAAACGAGTCAAGACATTAACGCCAATGCTGAAACACTTATCGAAATCGATAATCTGGAAAATGAACAGCAGTATGTGGTCTATTTCCTGCCCGTAAGTCTTCGTGGCGTGGTAGGTGAACCTAAGCAGACGGAATCCTTCCTGATGGAAGTTACTCCACCTGAAACCCAGAAGCCTGAAGCTATGGCCTTCATCAACAACTCGGACACCGAGGAAACCGTTGCATCGGGAACAGAAGTTTCGCTGATGGCTATGGTGACCGTCGACGAGACCACCGCTCCATACGTGCTCACCTGGATGGACCAGAAGCATAATGTGCTGAAGACAGAGACATTCGACGATGTTCCTGAAGACCTCTTCACCGTGAAGACTACTCCGACGGAATGCACCGACTACATCTTCCTCGTCACCGACAATGCTGGAAAGGCCGACACGGCCACCGTACGTGCCATCGTAACGGGCGAGGCTGTCACCGCCACCTTCGAGACACTCTATGTGGATCCTGAGGACGGATTCTGGATGGGTTTACCCGAAGGCGGCAACAGCACGTTCGTCAGCGGAAGCTATAAGTTCGACAATGGCTATATGCCCGAATGGAGTTTCTGGTACAACTTCGGCTATACGAACAGTACCTCGACGTACTACGACGGAAAAGACTATGTGACGCAGCAGTGGAACAATGCCGCTGGCGGAGGTTACGACGGCTCAGAGAATTATCTCGTGGCCTATCCGCAGGGTGGAAAGATTACGGTGCTCAATAATCCTGAGGGCGATGAGCTGCACGGTATGTTCGTCACCAACGATGCCTGGAATGTGTATGCCTACACCGTGAAGGACGATATGACCAAGAATGCCGAGACGGGTAGCGATGCCTTCGACAAGGGCGACTGGTGCAAACTGACGATTACCGCTGACAACGGTAACTCGGTGGATGTCTACCTGGCCGATTATCAGGCAGAGAATCCCGAGGACCGCTACTACCTTAACACCTGGCAGTGGGTTGACCTTTCATCTCTGGGAACAGTGAAAACGCTGCAGTTCTTCGTCACCAGTTCGCGTAAAAACGAATATGGAATGACCACTCCTGCCTACTTCTGTATAGACAACTTCAACGGGACACGCCCGGAGAAGGAAGCCCCCGAGCAGAATGTTGATGAGAAGGCGGAGATTGCACTGGCCGAACTGTTCACACTCGACGCTTCAGGAACCGTGGTATATGCACTGGCCGACGAACTTCCCAGTGACATCAAAGCAACGGTAACACTCGATGCAGCCACTGGCACGTTGACCATCGAGGGCACCGAGGACGAGCAGTTCACCGTTGTGGTGAGCAGCACACAGAAGGGTAAGACTCAATTCGTGAAGATTCCCGTTTCGGTTGCCGAGGCTACAGGCATTAGCCAGTTCAATGCCGAGGATGCCAATGTGGATGGACTTTACGATCTGCAAGGCCGCAAGCTGAACCATCGCAGCCAAGGTGTGAATGTCGTCCGTGGCAAGGATGGCACCGTACGCAAGACCGTGACCAAAAGATAATACCTGAAGACATATAAACTCTCTCAAAAAAGTGCCGTTCCTCAATCGTTGGGGAACGGCACTTTCATTTATCATTTATCACTTATCACTTCAAAGTCGAGCTGTCGCCTTTCGATGTTGGCACGTGCCACTTTGATGCGGATGGGGTCACCCAGCTGGTATTGGTGGTGATGGCGGCGGCCTACGAGCACATAGTTCCTTTCGTCGAACTCGTAGTAGTCGTCGTCCAGATCGTGTATGGCAATCATGCCTTCGCAGTGATTCTCGTCAATCTCGGCGTAGATGCCAAAGCTGGTGATGCCCGAGATATGGGCGTCATACTCCATGCCGATCTTTTCACTCATAAACTCCACCATCTTGTACTTGATGCTATCGCGCTCAGCCTGCTGGGCTATCTGCTCCATGTCGCTTGAATGCTCGCTGAGTTCTTCGTAGTGGTCGCGGTTGGCCGAGCGGCCACCGTCCTGATACCTCGTGAGCAAGCGGTGAACCATCGTGTCGGGATAGCGGCGGATGGGCGAGGTGAAGTGGGTGTAGTAGTCGAAGGCCAGTCCGTAGTGGCCGATGTTCTGCGTCGAGTATTTTGCTTTCATCATGGCGCGCAGGGCCACCATCTCTATGGCTTTCTGTTCCCGACGGCCGTTGCTCTCGTCCATCAGTTTGTTAAGCGAACGCGAGATGGCACCTTTAGTGCCCGAGGTCTTTATCCTATAGCCGAATTTGGCGGCAAACTGTCGCAGGTTTTCCAGTTTCGTGGGGTCGGGCTGGTCGTGGATACGGTAGACGAAGGTCTTCGGCTTCTGTCCCTTCTTTTTCTCTGTCCCTATCCACTCGGCAACCGTGCGGTTGGCCAGCAGCATGAACTCTTCTATCAGTTTGTTGGCATCCTTCGATTTCTTGTAGTAGCAGCGCGTGGGCTTGCCCTTTTCGTCGATGTCGAAATGCAGTTCTTCACGGTCGAACTTCACCGAACCATTCTCAAAACGCCGCTTGCGCAGTTGTTTGGCCAGTGCGTCGAGGATGATGATTTCGCGGGCAAGCTCACCCGAATATTCTTTCTTGTAGGGAGCAGGTTCGCCCGTTCCGTCTTTCACACCGTTTTTCTCCAATATCTCCTGAACTTCTTCATAGGCAAACCGGCGGTTGCTCTTGATGACGGTATGCACCAGTCGCCAGTCCTTGATGTTCGCCTCGCTGTCCAGTTTGAAGACCACACTGTAGCAGAGTTTCTCCTCGTCGGGGCGTAGCGAGCAGATGAAGTTACAGAGCCGCTCGGGGAGCATGGGGATGGTACGGTCAACGAGATAGACGCTTGTGGCTCGTTTTACGGCCTCCTTGTCAATTACAGAGCCTTCTTTCACATAGTGCGATACGTCGGCAATATGTACGCCCACTTCGTAAAGTGTTGCTCCCTTCCCTTTGGGAGGGGCTGGGGGTAGGCTTCTTATGCTCAGGGCATCGTCGAAGTCTTTGGCATCCTTCGGGTCGATGGTGAAGGTGCACACGTCGCGGAAGTCCTCGCGGCGGGCAATCTCTTCGGGCGTGATGCCCGGGTCAATCTTGTTTGCGGCTTCCTCAACGTTTTGGGGATATTTGTAGGGCAGACCATATTGAGCCAGGATGGCGTGCATCTCCGTATTGTTGTCGCCAGTCTTTCCTAAGATGTCCACCACTTCGCCCACAATGTTCTTCGAATCTTTCGACGGCCACTCAATGATTTTCACCACGGCCTTGTCGCCTGTCTTTCCGTTCTTCAGCTTACGTTTGGGGATGAAAATGTCGTGAACGAAGATTTTTGAGTCGCTGATGAGGAAGGCATAGTTCTTTTCCACCTTCAGGATTCCCACAAACTGGTCGTGGGCGCGCTTCAGTATCTCGGTGACCATGGCTTCCTTGATGTGTTTCTCACGGCGCGCCAACATCGTTACCCGCACGCGGTCGCCGTTTAGTGCAAACAGCGAATTGCGCTCAGCCACAAAGATGGGCTTGTCGGAACCGTCGGGAATGAACGAGTTCTTGCCATTGGGCTTGCGGATGAACGTGCCTTCGGTGACCTGTCCTTGAAGGTTAAGGCGGTATTGTCCTTCACCTTCCTTGGCCAGGAAGTCGTCCCAGGTCATGTCTTCCATGATGTCTATGGCAAGCATTTTCACGGGATGCTGTTCAATATTGAGACTCTTGAAGAGTTGCTTATACGAATAAGTTTCATTGGGATGTTGCGTGAAGAAAGTCTTCAACATTTCCGTCAGTTGCTTTTTGTTGAGGCGTTTGCCTTTGTTCTTTCCTTTTGCCATAGTCTTGGATTTTTAGTAATTACACTCCACAAAGATATATCTTTTTTTCAAAAGAACCATCGTTGGCCGATATTTTTTTCACCGAGGCGTCACAATTGTCTTGTCACTCCTTCCCGGCGGCAATGAAATCGAGAATCTCGCCGAGACGTTGTTCCGCAGCTTTCCGGCCAATTTCGTAGGTCGCTTTCATTTCGTCGGGATTGTGCGAAATATGGCCAATTTCCAGTTTCGAATCCGGTCGGATAACCAGCGTCGTTCCTTTTTTTTCTTCTTCTTTCAGATAGGCCAGCTGTTGGTTGTACATCAGGTGGCGGTTCGCGCAAGCCTCGATGAAATGGGGGAATTTTCGCATTGAATAGCGAATTAGGGGCATCAGCCAGTTCTTCCCTTTCACGTATTCTTGGGGTTGAGTGGTCACCACGATGTTCCTTCCATAGCCGATACTTTGGAAATAGCTCAGCGGGATGCTGTCACTGATGCCGCCGTCGAGCAGTTTCCGGTTTCCTATTTCCACAATTTTTGAGGCCAAAGGCATAGATGCCGAGGCCCTTATCCATTCATAGCATTCGTAGGAGCATTTGTCGAGTTTCTTATAGACGGGCTTTCCCGTTTCCACGTCGGTGCAGACGGCATAGAACTCCACAGGATTCTCCTCAAAGGCTTTTGTATCAAAGATGTCCAGATGGGTGGGCAGGTAGTGATAGTCGAATTCTCCGCCGAAGATGTCGCCTGTTACGATCAGTGAGCGCACCGAGCAATAGCGCCAGTCCTTGGCGTATTTCATGTTGTAGCGGATGGCGCGTCCGGGCTGTCTGCTTTTATAGTTACACCCAAAAGCAGCACCGGCACTGACCCCGATGATTCCATCGAATTCAACGCCGTTCTCCATCATCACGTCCATCACGCCCGCAGAGAAGAATCCCCGCATGGCGCCACCTTCCAATACCAGTCCGTTTTTTTCCATCATTAATTTAACTTTTCGTTATAACGTCATCCCGTCATAACGTCATGACGACATCCCGCCCCGCCATGACGACATCCCGCCCCGTCATAACGCCATCCCGCCATCCCATCATGGCTTCACCCTTATCACCGTCAATCCGTCGCGCAGCGGCAGCACAACCTGTTCCACGCGGTTGTCTTTCATGAGGAGGTCGTTAAACGACTCAATTCCCTGAGTTTGGCGGTCGTCCGATTTCGGCTGTTCCAGGACATGACCGTCCCACAGAGTGTTGTCGGCCATGATAAAACCTCCGGGACGCATCACCCGCAACACCATCTCGTAGGTTTCCAGATAAGTGCGCTTGTCGCCGTCGATGAAAGCCAAGTCGAATTGTATTCCCAGTTTTGGGGCTTCTGTAATGGCATCACCGATAATGAAGTTGATTCGGTCGCTAACGGGCGAATTTTCTATCCATGGCCGTGTAAAATCCTCCATTTCATCGTTGATTTCGTATGTCCACACCTTTCCTCCTTCCTCCAGTCCTTCAGCCATGCAGATAGCCGAATAGCCGCTGAAAGTCCCCACTTCCAGAATGTTTTTTGGTTTGATCATCTGTACAAGCATCTTCAGCAGCCGTCCCTGCAGATGACCACTGGCCATGCGTCCGCGCAACAGGTGAACGTTGGTGGCTCTCCAGAGCCGGTACAGATATTCCGGTTCAGGTTCCGAATGGGCAAGGATATAGTCGTCGATGGTCAAAATTTTCTTAAATTAAGTCGTCATCCCGTCATAACGTCATCCCGTCATAACGAAAATTCTTCATTTAACCATCGCCTCAATAGCCAGTCGGTAGCTGTCCAGTCCGAACCCGGCAATCACTCCTTTGCAGGCGCTGCTGATCATCGACTTGTGGCGGAACTCTTCGCGGGCATGCACATTGCTGATATGCACCTCTATGACTGGGCATTTCAGCGAGCGGATGCAGTCGTGAAGTGCCACGCTGGTGTGCGTGTAGGCACCAGCATTGAGTACGATGCCGTCGAACGTGAATCCCACTTCCTGCATTTTGTTAATCATCTCCCCCTCGATATTACTCTGGAAATAGGAAATCTCAACTTGGGGGAAACGTTTCTGTAAATCAGGCAGATAGGTGTCGAACGAGCTGCTGCCGTAGATACCTGGTTCGCGTGTTCCTAACAAGTTCAGGTTAGGTCCGTTGAGAATTAAAATCTTCATATTGTCTGCAATCATTTGTATCGGCGGCGAAGTTACGAAAATTCCGTCATAAAAAAAAATAATTTCGAGCGCAGCGACCAAAAAAGCAAAAATTTTTTCATAATTTGCTGATAATCTCGGATTTTCTGTTTATATTTGCAAAATCAAAACTATGAAACTTATCAACTTATAAAAACTCATAAAACTATGAAGAAAATCGTTTATTCTTTGGCAGTCGTTGCCATGGCAGTGCTGGCGCTGACAGCATGCACGAACAAGAGTGAAGACGCAGAAGTCAACAATTTCCGCATCCAACGCGGTACCAACATCAGCCACTGGCTGTCACAGAACAACGAAGACCGTGGCGAGGCACGTCGCTTGCATATCCAGGAAGACGACTTCGCTCGTTTGGATTCACTGGGCTTCGACTTCGTGCGCCTGCCGATCGACGAGGTGCAGTTCTGGGATGAAGAGGGCAACAAGCTGCCCGAGGCTTGGGAATTGATGACCAATGCCATCAACTGGGCCGAAAAGCATCATCTGCGTACCATCGTCGACCTGCACATCATCCGCTCCCACTATTTCAATGCCGTCAACGAAGGAAGCAGCGATGCCAATACGCTGTTCACCTCTGAGAAGTCACAGCAAGACCTCATCAACATGTGGTATCAGCTGTCGGATGTGCTGAAAGGTTACAGCGTTGACTCCGTGGCATACGAATTCATGAACGAGCCTGTTGCCGAAGACCACGAGCAGTGGAACCAGCTCATTGCCAAGGTTCACAAGGCCCTGCGCGAGCGTGAGCCCCAGCGCACCCTCGTCATTGGCTCAAATATGTGGCAGAGTTACGGTACCATCAAGTACCTGAAGGTGCCCGAGAACGACAAGAACATCATCCTCTCGTTCCACTATTACAACCCGATGATTCTCACCCATTATGGTGCATGGTGGACACCCATCGGCAAGTATACCGGCAAGGTGAACTATCCCGGTGTGCTCGTGTCGAAGGAAGACTACGAGGCTGCCAGCGACTCCGTCAAGGCGGTCATCGACGAAAACAAATTCACCACAGAGGAGTGGAATATCGACCGAATCCGTGCCGACTTCAAGGATGCCATCGAGGCTGCCAAGAAGTATAACCTGCAGCTGTTCTGCGGTGAATGGGGCGTATATGAGCCTGTCGACCGCGAACTGGCCTACAAGTGGACCAAGGACATGCTTACCGTTTTCAAGGAGAACAACATCGCCTGGACCACATGGTGCTACGATGCCGACTTCGGATTCTGGGACCAGAAGAAGCACGCCTTCAAGGACAAGGGACTTGTCGACCTGCTGACGGAATAATAAAAACAACGAATTAATCGAATTAATCGAATCTCCCCCCTCCCCTCGGGAGGGGTCGGGGGTGGGTCTCTTCTATCCATACTGATTCAGCCTGTGATATTTCCTGGCTGTTTCGAGCAGTTTGTTAAAACGCTCAACCCTATTTTCAGGAAACAGACCTTTCGAGATCTGTTTCCTGTTGTATTTCAACCAATTGAGCATCTTGCGATCCTCCATTCTGTGTCTTGAAGGGCAACGATGGTTCTGCTCCATGAACAGCATGACCTCATCGTAATGCCTCTGCCAACGTTCCTCATGCTTCATAATGCCGACTTTTTCTACAATTGTTTTATGATTTCCCTGATAGATGTGCAAAGATAAGCATAATTTTGAATAAAACCTATTATTTATGCAAAAATAAAAGAAAAGCAGGCGAAAAACACAAAAACATGTCGGAAAGTATCAAATTCGAGCGGCAGTGTGTCATTTTAGCGGAATGTTACATATAGCAACAAAATGAAAACGCCCGAATTAATGTACGTTTTACAATTAATATTACCTTTGCGGCCGATTAGATTATTCACGAACTATAATAACAAAAAATAATTTCAGATTTAACAATTATGATGAAAAAACTATTAGTGGGGGGGGTAATTTCCTCCAAAACCCTCAAAAGTAATGTTGCAGGGAATACATCATTCTCAGCAAAACAAATTTCCACAACCTTATTGTTGTCGCTCTTGTTCTCGCTTTTGCCACAAGTGGTGAAGGCATGGGAACCAGTAATCAAGGAAAAGCACTGGTTCGGTATGCATGAGTACTACCGTTACACTGACCCCACTTTCAATGCAAACGACTATTTAAGCAACATCGACTTCTCAAGTCTTAGCGGATGGACTACAGGGGACAATTCTGGTTTCAGTGTCACCACCAATGGCAATATCGGCACATGCTCTTACACGCTTGGCTCGAGTAATGACAACAACCTCAGGACATTCACGTCAACAACAGACACTTACCACAAGGCGACGGAATACTGTTTCGGTATTGAGGCACGATGGGAAAACAGTCAAGCACAAATATCCCAGCAGACGTCAACCAATCTCACCGAGGGCACCTACAGGCTGACTTACGATGTGCAAAACGTAAACAGCGAAACACAGTCTCATACCTACGATAACCTTTTCTATGTCCAGATTGATGGTGGCGCAACAGTTACAGACAACAGTACGGAGTGGATGGGTGCTGGCTCAAGCGGATGGACCACCCACACCATCGAGTTTTCTATCCTAAGTACAGAACAGGGTGGAACCGGTCCCGCAAAAGTAACCATCAGCATGGGCTATGGCTTGCCTTCTGGTACTAACATTGGTCACACACTGACTCCCGCCCTGTTTGTAAGCCAGATGAAACTTATCAAAATAACAGGTGCTCCTATTGATTCAAAAACCATCACATGGTCGTCAACCCTGTTCAATGATAACAACGGCCCGTTCCTCGAATCTATAGAGGTTAAAAAGGGCTGGACAGGACAGAATCCTCTTCAGGCGCCTAAGACCACTTACTATTCATGGCTCGACCGCGAGTTGCGCTTCAGCGTGAACCGCAGCGAATGTTGGGACATCGACAACAATGGAAGCGGTTCATACGAGGGTGTCGGACTTTACAACAAGTCTGACGATGCTACCTGTTTCTGGATTCACCACCTGAAAGCAGGCGACCAGTTCAACATTGAATACTACCGTGAACCGAGAACAAGTGCCGCACCATTCCTGGTATCGGGAAGCGTGAATGGGTTGACACCTGCCGACTCTTATTCTGGCAGCAATGCCATTTATGGCACAAATTATTATACGATGTCAAGCGATGGCGACGTATCTATCAATATTCCCAGTCACACGCTGATCCGTTCTGTCACCATCATCCATGCCAACTACCAAAAGGCTACAGCGACCGTTACTCCGTATGAGGGAACTCCGGGTTACACATATAGACTGACAGGTCCTGGCGTGCTGGAAGATAAGCGCGGAGCCGTTCCCTATATCACCATGCGTTTCGGTGCAGAGAATGACATGACTTTTGTGAGAAACCTCGGAAATCCGGGCGACGGCAACACTTATTATGGTGCCTCATGTATCATTGATGAGAGCAATAATTTTGACCCTGACGGTGCAAAACTTCAGGCTCCCTATCACGTATTTACGGCTGCACAGGTGAAAGACCGCCTTGCAGGAAAGGAATGGTCGGTGTTCACGGCCAGTCAGACACAAAGTGTTGGAACTAACGACTACCAAATGAATAACGGCTATAATGGTAGCACTGGCGACTGGTTCAACACCATTTATCCCCTCTACGGTTCCTACTACTATTTCTTCCCCGAAGTAAAGGGAAGACTGATTATGGAGTTCTATTGCGAGGGCTCTCAGGAAACGCCAGCATTCTGGTACAAGAAGACAGCCGACGGCACATACCCAGGAACCGGAGATCAACCTACTGTGACGAAAGAAAACAATTTAATTGACGGTGCCAGGACGAACGGCTCAAACTTCTATCGTTTCACGGTTGACGTGGAGAAGGACGGCGTCTATTACCTGTGCTCGCTGCCTACGAATATCGCTCACGAGCATCCTGTCATCCGACTTATTTCATACACCTTTATTCCTGAGTTCCGCGTTGAGCCGTTGTATAAAGTGGTTGCAAATGGCACACAGACTGCGACTAATGCCGCAACGATTTACGGCGGTACGGCCACTGTGGGCGAGATAAGCAGCGATCCTACGGATAGCAGATACAAAACGATGGAAGAGAACAAAGAACAGATTCCTCTGGTGAAGTGCGTTGGCAACATTAAAAGTGCTGTAGCCGAAATAACCAATGGCGGCAGTGACACTCAGTACCTTACCATTAAGGATATAACATTCAAGGACGGTACAAACGTGAACGAGGGCGGTGCCGTGGTAGTACATATCAACTGCGCTGCCGGTGAAGCCGCATTCGTGCTCACCGTGGCCTACGATGCAGCCAACAAGAATCCTGACGGCACGGCTGTAAGCACCCAGGTGAAGAAATGGGACTTCTACGACGGCGGCGAAGGCACCGACGGCATACTGGCCATTGGCAAATACAACGGCTACACGGCAAAATATCCCGACACCAATTGGTTCCAAGCATCGCAACTGTACAAAGAGGTGAACAAGGCCGACGGACTGACCGCCGACTGGGTGGACACCTACGTAAACATTATGGAAACGAACGAGGCCAAGAAGGAGCGCATCTTCAAGAGCGTTTACGACATGGCGGGCGACAATGCCGACATGCTTCACGAGACGGCCGGACTGGTGTTCTTTACCAATGCCAACATGATGGGTATCTACAATGAGAACGATTTGCCAACCTCAGCATTCAAGGACCGTTATATCGGACTGATGAAGGGCGGCAGGTTCACCATCCCGCTCCTTGATGCCGGCGACCGAATCGTCATGAAGATGGGAACCTACGGCAACCTGTCGAGTGCCTCCGAGACCACCACGCTCCGTTTCACCAACTTATATGATGCCACTGGCCAAACCGAGATTACGGGCAATTATGTTATCGGCGGTTCCGCTCCCGTTACGGGTGACGTCAAGGATGCCAACAACCACTACGTTCCACGCGGAGAGTATCATTTCGTTGCAAAGGCAGCCGGTGACGCCACTGTCGAGGTGACCGACGGCCAGCTCCTGAAACTATACACCATCGAGATTTATCGCAACGCCAAGAACAGCAACGAGGATATCATTACCGAGAACGAAGTATTGGGCGACCCCGATGATGACAACAAGTATTACATTCTTAACACCCAGGGAGCCAATACCAACGACGATGTGCTGCTGCATGCCCATTACAATGGACTGAACGAGCCTTTCGGCTACCATGCCGAGGAGGCAAAGACAGGCAACCTGACAAACGCGGACCTTGATGTAAGATCATCTAATAAAAACGATAATTGGTATGATTATGGTCTCACGACACAGCCAACGACTCCAGCAACAGCAAAGTTTGGTGTCTTCAAGGCAAAGATAGGCGTGAAAACCATTGGCCAATACGACACCTACGTCACCGACTATGCCTACAGCATGGTTCCCGTGGGCTATCGCGAGACGAAGACCTATCCTTACACATGGGACTTCACCGACCTGAAGAAATATGTCGCTACAGGAACAACGGAGGCACCCAACGGTATTGACGCAAGCGGTAACGAACGGATTGTCACCGATACCGACCTGAAAGTATGGAACGAATATGGTCTGCGCACCAATTCCGACGAATACGATGGCTATATCTTCGCACCGGGCGGCCAACTCTATGGCGGCACTACGATGTTCGACGAGACAGGCGGTATCGGCATCATCCACAACGAGACAGCCAACAAGTCGATGACCATCAACGGCACCGCAAATGCAGAAGACGGCGGCCTGGGCGTCAGTGACGATTTCAGCTTCGTCATCCCCAAGGTGGCAGCAGGCCAGGCCATTTATGTACATGCCACACCTGGCAGCAATGCCCAGTGGCCAACATATTCCATCGGCAACGGCGAAGAGCAAACGCTACCACAACTCAACGGCTACGCTTTTGGCATGATGATGCCCGCCAATGCCTCTACCGCCGACGTGACACTCCATTTCAAGGGCTGCGAAGTCAACAAGATCGCTGTCTCTGAATTTGCCAAGACCGTGAACAGCCTCGGCTATGCCACGGAGAGCCGTGCAACCGAGATCGACCCCGCGCTGATGGGCTATATGACGGGCACAGGCCTGAAGGCTTATACCGTTTACAGCGTTGACTATGGCGAAAAGGCTGGCGACATTCCTACGATCACGCTGATGGCCGTTCCGTCGACCAACGTCATAGGTGCTGCCACACACCACGACCATAACGCATACATTATATATAATACTGATGCGGCAGCGAACGACTCGAAGGCCGTGAACGCTGTGGGTGGCGGTTTCCACATCTTCGTGCCCGACATGCACGACATGTCAACAGCAACAGGTGCAAAGAAAACTGCACTCAGCGTTTCTGGAAATGGGCTCAGGTCATGGCTGCCGGCAAATCCAAAGACCGACGTGATGTCTCAGACTTACGCATACACCGAAACAGAAGGTGTTGTTACTGCTACAGGCGGCTCAGAGGGTGAGAAGGAATACACCACCTACGTGCTCAGTTCAAAGGGAACAAACATAGCTACAGGAAAGACAGAGACCGGCGTGGAGCGTTTCCGCCGCGTGGCCGCCAATGTGGTGGCTGGAAACAACAAGGCATACCTGCCACTGCTCACCGCGAAAGTGAAGCCCTCGACCGGTACCGTTGCCGGTGCCAAGTCCATGTTCGCCATCGTCTTCGTTGACGAGGAACAGGGCACCGAGACGACTTCGCTCAATGGAGTGGAGAGCACAGTGCGCACCTACAACGACGACTGCTACTACACGCTGAGCGGCATGAAGGTGAGCCAGCCCCAGCAGGGCAGCATCTATGTGAAAAATGGCAAGAAGGTCGTTTTGAAATGAAGAAAATGAGACAATGAGAAATTAACTCATAAACTTATAAACTTACAAAAAGATGAAAAAGACATATATTCAGCCCGAGGCAACGATAGTGAGTGTTAACCTCATCGGTACAGTTTTGGAAGAACCTAGTCCCACAGGTGACACATACAGTAACGTAGCCCATGAGGTGGACGCCAAGGAGTCGGCAGCCATTGAGGATGAGGAGGTTCTGCCTACTCAGCCGAGTCTGTGGGACGACGAAGAGTAATTCAGCTCGATAATCATTTCTGATATTAGTATAGTTTTTTCATTATATCAGAGGGGGCAGCGGTGATGAATCATAGCTGCCCCCTTTATGGTCTTGCAATAATTGATAATCTTTTGCAAAGTAATTTAGTCTAATTTACAAAGTAATTTAGTCTAAATTGGTAAGTAATTTAGTCTAAATTACTTTGACTATCTTCTTTCCTTTCCATTCCGCTATCGCCCACCAAATCCTTAACAACCGTTTTTTTTTTTTAATAATGGTGAAATAACGGGGCGATTATGATGATATGCAGTCAAGTAGGTGAAGATTTTTGTAATTTTGCGCCCGAAATCTTCAGCACGTTGTCTGTTGGAAAAAACTATAACAATAAAATACATTACAAAATGAAAAAACTATTCGCGTGGGGCACCTCCTCCACAAAGCGTATTGTGGGGAGAAAAGGCTCCTCAACAAAACAAGTCTCCGCAACCCTGTTGCTTCTCCTGTTAAGTTTGCTCATGCCGCAAAAGGGATGGGCTGCATACACTTACGACACGGTCACCTATCATTTTGGTACTGCGGGTGCCAACAATGGAACACTCACCATGTCGTCAACATCTTATAGTGGTATTAAAGTCAACACTACAGTTGTCGGTCTATATGCAGACAAATTAGTATATACTGAGAACAATACAGAAATTACAGAAGACATCAGCAGGTTTGCATTCAGATATACGGGGCAAGGTACTGGCTACGACAGAGGATGGTATCTGACGAGTTCAGGTCTATATTGTACAGGTACTGATTATACCCCAGATTTAGCCATCTGCAACCTTCATGCAGGCGACAAGGTAACGATAACATATACATCTGATGCAGCCACTCCGATTACATACAGTAGCGGTGCTCATGGTTACTATGTCGACACTAACGATAATAATACTCATAAATTTTCTCCTATACCGTCCGGACAGGAAATAACTATTTCGCAGAACGGCGACATGATTATAAAGGCGAATGATGCACATACCTACATCCAGACCATCGAAATCAAGACGCTACAGACCGTGGCTACATATACGGTAGTCACCACCCCGGACACCAACAACAATACCAGCAGCACGACCTTTACCTTTACTGGCGAAGGCCGTATGGAGGATAATATGATTTCGGTTCCCTTCATGGACGTTCAGTTCGGAAGCAACCTTAATGCTCCATTGGCAGAGCCTCTTGGCGGTTCAGGTGACTATTATGTCGCCTACACATCTGACTGGAACGGCTTTTGGCATGTGTGGTTTGATGGAACTCCCAACTTACCCTATCAAGGGACTTTCTATAAGTTCATGCCTTCAGCACGAGGAAAACTTCAGATGAATGGTTTTCTGAGTGGTGGCTCAATATATTTGTATGAAGTTGACGAGTCAACTGGGACATATACTCAAATAGCAAGTAGTTCAACCAGCGGAACCATAATGCTTCCCACTAACAGTTGGGCAACACTTGAAAAAGGAAAGACCTATTATGTCTGCGACGACCCAACCAACAGGTCGTACAACTACTTCGGTCTCCACGACTTCACCTTTACCAACGAGTTCTACATGAATCAGAGCGTTGTACTGGCAAATGGTGCCACGAGTGGAAGCGTGGCTGTGAAAGGTGCAACCCGATTGGATAGTTATAACATAAAAAGTGCTTCAAGCAATATCAAGACATCTGGGATAAGTGTTTCCTTCAGTGGTAACTCAACTTCGGGCTCTGTCGATATTTCGGGAATAGCATATAATGACAACAATGCGGACAAGGGCGGCGTTATCATTATGGATCTGGAATTAGACGCCGGTAATGCAACTTTAGTGGTCACCATCCCCTACTCTGCCGCGAAGGGCCACATTTGGAACTTCTACGACACATCGAAGTCGACCAATGCCGGCTCAGGCCCGTTAAAGATAGGCAAATATTCTGACACCACGTCGGACCTCTATCGGGAGACGGCGGCCGGAAAGTGGAAATACACCTACCGCGTGATTAACAATCAGCAAGTGGGCACCCACGACCCGATGTATCAGAGCGTTGAGCTGATGGACGGCAACAATGCCGCCTATATCTGGGAGACCGAGGGACTGATTTTCAACACCCCGACGCTAAAGGCATGTCTCTACAACGAGAACGACTTGAATGCCACAGCCTACACCGACCGCTATGTGGGCATTCTGCCCGGCGGCTCGTTCACCATCCCCGGACTGGCTGCTGGCGACCGCGTGATTATCTATATGGGCAGCGGCGACGGCAGCAGCAGCGACGTATGTTTCTTCAACATCACTGGTGCGCAGGATGCCATCGGCACAAACATCGACGCGACTAAAACCTACAAGGCAGGCGGTTCAATCTGGAATGGCGACCATGATGACTATAATCTCCGTGGAGCCTACCATTTCATTTCCACCGGCGGCCCGATGACGTTCTACATGAACGGCGGCTCGATGACGAAGATTTATTCCATCGAGATTTATCAGGGCAACCACAAGTTCACGGTGGATGCTGTAAGAACTACTGCTACTTATCAAAATACGGCATACAATGCTTATACATACCAGTTCCTTAACACCTATAAGGACGATGCAAACACAACAAAGAATGCTTGTTACCAGTTGCACTATCGCGGAAAGGGCGATGTATTGAAAACTCCCGTTGTGCTCTACAGCTCTGGTACGGTCAGCACGGATGTCAGCCATCTGTTCTATGGTACAATTGTATCAGCCAACGGCAATGTGAATCCCTACATTTTCTACAAGTCAACTCCAGGCGAGATAGGCATGTTCCGCATGCGCATCGAGACCATCGAACAGGGCACAGAAGCTTATGTGGCCGACTATGGACTGCAAAATGTCATTGTGGGCTATTTAGAGAAGAAGACCTATCCCTACACCTGGGACTTCACCGACATGCTGAGTTATAATGAGAGCAAGATTCAAACTGAAATCACGAGCAGCAGTGCTTATACCACAAATTGCGGCCTTACGGAATTTATGAACACGGGAGGTTACAATGCTGTGGAATACTGGAAGCAGTATAGCGACACTTATGGCGGCTATGGCATACAAATAAGAAACAACGATGATGTGGGAAGCGGAGAACTGATGAATTCTTGGGGTTCTCAGCTCTATGCCGGCGGTCAGTTTCTGACAGAGGCCAGCGGTCTCGGCATCACACCAAGACAAAACGAATCTAAGCGAAACGGACGTCTCCGCATCACTAATGAGGGCCTCCACTTATATGAGCAATCTGGTGATTACTGGAGAATTACGATTCCCGAAGTTCCCTCCACTTCTGCCGTTTATGTAAGGGTTAAGGAGATTAGTGATCGTGGTACTCCTTCAGTTACTGTCGGTGATGCATCAACAGCATTAACCTACACCAAAACACTGAGCGGTAAAGAGTACGTTTATGCCGTGAAGGGCACAGGCGCAGACATGGTGCTTTATTTCCGCAATGCCATTGTGCAGAAGATTGCCGTATCAGAAGATGCCAAGAGCGTGAACGCACTGGGCTATGCCACTGAGAGCCGCGCCAAGGAGATAGACCCCGAACTGATGGGATATATGACGGGCACGGGCCTGAAGGCATATACCGTGACCAGCGTCAACTATGGCGACGAGGCCGGCGACATTCCTACGATTACGCTGACCGCAGTTTCTTCGGATTATCTCATTGGTTCAGCGACGAACTATGACCATAACGCCTACATTATATACAACACCGATGCGGCAGTAAGCGGTTCGAAGGCTGTAAGTGCCATCGACGGCGGCTTCCACCTCTTCGTGCCCGACATGCACGACCAGTCAACTGTAGAAAACGGAAAGACGGTGCTTGATGTCAGTGAAACCAACGGATTCAAGAACCACTTGAGGTCGTGGTTACCTGGAAGTCCCACAAGTGACGTATTGCCACAGACCTATGACGTTTACACCAACTACGTGCTCAGTTCAAAGGGAACAAACGTATATACAGGAAAGACAGAGACAGGCGTAGAGCGTTTCCGCCGTGTGGCCGCCAATGTAGTGCCAGGAAACAACAAGGCATTCCTGCCACTGCTCACCGAGAAAGTGAAGCCCTCGTCAAATGGTGCCAGTGCGAAGACAATGTTCGCCATCGTCTTCGTTGACGATGAGCAGGGCACAGAGACCACTTCGCTCAAGGGTGTGGAGAGCACAGTGCGCACCTACAACGACGACTGCTACTACACGCTGAGCGGCATGAAGGTGAATCAGCCCCAGAAGGGTAGCATCTATGTGAAGAACGGCAAGAAGGTTATCTTGAAATGAAGAAAATGAGACAATGAGAAAATGAGAAATTAACTCATAAACTTATAAAATTACAAAAAGATGAAAAAGATATATATTCAGCCCGAGGCAACGATAGTGAGTGTTAACCTCATCGGTACAATTTTGGAAGAACCTAGTCCCACAGGTGACACATACAGTAACGTAGCCCATGAGGTGGATGCCAAGGAATCGGCAGTCATCGAGGATGAGGAGGCACTGCCTACTCAGCAGAGCCTGTGGGGCGACGACGAAGAGTAATTCAGTACAACTCGATAAATATTTCTGATATTAGTATAGTTTTTTCATTATATTAGAGAGGGGGCAGCGGTGATGAATCATAGCTGCCCCCTTTATGGTTTCGCAATAATTGATAATCTTTTGCAAAGTAATTTAGTCTAATTTACAAAGTAATTTAGTCTAAATTGGTAAGTAATTTAGTCTAAATTACTTTGACTATCTCCTTTCCATTCCGACATCGCTCCTCTAAATCCTTAATTATCAGTGATATTATTCTCGCCAGTGTGAGTAAAGAGAGATTCAGTAAATATCACAGCTGCCCCTTTTTGCAACCGGGTTGCATTTCTTTTGTCGTAATTTTGCCAGCGAAATCAGAAATGAATAACTCATCAACTCAATAATATGAAAAAGTCGTTTAAGATTGAGGTGGATTGCGCCAACTGCGCTAACCTCGTGGAAGAAGAAGTGAAGAAGGTGGCCGGCGTGAAAAATGCCAACGTGGTGTTTATGACTCAGAAAATGAAAATCGAGTTTGAAGACGATGCCAATCCCGAAGTCGTGATGAAAGAGGTGTTGCGCGTGGCCAAAAAGGTGGAGCCTGACTTTGAAATCATTGGTTGAGCCATGAACAAGAAACAGCGGACAATGCTCCTGCGCATCGTGGTGGCGGCCATGCTGACCGCCTTTCTGAAACTGCTGCCCGAGATCAGCGTCCTGCCGTTGGGTGGTGTTGCGCATGGACTGCTCTATTATCTGGCGGTATATCTCATCATCGGCTATGATATCCTGCGCAAAGCTCTGATGGGCATCCGCAACAGCCGGGTGTTCGACGAGAACTTCCTGATGGCGGTGGCTACGCTCGGGGCCTTTGCACTGGCTCTTTATGAGCGCAGTGGCGACTATCTGGAGGCCATCGCCGTGATGCTGTTCTATCAAGTGGGCGAATTGTTCCAGAGCTATGCCGTAGGCAAGAGTCGCCGAGACATTGCCGCACTGATGGACATACGTCCAGACTATGCAAATATTGAGCGGGAGGACGGCTCGTTGGAGCGTGTAGACCCCGACGATGTGGAGGTGGGACAGACGATTGTGGTGCAGCCCGGAGAGAAGATTCCTATCGATGGAATCGTGGAAAATGGAAGGTCGTCGCTAAATACGTCGGCTCTGACGGGCGAGTCGCTGCCCCGTGATGTGGCAGAAGGCGAGGAGGTGGTCAGCGGAAGCATCAACATGACGGGCGTACTTAAAATACGTACCACTCGCGAGTTCGGAGAGTCGACGGTATCGAAAATACTGGAATTGGTGGAAGACAGTGCCTCGCACAAGTCACGTTCGGAGGATTTCATCACGCGCTTTGCCCGTGTCTATACCCCTGCCGTCTGTTATGCTGCCTTGGCGCTGGCCCTGCTGCCACCGTTGGCACGCCTGCTCTTCATGGGTGCTGACCCGATGTGGAGCCAATGGGTTTACCGCGCGCTGATTTTCCTTGTCATCAGCTGTCCATGTGCACTGGTGGTCAGCATTCCATTGTCGTTCTTTGCCGGAATTGGCGGTGCCAGTCGCGCGGGTGTGCTGGTGAAAGGCGCCAACATGTTGGAAACGCTGACCAAGGTGAAGACCGTGGTGCTCGACAAGACCGGCACGCTCACCCTGGGCGTATTCGAGGTGACGGCCATGCACGATATCGACGATGCCGACAAGACCGACGAGGAAGAGCGGAAAATGTTGGTGGAACTGGCTGCGCTGGCCGAGTGTGCCTCGTCGCATCCTATCAGCAAAAGTCTGCGGCAGGCATACGGTCAGCCTATAGACCATAGCCGTGTGGCCGACATTCAGGAACTGAGCGGCCATGGTGTCACGGCGGTTGTCGATGGCCGGCGCGTGGTTGTGGGAAATGAGAAATTGATGCAGAGCGAGGGCGTGGAATGCTGCCATTGCCAGGCTGCAGGCACTGTGGTCCATGTGGCTGCCGAAGGACGATATTTAGGACATATCGTTCTGGGCGATGTGGTGAAGCCCCATGCCGCTGAAGCCATCCGGGCCATGCGTGAGGCAGGTGTGAACCGCACGGTGATGCTGACAGGCGACAACCGGAAGGTGGCCGAGGAAGTGGCTACTGCCCTCAGTGTGGACAAGGTGTACAGTGAACTTTTGCCAGCCGACAAAGTGAGTATCGTCGACAATCTGCTGGCTGCACAGCAAAAGGACGAACGGCTGGCTTTCGTGGGCGACGGCATCAACGATGCACCTGTGTTGACGCGTGCCGACTTGGGCATTGCCATGGGCGGATTGGGTAGCGATGCCGCTATCGAAGCAGCCGATGTCGTGCTGATGGACGACGACCCGATGAAGATTGCCAAGGCCATCCGCATCTCGCGCAAGACGCTCTCCATCGTGTGGCAGAACATCATTATGGCTCTTGGCATCAAGGGCATCTGTCTGGTGTTGGGTGCTTTAGGCATTGCCAACATGTGGCTCGCCATCTTTGCCGATGTAGGTGTGCTGATTCTCGCCGTTCTCAATGCCATCCGTGCCATGAGGACGTAAACTGCCCACCACCCCAACTTTCTTAAACAAAAATCTACAAAAATCTGACACAAATATTCCCCTTTAAGCCTCATAAGGAACTTTTTTGTGGGATTTTTGTAGATTTTTGTCCATAGGTCAATGCTTTTTCCATTCATTTTAAATATCTTTGTACCCATGAATGAAGAGAATAGGATTTCGGTAGTCATCAACACCTACAATGCGGAACAGCATCTGCAACGGGTGATTGATGCCGTGAAGGATTTCGACGAGGTGCTCGTCTGCGACATGGAAAGCACGGACACTACACTGGAAATTGCGAAGAGAAACGGGTGCCGGGTGGTGACGTTTCCAAAGGCAGGTCACACCATCGTGGAACCCGCCCGAGAATTTGCCATTCACGAGGCCGCCCACCCCTGGGTGCTGGTGGTGGATGCTGATGAGGTGGTGACGCCTGAACTCAGGAAGTTTCTTTATGAGCAGACAACACGCTCAGATAACTTGGCGGGCATCGCCATTCCACGGAAGAACTACTTCATGGGGCGGTTCCTGCATTCTGCTTACCCCGACTATGTGCTACGCTTCTTCCGCCAAGACAATACCCACTGGCCTGCCGTGATACATTGTTCGCCTGAGGTAGACGGCAAAGTGGAACATATCCCCAGCAACAGGCGGGAACTGGCCCTGGAGCATTTGGCCAACGACTCGATTAGCAGCATTCTGCGCAAGACCGACACCTACTCAGAATATGAACTGCCACGCCGCAGGCATAAAAACTATGGGTTGCTTGCACTCATCTTCCGTCCTTTGTTCCGTTTCTTCAAGTCTTATATCGTGAAAAAAGGATTCCTTGACGGCATGCCGGGACTTATCCATGCCCTTCTGGATGCCCACTATCAGTTTGTTGTCGTTACCAAACTCATAGAAGAGCGTCAGACTAACCGGACAAAGGCCTGAACAGACTGCAAAAGGAGTTTCAGGCGTATCCATCGTTTCAACCCTAACTGACGGAAAGTGACGGGAAGATATTTGGGCAGAATGCCACGAATCTTACTGACAAACTGAACTTTTTCTTCGTAACTGACAGGTTTCCTGGAGAAGTCTTTCGCCAGTTTCAACATGTTTCTCACGGTATTGCCACGGTTGTCAGTCTCGTCCAGCAGTTGATGAGACTTGATATAATCGTGACGGTCGACGAAAACATCCAAGAGGTATTTGTCTCGCCTGGCGGTATGCAGGATGCTGCCTTCGCGCTGAACATAGTGATACTTGGCCACGGTGAGCATAACCACCCGACGAACATGCGAGAACCATTTGTAACCCGTGGCATAGTCCTCGTAACAGGGAAGTTCGGCAAAGGGTTCCTGAACAACCGAGCGGCGCCACAACAGCATCCACAGGTAGCTGGGCAGTCGCCCGGTGATAATCATCTTCAGTGATTCTTCGCGTGTCAACACGCAATCCGAGTCAACATAGGAAATGGTCTTGCAGCGAGAGGGATATTCGTAGAAGACACCACACCCTACGGCATCAGCATCGCTGGCATGCATCGCACTGAGCATGACCTCCAGCGTGTCAGGCTCTATCCAGTCGTCACTGTCGATGAAATAGACAAACGCCCCACGTGCAGATGCAAGGCCAATGTTACGAGCGGGACCTGGTCCGCCATGGGCGGCATGAATTACCCTGATGCGAGAGTCACTGGCGGCCAGTTTGTCACACAACAGACTGGAGCCATCGGTACTTTCGTCATCAATGAGCAACAGCTCCCATGAGGCAAATGTCTGGTTCAATACCGACCTGACGCATTTTTCGAGATACTCGATGACATTGTAGACAGGTACAATTATGCTTATTAATTCTTGATTTTCCATCTGAAATGATGTGCAAAGGTACAACATTTCAGATAGAGTTTGAACTGATTAACACAGATTAATAAAAAATCCCATGAATACAAGTGTCATTCTTCATTTATTTCCTTATCTTTGCACTCATGAAAGGTTTTCTGGTCAAGTGCATATACGCTATATTGTATCTTTTATCGCTGTTGCCGATGAGGATTCATTACCTGTTCTCCGACTTTCTCTATCTGGTGGTCTATTACCTGGTGAAATACAGGGTAAAACTGGTGAGGAAGAATCTGGCTGACAGTTTCCCGGAGAAGACCGCCGAAGAACTGCGCAAAATTGAGAAAGACTTCTACCACTGGTTTTGCGACTATTTTGTGGAAACCATCAAACTGATTTCCATCAGCAAAAAGGAACTCCGGCGCCGCATGGTGTTCAAAGGAGTTGAAGTGGTAGACGAGATGATTGAGAACGGACAGTCGTGCGCCATGTATCTGGGCCATTACTGCAACTGGGAGTGGGTTTCAACGTTCCCGCTCTGGGTGACGCCAAAGGCAAAATGCGGACAGATATACCATCCGCTGGAAAACAAGGAGTTCGACAATATGATCCTGAAACTGCGCCAGCGCATGGGAGCCCTCTGCATCCCCATGGCCGAGACATTGCGACGAATAGCCACCTTCCGAAAGCAACAGCAGCCCATAGTGGTGGGATACATTGCCGACCAGGTGCCTTTCTGGAACAACATCCACCACTGGATAGACTTCCTGAACCACGACACACCCGTATTGACCGGTACGGAACGACTGGTGCGCAGTGCAGGACATGCCGTGATCTATATGGACATGACAAGACCGCGCCGCGGCTACTATGTAGGAGAAATCAAGCTGATTACACTCGACCCGAAACAAATGAAGGACTACGAAATGACAGATGCCTATTTCCGTCTGCTCGAAGAATCCATCCGGCGCGCTCCGCAATACTGGCTGTGGACACACAACCGCTGGAAACGGACACACGAGGAATTCAACATCCGCTATGATGAGGAAACGGGACGCGTAAGTCTGGAACCGCTCGATGTTATCAAAAAAAGAAAAGGACTGCTATGATTTTCGTTCACGACAAAGGCCGCATGGCCAACAACATCCTACAGTATGGTCATGTCTATGCCTGGGGCAGGGAGCATGGACGGAAGACAATGTCCATGCGTTTCGCCTATAAGTACCCGTGGTTCCACATTTGCCACACGGCCCATCATAATTTCCCCACCTATCTCTTTGCCAAATATGCCGCAAAACTGGGGCTGATTCCAACCGTGCGCTTCGATGAAGAAGGTGCCGACTATAGCCACGAGGAACAGCAGATGCTGAAGCGGAAGATGATACTCGTAGGTGGATGGTTCGCACAATGGCATGACCTGTTCCTGAAATTCAAGACAGAGATTCTGCAACTGTTTGCCTTCGACGACACCGTTGAACAAAAGGTTTCCGAAGCAATGGGCACGACTGGCGGACTCCGTCTTGGCATTCATATCCGCCGCGGCGACTATGCCACCTTCCATGGCGGCCGCTTCTTCTATTCCGACGAGCAATATGCCTCGCTGATTCGTCAGTTCCAGCTGCTCCATCCAGATGAAAAACTGACAGTTTATATCTGCGGCAATGATCCGCAACTCGACAAATCGTATTACCAACAGCATCTTGACGGCTGCGACGTGGTTTTTCCTGAGGGCAATCCTGCTGAAGACCTCTGTCTGCTCTCCCATTGCGACTACCTTATCGGAGCACCCAGCACCTTCTCTCTTGTAGCTGCCATGTACCGTGACCTTCCCCTCTACTGGATAGTGAATCCCAGTGAACCGCTCTCAGAAAACTCTTTTGGACGATTCGACGAACTTTTCCGGCACATTTATTAATGATTATTTTTCGGGAACAAGCCTGTTGTTTATCATTCGCTCCATGTATTGCTGAATGATGGCCTTCAGTTCTTGTTCCAGACGCTGTTCGCCGGCTACCTTTCCCTTCAGGTTATTCTGCATCCGATAGTCTGTCAACCGATAGACGCCTATCGTCTTTTCACCGTCAAACTGAATGACATAGTCGCCTTTGCAGAACTGATAGATGCCGTCGAGATAGTTCACGGCCCACGTGTCCTCAGCCGGCGTATTCAGCAAATCACAGCCAAAAGCCATATAAGGCCGCTGATAGCCTACCATCCCCAACACCGTGGGCAGGATATCCGTCTGCTGGGCAATGCCCTCGCGGATGCCGGGTTCAAGCGAACCGCTGGGGTCATAGATGATGATGGAAGTACTGAACTGGTTGATGCCGCTCTTGTACTCCGGGTGGTTGCTCATGTTGGTATGGTCGCCGGTAAGGATAAAAACGGTGTTCTGGAACCACGGTTCCTTACGGGCTTCATTGAAGAAACGGCGCAGGGCATGGTCGGCATAGCGGATGCTCTTATGGATGGGCATTTCTTCCTCAACGAAAATGTCCTTATACTGCTCGGGCACATGAAACGGATGATGACTCGTCAGGGTGAAAAGGGCGGTCATGAACGGCTGTTTCATGTCACTCATCTTCATGCGGAAATACTGCAGGAAGGGCTCATCCCATATTCCCCACCAATTGTCGTAGGCCGCACGGCCCTCGGTTCGGCTGTCCGACTCAAAGTCTTCCTGACTGTAGCAATGCTGGAAACCGATTGACTTGGTAAATCCCTGGAAACCCAGACTCGATGCCGGGGCACCGTGGAAGAAAGCTGTCTCATAGCCCAGACTGTCCAAACATGCCGCCATGCCCCCCAAATGATTGGTGGAATGCGAGGCCGCTACAAACGACTCAACAAACATGGGCAGTCCCGAAAGGGCCGACGGCATGGCATCGATACTGGCCCTTCCGTTGGCATAGCTATAGCGGAAAGTAACCGAATGTGCAATCAGCGAGTCCAGGAACTCAGTATACCCCTTGTAGCCCGGCAGAATCTCCTTGTTCAGACTGCCGAAATATTCACGCGCAAAACTCTCAAGGAAGATGACGACCACGTTTTTTTTCTGAGACTGGATGCTGTCGGACGGATGGTGGATGGGCGTGTAGACGCGTTCCAACTCGTCTGCATCCCGATAATAGCCGGGCAGATGATAAGCATTCTTGCCTATCGTGCGAATCATGGAGAAAGGCGTGTTCAGTACGAGCGACGCGTCGTTAGGCCTGACGATGTACTCGTTGGCCGTACTGATCTTAATTGGACGGTTGTCCCACCAGCCTCCACGCATACCTGCCCAACAAAGATAAGCTACCACCAGCACCGATAGCGTCTGCACCAGATAATAACGGCGGCGGGGATTGACAGACCTCTGCGGCGTGACATAACAGAAGGCGAGGAAGCACATGATGGCAACAAAGAGCAGAACCAGATACCAGTGGTTCAGGAATTCATAGCCCACGATGCTGCCCAGTTTGTCGTCGGCTCCGAACTCGCTGAAGAAAGCAATCGTCGTGCGGCGAGCCGTATACTGGAAATAAACACAGTCCCCCAGATTCATGGCCACACATAGACCGTTTACCAACAAATAGAGTCCACGGCACAGCCGCTGCCATCCGGCATTCTCCTTCAAGTGGAATGGCAGGAAGACCAGCATGACGTAAAGCATGTTGGTATAGGCAATGGCCGATGTGTCGAAATAGAAGGCTCCCTCGGCAATGCTCCACGACGGATTACTGAAGGTCAGGTGTTCGTAGAGACTATGGTTTTCCAGCAGGAACGCCACCCGCGTAATGCCATAGGCGACGTAGACCATGAATATATTCCATACCACAGCCAAGGGACTATTCTTCAGAAATCCGTTATTCCGTTTCATCATTCCGTTCATTTTGCAGGATTTGTCTTCACCGTGAGCCTGTCCTGTGTCATTCTTTCCATATACTGCTGAATGATGGCTTTCAGCTCACGCTCCATCTGGTTAAGTGAAGAGTGAAGAGTGAAGAGTGAAGAATTTGAATTTTGTAGAAGATTGTGCTTCATCAGCGAATCTGTAAGGGCATATAACCCAACGGACTTCTGCCCATCAAACTGCAGCACATGGCCTTGCTTTACATACTGGTAGATCCCGTTCAGGTAGTTCACCGCCCAAGTGTCTTCCGGATGTGTGTTGAACAGGTCGATGCCAAAGCCGAAATATGGCTTCTGGTAATGGAGCATCCCCATCAGCGTGGGCAGAATGTCAATCTGCTGGGCAATCTTGTCCTGCATCTCCGGCTGGCGGTCGGGATTACCTGGCTCATATATAACAATTGGCGAGCAGAAACCGCCGAGGTCGGTCTGGTAGAAAGCATGGTCCGAAAGATTGGTGTGGTCGCTGGTCAGCACGAAGATGGTGTTCTTGAACCACGGTTCGCGGCTGACCTTCTCAAAGAAACGGCCAATGGCCATGTCGGTATAGCGTATGCACTTATGAATGATAATGCCCTCTTCGGGATAAACGTCCTTGTATTTCTCCGGAATGACGTAAGGATGATGGCTGCTGGCCGTGAAGACGGCTGTCATAAACGGCTCCTTCATCTCCGACATCTTCGTGGCATAGTATTGCAGGAAAGGCTCGTCCCAGATGGCCCACATGCCGTCGAAATCGCTGTCACCGCCAAAACGCTTGTCGGCATTATAGTCCTCACGTCCGTAATACTCCTGGAAACCCGTGGCACGCGAGAAAGCCTGGAATCCCATCGAACCGCGTTGGGCCCCGTGGAAGAAGGCCGTCTGATAACCTTCGGCTGCCAACAGCGAGGCAATGCCGCCGACTTCGTTCATCGATGCAGGAGTCAGGAAGAAAGGCTCAACAAACATCGGTATGCTGGAAAGAATCGAGGGCATGCCGTCGATACTCTTGCGCCCGTTGCAATAACTATGCGAGAACGTGACGCTCTTGGCAATGAGCGAGTCTACACAGGGCGTATAGCCGCTATACCGGCCATTATCCAATGTCTTGTTGAGTGCTCCGATATACTCCCGCCCGAAACTTTCAACGATGAGTACCACCACGTTCTTCCGAGTCATGGGCAGCGAGTCAGCAGGAACATGAACCGGCGAGAACACGCGCTCCATCTCCTGCGCATCCTGATAATAGTCGGGCACGTTGAACACGGCCTTGCCGATGGTGCGGTAGAGCGAGAACGGCGTGTTGAGCACCAAGGCAGCCTCAACGGGCCGGTCGACATACTGGTTGGCATTCGAGATGGTCACCGGCCGCACGGCAGTGGTAAAGCCGCCACGGATGCCGGCCACCACAAACGGTGCCAATATCGCCAGCGAGAGAATCATCGCCAAACCGTAGTGCCACCATTTCCTGCCTGAAGACAGACGAACGTTCACATACAGCCGATAGAGCGCCCACAGGACCAGCAGGAAAAGGACAACCAGATAAATATGGCGCATGGTCTCCGTAAAAAATACCGACGAGAGGTTGCTCTCGTTCGAGAACTCGCTGAACACGGTGGTGGTGGTGCGCCGCATGGTGTAGCGGAAATACACCGCGTCGCAGAGATTCACGGCCAAGGCTATCCCGTTGATCATCATGTACACCCATCGGCACACGGCATAATAGTCCTTTGTCTCTTTCCCATGCCAAGGCAACAGCATGAGCACGATGTAGGGAATATTGGTGACCAGGATTGCCGATGTGTCGAACACCAGACCGCCTCCCAGCATCTCCATCAGATGGCCGAACGACAGGTTCTGGGAAAAATAACTGTAGTTCACCAGCAGATAGGAGATACGGGCCACGAAATAGACCACATAGAGCAGCAGCAGATTGCAAACAGTCGCTGCCAGCGGCGAGAGGAGTCCCAATCTCGGGGTATTCATTTTTGGCATGGCTTCATCATTTTAGTTGCCTGATATGTTCTGATGCCGTCTGAAGAATGGCCTTCCCACGGCGAATCAGCCGCTCGGCATCCGTACTCTTGTCGACGATGACGCGGTTGACGTTCAGGTCGTAGACGGCAAAGCCGGTACTGTCAATCATCGTGATTCCGTTATTATAGGTATGCACGGCAAAAGGATAGGTATAGTTGCGGCTCATGACGTCGCGACTGAACAGGTAGTCGGCATGGGAAATGCCCATCTGTCCAAGCAACGTGGCGGGCAAGTCGGTCTGGTTGCAGAGCTGTTCCACCCGCCGCGGTTCTTTGATTGCACCTCCCAGCCACAGCATCGGCACGTGGTCGTGCATCTCATGCGTCTCGTCTACCCCGAAATAAGAATAGCCGTGGTCGGGCAACATCACGACGAGCAGGTTATCCCACTGAGGCGTCTGCTTCACCTTGTCGATAAAGTTGCCTATACACTCGTCCAGGTAGTTGAACGCGTTGGGAATCTCTTCGCTGAGCCGATGGGTAGGCACGTCCCACGGTTCATGACTGGAAAGCGTAGAATAGCCGATCAGCCGGTGGATACCGGGCGACGACGGCCTGACAATCTGATCGTACAGCGTGGCAAAAGTGATGTCGTCGCGGACGCCCCATTTGGCCGTATGCTGTTCATCGCGTGTATAGTTTTTCATCCAGCAAATGCTGTCGAACCCGATGGTCACCAGATAGCTTCGCATATTGGTGAAGTTGATGTCGCCGCCATAGATGTAGCTGGTCTGATAGCCTTCCGCCGCCAGCGACTTGGCAATACCGGGCAGGAAGCGCGTCTTGGCCGCCATCTTCATCACCGACGAACGGGGAAACGACGGATAGCCGCTCCATGTGCACAGCGTGCCGCGGTCGGTGCGGTACGAGTTGGCATAGAAATTCGCGAAATAAACACCCTCGTCAACCAGTTTGTTGAAGCGCGGCATGATGTCCTTGCGCCCGGCGATGTCTTCGGTAAAAATTCCGCCGCAACTTTCCAGCAGGATAATGACGACGTCGGGGCGGCTGGTGCGCAGCAGCGAATCGGGCTGCTCACTCACGGTTGGATAGATGTCGCGCATAAGATCCGCCCGCTCGTTTTCCTCCATGAAATGGTAGTCGGGAATGTCGCTCGCCGTCTTTTCCAGCGACGAGAGGAACGAAAACACAGGGTTCACGGCCGAATGGTTCAGGAACTGGTTTTGCGAGAAATACACCTGTCCGATGTTGGTGGTCGACTCGCTCAGTCCGCCACGAATGCCAATGATGATGACGGGCAGCAGCAAAAGATAGCCGAGGGTGCGCAACAACTTTTTCGAGGCCGGGCGCAGGTGGAATGTGGGATAACCCCTGTAAATCAGGTAGGCAACGAGCGCCCATGCAATGAACCGTACGACCATGTAGCCGGCAGAAACGCTGGCCATGGCCTCGGTCGGCGTTTCAAGGTATTGCAGGCACGAAGATTCCAGCTTGAACCCCCAGAAAGGATAAAGGCTGGTATCGGCCACGAAGGCCAGCGACAAGGCAACAGCCACGATGACAAACCACACCCGCATCAGCCAGCGCATCAACGTCGCGGCCTTGGGAATATTGCCCAACCACAAACCGACCACGGTAGCCAGGAAAGGAACAGTAAGGATGTAAAGCGAGGTGGAAAGGTCGAGCGAAATGCCGTGGGTGATGACCGCCCACACATCGGCAACGGTAAACGGATGACCCTCGCGATTAAATAGCATAAAGGCGCATTTGGCCAGCAGGAAAACCAAGACCGTCCAGCCAAAAACCCGCAACAGATATGCTATCCTACCTTTCATGTCTTTTTAAGTTAGGAGTCCTAACTCACAACGTTTGCATGTCGTGCAGTTTCTTGAAGTAGCCGTTCAGTGCAATGAGCTCGTCGTGAGTGCCACGTTCAACGATTCGACCTTCGTGGATGACGCAGATTTCGTCGGCATGCTTCACGGTGCTCAGCCGGTGGGCGATGGCCACGGTGGTGCGCGTCTTCATCAGCCGGAAGAGCGCATCCTGCACCAGTCGCTCGCTCTCGGTGTCGAGTGCCGAGGTGGCTTCGTCGAGAATCAGGATAGGTGGATTCTTCAGGATGGCACGAGCGATGGAAATGCGCTGGCGCTGACCGCCCGACAATCGTCCGCCGCGGTCGCCGATGTTCGTGTCGTAGCCGTGTTCCATTGCCCTGACGAAGTCGTGGGCATTGGCAATTTTCGCCGCATCCTCCACCTCCTTCGTCGTGGCATTCTCCACACCGAAGGTGATGTTGTTCCTGACGGTATCGTTGAACAAAATAGCCTCCTGGTTCACGTTGCCGATAAGCTTGCGCAGGTCGTGCACACCCAGGTCTTTCACGTTGATGCCGTCGATGAGCACCTCGCCCTCCTGCACGTCGTAATAGCGCGGAATCAGGTCAACCAGCGTCGACTTTCCTGACCCCGACTGACCGACGATGGCAATCGTCTTTCCCTTCTCGATGACCAGGTTCACATTGCGCAGCACCCATTGCTCACCGTAGCGGAACGACACGTTGCGGAACTCTATCTGGTGCTCGAAATCCTTAAGATGTTTCGGGTGCTCGGGTTCCTTGATGTCGTTTTCGGCCATCAGTATTTTGTCCACACGCTCCATCGAGGCCAGTCCCTTCGGGATGTTATAGCCCGCCTTCGAAAATTCCTTCAGCGGGTTGATGATGCTGTAGAGAATCACCAGGTAGTAGATGAACGTGGATCCCGATATCGTGGCGTTGTTCAGCACCTGTACACCGCCGAACCAGAGCACAATGATAATCATCACCGTTCCCAGGAACTCACTCATCGGGTGGGCCAGCTGCTGGCGCGTGTTCACCCACTGGATGTTGTCGCGGTATTCATTGTTCACCTTGGCGAACTTGGCGTTCATCTTCTCCTCAGCGTTGAAGGCCTTGATGATGCGCAATCCGCCCAGTGTCTCCTCAACCACACTCATCGTGTCGCTCCAAAGCGACTGGGCCACCACCGAGTTCTGCTTCAGCTTTCGGCCCACATAGCCCATGAACCATCCGAACAGGGGCACGAAGACGATGGTGAACAGCGTCAGCTGCCACGAGATGAACAGCAGCGTGGCAAAATAGATGATAATCAGGATAGGATTCTTGAAGAGCATGTCAAGACTCGACATGATGGACGTCTCTATCTCCTGCACGTCGCCGCTCATGCGGGCAATGATGTCGCCCTTGCGCTCCTCGGAGAAGAACCCTAAGGGCAGCGACGTGATTTTCTCGTAGAGCTGGTTGCGGATGTCGCGAACCACACCCGTACGTATCGGGATAATCGATGCCGACGACAGGAAGTAGGCACCCGTCTTCAGGAACGTGGCAAAGGCCAGAAACAACCCGATGAACAGCAGCGTCATCGTGGGTCCCCAGTCCAGGATGAACTCTTGCATGAAGTAGTTCATGTTATTCATCAGTGCCTCTTTCAGGTTGCCCATCGTGACGGGCATATACTCCACCTGGCGCAGGCTTTCTTCCGTTTGGAAAAGAATGTTCAGGATGGGGATGATGGCGGCAAACGAGAAAATATTCAATATCGCCGAAAGGATATTAAACACCACCGTCAGCACCAGATATTTCTTGTATGGCGGCACGAATCGCCGCAACACTTTAAAAAATTCTTTCATAATATGGTCGCAAATGTACAACAAATAAACGGTAACGCCAAATATTTCCCCCGAGTTTTTCCATTTATTAAACTTTCCACACAGAGAAGTGCTTTCCCGTCCAAACTCACTGGGCGCAAACACCTTATCTTTGCAGGAAAAAACAATGAAAAGCATGACAGAATCCGATATTACTACGAAAAAATACGACAAGGGCAGTTATAAAAGAAATACAACAATTCAGCAACTGTTGACTTAATGGACAAAAATCTTGCAAAAATTTTTACGGAACACGAAGACACAAAGGCACAAAGTTTTTTCTATACCGCAGAACTTAGTGTCTTTGTGCGGCAAATCCCGATGAACAAAGGGAAGATTTGTGTTAGATTTTTGAAGATTTTTGTTTAAGAAAAGGATCCTTTCTTACTTAATTTCCGCCCAGCAAAACCCTATGATTTCATCAGCAAATCATAGG
>JAFRPY010000078.1 GCA_017428925.1 Prevotella sp. | reverse complement strand
TCGCCTCAAGCCTGAGACTATTATGCTGAATGGTGTGAAGGTGACGGGCGATCGTATTTTCTCAAAGGCAGAAAACGGACATCTGACCTACAACATGCCGATGCTCCTTGAAGTCTATCCTGCCGATAACGCCTACGAGGCTCTTACACGTATTCCTGGCGTGATTGACACGGGCGAAAACCTTACGTTTTGCGGACAAGCCGTGACGCTCATCATCAACGGCAAGGCGACGACGCTCAGTGCCGACAAAGTGGTGGAGCGATTGAAATCTATGCCCGCCGCCATGCTGGCCAAGGCCGAGGTAATGCCGTCGGCTCCTGCGAAATATCATGTGCGAGGCATGGCAATCAATATTGTCACAAAGGACTTCGCAGGAACGAACCAATTCTCAGGCCAACTGAAGGGAGGCTGGCAGCAGAATAAATACGGCACAGGCTATGCGGGCGGCAGTTTTATCTACAACCATAACAAACTTGGACTGGATATGTCGTACACGTTCACCGATGGGGCAAATTACGGACAGGTGGAGCACGAAGCCAACCATCCGTTGGGCGACAAGCGCATTGCTTACGAAGACAAGACACGCAACCGCAGCGACGGCATCGATCATGAGTACCGCATTGGCATGGACTATGCCATCGCTGACGACCATCGCCTATGCCTGGCCTATACGGGACAGTGGAACTCCACCCGCTCCACCAACACCACGACAGGTACGGCCCAGTCCACGCAACATTCCCGTGAGCACACTTACCTGCACAACGTCGATGTCAACTATGCGGCTCCGTTCGGTCTGCAACTTGGCGTTTCGTACACCAACTATCAGGAGCCTCGTACGCAAAGCCTTGAGGGCGAACTGTACGACATCAACCGAAACCTGTTAGTCGATAGTCGCCAGAAAGTCAGCAAGTGGCTCTTCACCGCCGACCAGACCCACGCGCTGCCCAATGACTGGGAACTGAACTACGGGGCAAAGGCGCAGTTCACGAACAACAACAGCTATCAGACCACCCTCGACCAGAACCAGCAGCCCATGCCCGACGCCACCAGCAGCGTTGATTACGACGAGCGCATCCTGAATGCCTACGCCGGACTGAGCAAGCAGATAGGCAAGTCGCTGAGCCTCGACGCCTCGCTGACGATGGAGCAATACCATGCCACCAAGTGGAACGAGTGGCGCGTCTATCCGCAGTTCAACGCCATGTGGAACATCAACCCGAAGAATATGCTCAATCTCTCGTTCAGCAGCGAGGCCGTCTATCCCTCCTACTGGAGCACCATGAGCAGCATCTACTACGCTTCGGCCTATACAGAGATATGGGGCAATCCCGACCTGAAGCCCATGTCGAAATATGAGGTGAACCTCATGTGGCAATTGAACCACAAGTACACGTTCACTGCCTTTGCCGAGTTTGAGCCTGACTACTTCGTGCAGCTCCCCTATCAGACCTCCGACCGAATGGCCGTCATCATGAAGGAGACCAACTTCGACTACTCCAACTACTACGGTCTGCAAGCCTCGGCGCAGTTCCATGTCGGCCAGTGGCTCAACGGTACCGTCAATGCCACGGGCCTCTACCGTCACGACAAGAGCAGCAACTTCTTCGACCTGCCCTTCGACCGCACCCGCCTCTCGGCCATCCTCGGAGGAACAGCGGTGGCCAAACTGTCCCAGCGGCATAGCATCCAGTTCATCCTCAATCCGTTCTTCCAGTCGAAGGCCATCCAAGGCGTCTACGACATCAGTCCGCTGTTCTATCTGAATGCCTCGCTGCGCTGGACCTCCGACAACGGCAAGTGGAGTGTCATAGCCAAAGCCAACAATATCTTCAACTGCTACACCAACACCCGTTCCACCGTCGCCAACCAGGACTACGCCATGCGTGTCTGGATGAACTACGCCAGTGCCTCGCTCACCGCAATCTACCGCATCGGCAATTTCAAGGAAAAGAAGAAGAAGGAAGTGGACACCTCGCGAATGGGATATTAACGTAAACAAGATGAGAAGAATCGTATCAATGCTTGTCTGCTGTCTTGCTATAATAGGAAGTCAGGCGCAGCAAATCGTAAATCGCAAATTCGTAAATTGTAAATATAACGATGTGTCGCTGAGCGAGGCCCTGCGCCAACTGAACGAGCAGACCGAGGACTACACCATCAGTTTCCTCTACAACGAACTGGAGGACTTCCGCATCACCACTTCGGTACACCGCAAGACTGTGCCCGATGCCATCCGTCAGATGATAGGCTTCTATCCCATCCGCATGACCGTTGAGCCGGGTATTGCAAATCCTACCCAACAGGAAATCATCGTTGAGTGTCCGCAGAAGACAGCCCCACGCTACAAGGGTACCGTCATCGACGAGCAAGGCCAGCCCGTAGCCTACGCCAACATAGCCCTGCTCTCGCCCCAAGACTCCAAACTGATTACTGGCGGTGTGTCGAATGAGAGCGGCCTCTTCGTCATTCCGTGCGAACAAAAACCAGTCCTCGCCCGAATATCATTCGTGGGTTACAAGACGATTTACAAGCAATGCAACAACACAGAACTTGGTACAATACGGATGCAACCAGAAACCATTCGCTTGAATGGTGTTGAGGTGAAGGGCGACAGACCAATTGTCAAGGCAGAAAACGGCCATCTCACCTATAACATGCCGCAACTTCTGGAAATACTTCCTGCAGATAATGCCTACGAGGCATTGACCCGCATTCCTGGTGTAATGGAAACTGATGGCGGTCTGACTTTTACTGGCCGGGGAGTGACGCTCATTATCAACGGCAAGCCAACCACACTAACTGATGAACAGATTGCTGACAGGTTGAAACAGATGCCCGCCTCTATGTTGGCCAAGGCAGAAGTCTTGCCGTCTGCTCCTGCCAAATACCATGTTCGGGGTATGGCTATCAATGTCATTACAAAAGACTTCTCTGGCACGAATCAGTTTTCAAGCCAGTTGCAGGGGTACTATAAACAAAGCAAATACGGATATGGTAGTGCGAAAGGAACGCTGCTCTACCAGCACGACAAACTTGGCATTGATGCCTCATACGCTTATGGTCGAGGTATGGCCTATGGCAAGGTAGAGCATATTGCACATCATCCGTTAGGCAACCAACGAGTGGATTATTCCGACAAGACCGATAGGAAGAATGACACATTCAGTCACAATTACCGAATAGGTCTTGACTATGCCTTTGACAAGGACCATCGGCTAAATGTGGCATATACGGGGCAATGGTCTTCAAGCGATGCCACCAATACCAGTACAGGGCTGGAGAAGTCAGTCCAACGGTCGAAGGTCCACAACTATGTACATAATGTGGATGCTACGTATAGTACCCCGTTCGGTTTGGAACTTGCAGCATCGTACACGAACTACCAGAACCCTCGCACACAGCATTTGGACGGTCACCTGTATGAGGCAAACCGCAATCTGTCGGTTGACAGCCGCCAGAGAATCAGCAAATGGCTCTTCTCTGCCGACCAGTCCCATAACTTAGGGCATGGATGGGAATTGAACTATGGCGTCGAGGCCCAACTGACCAGAAACGAAAGCTACCAGACAACGCTTGATGCCGATAGCCGTGTAATACCAGATGCATCTACCCATGTGGATTACGACGAGCGCATCTTTGATGTATATGCAGGATTCTGCAAGCAATTCTCGCCCTCGTTCAGTGTGGATGCTTCGCTCGGAGCCGAGCATTACGATGCTCCGAAGTGGAATGAGTGGCGCATGTATCCCACGCTCAACGCCTTGTGGACTGTCAACAAGCAGAATACCCTCACGTTTTCTTTCAACAGTCAGGCCGTCTTTCCTACCTACTGGAGTACCATGAGCAGCATCTTTTATACATCAGCCTATAGCGAAATATGGGGTAACCCAGACTTGAAGCCGCAGCCCACATACAACATTAACCTGACGTGGCAGTTGCAGCAGCGCTATACCTTCACGGCCTTTGCCACCTATATGCCCGACTATTTCGTGCAGTTAGCATACCAGCCCTCCGACCGCATGGCCGTCATCATGAAGGAGACTAACTTTAACTACTCCACCAATCATGGCTTGCAAGCCTCACTCCGTTTCAGTGCTGGCAAATGGCTGAATGGTACAGTGGACGCCACTGGTCTCTACCGTCATGACAAAAGCGACCATTTCTTTGACCTGCCCTTCGACCGCCACCAACTGACGGCCATCCTCAGTACCACAACAATGATACGATTATCCTCGCGTCATAACATTCAGTTAATGCTCAATCCCTCTTTCCAGTCAAAGGCCATACAGGGAATTTACGACATTGACCCGTATTTCCGCGTGAATGCATCCTTACGATGGACTTCAGACAACAAAAAGTGGAGTGTAGTTGCATCAGGTACAAACATTACCAACAGTCACGTGGACACATATTCCCGTCTTGCCAACCAAGACTACGCCATGCGCGTCTGGGTGAACTATCCAAGTGCCTCGCTCACAGCAATCTACCGCATTGGCAACTTCAAAGAGAAGAAAAAGAAGGAAGTGGACACCTCGCGTATGGGTTATTAACACAAACAAGATGAAAAGAATCATATCCATGCTTGTCTGCTGTCTTGCTATAATAGGAAATCAGGCGCAGCAAATCGTAAATGGTAAATGGGTAAACTGTAAATACGATGATGTGTCGCTCAGCGAGGTCCTGCGCCAACTGAACGAGCAGACCGAGGACTACACTATCAGTTTCCTCTACAACGAGTTGGAGGACTTCCGCATCACCACATCGGTACATCGCAAGTCCGTATCCGATGCCATCCGTCAGATGATAGGCTTTTATCCCATCCGCATGACCATTGAGGACAGGGAAATCATCGTGGAATGCCCGCAGAAGACAGCCCCTCGATACAAAGGAACTATCATTGACGAGCAAGGCCAGCCCATAGCCTATGCCAACATCGCCCTGCTCTCGCCGCAGGACTCCACGCTGATTACTGGCGGCGTGTCGAACGAAAGCGGTTTCTTCGTCATTCCTTGCGAGCAGCAGCCCGTCCTCGCACGTGTCTCATACGTGGGTTACAAGACGATTTACAGACAATGTGACACCAAAGAACTCGGCACGATACGGATGCAGCCAGAAACGATGACGCTGAAAGGAGTCGTTGTTAGAGGCGAGATACCGCAATACAAGATGACCACGGGCGGCATGACCGTTGATATTCAGAACTCACTGCTGAAGGATGTCGGCACTGCTGACGATGTGTTGTCGATGCTACCACAAGTACAAGGTAGCGATGGCAACTTCACCGTCTTTGCAAAGGGTACGCCTGAAATCTACATCAACAACAAGAAGGTGCATAATGCACGGGAACTGAAGCAACTGAAGTCCACCGACATTAAGAGTGTGGATGTGATTACCTCACCAGGTGCTAAGTACAATGCAGAAGTCGGGGCGGTCATTCGCATCAAGACCATCCGACGGCAAGGTGACGGCATGAGCGTGGAGGCATATAGCCAGGTGAAGCGTAATAACAAGTTGACAACCTACGATGACGTGACCGTGAAGCATCGCAAAGGAGGGCTGGAGGTATTCGGCATGCTGGAGTTTACCAATGGAAGTCACAGTGAGGATAATACCATTACAACCGACACACATGCTAACGGCAATCATATCAGCATCCGCCAATCTGCACCCAACACCTTTTGGTACACCGAGATGGGTGGGAAACTGGGGGCCAGCTACGAATTCGACGAGGATAATTCCATCGGTTTTTCCTATGAACTGAATGGCTCGCTGTATCAGGGAGGCGAGGCGATGTGTGAGCAAACTATTACACGCAACAACACGCTGGAAGGCAACATTGATCAGTTTATGGGCATCACTGCTGCCGACCGTCCGCATCATGCTGCAAATATTTACTATGTAGGCAAGGCGGGCAAACTGGGCATTGACTTCAATGGCTCGTGGATATGGAAGAAATCCACTCGCGACGGTGTTTCAACTGAGCATAGTCTGCAACTGGCCGACCGCACCGTGACCACTCACAACGAGAGCCGCAACCACATGCTGGCCGGAAAACTGGTGCTGACCTATCCGATATGGAAGGGCGAATTGAATGCAGGCACGGAAATATCACGTTCCAACAGCCACGGCATCTATGACAATGTGGAGCAAGTGGTGGCTCCGTCCAATGATGAAATCAAGGAAAGCAATGTTGCGGGATTTGCCGAGTACAAGATGAAGTTGGGCGATTGGAGTCTCAACGGCGGGCTTCGCTACGAGGCCGTCACGTCCGACTACTATTCTTTCGGTCAGTACCAGACCGAGCCAAGTCGCAAATACCACGATCTGTTTCCGAATCTCTCAGTTGGCTGGCAAAAGAACAAATGGGGCATCCAACTGAGTTATAACAAGCGCATCAGCAGACCGAGTTATTATCAACTTAATTCCAACACCCAGTATGACAACCGTTATGAGTATGAAGGTGGAAATCCTTTGTTGCGTCCTACCATCAAGCAGAACCTCGACCTTAATGTCACCTACTCGTGGCTGAACTTCGCGGCAGGCTACAGCCACAATAAGGACATGCGTTTGAACTTTGGCAGTCTGTATCAGGAAGGAACG
>JAFRPY010000033.1 GCA_017428925.1 Prevotella sp. | reverse complement strand
GTCGAGTGGTCTAACAATACGCATATCGCGGCAGAATGTGGAAATCAGAAGGTTTCCAGTTCGTAACCTCGAAAATCGCGTTATCTCTCAAACCTCCGATAAACAAAGAAAGTTTGAGATTTCTTCCAAAGTTACGAAAAATATTTGAAATAGCAATAAAATAAGTGCAAAAAGTTGTAAAACATGCACTAATATCAGTGCAAAATGCAGCATATAATCGTTTTTGTGGAGTGGAAATATGAGCGTATCCTTTTGTCGCCGAGCGCGGAAAATCTCAAATAAATTTGGCTTTTCGCTCACTTTTTCGTACCTTTGCAGCATGAATGATTTCCTGTACATCAATCACGCCAATGACTACGCCCTGGATGTGGGGGCGGAGGTCTTCCATCCGATGGTGAGCGTCGTACACTTCGACGAGTTGGGCGAGATTCGCCACTCGCTCAACAAAATGGGTGTGTATGCCATCTTCGTACAGGACAACTTTCCCGTCGGCTCTTCCTACGGCATGGGCGGCTACGACACCACGAAGGGGTCGCTCACGGCAGCGGCTCCGGGACAGGTCATCGGCAAGGCTGACGACGGCCACCGCGAGGTGTATCACGGCTGGGCGCTGCTGTTCGATGCGGAGTTCATGCGCGGCACCGTGTTTGAGGAGCGGCTCACGGACTACCACTTCTTTTCCTATAATGTGAACGAGGCGCTGCACACCACCGACGGCGAGAAGCAACTGCTGTGGCGGCTGATGGAGATGATTCGCCGCTTCATCAGCCATCGCGGACAGACACCCATGACCGACCGCATCGTGCAGGACTACATCGTGCTCGTCTGCGACTACTGCCTGCTGTTCTACCAGCGTCAGTTCCAGACACAGGCAGAGAAGCAGGGCGACCTGTTGAGCCGATTCCAGCGGGTGCTGACGGACTACTATGAGCGCGGCCTGCAGCGCCAGCACGGGCTGCCCAACGTGAAATACTGTGCCTCAGAACTCTGCCTCTCGCCCAGTTATTTCGGTGACGTGGTGCGCAGTGTCACGGGCGACAGTCCCACACAGGTTATCCAGCACTTCCTCATAGACCGTGCCAAGAGCATGATGGTCAGCGGTCTGACGGTGACGCAGGTGGCCGACACGCTGGGCTTCGAATATCCCCAGCACTTCACCCGTTTCTTCAAGAAGCACACGGGCATGCAGCCCTCGAAATACGTCGCCAGAAATATAATTCCCAAATGATATGACGATACAAGCATTCAGAGACTATATGGCATCGGGGCAACCAGTTATAGGAGGCTCCGATGTACACATGATGTTCCATAAGCTTTCACAGGAGGCTTTGAGGATAACGGCTGAGATAAACGGCAAGTACCACACGCCTGAAGAACTGCACACCCTGTTGGAGGAACTTTTCGGCAGGGAAGTTCCCAAGACCGTTGGCATGTTCCCGCCATTCCATACGGATTGCGGTAAGAATACCGTTCTTGCGGAAAGGGTTTTCATCAATATGGGTTGCAAGTTCCAGGACCAGGGCGGCATCTTCATCGACGAGGGAGCCTTGATTGGGCATAACGTCGTTCTTGCAACACTCAACCATGACTTGGACCCAGAGAAAAGACAAAGTATGAACTATGCCCCGATACATATAGGGAAGAACGTATGGATAGGGGCTAATGCGACGATTCTTGCAGGAGTAACCATTGGTGACGGTGCTGTCGTTGCCGCAGGTGCTGTTGTAACGAAAGATGTAGAAGCCAATACTGTTGTTGGTGGAGTACCAGCCAGACTAATAAGACGAATAATATGAAGAAGATATTAACATTCTTATTGGCTGTCATAGGCCTGACATCGGCTTGTGGCCATAGTAACTACGAGAACACCAATGTTGAGGGATTTGCAGAACTTATTGCAGACTCCAGTGTTGTTATCCTTGACGTGAGGACTGCTGCTGAATACGCTGACGGTCATATCAAAGGGGCTATCCTGATTGACCAGGGACAGAGCGACTTTGTGGAGAAAGCAAAAGCAACACTACCCATCGACAAGAAGATTGCTATTTATTGCCGTAGTGGTCGCCGTTCTGCCAATACTGCTATGAAACTGGCCAATGTTGAGTATAAGTGTGTGAACCTGAAAGGCGGTATTATTGCTTGGAAAGAGGCAGATAAACCAGTGACTACGGAATGACAATAAAACAGATAACAGCCGAGAATGCTGATGAGCAGATAAAAAAGCTCTATCAGTCAGTCCATACCTCGCATACAATATCGTTGACGATATAGGAAACAGGGAAAATCAAGAGCCCACCTGTCAGATGCAACGGCCCGAAAACCATCTGCTTTGTTTCCAAGATATTCGATGCTATCAGGCACACTGTAAAAATGATGCTAAACTCCATGAATAGCACTGAAACCATTGTTTTTCTTTTCATAAAACCCCTATTTGCTCTTCCAAAAACTCAGCAGCATCGGCTACACAGTCAGGACACTCACGCAGTACCACTTTCGTTCCGACACCTTTGAGCAGTTTACATTGTGTAGCTCCATTCCTTTCCTGAAACTTGCTCATTATCTGGCGCATCTGTTTCATGGACTTCACTTTGTCCTTGTTGACCAAACCCAAAACAACCCCAGCCCCAACGATTGCGCCACAAGTTCCTTCCATATTACCCATGCCACCACCGAAAGCCCCGGCAATGTTCATGGCTTCATCCTCACTTATCCCAGCAATGTCGGCGTATGTGTGAAGGATGGCCTGGGCGCAATTATGGCTATTGCACCTCTGGTGCCCTCCACGATGTTATCAACATCGCGGACTCCTCCCTTCTCTGCTGCTATCTGTTTTCTTGTTCCCATTATTCTTGTTTTTTCTTGAATTTACTTTTTAATCGCTTGTAACCCTCAACCCCAGAATCGTAAGACCTCCATACTGACAGGTCTTAGCTAGTCCGAAAAGGGCAGTCCATAAAATCCCCTTTGCCGCTACGCTGATAGGCAGCAGCATCTGGGCGAAGGATAGAATATAGAAGGGGATGCAGCACAGCAGAACAATAACACCAGTTCTGAAAGACAGCGATTGAAGCCAATGTTTGAGTTTTTGGAAAACATGAATGATTGCTTCTTTGGGAGAATACCATACCATTCTTGGTCCGACCCAACGCATCACCTCACGAATCTGTTCATGCTCTTTTGGAGCATAACGGTGAGTGGGACAATTCTTACAAGAAGTCTTTTGCTCTCCATACTTGCAATGATCCAGGCGTTGACAAGCATACTCAGCCAGAAATCGGTATTCCTCCGGCATTGTGTCCTGCTTCAGATGATGCCGGCAATAAAGCCCTATCATCTTACGGACGGTCTGCTTCTCTCGCTCTATCCTGGTCATGTTTGTCTATTCTTCCACGTCACAATGCAGGAATCCCATTTCCTTGGCCTTCTCCTGGTTCATTCCTTAAACTTACCTTTCATCCACAGTTTCCAGTATTTCCATCCGCCAGTTGTCCATAGTGCCAAAAAGATAAGCACGGGCTGGAAGAGCAGACGGATAAGCCTGGCTTCGTCAGTATTGAGACCGAATGCATCGATGTGGTTCACATACTGGTTGATGTTGCCAGGGAAGATGGCTACATAGAATAGTGCCAACAGCGCCCCTGCAATAGCCCTCCATTTACCGACAAGGAAGATGATGCCAAGGCCGAAGGCGATTTCTACTACGCCAGAGGCTAGAACGACAAAGTCGGTAAACTCTGGGCTTAACTGCAACCATGTGGGCACCTGTGCCACAAACTCCTGACGGTTGAACGTCAGATGACTGAATCCTGCATAGGTCATAAACATGCCTAACAGCAGGCGAAAGATTAGTTTTGCGTACTTCATATCATTACTTAAATCATTGGTCGTAGCCGATGGGACGGAATTGTTTTTGTTGCTCACTCCAGACAAAACCTCTCATAGAAAGATAGTTCTTTATCTCTTTTGGCTCTCTGCTGAAGGCATAGCATAGTGATTCGAGCCTGTCAAACTCTTCATCCCTCAGAAGCATATTGACGCTCGAAACCAGAATTGCGGGGTCTTTAGGAAGATAATCCATAAAGCTCAGTTCATTATTTCTTCTAATGCTCCTGTCTCAGAATCAATAATAAAGCCTCTAACAACAATATCCTTTGGAACAAGTGGATGGGTCTTAATGGTCTCAACGGTCTTTCTCACTGATTCGGGAGTGTCCTTGAAACCCTCCAACCAGTGGTGCAGGTCGATGCCACACTTTTGAATGGTGTCAAGCGTCTCGTCCGTCACACCACGGGCTATCATTTCATGGTGGAAGTGGTCGAAACTCATGTGACAGGCTCCGCAATGCGAGTGAGCCACCACCATGATTTCCTCCACACCCAACTCATAGATGGCCACGATAAGGCTGCGCATCGCTGAGTCGAAAGCTGAAATCACCAAACCGCCAGCATTCTTGATGATCTTAGCATCACCATTCTTCAAGCCCAGAGCCGCAGGGAGCAGTTCGGTCAGCCTGGTGTCCATACATGAAAGTACCGCAAGCTTTTTGTCGGGGTACTTGTCAGTCAGATATTTCTCGTAGCCCTTTTGTTCCACGAAAACCTTGTTGTAGTCAATAATCTGGTCAATCATACTAAATCTTATTAAAACCACGGACAAAAACGGTGCAAACCGAATGCAATGAAGCTCGCTTCAATTGCTGAGGTGCAGCCCGTTTTCGCAAATTTATTTGCAAAGATACTCATATTTGCTCGAATTATTGTAATTTTGCATCGAATATTAGGAATGTTTATGAAGAAAGTAGGCTTTATCACGACATTGGCAGCCATCTTTATGTTAACTGCTACTCCTGCAAAAGCACAGGAGGAAAATGGGTTTAAGAAGTTC
>JAFRPY010000006.1 GCA_017428925.1 Prevotella sp. | reverse complement strand
TCGCGCTGCGACTCACAGATATCACGCATCCACTTGGTATAGAGGCGTTCGTTGTCGAACAGAAAACTCTCACCCAAAGCGCCCATCGTGCGATCACCCAACCAAGGCTGTCGCTCGTTGCGCTGCGGACAGTCTACGGGCATGCCCTTATAGTTACTGTAGATACCCCACCAGGCATTGTGCATCACCTTGTTCATCACGGTGTCAGAGCACTCGAAGCGGCCTGTTGCCCGGATGTTATCGCTGACGTTATAGGCATGGACGTCTTTCACAGGCCCCGTGATCTGCGCATAGCGGAAACCATGATAGCTGAAGATGGGATGCCACTCTACCCCACTCTCGCCACAGATGTAAATGTCCTCGGAACGGGCGTCACGGAAATTATCCAGATAGAGCGAGCCGTCGGGATTCAGCTTCTCGGCATATTTCACGCGGATGGTATCGCCTGGCTTGCCCGTGGGCGTAAAAGCAATCCAACCAGCCATGTTCTGATGGAAATCGTAGATGGTTGAGTTTAGAGATGATAGTTTAGAGTTTATAGATGTGGGCTCGGGGGTGAAGGGTGCCATCGCCATCCCGGGCGCCATTTGGGCACGCAGGGTTCCTAGTGGAATCTCCGACCGTTCAGCTTGTAGCCAGGTCTTGTCATCATAACCCACCTGATCCCAGCCTGTCAGTTCTTTACGGGCATCGTATTCCTCACCGTCATATTCATTATTCGACCGGATAGGGCCATCGGCCGTTACCTTCCACCTCTCGTCAGTCGAGATGCGTTTCGTGGTTCCGTCGGTAAACGTGATCAGGATGTTGATGCGGCATTTGGGCAGTCCGAAGACGGGAGTCTTATAGGGCTTATTCTGTCGCATGGGGAACAGACGGCCATTGCCAAGAACAACACCAATGCAATTCTCGCCAGCAAGACTGCTGGTGATGTCGTAGGTGTTATAGAGCACCGTCTTGCGATAGTCGGTAGGCATGGGCACGAGCACCTCCCGATCGAAGGTCTTGCCATTGACGTGCAACTCATGGAGGCCGATACCAGCCACGTAGGCGATGGCACGCTGAACGGGCTTGTCGAGTTTGAACTCACTACGGACATATCGCGCTGCCAGACGGGTGTACTGACCACGCTGCTCGCCAGGCATCAACCGCTCGAGGCCTATCCAACGCCCACTCCAGTGGTTCTCCTTCAGCAGTCCGATACCGAAGCGCTGGGGCTCGCTCCATGCCGTCTCCCCCTTGTTGGTGAATACCTTCACCTTCCAGCTGCATTGCATGCCGCTCTTCAGTTTCCCACCAGCGTATGGAATCCATAGCTGCTCATCGGAATTGACCTTTCCGGAATTCCACAACTCACCCTTGTCACCGCTGACGATGATCTGATAAGCCGTCTGCCTGACGTCCTTTTCATCAGATGTCGTCACCCATGAAAAACGGGGCTGATCCGTATCAACACCCAATGGGTTCGTCAGGTTCTCAACTCGCAGGCTTTTCACATCCACCTTGGCCGATAGAGGCAAAATGCCAACAAAGCATAAAAGTAAAATACCTATCACCTTCGTGATATCCTTGCCGTTTGTCTTAGTCATCGTTTTACCGCTGTGCTTTCAGCTTCTTGAATTCCTTCTTCGCTTTCTCCATGTCCTCGTTGAAAGCGTCGCAGGCGTGCAGTCGGGCATAGGTAGCAGCAGCCAGCATGCGCGAGGCGTCAACATCACTCTGCCAGTGGAATCCCGCAATCACCCTGCTCTGCCCCCACTCGTAGCCCAGCTTGAACAGCTCGTCCTGCGCCTCGGGGTTAATCTCGCTTAACAGCAGCGCCATGCCCCATCCGCGAACGGTGTGGCCCGATGGGTAAGAGCCTGTATTGCGCAGCTCCTCCTCATCTTTAGGCACCAGTGTGGGCTCGCTAAACCTCACGTAGGGGCGTTGGCGCATATACGTGTTCTTGGGTTTTGCGGCACTCAGTCTGATAGTGAGCACAGCCCGGTTCACCACCTTGTAGATGGCAGGCGTCTTTTCTGCCGATATCTCCATGCCAAAGGCAGGACTGAACTGTCGTACCATGTCCTTGACCTCGTGGTCGGCCTCGTGGATAGCCTTCTGGGCGCGCGCCGAGTCCTGTCGCTGCGCCTTGCCCCAGTAGTACTGGTTAATGTCGTGTACAAACTGCGTCGATCCCGGCTCTGGGGGTACTGGCAACCAGTACACAGCGTTGGGAACTTCGTCAACAGTCAGATACACCTCGTCTATGGCAGGCTTCTGTGCCATCGCCGTCATGGCTCCCGCCATCATCACGGCCATCATCCACAAAAGATTTTTTTTCATTGTTTTGTATTTAAAAAATGTTGTCACAATATAGTCTGCCCGAAAGCAACTGTTGTCGGCTGCAAAGGTACAAATAAAAAAAGGAATAAAAGCATTCACAAGCAAAAAAAGTCACATCGGGGTCAGGCACCTTTGTGACACGGCCTATGCTGCCATACGCTATTAATGTGTAGATTGTTGGCAAAAACCAAGTTTTTATTGTTTTTATTTGTTTCTTTCGATGATTTGTCGTATATTTGCACCCAGAAAAAAAAATAATTATGGAAGCAACTATTGTACAACCAAAGCCGTTCACTCCTTTCCAGATTGAGATGCTGGAAATGATTTCCAGAGTATCCTCTGAAGTGGAAATGCAAGACATCCGTCGTATGCTTGGCCAATATTTCGCTAAGCGAGCCGAAGATGCTCTCGACCGCCTTTGGGACGAGGGTGTTCTCAATGAGGGTGTGATGGAAGAATGGAAGAACGAGCACATGCGTACTCCATATAAGCAGTGATGAACATCGTTCTTGATACCAACTGCCTGCTGATGTCTCTTTCGCGTCGCAGTCCATATTATCCTGTTTGGCGAGATTTCGTAGATGGGAAATACACGCTCTGCATCTCTAATGAGATCCTTGCAGAGTATGAGGAGATTCCAGAATTATCTTAAAAGTATAAAAGGGCTATCCTTTCTCATTTCATACTCTACATCTCTATCAAAA
>JAFRPY010000077.1 GCA_017428925.1 Prevotella sp. | reverse complement strand
ATCCTGAGCCAGGATCAAACTCTCCATTGTAAAAATTGTATCTTCAATCCAATTTTCACGATTCCCTCTCGAGACTCGGGATAACAAGCGAGCTTGCTCGCCTCCCGCTGCCCGGGGAATTGTAAAAACAAATCATTAGTCTGTCTGTACCAGGACGCTGTCCAAAACCTAAAGAAGTCAGAATTAAACGGTTCGTTTACCCAAGTCATGGCAACAAAAGCCACGACTCGCTTCTTGTACTACTTTCTCTGTCTATGTAAGTGCGTTCAAAGAACTAATGCTTTCTGAAGAGCGAGTGACACCCCTAAACCCAACAACTTGGGCTAAACGGAATTTGTCATCTCATAAACACTTGTTAGGCGTTATCCTCAAAAGCGAGTGCAAAGGTATATGTTTTTTTTGAAACTGCAAAACTTTCCCGTATTTTTTTTCAAAAAAGATGAAATTTTTCTGATTTTTGAACAAAAACAGCGTTATAAATTAATTATAACATCATAGAATATATCCCAACGACAAAATCAGAACCGCATCATCAAATTCATAAAAAAAGAGAAAAAATTGTCCCAACAATGACCAATAACAGATTTTTTTTATACCTTTGCCTTACTTATTATCATAAGCCAAAGGTATATGGACAATCAAGAATACGAACAGCAGATAGAAGAACTGAAGCGAAAGATAGATCTGCTTCAGAAAGCTAACCTTGAACTGATGAACCGAAACTTGCAGCTCGGCCAGCAAATTGACGCCTACTATGATGTGCGTCGCCGCATACAAATGCTTAAAGACCTTGTGATTCGCCATAAGGAACTGATGCGCCAAGCCGACCTGCGCGACGACGATGAACTGATGGCCCTCATGGAGGCCCGACTGGAGGAAGAGTTACCCCACGAGAATCCTGACTTCGGACTGAAAGAACTTGCCGAATTTATTGGAACCTCGCAGACCCGGCTCATCGACCTGTTCCGCCGCTCGCCCATCCACAAAACCGCTGCCGACTATCTTGACTACATGAGGTTGTTACGCTCGATGTATTACCTGCAGTGCAAACCCTCATGGGGAATTGCTGCCTGCGCCCAGGAAGCAGGGTTCACCGTCATCCGTACCTTCAACCGCAAATTCCAGGATGCTCTCGGAATGACGCCCCACGATTTCCGCGAGCTCATCGCTTCAGGAAAAGAAAACGACTGACACATCAAAACTCATAATCCTTCTCATTATCCCAATCCGGGTTGGCTGTCATTCGGAATGCACTTCCGGATTCAGGAGCATTTCCACCCCCCCCACCGAAGAAATTGCCGTTGTAGCGAGTAATCAGGTTGCGGGTGATGGGAATATTCTCGAAGGATTGTTCTTTCACCACATTTTCGTTGGCATCGAGGGCAGATATGGTGAGCTTTGTCAGCACGTCATCCTCCGAGTGAGGCATGGTATAGATATCGAACTGGGTGACGCCATTTTCAACAGTACGTATCTCGGTCTGTTTCGAAGCTACACAACCATAGCCTGCAACGGGAGAGAAGGTGGAAGAACCGCCCGTGTAGTAGAACTTCATCTTGGCGACGTTCGAGGGAATCGTCTCGTCGGTCAGCACCAGCCGGAACATCGCCACGGCACGGGTGAGCGCCAAGTCGTATGTCTGCTGAGCATCATTCACCACAAGGTCGCCGTAATAATAGAAGGTATCCGTAACCTTATTGCTCGGGAAAGTTACTTTTTCAATCGATGATATGGTGGCCGAACCTTCACCATTATGTGCGATGACCACAAGTTTATAGGTACCGGCTGGAATGGTCAGGGCAATGGTACCGAAATTGGCATCGCCGGCTTTCTGGACAACCGACTGAACTTTCGAACCGTCGCTGCTGAAGATGGCAACGTTCAATCGGGAGCACAGGTCGGTAATATCGGTGGCTGTACGGGTGAAAGCGATTTGTTCGAACTGGGTCATACGCAATATGACATTGACGCTTTCACTGGTGATTTTCTCGTTTTCTTCGACATAAGGTTTCTCACATGCTACTACCAGCAGGGCAAGAAAGGCAATGAATATTTTTTTCATAGGAGATAAGTTGGTTGATGAAAGTTTATTGTCGATTTCATTTGCAAAAATAGACAAAAAGAATAAAAACCACAAATAATTCGAGAAAAAAGCAACCGATTCGGACATAAAAAGTCCCGGAATGCACGAAACAATCCGGGACTTTATGATGCAGCATTCCTCCCGACAAAACGGGAAAAGAATGGATAAGGGATTAGTCAGCAACCAGAGAGAAGCGCTGGAATGCAACCACCTTCAGTTCCTTGTCCTGAGCGGCGAGCCACTGAGCAACAGTAGCCTTGTCGCCGTCGCCGAACTGGAACTCCTGGTCTACCAGACAGTTCTCCTTCAGGAACTTAGCCACACGACCCTTGGCAATGTTCTCTACCATCTGTGCGGGCAGGCTTGCAGCCTTCTCAGCAGAAACAGTGGCGATGATTTCCTTTGCCTTGGCAACGTCCTCGGCTGTGATCCAGCCTTTGGCCATGTTGCTCTCCATGTGGTCTTCGCTGTCCACGTGGGCGGGGTTGATGCCAGCCTTCTTCAGGGCGTTGTCAACAGCCTTGCTCACCTGCTCTTCCTTGGTCTTCTCGACAGCCACCTTGTACTCCTCGTCGAGAATGCTCTGAGGCATTGAAGGAGCGTCGAGGGCCACGGGCTTCATGGCAGCCACCTGCATGGCCACCTTGTGACCAGCCTCTTCAGCGAGCTTGTTGGTCTGAACCATGGTACAGAGGGTGTTTTTGCGCATGTGATTGTAAACTTCGATGTTCTCACCTTCGAGAGTGAGGTATCCGTCGAGTTCCATCTTCTCACCGGTGATACCAGAGCGCTGGGTAACAGCGTCCTGCACCTTCTGACCGTCGGCCAGAGTGAGTTCCTTCACCTCGTCGAGGCTCTTAGCCTTAGCGGCGATAGCAGCGTCGAGGATGTTCTGAGTCAGTGCGATGAAGTCGGCACCATTGGCCACGAAGTCAGTCTCACACTTCAGTGCAATCATAGCAGCAAAGTTGCCTTCCTTCTTCACCAGTACGCAACCATTCGATGTCTCACGATCGCTGCGCTTTGCAGCGATGGCCAGTCCGCGTTCGCGGAGCAGTTCCTTGGCCTTGTCGAAGTCGCCCTCGGCCTCGGTCAGTGCCTTTTTCACGTCAGCAAGACCGGCACCGGTCATAGCGCGGAGCTTCTTGATATCGTCAATTGAAATAGCCATTTTTTTACTTTATTTTTCGTTATTACGTGATTACGTTATGACGTTATGATGTTATGATGTCATTATTCTTCAGTGGCGGGAGCGGCCTCTTCCTCGGCGGGAGCCTCTTCTACTGCGGGAGCTTCCTCAACGACAGGAGCCTCTTCCTTCTTCTCAGCCTTGCGGGCAGCACGACGTGGCTTAGCCTCAGCAGCCTCTTCGCTCTGTTCCTTGGCAGCCTTTTCGTCGGCTTTCTCGGCCTTGCGCTCTTCGAGACCTTCGGCGATAGCTGCGCAGCAAGCGTTCAGGATAACCTCAACAGAATCCTTAGCGTCGTCGTTGGCAGGAATCATGAAGTCGATGTCCTTAGGATCGCTGTTGGTGTCAACGATAGCGAACACGGGGATACCCAGGCGGTTAGCCTCCTTCACGGCAATGTGCTCTTTCAGCACGTCAACCACGAACAGGGCAGAAGGCAGACGGGTGAGGTCGGCGATAGAACCGAGGTTCTTCTCCAACTTGGCGCGCTGACGGCTGATCTGCAGGATCTCACGCTTAGAGAGATTGCCATAAGTACCGTCGGTCATCAGCTTGTCGATGGTAGCCATTTTCTTCACAGCCTTGCGGATGGTGGGGAAGTTGGTGAGCATGCCGCCGGGCCAGCGCTCGATAACGTAAGGCATGTTTACGCTGGTAGCCTTCTCGGCGATAACGTCCTTAGCCTGCTTCTTAGTCGAAACGAAGAGAATCTTCTTGCCGCTCTTTGCAATCTGCTTCAGTGCCTCGGCAGCCTCGTCAATCTTGGCTACGGTCTTATGCAGGTCGATGATGTGAATGCCATTGCGCTCCATGAAGATATAGGGAGCCATAGCGGGGTTCCACTTGCGCTTGAGGTGTCCGAAATGACATCCGGCCTCGAGCAGTTGGTCAAAATTTGTTCTTGCCATTTTCTTTTTAAATGCTTTAATTGTTTACTTTCTTTTTAATTCTTTGTTAGAACCAGCCGGGAGGTAATCACGATGAGTCCACCCGGTTTAGATGCTAAACGATTTTCCTTAGGATCACTAGATACCCTAGGACACCTAGGAAACCCTAGAAAAATATTAACGCTTACTGAACTGGAAGCGACGACGAGCCTTGGGCTGACCCGGCTTCTTACGCTCAACGGCACGGCTGTCGCGGGTGAGGAAACCCTGGCTCTTAAGTGCCTTCTTGTCTTCGGCATTGACCTTCACGAGTGCACGGGCAATAGCGAGACGCAGTGCCTGGCTCTGACCGGTGAAACCGCCACCGTCGAGGTTAACCTTGATGTCATACTTGTCTGCCACCTCGAGCAGGTTCAGTGGCTGCTTAACCACGTACTGCAGGATAGCAGAGGGGAAATATTCTGTGAGATCCTTCTTGTTGATAGTGATCTTACCGGTGCCTTCTTGCATGTAGATACGGGCTACAGAGCTCTTGCGGCGACCAATTGCATTAATTACTTCCATCTTCTATTCCTTTTTTATTTATACTGGTTAATATCAATTGCCTTTGGCTTCTGAGCCTGCATGTTGTGCTCGGTGCCTTCGAATACATAGAGATTGTCAATCAGACGACGACCCAGACGACCCTTGGGAAGCATGCCTTTCACGGCGTGGCGGATGATGCGCTCTACACCATAGGGGCGCTTGCGCAGTTCGGCAGGCGTATTGAAACGCTGTCCACCGGGATAGCCCGTGTAGCGAGTGTACACCTTGTCGGTTTCCTTCTTGCCAGTAAAGACCACCTTGCCGGCATTGATGATAATCACATTGTCACCGCAATCCACATGAGGAGTGAAATTGGGCTTGTACTTACCGCGAATCAGCTTAGCTACCTTTGAGCACAGACGACCCACGACCTGGTCGGTGGCATCAATCACCACCCACTCCTTGTTCACTGTTTCCTTGTTAGCGGAAATAGTCTTGTAACTTAAAGTGTCCATAAAAAATTAATTGTTACTATAAAACGTTTTGTTACTTACTACGGATATGTCGCCATCCGACTGCGCCTGGCTTCACGTACCTGGAAACGAGCAGACTCTCCGCCTGCCAGTGAGCAAGAGATTCACAAACCGCAGCGAACTTTCGGTAGGCTGCTATTTACACTCTGCCCTGGAGGGTTCTATGGCCCTCGTAGAATCGGGGTGCAAAGGTACTACTTTAAAATGAAGAATGAAGAAAGAAAAACGAAGAATTTTATCCCGAAACGCAATTTTTATTGTTTTTTAACACGCAGACTGCCTTCAGTCTTTACTCAGCACCTACAGAACAATGGACAATAATCTGCAAAAATCTCACAAAAAAAGCCCCTCCCTTGGGGAGGGGTTGGGGGTGGGCTTGGGGATGGCCCTTAAAGTCTATACCCTATTTTGTGAGTTCAAAGCCCACACGGGCACCGTCGGCACTCTTTGCGAGCTTGCTGACCGCCTGGACAGCAGCAGTATTGCTCACCTTACCTTCTTTCTGAAGAATGTTGGCCATCTGCTTGGAGTCAAACATCAGTCCCATTCCCTTCTCAGTCTTTGTCACATTACCCTTAATGGTCTCCGTTGCTGTCTTGAGGGCGATTTCACCATTCTGGGAGTTATAGGCATAGGTTCCGCTGAATGGAATACCATTCACCTTGGCCGAGAACTTGTTACCGGCAAGGAACGAAAAAGAAGTGTTGTTACGATTGATACCAATGTTGCTGTAGTTGCTTGCCAGCGACGAAGCAATGTTGGCAACAGCAGCAGAACCTCCGGCCTTCGTCAGAGCCTGTTCTGTAGTAAAGGCAGCACCCGGGGCACTGTAGTTCCAGCTACCAAGGAGTGCCGACTGGTCGAATGTCATTCCACCCAGCAGCACCTGACCTAATACAGCGCCAAGCACATTACCGAGCACATTGCCGGTTGTATTGGTGTTAGTTGTAGTTCCGACTCCCGTCGAGAAGCAGCTCGACAGCAACAGCGTCATGGCTGCAAGAAGCGTCAAAGTTGTTTTCTTCATAATGCGATAGATATTATAATGGTAAATAAAAATTCGTTACAAAGTAACAGAAAAAAAAATGAAACCTCCAAATATTTTTCAAATAATCTTTGTTTCACCAGCGTCTTTCTCAAACTTTACCAAATTCAAGTCCTGTGTGGGCACCATAATATTAGCGTCCGACCTGTCTGAAATCGGCATTCGAGTTGCCAATCTCCATCATCCGAGTTGTAATTTCAATGAAATTGCAATGTAAAATCAATGAAATTGCCGAGCAATTTCAATTAAATTGCTGACCAATTTCATTGAAATTACAACTCGAAAGATAAGGATTGGCAATCAGGATGACGGATTCAGGCAAGTCGGATGATGGGGAGAATCACCCTCGACCGTCCACTCATTCGGCTCTCCCAATCATTTTATAGCAAAAATGATTTGGCAGATTGAAAATAAGTAATTATCTTTGCAAAAACATAGCAGATATGAACTACGCATTAATTATAGCCGGAGGGTCTGGCAACCGTATGGGGCAGGATATTCCCAAACAATTTATTAACGTTTACGACAAACCTGTCTTAATATATACGCTGGAGAGTTTTCAGCACCATCCGATGGTAGATGCCATCGAGGTGGTGTGTCTGGACGGATGGCACGAAGTGCTCAGAGCCTATGCCCATCAATTCAACATCACTAAGCTCCAAGGGATTGTCTCCGGCGGGAAAAGTGCCCAGGAAAGCATCCGTAACGGCGTGTATGAGTTAGAAGACAAATTGCACGATGATGACGTCGTCATCATCCACGATGGCATCCGGCCTCTTGTCGACGACACTGTATTGACAGACGTTATTCAGAAAGCCATGCAATATGGGAATGGGGTGACCTCACTGCCCTACAACGAACAAATCTTCATTGTGAACCCAGAAGACGAAACGACCACCATGCAATACATTCCCCGCGAGACACTTCGCCGTGTATCCACACCGCAGGCCTACCAGTTCAAACGTCTTGACGAGGCATACCATGAAGCTTTCGAAAGAGGCATTGGCATTTACGGATCTTCCTATACCAATACGATGATGGTGGAACTGGGGGAAAAACTCTATTTTGCTGCTGGCTCAGACAAGAACATCAAACTGACGACCAAGGACGATCTGGAAATGTTCAAAGGCTATCTTAAGAGAGAAAAAGAAACGTGGCTGAAGTGATTAACGATAAACTATAGTATGAACAAAGGTCATTCATTATATCAAGAAGATTTGTCTCATATTCTGGAAGTCGAACATATAGAACGCCTGAAAGGCAAGCGCTTTGCAATTTCTGGTGCCACAGGCCTGCTGGGCGTCTGTCTGATTGACGCGCTCATGCGCTACAACGAGCAAGGTGCCGACATCACGATTTATGCCATGGGGCGCAGCAAGGACAAGGCTACGGCCAGACTTGGCGAATACTTCACCGACAGCCATTTCCATTTTATTGAGCAAGATGCCCGCGAGCCTATCCCCGCCTCGTTGAAAGCCGACATCATCATTCCTTTAGCCTCCAACACCCATCCTATGGCATATTCCCAATACCCCGTCGAAACCATAGAAATCAACATCAAGGGAGCAGAATATGCGTTGCAGAAGGCAGTCGAGTGTAACGCCACAGTTCTCTATCCTTCAACCGTAGAGGTATATGGCAATGCTCATGGCGAAGACACCTTTACCGAAGATTATACCGGCAACCTGAATCTGGCCACATCGCGCTCATGCTATACCGAATCCAAGCGACTCTCCGAGTCGATGTGCCAATCATATATTTCCGAGAAGGGTGCAAAGGTCAAGATTGCCCGTCTTAGCAGAGTGTTTGGCCCCACGATGCTGATGAGCGACAGCAAAGCCTCGTCACAATTCCTTATCAAGGCTCTCAATAATGAAGACATCGTTCTGAAAAGCAAGGGAGAGCAACTTTTCTCCTATACATACGTAGCCGATGCCATCTGCGGCATGCTCCACATATTGCTGAATGGGGAGAACGGGGTGCCATACAACATTTCTTGTGAGTCATGCAACGTACGTCTGAAAGACTTTGCCTTCCTTTGTGCCGAGTGGGCTCAGAAAAAAGTTGTCTTCGAACTTCCCTCAGAAACAGAGCGCAAAGGATTCTCAATAGCCATGCGCGCCATACTCGATAACACCAGACTCAAACAACTCCAATGGACTCCCTGTTACACTATGCAGGATGCCGTCAACCGTACATTAGAGATACTAAAGTCACATGAATAATCCGTATTTAGAGAAATATAAGGAGCAGCAACTGAGAGTTTGCCAACTGAAACAGCTCTCCATTCTGGAGGAGATTCAGCGCATCTGCCAGAAGCACCATATAGACTACTGGCTTGACGGCGGTACACTTCTTGGTGCAGTAAGGCATGGGGGATTTATTCCCTGGGACGACGACATTGACATTGCCATGCGTCAGGAGGATATGGATCGCTTCATAAGCATTGCCCCTGCTGAACTCAGAGAAGGACTGTTCCTACAAACGCCTCAGAATGTGCCGCAGTCGAAAGAACCGATCGTAAAGGTGCGCGACCTGAATTCATTCTATGTGGAGGGATCGGATAATTTTGCTGCCGACTACCAGAAAGGATTGTATGTGGATATTTTCCCGATGATAAACTACCCCTCCGCTCCACGCAAACTTGTGAAGCATGTCACGCTGGGAATCTCAAAGAGCTATTCTATCCTTCACAAGGCTCACTATTATTCATTGCGTTCCTTTGCTGAGTTCTTCTGGTTTGGAGCAAAATACTTGCTGTGCAAGTTTCTATGGAGAATAATCTGTGCCGTTCGCCCAATGGATGCCTACATCTCGAACATCCTTATCAACAACGGCTATGGCATTATGCATCGCCAGGATTCCGTTTTTCCGCTGGGAACCATCACCTTCGAGGGCAAGACTTTCCGCGCCCCTGCCAACCCCGATGCCTATCTCACCGAGATATATCGTAACTATCTTGAAATTCCACCGAAAGAAAAACAGAAAATCCATTCTGTTTTCATCATGCCTGAACTAATACATGGACAAGAAAACATTCAAGACTGACATTGCCGTCCTCATCCTGTTCTTCAACCGGCCGGAACCATTGAGGCAAGTATTTGCCGAAGTGAAGAAAGCACGCCCCTCGCACCTGTTCCTCTATCAGGACGGTCCGCGGGACGAACACGACATGGCAGGAATTGAGGAATGCCGTGAGGCGGTGGACGACGAACAGATAGACTGGGAATGCGACGTCAGGCGGAACTATCAGACCGAAAATGCAGGGTGCGACCCGTCGAACTACAATGCCCAGAAGTGGGCTTTCTCGCTGAGCGACAAAGTGGTGGTGTTCGAAGACGACAGCATTCCGAGCGTTTCCTTCATCAGATTCTGCAAGGAAATGCTCGACCGCTATGAAAACGACGAGCGCATCACACTCGTCAGCGGGTTCAACAGCGATGAAATCACGCAAGGCGTGCCCTACGACTACTTCTTCACCTCGGTATTCTCCATCTGGGGCTGGGCATCGTGGCGGCGCGTCATCGACCAGTGGGATGCCTCCTACTCATTTCTCGACGACGAATACAACTGGCACCAGCTGACGGCCCTGGCCAAAGAGCGCAAGGTGCGCAAAAGTCTTGTGCAGATGCCATTCCATCACCGCGATTCGGGAAAAGCCTACTATGAGAGTATCTTCTGGCCAACCATGATGTTTAATTCCGGACTTGCCATTACCCCCACGCGAAACATGATTAACAACCTGGGAGCCATGGCGGGCGATGCCGTTCACTATACAGCCTCGTTCAAGGCTATGCCAAAACGACTGCGCCAGCTGTTCACCATGAAGCGCCACGAACTGGAGTTCCCCCTGAAGCATCCGAAATATGTCATCGAGAATATCGACTACAAGCACCATGTCTATCGCACCAACGGATGGGGGCATCCGTGGATAAAAATCAAATACTCGCTGGAGGAACTGTGGAACAACCTTCGCCAGGGGAATTTCAAGATGATTGGACGGGCGATAAGCAATAGGCTAAAGATTTTTTCGGGGAAAAGGAAATTCAAGTAAAAAAACCACCCCTGCCCCTCCCGAGGGGAGGGGATAGAAGAATAAAAAAATTATTGGCGCATCGGTCGAAAAGAATTATAAAAAATTTTTATTATAATTTCGAGCGTAGCGACCAGAAAAAGAAGATACATGAAAGAAGAAACGCTGAAAGAAAAGACTGCGAAGGGACTGTTATGGGGAGGCATCCATAACGGCATCATGCAGTTGCTGAACCTGGTGTTCGGCATCTTCCTTGCGCGCTTGCTGGCACCTTCCGACTATGGAATGATTGGCATGCTGCTGGTGTTCTCTTCTGTGGCCAACACTCTACAAGAGAGCGGTTTCACGTCGGCACTCATCAACCGGAAGGAAATCAGGCACGAGGACTACAACGCCGTGTTCTGGTTTTCCACGCTGACGGGAGCCACCCTATACATTATACTCTTTCTCTGTGCCCCGCTCATTTCCCGATTTTACCATCAGCCGGAACTGACGCCGCTGGCCCGGTATTTGTTCCTTTCGTTTGTTATCTCGAGCATGAGCATTCCCCACAATGCCTTGCTCGTCAAACAGATGAAAATCAGGCAGAATGCCATCATCGGCATTGTCAGCCTGTTCATTTCGGGTGTTGTTGGCGTAACGATGGCCTACAACGGCATGGCCTACTGGGGCATTGCCACTCAGACGCTCACCTACGTTTTCTTTATCTTGGTGGGCAGATGGTTTTTCTCTGGCTGGCGTCCTTCGTTCACCTTCAACTTCAAGCCCTTGAAGGAAATGATTGGATTCAGCATGAAGATTCTGGCCTCGAACCTCATCACGCAAATCAACAACAACATCCTGACGGTCATCCTGGGACGCTTCTACAACTCCCACCAAGTGGGATTCTTCAACCAGGCCAACAAATGGAAAGACATGGGAAGCTATACGGTGCAGGGAATGACGAACAGCGTCACCCAGCCCGTGATGCGACAGGTGGAGGAAGAAAGCGAGCGCATGGTCCGCGTCATCCGCAAGATGCTGCGCTTTGCCGCATTCATTTCCATGCCCTGTATGTTCGGACTGGCACTGACCGCCCCGGAAATCATCACCATTGCCATCACCGACAAATGGATGGAGAGTGCCCGACTGTTGCAGATTCTATGTATCGGCGGAGCCTTTGCACCCATCCAGACACTGATGTATAACGTGATTATCAGCAAGGAGCGTTCCGACATCTGTCTGTGGAACACCATCGCCTTCGGTATCACGCAGATTGCCGTTGAACTGTTGTGCTATCCTTACGGCATCACCACGATGGTTTGGGCGTTTACTGTCATGAACATTGTGTGGTTAGCGGTTTGGTGGTATTATGTCTGGAAACTGACGGGACTATCAGGCTGGCTGGTCTTGAAGGACATCCTGCCGTTTGTCCTCATTGCCGGCGGCTGTATCCTGGCAGCCGGATATGTTGCATCGTTCACGACAAACATCTATTGGTCGCTGGTGGTGAAAATCGCCGTGGCCGTGGTGCTCTACACTTCGGTGATGTACTTGTCGGGGGCAAAGATTTTCCGCGAGAGCATTGCCCAACTGAAAGATATGGTCAGGAAACATCATTAACCGCTGAAGCCGCACCATGGACAACCTTTTCAAGATACGCAAGGACGAACGATGGTTTGCCGCCGTGGTGGCCGTGGTGCTGGCACTGTATAATGCGATGGTGGTGGTACGCTACAACGAGATGGTGGCTTCCACCGAACGATGGTTCACATGGAAGTTCTGCAAAAACTATGAACTGTCGGGATTCGACCCCTTCCCCTACTCTATCCTCTCCTATTGGACTCCTGAATACAACGTGTTCCGGCATCCCCTGTTCTCGATTCTGCTGTATCCTTTCTACCTGTTGAATAATTTGCTGACGGCAGCGACGGGCGAGAACTGTGCGCTGCTGGTGATGCTGCTGCCCATCATCGCAGCGGGATTCTACTCTATGATCTTCCTCAGACGCATCTTCGAGGAACTAGTGGGAGTGTCAAGAGCCTGTTCATTACTCTTGACGCTGATGACGTTCTCGTTTGCATACGTGATGCTGGCAATGGTGGCGCCAGACCATTACGTGTTCTCCATGTTCCTGCTGATATTCACGCTTTACGTCGTTGGAAAGCATCAAGTCTGCAGAAAACCGCTCGGCAGATTTCAGACAGGACTGCTTTATCTGCTCACGGCAGGCGTGACGCTGACCAACGGACTGAAGACGCTACTGGCAACGCTGCTGCTGAACCGCCGGAAAATGTTCAGTTGGCGCTTTCTGCTGACGGCCGTCATCATCCCCACCCTGCTGATGGGTGCCTTGGCCGTGTATCAGGAAGAGGCGTTCGTCAAACCCCGGGAGGAACAAAAACAGAAGGCTGAGATACTGCGGCTGAAACACACCAAGAAGAAGCCGCGTGTGATTACCAGCCGAAATGGTGAATCGGTGTCGGAACTTCCTTTGCTGAGATGGACCGACATCACGACTTCGCGCACCAAGACGGCGGTGGAAAACCTTTTCGGCGAGTCGGTCATGTTTCATACCGACCATCTGCTGCAAGACATTTGGAAGAAGCGCCCCATCTTCGTCGGCTACAGTTATGCCATCAACTACGTTGTTGAGGTCCTGTTGCTACTAATGGTAGTCTGGGGCATCATCGTGGGACGGCGTTCGTTGTTGCTTCTTACTGCCCTCGGGTGGTTCTCGATCGACATGCTACTACATTTCGTATTGGGATTCACTATCAACGAAATCTACATCATGTCGCCCCACTGGCTGTTTATCGGAACACTCGCCATTGCCTATTGGCTGAAAAACATCCGAAGCAAATGGGCAGTAGCAACGGTGGCACTCGTCACCCTGTTCCTTTTCGCTACCAACTCCTTCCTATTGGGTTATTATCTGCTGTCGTAGCCGTTCAGAACTGGTCACCCGTCAATCGGCGCTTCAGCTTTCCCAAGAAAGAATGCACTTTCCAGTTCAAGTCCACAAAAATGTTGACCGTCGGCAGCAAGCCGTCCAGCCACGGGAACCGAAGTTTCAGTCTGCGCAATCTTTCCTTTAACGTTTTATATTCAAAATCTGGATTGCTAAGCGGAAGAACAGGATGCAAATGTACGTCTTTCCCAATGGTTTTCAGGAACAGCCTTTCCCATTCACCGATAATGGTTTCCGGGGCAAAATGCTGAGCGAAATAAGTCTGACTGTTGTCGGGGGAAACATCAGCATCCAATTGCCTGACAATCTCGTCGGCCAACTGGCGCTCATTTCTCACCAGGACACCATTCCTGACGGTGTCCAGATAGCCGGCGCAACGCTTTGATGCGATGCGAATGCCCATCATCTGCATCTCCACGGCACTCACGCAGAACGTCTCGGTGTTGCCCGTGGGATTAGGAACGCCAACCTTCGTCTTTCTCAGAATGTCGTATTTCTCGTTTCCCATGATGCCCATCAGATGAACGCCCGGCAGAAGCTGCCCGTCGCGACTCAGGTATTTCATGATGTAGCGCTCATAGCGAGGTTCGGCCAATCCCAATTTGCCTAACGTGACATTTCCGCCATAGAGCGCTCCCGTACCGATGACATACAACTGCGCGTTTGGTTTCTTTCGCAACACTTCGGGCCATGCCTCCGCCAGTACATGCAGTCCCTTGCTGGGAATTACGCACCCCATATAGGTAACCACATCCTCACGTTCGGCTACAGGTGTAAGCCCATCCGTATACCGTTGATCTATCTGCACGGTATTATAAATATAGTCACTCTTTCGGAAAGCGGCATGGTCACGATAAACATCCATCTGTTCGCGACCCACATTGATAATCCGCGCCACAAGAGGACAACGGCTATAGCAATTCAGTTCCTTTTGATTGAGGAAATTATGGCACCAAACAACAATGCGCGTCTGAGACTGCGCTGGGGGGGGTAATTTTTCCAACAACAAGTTGGCATCGTTGTTTTTTACCACCAGATAATCCAGCCCTGTAGCCTCCGCCTTACGATAGGCCTCTACAACATCGTTCACCTTCTCAACATGCATCTTTGGGGAACCATTTACCGCATGGGGAGCAAAATAAGTGACCTCGATGCCGTTGTCCCGTTCTGCCAACTGGGTAGATATCAGCCCGAACATATAGGCCGTACCGCTAATGCCGGGATTGCCCTTCAGCAACTGTGTGCAGTCAATCCGGCTCAGCAATTCGTTGATATAATAGAATCCTATCTTCATCATACTCAATGGTTCGTAAGGTATTGGGTGATTAGCACGCCATTATAGGTCCAGAGCAGCAAGGCCAAGAGCAAGATGCCTGCACGCAGCGACTTCCACGGCAAGGCCTTCAGCAGATAACCTGTCGCCACGGGAATGACAAACGCCCAATGGGCTGCCATGATATAGACTTCAATAATACCAAAGCCCAGCACAAGATGGAGCACCATGTCGAAGGCAAACCACGAAAGACACAGCCAGAGGAATTTTTCACAGCGACCAGTCCAGATGCCTGCCAGAAAAAGCAGAACAACAATGGACACCACGGCATATTGCCACGCTTGATGATAGCGCACGATGACAGGTCGACTTATGTTGACGTCTTCCAAAAGATGCTCACGGTGCAGAAGGATGCTTTCACCGAAAAGATTCTCAACGACGGCATCCCATCGTGAGGCTTTCGTGTCTGTCCATTCAAAGAGTGGGTTCTCAGAAATCTGTCCCTGTTTATTGCGGCTTATCAACTGTCTGTGAGCTTCGTTACGCTTCAGGAACATACTGTCACGAGCGACTCGTTTCGCCGCCATCCGCTCGCCCCACTCCTTGTCGGGCTTCACCACGCATTCATTCTGATACCAAAAGGCACCACCCAACAGGCATACGGGCAACACGCCCGCCACCAACAGATAGTGCCAACGGAACACGCGCCTGCCACAAGTGAACCATGCTGCCAAGGCTGGCTTCACACCATTGGTGAGCGTCACGCCCGACGTTATCAGCACCAGCAGACCCGTCAACCAAGCAGGCATCCGCCGCTTTTCCTTCAAGTATTTCCCACCCAGATACAACGACATCAGAAGCAGCATCATCGACAATCCGAAATGATCGCACACGAAACAACTGATCATGATATGCGCAAACGAAAAGAACAGGGCGGCAAGCAGCGTGGCGTCGGCCCGATTCAGTCCGATAATCTCACGCTCAATGCGATACAGGAATATCAGGCTATAGACATCGCAGAACAGCATGATGACAGCCCAGATGATGATGGCAAAGTTAATGTGGTACTCAAACATCAGCCAGTCGTTAAGGGCAGAGAAGGGATAGAACATTGCTGCCAAAAGCGGATGCCGGTAGAGCTGATACAGGATGCGCCATTTGGAAAGTGTGATGTAGGTATATTCATCGTAGCCCGAAACAGTCACATGACCATGGAACATGCTATAGAACCCTCCCCGCTGTGCATGCGTGAACGTATCGAAGTTGTATTGCAGCATCAGCCAGTTGAGGGCGGCAAAAACCAATATGCCCACCAGCAGCAACATCCATTCTTCTCGTTTTATCTTAAACATCATTCTGAGGTTTTATCATTCTTCATTAAAACAACAGATACTGCACATATAGCGACAAATTCCAGCAAAACAGGAAAACAGTGAGTATCAATAGCAAAACTCTCTCCACTCTCCTCTTTCCTCTCTCCTCTTTCCTCTTTCCTCTTTCCTCTCTCAACAAATACCCCGTGGCAATAGGAACCACGAATATCCAGTGGGCCGCCATGATATAAACTTCGTTTAGTCCGAAACCGAGTCCAACATGCAGAATCAAGTCCAATGCCATGCCTGCCAATGCCATCCACAGGAACCGCTCGCGGCGACCTTTCCAGATGCCTGCAAAGAAGAGTAACACGATGACGGCTTCAATAATATAGTTGAGCCAGTAATTGTATTTCACGATGACCGGGCGCGAGCGCAGGGTATCACCTAACAGATGGTCCTCGTGAAACTGTATACTCTCGCCAAAGACATTCTCCACCAGCGACGACCACCGCGGAGTGGTGACATCGGTCCAACGCATAAATTCTCCCTCCATCATCGGCTTTCCCGAATGACGATTCACCGCACGCTTTGCCTTTCGGGCCGCGCGCATGCTGTCTTGATGGGCAAGAATGCGCTCATAACCCTTCCTTATCTCAGCCGTATCCTTCAACTGGGTAGTGTCACGGAAAGCCGCTATCACCCGATTCCGCTGTCGTTCGTTGGCGCTTTTTGCCAATTCCTTGCGTTCCATTTCCTTGGGCCAGACGAAAGTGTGATATTCCCATCGGGCAAATCCCCACATCAGCGCAGCAGGCAAAATGACGGCCAGCAACAAGTATTTCGGACGAAAGAACCGACGGCCGTTAACAAATAGGGCATCCATGAAAATCTTCAGTCCGTTGTTCAGGCTCACCCCTGCCGTGAAGACAAAGAGTAGCACCGTCTGTACAATACTCAACTGGCGGCCTTTCTGAATACATTTTCCCGAGATATAGAGCGCCATCACCAGCAATAGCATCGAAATGCCGAAATGGTCGGGAACGGCAAACGAGAGCATCACATAGCCGAAAGAAAAGCAATAGGCCGATAACAGAAGGGCATCCTTCCGCGCCAATCCTATCAGCTCATGTGCTATCCGATAGAGGAACACAAAAGTATAGACTGCCGCCATCACGAGCAGCAACGCCACAATCACTTGCACCAAATTGAGTCCTGTCAGCGCAAGTATTCCCTGATTGAGCTGCGAAAACGGCCAGACGAAAAAAGCCAGCAACGGATGGCGATACACATTATAGCCCGCCGACCACTCCGTCATCACGGAATAGGTGATCGGGTCGAAGCCGGAAACCGAGAAATACTTCATGAAGTCCTTCCAGCTGTCTTTGTCGCCCCACATAAATAGATGGGCATAGCAGGCGGTCATCATCGCATTGACAGCCAAGAAGAACAGGGCAACCACTGCCGCTGGCCACCGTTTCTCCTTCCTAATCTTGAATAACCCGAAGAATATCATATATTATCACCATTTGCTCCCTCCCTATAGGGAGGGCTGGGGTGGGTCTCATTTTATCAGAACTCCCTATAATGCCCCTCGTCGGCAAAGTCGAGCAGAGGAACATCCCCACGGCTATCACCATAAGCCACCAGTTTATAATCCCTGCGGTCAGGATATTGCTCCAGCAGGCGGCGCACCTTTTCTTCCCCATAGCAGTTTTTTGTGAGGAAATATCCCGTCAGCTTACCGTCTACTACCTGAATCTGAGTGCCGATGATTGAAACCCCCACCATACCTCCCCGAGGGGAGGCTTCTGTCTCTCCCCCTCGGGGGAGCAGGAGGGGGGTAAAAAACGGCTTCACCCAGTTCTCCACCGAAGCCGAGATGATGACCACCTGGTCACCATCCATCACCGCCTTGTTCACGGCTGCCATTCCTTTCTTACGGAGCAGCGACGCCTTTTCCTTGGCAAACTTTTCGCAATACTGATTGAACGTCTCTATCGGCATTCCGCCAAAGAAATACTGGAAGATGATGCGCTTGGTCTTCCAGTTAGGCATCAGTCCCACCTTCATCATAACGAGCAGGTGCAGATGCTTCAGAAATCCGATAATGAACTCCTTGTTACCCTTCACATAGCGGATAAACGCTATCAGCGTGTCGCGCTTGGTAAGGGTTCCGTCGAAGTCGAAAGCATGTATCGTCATATTATCTATGTTTCATTTTTCAAAAATTCTTCACTCTTCACTTTTCACTCTTCACTTTAAAAGTAAATGATAAACAGGAAGGTCAGTGCCCAAAGCACCACCACAATTTGCGTAAACCTGTCTTGCAGCATCATCTTCGTCGGGTCGCCGCTCTTCTTGTCAACCACCGTTATTTGGATATAGCGCAGCAGTCCCAACAGTACGTATGCCGTAGTCAGATACAGATAGTCCGTATGCACGCGCGCCACCACTTCGGGCGAAATCGTGTACATGATGTAGCACACCAGTGTCACCGAAGCCGTGATGGTGATGGCCTGGTTGATGAACGTCAGGTTATAGCGTATAGTATTCTTGCGCGGAGCCTCACCCGTGGCCTCCATACGGACAACATCGTCGCGCCGCTTGGCAAACGAAAGGAAAAGCGTCAGCAGGAACGTCATCATCACAATCCACTTACTCAACGCAATTCCCGTGGCAAAACCTCCTGCCAACAACCTCAGCACAAATCCAAAGGCTACGACGCACACATCGACGATGGCAAACCGCTTCAGCCACGCGCAGTAGGCAAGATTCAGCACGAAATAGAACAAGAGAACCCCCACCAAACCTCCCCGAGGGGAGGCCTCTATCACTCCCCCTCGGGGGAGCAGGAGGGGGGTTACCAACGCCATCACCACCATCAGCGCCATCAGTCCATAGGCCGTCTTCAGCGAGACGGTCCCCGAGGCAATCGGACGGCTGCACTTTACGGGATGTCGGCGGTCGTCATCCACGTCAACAATGTCGTTGAAGCAATACACCGCCGAAGCCATGAAACAGAATGCGAAAAACGTCACCACCGAAGCATACACCGTAGCCCCGTCGGTAAGTGCGCCGCCAAAGAACATCGGCACCAGCACGAACACATTCTTCAGCCATTGCTTTGGCCGTATCAGCCGTAATATTTCTTTCATGGTGGCAAAGTAAGTTATTTAAAGTTACAACTTATTCAAAGAATGCGAAATAACGTATTTGTTTTTTACTTCTTGGGAGTCGGTTTGTTCAGCAGTTTCAGGATGCTGTCCTGATTCTGCTTGACATGTTGTATATCCTGACTGGATAATGAGTCATGTGCCTCAATTAACTGAATATCCTTCCTGATTGTTGAAATTCCTTCTTTAAGCTCAGAACTGCTGCACTGACCAAGAAGCAGTGAAACTACAACACCAACGAGGGCACCAATCATACTCGCAAAGAAACCAATCCATCCAAGTTTTAGACTCTTCTGTGATGTCAGAGCAGACTCTAACCGTTGTAGCCTGTCATCATAGCGTGCCAATTCATTTCTTTGGGAATAGATACGATGTAATTGGTTCTGGTCAACTAAATCAGGGAAACTGTTAATCAAAAAGTCACAATACATAGATTCTCCGTCAAGAACTATCTGATTGTTATCAATCAACATTTTCAACTCATCATGAGAAGCACTAATTCTGACACCGTCGCTAACATTCTTTGTTATATCATACAATCTGTCACGACAGAGCGAAACACATCCCTCATACTTGTATATGTATGATTGGAGATACACTTTCAGAATCTTTCTCAGATGGCTGGCGTCATTAAGGTCGATTGGATTTTCAGAGAAATATGCTTCCAGTAAGGAATCATCACCGCTACTGTGAAATTGGTGCACGTGAAAAAACTCTTTCAGATAGTGGTAAATTGCCTTTGGCATCGTTGTGCGCAGCCTATTGCAAAGAAAGTCATTTTCATTATCGTCAAGAGTTAACCTATAAATGATGAATCCCTCATTGGAGGATTCTGTCTTTTGGAAAGTTAACGTCCTTTGAGGATTCTTGTCTATGGTATAGGAAAGCCGTATTAGCAGCGTATCTTTTTCTATCTTGCCACTAACCCATAATTCTGGATCTTCGTCTCTGTCACGAAGTGCCGCCTCTTCTAATTCTAATTTTCCTGCATGGGGTTCCCCTTCCTTATATTGAGGAATCCATAATGCGTAGAAATAAGATCTCATGCTCCAAACAACAGTCGAGGGAGTTTGTAACGACAGAAGTCTTTAAACCTCTCTTTACGAGAATAAGATCTGAAACTTACATAACCGAGGCGTTTGGCCCGGTCGGAAATTTTCCATGTGTCGCCATGCTGGCTGGGGGCATTCAGGATGAAGCCCATTGCCTCTAACTGGCGAACAGTACTCTTGCCCAGGTCTCTTTCCAAATCGCTAAGAATTCCGCACTTAGCTTCATAGATGTGCTTCAGCGGGCTTTCGTACCCGATTCTTTCGGTAGCCATTCTGTTAAATATCGATATTAAAAACGTCGCAAAGATAGTGAAAAGTTTTGTAACAAACAAGGCTTTTGAAGAAAAATCGACGTTTTTATGCCCTTTTTACTACTAACGGCTAAAAAATTCTTTTTTCCACCACGTAGCCATTGGCGGTGCGGCGGCGGACAATGACGACCTGGCCGCGGCGGGGACGGCTCACTACGGAGCCGCCCGTGGTGAAGCGCGTGCATGACTCGCGCTCCGGACCAAGACTGCTATCACCGGCCACGCGCCGAATGGCGGTGGCCGGCGGTTCGCTGTCGCCGCCCAGGTTGCTTCCGCTGTCCAGCGAGTCGATGCCCGAAGCACGGCGCGGACCCGGCTGCGCCACAGCGGCAGCAACCATCAGGACGGATACGACAGTTAAAAATACTTTTCTCATGCGCTTTTAATTAGTCCTTCACAGGACGAACAGATGCACCATTAGAGCTCAAAAAATTATCCATTCCAGGATTCACATTATTGTTCCTAAATAACAATGTCCAACCACTGCCACTGGTATTGGAGCTGGCGATTGCCGTCCAACAGTAGCCAATACTTCCCACCGACGATGATGACAACGTACCTGAATTAAAAGGACGAAGACCCACAGCTGGAAAGTAAATGGATTCCGTCTTATTGGTGTTGGTCCAGAAGTTCCATCCTTTGTCAAAACTGCCATCTACATTGGATATAGAAAAAATAGTAAAGGCATTCTTTTCAGGCAGATGGAAGCCTGCAGGACTGGGGTCGTAAATTGATTTCACTACGGTGTTGTCAGCTGGCGATTTAGTAGTTTTATCCACCGACCATGCATTGAAATATCCTATAGTACACCAGCCAGTAGATCCTGAATTATAATAGAAAACACCTGGATTTTGGATGGCCACATCATAAGATTTCCTTCCAGAAACTTTGCTGAAACTGCCGCTTACGCTGGCATCGTCAACACCGGGGAAGGCATCCTTTCGACCCCACTGATACAGCGTGGAGGCAGGGCTCTTTTCCGAACCGGGAGTCTGCGTGATTTCGAAAGTTGTTGTGTTCGACGGCACAACAGTTTGTCGGAGAGTGACGCGAACCTTACGGTTCTGCGTATAGGTGGAGCGGTTCCACTCTGTATATTTCATACCCAGAGGTTCCTCGCTGAAGTCGTAAACATTGCCTGAGGAGTTTGTCACGGCAATAGTGTTCAGCACCGATGCCGGGGCGAACCACAGGTGCCAACTCCACATCACCAAGCCGTCGGCATCCTTTACGGCCACCACGGCATTGCCCTGCTGCAAGTCATCTTTTTTAATTTCGAAGGTCAGGAAATCACCGCTGATGGCGGGCGAACTGACGATGTTTGCACCGGCGTCGCTCCACACCAATTCAGCAGTGGTAGGCGTGTCGCCGCTGCTACTCAGCAACATATCGGTAATAGCCGTGCCCTTGTAGTTGATAAAATTCGAGAGGATTCTTGTACCTGTATTGGCCGTTTGAAAACTACTCGTATTCAGCGTGCCGTCAGCCTTTCGTGCATTACCATAAATCAGCGGAATTTTATAGGTTCCCGGAGCTGAGATGACGTAGCAGTTGGCCGTCTCACCGCCCTGTGAAAGGTCGTAGTCCGTCTGGGCCGTGGCATTCTTCAGCGCGTTGTCGCGCTCGGCCTTGAAGTCGGTGATATACGAATCGGCGTCTACGGTGGCCGTGCCCGTTTCAGCAGTGGTGCCGCCGTTGCCGCTCTCGGTGCTCAGCGCGGTGAGCCATGCCGGCTTCGTCGTGCCATTGTCGGTCCATGTTGCACCGTCGTCGTCGGAATATTCATATTTTTCAATCTCCCATGCCAAGGGTATCGTCTTTTCTACGCCGCCAGTCGTATACTGCCCGTAGCTGGTGACACTGTAGTTGTCGGTCTCATCCGCGGTATAGGCAACCGCATCAGGTGAAGTTGCGGTAAAGGTGAAACTCAATGTTCCCGGCTCACTGAAATTGTTGGCCGCCGTGTTGAGCGTGTTCGGTCTCAGCGTGAAAGAATTTCCGTCGCCAAGATTTCCGTCGGTGACTTTGCCGTCGGCCATTATCACCACGGCCTTCATGCCTGTGGTAATGGCTCCGGGGAACAGGGCTACATAGAGCACTGCCTTTCCCGTGGCATCCAAACTGACGTCGGTCAGCGTGATGTTACCCTCGTTGCCAGCCGTCAGCGTACCCGTGGCGAGATCGAGCGTGGCCGTATTGCACAGTCCGCCGGCACTCAGCACGATGGAACATGTAGTTGCCTCGGTGATGCCGCTGACCGATATGGTCCAGCGCACGAAACTCATGGTGTGACTGAACTGAAAATCGCGGTTGCCATAGGTGGCCGTTCCGTAGAGCACATCGTAATGCAGCACCGACTCGGCTGTGGCATACTGCTGTGTGGAGAAATCAACTACGGCCTCGGTTCCCGACGAGCAATCCACCATGTCGGCGCCATTGTCGACCACGGCGGTGAGCGGGGTGTCATCGTCGGGGAAATCGGTGTATTTCAGTCGTCCCCAGAAGATGGCGGCATTGGTTCCAGCCCCGTTTTTCAGGGTGAAACTTCCTGTCGACATGTTATCCTCAGTGAATCCCTCGCCGGTCCAGATGGTGAGCTGGTCACCCTCCTGCCAGATGCTCTTCTTCGGACTCGATGGATTGAGTCCGGCGCGCGTTCCGGCGTCTTCGCGGTTGGCGGTGACGGGAATTTCCTCGCCGTAGTTGCCACGTTTTTGCTGTTGCGACTGTAAGTCGCTCTCCACGGAGCATGCCGCGAGCACAGCCGTGATAGCGGCAGCCATTATGATTTTTGTCGTTTTCATGTTATTCTTCATTACTTGATAGTCTGAGGGTTGTGTTTTCTATTGACGACAGGAATTCGTCGTCGTCCTGCCAGAATGTGAAGCCTTCCTTGGCGCCGCCGGTAGCGTCGGTGCCAAGGTCCTGTCCTGTGTCAAGGTCTGTGATGCTTGTCCTGCCGGAAACTGCATCCAGCACCGTCTCCCCACCGTGCATCTGTATCGTGTCGACGGCGGGTTGCAAATAGGGTTCTAATCGTTTTTTCTTCATTACTATATAGCGTTTATTATTATTTACATTAAACGTATAGTCGCAACGGAGTAAAATATTCATCATCTCCGCTAAGATCGAGTTTATTCTAAGTTGATAATATCACTGCATAATACTAATTGCAAAGATACGCCATTCTCATAAAATTTCTTTAAATTATAATAAAAATCTTATTCTTGTTAACATATTATAATTTACGGGGAATTTTGTTTTCCTTAACATTTTAAAACATCAAAGTAGCTACTCAGCACCCCTACACTTTTTTAAACAAAAATCTTCAAAAATCTGCCACAAATCTTTCCGTTTAAGGCCCACCCCTACCCCTCCCAAGGGGAGGGGAGTTATTCGCATTCGCTGTTTTTGTGAGATTATTTTGGATGTTTGTCCATCAGCGGAAAAACAAATCATCCAGAACGAAAAAGTAATTTAGTCTAAATTGCAAAGTAATTTAGTCTAAATTGCAAAGTAATTTAGTCTAAATTGGTAAGTAATTTAGTCTAAATTACTTTTCGCCTCTTGGCAGGAACTTATTGACAAGCCATCCAACAAGCCTACTGAGCATCCATGCCAGGGGAATGCTGATGGCGAGTAGCAGCAGGAAGGTGGGCCAATAGCCCAGTCGGTAGGACTTGATATAGACCAGCACAAACTGGACATGTACGAGATAGATTTCAAGCGAAATGCCTCCCACGAAGGTGAAAGCACGGAGCAGCCATGAGGGTGTATGCCGGAAGACCTGACACATCAAAAACATCGTGCTGACGGCCAAGGGAATATATACCATGCGCTCGGCAGCCGGGGGAAAGGCACCGTGGCGATGGCCCTCAATATAAACGCAGTACCAGATGGAAAGGAGGAAAATAAGGCCCACCCCCAACCCCTCCCCAAGGGAGGGGAGCCTGTCAGCGCAAAAGAAGCCTTCTCTTTGGGAAGGTTTGGATGGGCCTTCCCCATCCCTTCGGGAGGGGGTTAGGGGGTGGGTTTCCCCTGAGGGGGTTAGGGGGTGGGTTTTTACCCACTCTCCAGCATTAATGCCCAGCAGGAAGACGGGGATGCGGCTCCAGAAGATTTCCACATGGCCCACGGCACCCCATAGCGGAGGCCAGTCGCGCACCAACAGGTACCACAAAATCATTACTAACGGAAGCCAGCGCCATACGCGGTTGCGCTGGATGAACATCATATAGAAGGGGGCAATAAGATAGAGCACGATGATGGCCGGAACGAACCAAAACGTCAGGTCGTCGATGCGCCAAAAACTCCACCCCACCAAAATATTGGCCACGAGATGGAACAGATTGGGGCTATAGCCGCCACCATTGGGCCAGTACTGAGGGATATAATAAAGACTGGCAATGATGAGCCATGCGGGATATAGGCGCAGGAAGCGGCGGTAGTAGAAATTTAGAATAAGTGAAGAGTGAAGAGTGAAGAGTGAAGAATCATTCCCCCTAAGGGGGATTTTCTTCGTCCACGAATACCACAGTCCGATTCCACTGAGGAAAAGGAACATGTCGACTCCGTTGTTGCCGCAACGCATCAGTCCGTAGAACAAATCGTTGCGCGACAGGGGTACATGGAAAAGCATGACGATGAGCATTGCAAAACCCATCAGTGGTGCGCGGTATCGGCTGAGGTCGTTCCAGTTCATAAAAAGGAGACCCACCCCTGCCCTCCCTATAGGGAGGGAGTTGGGAGAGCGGGCTATAATTTGGGTTTGGGGATAAATTGCAAAATCCATTTTAGTAGCATGGCAAGGGCCACGCACGAGAGCAGGTAGATGGCGATGCCACCATAAATGTCGACCTTGCGGTAATGGCCGATAATCAGTTCACGCATCACGGGATGCATCACAAAGAGGGCCGCGGATATGCTGCCGAACCAGGGGCCCACCCCTAACCCTCCCAAAGGGAGGGAGTTACGGAGATGAGACATTAATTTTATTGTGGCAATGGCACCCGTTACCACAAAAACGGGAACGAACAGCCATGTAAAAAAGTTCAGACTGCCGAAAAGGACGAAAAGAGCGGAAACCAAAAGTGAAGCGGTAAGAGCCAGGGGATTACTCTCCTCGCTCCTCTCTCCTCTCTCCTCTTTCCTCGCTACCCACACACCCATACAGAAAGGCAACAGTCCGCCGACGAAATTGTAGCGCACGTAGTTGAGCCAATCCTGACTATCGACAAAGCATCCTTCCAGCACGACTGAACCCAACGCCAATGCCAACAGCAGCCAATGGTTCCGCCAACGGTGAATGACCAGAATGTAGAGCACATACAGCTGAAGCATCAACCCGAAAAACCAATAGGGACCGGGCTTGATGATGTGGTCGGGATCGAAATAGAGGAAGTTGATGGTCATGGTGAGCTGCGTGAGCACATGGTCCCACGAATATACCTGGGCACCATCGGAATGGCGAAGCAAATAAACACCGATGAACACCAGATATCCGATAATCATCAGGCGGAACAGCTTGAGGAAATGGTATTTAATGAAAGCCCCTCCAAACCTCCCCGAAGGGAAGGCTTCTTTTGCGCTGACAGACTCCCCTCCCTTGGGGAGGGGGTGGGGGTAGGCTTCATATTTCTTCACCAATCCATATCCGCTGATGAAAAGGAAGATGGGGACACCATAGTGTCCAAAGAAGGAAAAGAAATGGATGAACAGGTCGCTGTCGAGGGATACAAGGCGGTCGAGAAACTGCATGGGGCGCGCTGCATCGAATTTATACTCGTTCTCCTTAACGGCAAAATTCAGGAAATGACAGTAGTTGTGAAGAATAATGCCGAGAATGGCGATGCCGCGCAGCGTCGCCGATTCAGTGCGGCTCAAAAACTCCCCATTTCTCATTTTCTCCATTTCTCATTCTCTCATTTTCTCCATTTCTCATTTTCCCATTTCCCCTTTTATGACAACGTCGTAGTCGGTCTTGTCTTTCAGTATGCGCTTTCGGGCCTCATCGTACTTGATGCTCAACAGATTGAGCTCACGGCGATAAGACTTCGTATGAATACCCCCCAGATAGACCAGCATGTGGGCCAGGGCATCGGTCATGAACGGCTTATGCTGCGCCTGCTCCACCTGCCAAACCACGTCGGGATGCGCCTCCTTGTAGGATGGCGACATATAAACCCAGAACGGGATTTCGTATTCATAGCGTGCCATGTGGGCATTGATTTCCGACGCATGGTTGCGGCAAATGAAGTGCACATCGTTGTCGTAGACCTGCTCGCCATGATCGGGAACATAGAACACGATGGCCTCCTGCTGCTCGAAGCGACGGATGATCTGGTCGACGATGGAGTCGTTGTAGAGCAATGAGTTATCGTACCAAGCCAACCGCTGAAGCTCTGAAGCATTCAGTTTCGGACGGTCATAGTCGGCGGGCTTGAACTTCATCTTCGACTTCGGGCAACGGGTGCGGTAATCTACGTGCTGGCCTTTCAGGTGGAAGATGATAAGATTGTGGTCGGTATTCTCTCCCTTCAGCCGGTCGTAGTCGTTTAGCAGTCCTTCGTCGAAATAGCTCAGCTTGTCGTTACGGGTGTCGAACATTGCCTTCGACAACTCGGGATTATTCAAGAAGAAACCGCCGGAGAAATCATAGACGGCCTCTTTGGCCTGTGGCAGGAACTGATTGGTGAGGAATGTCACGTGATAACCTGCCTTGCGGAACACTTCGGGGAACAGCGGGTAGTCGCTCCACTCGCCACTGTCGCCGACGCAATAGAGCGAAAACAGGTGTTTGAAGACGAAACTGGTCAGGTTCCACGGGGCGACAACATCGGTGAAAGGATATATCTCGCCGTTCTTGGCGCGTTCCAGCTGTCGGGGCGTTGTCGGCTTGTCGTAACCATAGAGCTGGGCATGGCTCTTGTTGTAGCTCTCACCGAAAATAAGCACGATGTTAGCACTCTTGAACGAACAGGAATCCACGTCGACATGGTCTTCGCGCTCGATGATGGTGTCCACCTGGGTAGAGGTAAGACGATTGGCATAGAGCGAGAAGGCAAGGCGATAGACTGGCAGGTAGAGATTGGCCTTGTCGGGCTTGGTGAGTTCGTGTTCCACATCGCCGATGCGGTCGTACGACATCAGCCGCGACATGGCCTGCTTGTTAGGCCAGGTCTGCCAAACGCAATATCCGAAGAATGCAGCACAGGCCAGTCCCATCACCACTTTCATCACGCGGTCGGCCTCGGGAGTCAGCTGAGGTCCTGCGGGCCGGTGGTATTCGCGATAGCGGTAAGAATGACTCGGTTTGGTCTTGCGCCACCAGAAGATGCTCCACACCACATGGACAAGCAGAAGCAACAGCACCCAACCGGTGCGTCCGAATATGATTGAAGGCGAAAGGAAGGTGGAAAGGAACTCGGCAGCCTCACGGCCATTGGTTTCTCCGACCAGCAACATCATCGTCGGGGTAAGCGTAGAGTCGAACTTGGAGAAGCAGAACACGTCGGCAATGGCTGCGCCATAGGCTATGACATAGAAGATGCGCTTCACCCATTTCCTTACGACCTTGGGCAGAATCGACAACAACACGCAAAGCAGATAGACATCGGCAAACAGCTCTGCCCACCACAGGGGATAGGCATGGGCCTTGGGACGATCGGGCACCACGGCAAACGTGCATATCGTTCCGAGCAAAAACATAAACAGGAAAAAGGCACTGTTTTGGCGTATAGGATGAAAGAACAATCCCAAAAGTCTCACTAAGATGTTTTCTTTTCGCTTTCTCATTGCGTGTGTCAGATTTTGCGGGCGAAATTAGTGATTATTTTCGAAACTGCCAAATGTGCAGGCTAAAACTTTGCCTTTTCCACATATTCTTTGGGCGTACAGCCCATATATAGCCTGAAATTTCGGTAAAAGGAACTCGAAGAGGAAAAACCCGTTTTCAGGTAGACCTCGTTGACTGGCATGTCGGGATGCTCACGCATCATCGCAACCGCATAGTCGATGCGCTGGCGGTTGATATAATCGGAAAAGGAAACACCCATTTCCACGTTAATGGCATTGTAGATGTAATTGCGGTTTGATCCTAGACGCAGTGAAAGGTCGCTGATTTTCAAGTCGTTGCGCAGAAACATTTTCTCGTCTTTCATCACCTGTTCTATCCTGCGGCAGAGATCCTTCGAAGAATTCGCGGCCTTTCTCACAACAGGTTCTACCGGCAGTTCAGGGTCGGCGGCCATCTCCTGCTCCATATCATCGGCCGTGAAATCGCGCTTGATACCCACATAGGCAAGCGTGAATATCAGCATGGAGAAAAGCACCGAAGGAATGGCAACCATGTCAGGAGAATCCAGGAAACTGTGGCGGCCGATGATGTTGCTGACAAATGAAACCGTGGAGGTGACGAAGAAAATGATGTAGAGCACCTTGATATGCACCAGCAACCGGGTGTCGGTGTCGGCATAGTAGCTTCTCACATTCTTATTGTACCGGTTGATTTTCTTCATGCCAAACACCAGGATGGGAATAATCTGCACCCCGAACAGAATCTTCGACACAACATGCACCCAAACGGCATAGAGTGCGGTTCCGGAAAGTTCCGAAGAATCGTTATTGTAGAGATAGTCTTCAATGAACCTGGAACACTCGGCCGAATCCATCAGCACATAGCAGCAGCCCATGGCCAACGAACAGATAACCGCCGGCAAAAGGGAGAGCCAATAGTAATAGTGATGGGGGCGCTTTTCCGTCAGGTTCACCACATAGATGAAATAAAGGGGATAGACGGCAAGGTTGCAGAAGCTATATATCGTATCAGAAACGGGTATCAGGTTGGTGTAGTAAGAGAAATATATTGCGTGCCCCGCATAAAGGAAGGTGCAGGCAATCAAGAATGCCAGCAGCAAAGATTTCACCCACTGATAGCGATCAACAAGCTCAACCGCAAGGAAGGCGGCCAAAATGGCCGACACATACATGGGAAGGAAAATGACTATTGTAGTAAACATGTTGCAAATTTACACCAAATTTGCGAATATGAAAACCCTAAAACGGCATTTCTGCAAATTTAGGACACTTTTCTGTTGAAACGGGAAACGTTTTTATGGCTTTTACTATAACTTTGCAAATATATATAATACATAGTTAATAACTTTATTTACCAGTTAAAATTACAGATTTATGAAAACAAGAATTGCTTTATTCGTTTTCGCGCTGTTCCTTTCATTATCTGTGACGGCTCAGCCGCCGCGCATCAAGGAAGAAGCACGCAGAATGACTAACAGTGTTGACCGCCGCGTGGGCCTGACCAGAGGCCAGTATGACCGAATCTACGGAATCAATCTGCGCTTCGCCCGGCGAGAAATAGGTCCCGAGGGACGTGACCGTGCCTATCGCCGTGTCCTCTCTGACCGCCAGTGGGACATTTACATGGGACGCCACCACCACGGACCGCGTCCGGGATATGACCGTCGTCCGGCACCAGGTCCCAGATACGACAGTCCGCGCCGCGGATACGACCGTCGTCCGGCAGACCGTCGCCGTGACTATGACCGCCGTCGCTATTAAGTGACATAATAACAATAAGAGAGCCGCCTGCCGGGAAATCAGCAGGCGGCTCTCTTGTATTATGTTTAGAAAAAGGTCAGTCCCTGTTCCGCTGACCTCTGCGCTCATCGTTACCGCGCTGGCCCTGCGGGCGATTACCACCTCGTTGCTGGCCACTGGTCTGCTGGCGGTTGTTGCCGCCGCGTTGCTGTCCTCCAGCCTGCTGACGGTCGCCTCCGCGTTGTTGTCCACCGGCCTGCTGACGGTCGCCGCCACGCTGCTGCCCACCGGCCTGCTGACGGTCGCCGCCACGCTGCTGTCCACCATTGGCCTGATGTCCGTCGCGATTCCCCTTGCCATGGTCTTTTTTGTCGTGGGAGAGCGCATCGGCCACCGCACCCACAGCCACGACGCCCGTCAGAATACCAGCCCAGGTATTAGCCGAGCGCTCCTGTGAAATGGCCCGCTGTTCGTAGGCACTGTCAAGATAGCGTTCGCACTCACTTCTGAGTGTAGCGTTGGCATCTCTCGCATTCAGCGCATACTCAAAGTCGGAAATGGCTTTTTTCCATTTCTTGTTCTGGTAATAGCACACGCCACGCGTGAAGAACAATACTGCCGAAGGATTGCGGTCGATGACCTTGGAATAGAGTTTGGCGGCATCCTTGAACTTGTGCATCTTTTCCAGACGCTGTGCCTCCTGGAAATCCGGATCGTCAAGGAACGAATTGGAATAACTGCCGTAACTGGACTCAGCGCTGTCATAATTATCCATGTCTACCCTGTCATCGTAGCTTTCGCGAGGGCTGGAAATTCGCGCAGGACGGCCATTATAATAATCGACGACATTGATTGTCATGCCGGCATACAGGTGACGCTTTCCCGAATTTTTCCGGCGGAGCTCGCCCTCTGTCATGCCGAATTTCTCGGCTATCGAGGCATAGGTGTCACCCCGATGAACCTGATACTTGGCAGCAATCTGTGCGCTGGCGGTCTGAACCGCCAGCCACATGACAAAGAGAAACAATATTTTCCTCATAATAACACCTTTATGTAATTAGTCACATCTCACTACCAGATAGTTGGAAACACTCCAGAACTTTGTGGCATCAAGTATGTTCAGCACGTAGTTGCCATTGCCGTTGTCAACGATTTCATAGGAGCCGTCGGGAGCAGGAGAAATGAGTTTCACATTCTTTCCTTTCAGGTCGAGACTCTTGAAATTGCGGATGTCAACAGGATGGAACATCTCTTGCGGCACATTACCCATGTCGGCCTTGCTCTTCTTGAAGATGCTTCCGCCCTTCAGTATGCCCCATTCTTTCAGCTGTGACTTGGTGCCTACCAGATAATAGCACTCGTTGATAATCTTGTCCTGTGCGTCCATGATATCCTGCTGCTCGTAAATCTGGTCACGCTGCTGGTCAATCTTGTTACCAGCACGCCACAGGCTGTTGCGCAGGTGGTCGATGTCGAGTGTCTGGTCGTCGAGTTGTTGCTCGAGCAGCACGATTTCATCTTCCTTGTCATCAATCTGAGCCTTGAGCAATGTGACGAATTTCTGCAGTTTCTCCATACTGGCAGTACTCTTGCCCAGACGCTCTTCAATATCCTTCATCTTTTCTTTCTGACGGGCCACCAACTGTGCAAAGGCCTTCACGTTGTTCTTAATCTGCAAACGGTTGTTGGTCACTTCACTTTTTCCGTCAAGGAAGAGCAGACCTTCTTGTACAGCCATACTGTCCATCATCAACGAGATCTCGTCGAGAATGGCATTCATACCTTCAAGTTCGGCAGCCTGCTGCTGGTTGATGGCAACCAACGAGTCGCTGTCCATAAATGCGCTGCTGCCACCCTTTGACTTACAAGCGCTCATGCCTAACAGCAAAGCGCATACCATAGGAATCCAAATGATTTTTTTCATATTACTTTTAGTTTTATAGATTTGGGAATAGTTATATCAGTAGATATATGTAAAGACAAAGGTAATACTAAACGAGAAAAACCGTTTCCCACATTTGCAGAAATGCAGAAAACGGCAATGTTTTTGTGATTTTAGGAATGGAATAGCCCGAAAAGGGAACGGTTACCCATACATGTGTTCTTGCTCAATAACCGATGCCACAGGGGCGGGCACCAGTCCGCGGATGCTTTTCCCCTGACGCAGCCGCTCGCGTATCATCGTACTGCTGATATCAATAAGGGGAACGTTCACAAAGGAAACATTAGACGAAGCGGCTGGCTGGAAATCTACGGTGGCACCTTTCCGGGGATAGACCACGATGGGATAATCGCGCATCAGGTCTTCATAACGATACCATTTGGGAAACAGTTCCCAGTTGTCGCCCCCGATGAGCAAGGTAAAAGCGTGTTGTGGGAAGTCTTTTTCCAGGGACTGCAACGTGTTCCAAGTGTATGAGGGCTTAGGCAGATGGAACTCGTAGTCGCAGGCTTTCAGTCGAGGATGATCCTTTAGGGCCAACTGGACAAAACGATACCGCTGACCGTCATCGAGCAACTGGCTGTTCTGTTTCAGCGGATTCTGGGGCGACACCATGAACCACACTTCATCGAGGGCTGTCTCCCGAAGCAGGGCCTCAGCCAACCAGACGTGTCCGTTGTGGATAGGGTTGAAGGAACCGCCGAAAAGACCGATGTTCATGGGTGTTGGGTGTTAGGTGTTGGGTGATGGTGGATTGTTGGTGTTTTTAAGGAAATCCTCCACCAATTTCAAGGCTTCAGCCTCAGCTGTGGCCAAATCGTCGTTGACAACCACATGGTCGAACTTCGGAGCAAAAGTCAGCTCGTATTCGGCTTTGGCCAAACGCTGTTCGATGACCTCGGGAGTATCCGTTCCACGGCCTTCCAGACGGCGACGCAATTCGGCTATCGAAGGCGGTTGGATGAAGATACTCATGGCTCTCTTGCGATAGTGTTTCTTGATGTTTATGCCACCTTTCACATCCACGTCGAACACCACATTCAGCCCCTGGGCCGTCTTTTCGTCGACCTGCGATTTCAGGGTGCCGTAAAAACGGTCTTCGTAAACCTCTTCGTATTCCAGGAACTCATTCCTTGCAATCTTTTCACGGAATTCATCAGCGGTGATGAAGAAATACTCCACGCCGTTCTGCTCAGTGCCTCGTGGAGCGCGGCTGGTACAAGAGACGCTGAAAGTCAGATTCAGTTCTGGATGTTCTTTCATCAACCAGTTCACAATCGTTGACTTGCCGCTGCCGCTGGGGGCTGAGACAATGAGTAGTTTGCCCTTTTTCATTATATTATAATGCGTTTAAGACTTGTTCCTTGATTTGTTCCAGTTCGTCTTTCATCTTCACCACGATGTTCTGCATCTCGGCGTTGTTGCTTTTCGAACCCGTAGTGTTGATTTCGCGTCCCATCTCCTGAGCGATGAATCCCAGTTTCTTTCCCTGTCCGGCAGGCTCGTCCATCGACTCACGGAAATACTTCAGGTGGTTGGCCAGTCGCTGTTTCTCCTCCGAGATGTCGAGTTTCTCGATATAGTAGATGAGTTCCTGCTCCAGTCGGTTCTTGTCGTATTCCACCTCGGGAATGGTCTTCAGTCCGTCGATAATACGGCTACGGATTTTCTCAACGCGGCTCTTCTCATATGGCTCGATACTTTCCAGCAGGGCGGCGATATTATCCACTTTCTCGGTGAACATCTTTTGGAGTGCGGCACCTTCCTGTATGCGGAATTCCACAATATTATGCAGAGCCTGGTCGACGGCACGGCATACCACCTCCCATTCCTGTTCGGAAAGCACTTCCACCTCGGTTTTTGTAAGCACATCGGGCAAACGCATCAGCGTGGTGAACCAGTCGGCGGGTTCGGGAATACCTGTCTTTGCCGAAATGTCCTTCATCTGCCAGAAATAGTTTTCCAAGAGTGCCCCGTTGATAGGTGTGGCATCTACGCCCGCTTCCTTCTCAATCCACACATTGACGTCTACCTTTCCGCGTATCAGCGCCTTCGATACCATCTGGCGAATCTCCATTTCCTTCTCTCTGTAGAGGGGAGCTATGCGCGTGCTGAGGTCGAGTGTCTTGGAGTTGAGCGACTTTATCTCAACATTGATTTTCTTATCCTTGAAGGTTACGACAGACTTGCCGTACCCGGTCATAGATTGTATCATACTTCTTGATTTACGTTAAATTTTCTGCAAAATTACTACTTTTTGGTGGAAAATACGTATTTTTGCACAATTATTTCGAAGATATTTGATTATGGCGTGTATTTTACATATAGAAACAAGCACCGATGTGTGCAGTGTGGCGGTCTCTGAAGACTCGAAAGTTATCTTCAGCAAAGAAGACCACTCGGGCCATAACCACTCGGTAAACTTGGGTGTATATGTTGACGAGGCACTCTCTTTCATCAACAGCCATGCCATTCCGCTCGATGCAGTTGCCGTCAGCTGTGGCCCCGGTTCTTACACGGGACTGCGCATTGGCACTTCGATGGCCAAGGGCATCTGCTACGCTCTCGACATTCCCCTGCTCTCAGTACCTACGCTGAAGCTGGTCTGTGTCCCTGTGCTGTTGCGTGAAATGATTGAAGAGGAAGACGCGCTGCTCTGTCCGATGCTCGATGCACGGCGCATGGAAGTCTATGCAGCCCTTTATACGCGTGCCTTGAAAGAGGTCAGACCCATCCAGGCCGACATTGTCGATGCTGATACCTACAGGGAGTATCTCGACAAGCATCCGGTCTATTTCTTCGGCAACGGAGCGGCCAAGTGCATGGAGACCATCAACCATCCCAATGCCCGGTACATCAAGGACATTGAGCCGCTGGCCAAATACATGCAGCCACTGGCCGAGCGCAACTATCTGCAGGAGCAATACGAGGACACCGCCTATTTCGTTCCTTTTTACCTGAAGGACTTCGTGGCAAAAATGCCCAAGAAACTGCTTTGAAATTGAAAACCAGAACTTGAAATATGAATATAGAAGGATTAGACTACAACACTCAGCGGGAGAAGCTCGTGCTGCCCGAATACGGACGTGAAGTACAGGATATGGTGGACTACGCACAGACCATTGCCGACAAAGAAGAACGGCAGCGTTGTGCAGAAACCATCGTGGCCATCATGGACCGTATGTCGCCGCAAAACAGGGAGAATCCCGACTACAAGCGGAAACTGTGGGACCATCTGGCCATCATGAGTAATTTCCAACTCGACATCGACTGGCCTTACGACATCTCTGGGGCAACTCAGATAGCCCACAAGCCAGAACCGCTCGGCTATCCCATGGCAGACATTCCCGTGCGCCATTACGGAAAAATGATGTTCGAACTTTTCGAAAAGTTGCAGAACATGCCCGAAGGTGCCGAGCGCGACGAACTGGTGCGGCAGACTGCCAATCAGATGAAGCGCAACCTCTACCAGTGGAGTAACGGTTCGGCCGACGATGAAAAGATTGCCAGCGACCTGGCACGCTTCACCAACGGCAAAATCCAGCTCGACCTCGAAACGTTCAAATTCGAGTCTGTAGACATTAACCCGTCCGTTCAACAAACTGTCAGCAAAAGAAAACGCCGCTAATGCAGTCATTCATCATAGAAGGAGGGCACACGCTCAGCGGAACCATTACGCCCCAAGGTGCCAAAAACGAGGCCTTGCAGGTAATCTGTGCCACGCTGCTCACCAGTGAGCCCGTCACCATTCATAACATCCCCGACATCCTGGATGTAAACAACCTCATCCAGTTGCTCCGCGACATCAACGTGAAAGTCGAGCGTCTGTCGCGCAACGAATATACCTTTCAGGCTGATGAAGTGAATCTGGCCTATCTGGAAAGTGATGAGTTCGTGAAGAAATGCGCCGCCCTGCGCGGTTCGGTGCTGATGATCGGCCCGCTGCTCTCACGCTTCGGCAAGGCCATCGTGGCCGAACCCGGAGGCGACAAGATTGGGCGCCGCCGCCTCGACACCCATTTCCTGGGTTTTAAGAACCTCGGTGCCTATTTCGACTTCAATACCGACCGGAACGTCTATGAGATTCATACGGGCAAGAACAAGTTGCAAAAGACGGATAACGGCTCCACGGGACTGAAAGGCTGCTACATGCATCTCGACGAGGCGTCGGTGACCGGCACGGCCAACATCATCATGGCATCCGTGTTCGCCAAAGGCACAACCACCATCTATAACGCTGCCTGCGAGCCTTACCTGCAACAGCTCTGCCACATGCTTAACAAGATGGGCGCAGAGATTTCGGGCATCGGCAGCAACCTGCTTACCATCGTGGGAACCGACCGCCTTCACGGTGCCGACCACGTAATACTGCCCGACATGATCGAGGTGGGGTCGTTTATCGGCATGGCGGCTATGGTGGGCGACGGCATCCGCATCAAGAACGTCTCGCTGAAAGACCTTGGCATCATTCCCGATACGTTCCGTCGGCTCGGCCTGAAAATCAAGACCGATGGCGACGACCTGGTAATTCCGCGTCAGCCCCATTATGTCATCGACTCCTTTATCGACGGTTCCATCATGACCATTGCCGACGCGCCCTGGCCGGGACTAACGCCCGACCTGCTCTCTGTGTTGCTCGTCGTTGCCACTCAAGCCCGCGGTTCGGTACTTTTCCATCAGAAGATGTTCGAGAGCCGTCTGTTCTTTGTCGACAAACTCATCGACATGGGCGCACAGATTATTCTCTGCGACCCCCATCGCGCTGTAGTCGTAGGCCACGACCACAAGAAGATACTGCGGGCCGGACGCATGACAAGCCCCGACATCCGTGCCGGTATCGCCCTGCTCATTGCCGCACTTTCCGCCAACGGCACCAGCCGCATCGACAATATCGCCCAGATAGACCGTGGCTACGAAGACATCGAGGCCCGGCTCAATGCCTTAGGAGCAAAGATAACCCGTGTTGACAACTGATGATCAGGAAAGAAGACGTTTACAAGATAGGCAGGCTGGGAAAACCCCATGGCGTGAAGGGAGAAATTTCCTTTCAGTTCACCGACGACGTGTTCGACCGCACAGATGCCGACTACCTCATCATTGAGGTGGAGGGCATTCTCGTTCCATTCTTTATCGAAGAATACCGTTTCCGTTCCGACGAGTCCGCTTTGTTGAAACTCGAAGACATCGACACTCAGGATGCCGCTCGTGAACTGACCAATAGCGAAGTGTTTTTCGAGCGGCGGCTTTCCGACAATGCCGACGAGCCTTCCATGGCAGCCATCATCGGTTACCGGCTCATCAACGATGCCGACAGTCGTGAAATAGGAGTCATCACCGGCTTCGACGATTCCACCGAGAACATCCTCTTCGAAGTGATGAAGACCGACATGCAGGGTGGCTCTGCTTCAGGCTCTCCCGTGCTCATCCCCGCTGCCGACGAATTCATCAAAGGCATCGACAACGACAAACGGGAAATCAGGGTAGCCCTTCCCGAAGGACTGCTTGACCTATAAGAGTATGAACTATGAATTATAAATTATGAAACTCCAGATATGCATTTTAGGTTCCACAGGAAGCATCGGAACACAGGCTCTCGACGTCATTCGCGAACATAGCGACCGCTATGAAGTTTATGCGCTGACGGCCAACAGCCGATGGGAACTGCTTGCCCGGCAGGCACGTGAATTCCAGCCTGCCGCAGTGATCATTGCCAACGAAACCTACTACGAGCCGCTGAAAGAAGCACTGGCCGAAACCGATGTGAAAGTCTATGCAGGACAGCGTGCACTCGACGAGATTGTGGAGGCTGAGCCTATCCACATGGTACTTACTGCCATGGTTGGGTTCGCCGGACTCTCCCCCACTATTCATGCCATCAAGGCCCGCAAGAAAATCTGTCTGGCCAATAAGGAGACGCTCGTGGTGGCCGGCGAACTGATTTGCCAGTTAGCCAATGAGTATCATACGCCCATCCTGCCCGTCGACAGTGAGCATTCGGCCATTTTTCAAAGCATCGTAGGCGAAGGCGACAACGAGATAGAGAAGATTCTGCTCACGGCTTCGGGCGGTCCCTTCCGTCTGAAATCCATGGACGAGATTGCTCACGTCACCAAAGCCGACGCCCTGAAACATCCCACCTGGGACATGGGGGCAAAGATAACCATCGACTCCGCATCGATGATGAACAAGGGATTCGAGGTCATCGAGGCCAAATGGCTCTTCGGCGTGCCTGCCGAAAAGATTCAGGTACTGGTTCATCCGCAAAGCATTGTCCATTCGGCTGTGCAGTTTGTCGATGGTTCAGTGAAGGCACAGCTCGGCGTTCCCGACATGCGTCTGCCCATCCAGTATGCGTTCTCCTATCCCGACCGTCTGCCGTTGAGCGGACAGCGGCTCAACCTCTTCAGTCATCCGCTGGAATTCTTCGAGCCCGACTTGCAGAAATTCCGTTGTCTGGCACTGGCATTCGAGGCCATCCGCCAGGGCGGCAACATGCCCTGCATCGTCAATGCAGCCAACGAGATTGTCAACCGCGCCTTCCTCGAAGACCGCTGCGGATTCCTCCAGATGGGTGAAATCATCGAGCAGACCATGCAGAAAACCACGTTTAATTCACATCCCGACTACGACGTTTACGTACAGACCGATGCCGAAGCCCGTCGCATCGCATCCGATTTCCTAAAATAAAGAATCCGTCACCACGTCACAACGTCATCACGTCATCACGTCACAACGCCAAAAAAATTCTCGAAAAAAAATAAGAAATGGAAGTATTTTTGATAAGACTGTTACAATTCGTTCTGGCCATTTCCCTCCTGGTATTGTTACACGAGGGCGGCCACTTCTTTTTTGCCAAGCTCTTCGGTGTTCGTGTAGAAAAATTCTACATGTTCTTCGACGTCGGCATAGGCAAATGGGACGGTTCCCTCTTTAAGTTCAAACCCAAGAACAGCGACACCCAGTACGGTGCCGGATGGTTGCCGCTGGGCGGTTATTGCAAGATTGCCGGCATGATCGACGAGAGTTTCGACACCAAGCAGATGGCACAGCCCGAGCAACCCTGGGAATTCCGGACCAAACCCACATGGCAGCGACTGCTCATCATGATTGGAGGCGTGCTGGTGAACTTCCTTCTCGCCCTCTTCATCTACAGTATGGTGATGTTCCACTGGGGAGACAGCTATTTCACCACCCAGGACATGACCATGGGCTTTAAGTTCAACGACGAGGCCAAGGCCATCGGATTCCGCGACCACGACGTGCTCATCGGCTACGACGGAAAGACCTTCGAACGCTTCGACGTCGATGTATACCGCCATATCGCCGATGCCAAGACCGTCCAGGTGAAACGCGACGGCAGGCCTGTCAGCATCAACATACCTGAGGACCTCAGTCTGCTGAACATGCTCAAGACCGAACCAGCTTTCTGCCGTCCGTTTATCCCAGCCGAAATCGATAGCGTCATGCCGGGGTCACCAGCCGATAAGGCAGGAATAAAGAAGGGCGACAAGATTCTATCCGTCAACGGAAAGGCCATCGACAGCTGGAACGAGTTCACCAATCAGGTAGGAGTCCTCAGCGACATGATGGCTAATGCCAAGACGGCCGGCGACAGCCTGAAAATCCGCACGGCAACCATCGTCACCAGTCGCGACACCGCCCAGATGGTGCTTACCGAAGACCTGAAGATTGGCGTAACCCAGACCAGTATTTCCACCTACTACAAGCCAAAGGAAGTTTCCTACAGTTTCTTCGAGAGTTTCCCTGCCGGCATCAAGTACGGCATCAACGTACTGCGCGGCTACGTGAGCGACCTGAAGTATGTGGCAACGGCCGACGGTGCCAAGTCGCTCGGTGGTTTCGGGGCCATCGGAAGCCTCTTCCCGCCCACATGGGACTGGATGATGTTCTGGCGCATGACCGCCTTCCTTTCCATCATCCTTGCCTTCATGAATATCCTGCCCATCCCCGCCCTCGACGGCGGCCATGTGCTGTTCCTGCTTTACGAGATGATTACGGGCCGCAAGCCCTCGGAAACCTTCCTTATCCGCGCCGAATACGTTGGCTTTGGCATCCTCATCCTGCTGATGGTGGTGGCCAACCTCAACGACATCCTCCGCTGGCTCGGGTATATGTAAACATGAACGACTACAAGCTAAGCCTGAAGCACCGCATGGCGCTGGAGATGGAACGCGTCATCAGGCGCGACCTCATCAACCGTCACCCCCTTCGCCAATTGTTCTGGGAGTGCACGCTGCGCTGCAACATGCACTGCCGCCATTGCGGAAGCGACTGCCGCAAAATCATGGAGACGCCCGACATGCCCCGCGAATACTTCTTCGGCGTGCTCGACAACGTTGCCGCCCATACCGACCCGTCCAAGGTCTTCATCATCGTTACCGGCGGCGAACCGCTGATGCGCAACGACCTGGAAGCATGCGGACGCGGATTCCACGAGCGCGGATTTGCCTGGGGCATGGTCACCAACGGATTCCTGCTCACCCCCGAACGGTTCCGAAGCCTCTTCGATGCCCATCTCTATACCGTTGCCCTCAGCATCGACGGACTGGCCGACGACCACAACTGGATGCGCGGCCACAACGAGAGTTTCCAGCGGGCCAGTCAGGCCCTCGATTTGCTGGTGGCCGAGCCGCTCATCAAGTTCGATGTGGTCACCTGCGTCAACCGCCGCAACTATCCCCACCTGTCCGAAATCCGCGACTTCCTTATCCAGAAAGGCGTGAAGGCCTGGCGGTTGTTCAGCATCTTCCCGGCCGGAAGGGCTGCCAACGACCCTCTGATGCGACTCAGCAACGAGGAATACCGGGGCATGCTCGACTTCATCCGTCAGACGCGCAGCGAAGGAGAAATCCACGCCTCATACGGATGTTCGGGATTTGTAGGCAACTATGAAGGCGAGGTGCGCGACCTCCCCTTCTTCTGTCAGGCTGGAATCACCGTGGGCTCTGTCATGGCCGACGGCGCCATTGCCGCCTGTGCTAGCATCCGTTCCGGCTACCATCAAGGCAACATCTACCAAGACCAGTTCTGGGATGTCTGGCAAAACCGCTACCAGCCCCACCGCACCGATGAATGGAAACGCACCGACGACTGCGCCACGTGCCGTTTCTTCCGCTACTGCCACGGCAACAGCCTCCACTTGCGCGACGACGAAGGCCAACTTATGGTATGCCATCTGAAGCGGCTAATTTGAGGGGATTGCTTTTTCCATATATAGTAAGATTCTCGTTTTCTCATCGTTGCCTGTCCACCCACTACCCATCGCCAAAACACTACTCTTTGGTCGTAATGTCGTTCACCGAGATTGAGGTACCCATGTCGCGCTTAGTGAATCGCTTTCCAAAATTCCATTTGGCCGTCAGGATGATGTTCGACATGTTTGTCTCAAATTCCGTCCGTTGCCATTCAGTGCGGAAGTGATAGTGTGTGGTCTGTTTCATTTTGGGAACACCCTGCACACGAGCTGACAAGGTAAGACAGTCTTTCAGCAGCGACTTCGATACCGACAGCGTTAATATCGGTACACTGGTTTTCCGCGCATTGATGTCGTAGATGTTTGTGCTAAGGCTGCCATTGACCAAATACATCCATCCCTTTGTCGAGACATAGCGGACATAGGCCGACGCGTCGAAACCCCATCCATTGACATCGGTGCTCTGTACACTTCCCTTCAGCTTGCTGTCTATCCGGTCATCGTAATATTTTAACGCTGCCGAAGCGTTCAGTATCAGCCTGTTTTTGAATAGCGGCTGCATGTAACTGGCCGTCAGTGTGGTCAGGTTGCTATATCCGGCATTCATATAAGTGGTGCTGTTCAGGTCGGCTCCGTAAATGTCCATTATAATATCCGTCGCGTATCGGTATCCAATGCCGAAGTTCAGTTGCGCACCCTTCACCTGTTGTCCGTAGGATAGCTGCACGCGCTGCATGTATTGCGAGTTGAGGTCAGCGTTTCCATAGGTCTGGCTCACCTCGCTCGAGTAATACCTGTTAGTGTTCAAGTAGTCGATGCTGGGTCGAAAAACAAAGCGTTCTGCTGACAACTTCAGACTGCTCTTGGGCATGCTGTAGTTCAGTATAACCGATGGCAGCATGGCTAACTCTCGCTTGGTGTGGCCGGTCAGCAGGTATTCCTCACAGTCGGCCTTCAGCTGCCAGTAGAGCGACAGTCGCTTCGAGAGTTTTATGTTATCGTTCACGTAGGCCATATAAACATTGTTGCCAGTAGCTTTGCGCCCCATCGACTTATTGTCGCGAAAAACCCCTCGAAGCCCTATGTTCATGTCGTGCCAGCCTCCAAACAGCCGCAGGCTGTCCATTTCCTGCAGAGCCTCTATGCTATACTCGTTCATCTTTGATTCATATCGGCTGTCATCAATATTTTCCATCTGGTAGCCGTTTTTGTATGAGTGGAAGCGTCCTTTCAGGAACAGTCTATTATTCTTGTCATGCGTCATTTTAACAACGACATTCACCAAATAACTGCCCACATCATCTTTGCTTTCATTCTTACCTTTGGTCATCTCTGTCTCATCGCCGTTCTGGTTGTTGTCTATGATATCCTCGAATCTTTTCTGGGTTTTCGTGCCAAATCCCGAATATGTGTACGAAGCGTAGGTACTCAGCTTGGGAGAAAACTCGTAGCCAGCCTTTACCATCCCATAGTACTGCCAGATAGAATTGTCGCTGTACATAGTGTATATTCTGCGTGTGTTGTCTGCCGTTACTCGTTCCAGCCGCATGCTGCCCTCCTGATTGTTGTGCAGAAGCGTTCCAACGGTGTAAATCTCCAACTTGCCGTCGCGATAAGATATCGTGGGGTACAGCGACTCGAATTCACGCAACGTACCGTTCGAATAACTTACAGATCCGTTCAGCATCCTGTCACGTCGCTTACGGATGATATTGATTTCCCCGCCATACTGGTTTCCATCGGCCGAGATATTCTTAATCTCCACGCGGCTCACGTCTGAGGCTTTCAGGCTCTCTAACTCTTTCATATTAGCGTCGATGCCATCTATCAGCAGCCGGCAGGGCCGGTCGTTTCCGTTGATACTGAATCCTGCACTGCCCTTTTGCAACTCGGGCAACTCCATCAGAGCCACATCAGTAGTCGTATTCTTCGGCAGCGTGCGGCTCAGCTGATAGACGGTTTTCTTGGCATCGTCCTGTGCAATGCGACGATACCCCATAACCTTCACCTCCTGCAGTTCGGCCTGTTTCTCTACGACGGTGGTGTCGCCTTCGTGGTTTTCAGCTACAGCAAATGCCGTTCCATCAAACATTATCAACAATAAAATATATACTTTTTTCATTTTCTTCACCCTATAGTTATAATATAAAGACTCTGCAATACCTAGAAATCAAACAGATAATCGCATATATTAACAGTCTGATAACTTCATCTATAGTATTTTAAATTTCGTTCTATTTTTTACGGTTGTTATGGTAACAATATTTCCTGCGACCTTTATTTCGCGGACAAACGTATTATCCTCTTCTGTGTCATTTTCAACGTAAAAACTATATTCGTAGCTTTTCGTGCCCATGTCATAACAGTCGATGGTATATTTGCCCAATTGCTTAGGGCATAAGAAAGACAGAACATACAGTTTCTCTCCTATCGCAAACGAAGCGGCATTGGTGTAATATGCATTGCCTTGATCCAATGTGTTGAATTTTTTATATTTGACAACATGGGGAGCAGGAGCACCGTCTTTCGTCTTCAGATGGGTAACCAGCCTTCCGTCTTTCGTAAGCACATATATATCTGGAAAAAGCAGGAAGTTAAACGTAATAATATCCTCAGATTCGAAGAACACTCCATCGTAAGCTAATAGCCGCTGAGCTGTGTCATCATACTGGTCGGGAAGATCGAATTCTACGAGGCATTCGCTCATGTCAACCTTATTTCTTACATTGTCGTATCTATATATACCCGCAGGGTTAGACAACGAGTCGGATTTGACCATTGCGGCAAGGGAATTCATAGAGTCTATCGTAATAGTTTTAATAAGACATTCTTTGTCACCGACTAAAATTTTATACTTTGAATTATTGCCATGTTGCGCTGGCATAGTCTCCGTAGATATAATCTCTGCCTTTGGACTATCTGCAATATTACGGGTAAAAACATAATTTTTTGTTCGAATCCGCTCGTGGGAGATAAACAGATAGACCATTGAGATGAAAAGTGTGGCACCCAAAACTAAGACGTAAAGCCAGCGACTATTGTTTTTTACTTTCATAATGATAAATAAAAATAAGGGACGAGATGATGAGAAAATTTATCAGAATGTGCCAGTGGAAGGTCAAACCGTTGAGAATGCCACCGCAACCGCAGATTACATACCTGCCTAAAGTCCTAAGGAAGATAATATAGGCTGAAAACGACAGCATAACAAAAATCGATACAACGGCTCCGACTTTTGGCTTGTACAGAAGTAGGGCAATACAGGTGAATTCTGCCATCAATGCATAACAAGCGACAATGTCCACCCAAACACCTTGAAACAGACCCGTCCTGGCAATATTCAGCGTGAAAGAATAAAAGTTGGATGTTTTGTTCACCAACGTATATCCAAGAAAAGCCAATATGGAAAACAATAGGATACGATATAAATATAGCTTCACCATTATAACCTTAATTTTATCATAATACTCCATGATAAGAACCTCCTATATTACAAACATGTAATTCACCCTTCGCTGGGGAGCGTTTCGCCTACCGTGGTCAACTGAAGAGAAACATATTGAAGTGTGTTTCTCTTCAGTAATAAGTTTAAAATTAATATGGAATTATTGCTTTTCTCCAGAAAAAACGAATGTCAAATTTCCTTTCTTTACGACCAAGCAAGTTCCATCATCTCCTACACAGTTGACTCCTGTGTCTAAACCACCTGGATCAATAACTTGAGCTGTAGTCTTGGTAGTTGAAACAACACCTGCCAGCAGCATGCCACAGCAAACAGCAAATAATTTTAATGTTTTCATAACTTTATATTTTTAAATGCCTACTCTTTGGATTTTCGGTTTCCTCCCCTTTATTTATACAGTCAGGGTTCTGATATAATCGTACCGGTTTGATTATTATCTTTTTATTACAGCTACGGCAGCAGTTTTCATCTAATCGCAGTTGACCGTAATGAAGCCCGCCACTCCGTGATGACCTAATTTAAATTGCTGTTTATAGAAAGGATCGTCGACAAGCGACACTTCTTTCCCATCCACCTCACACTTATACGCATCGTAAGCTCTGCCCGTAACGGCAATATACCATCTTATAGCGTGGACATCATTGTTGCCGAAGATTTTCGGACTTTTCATCTGCACCTCATAGACATCGTTATATTTCATAGGACGGCTCTCAATATTCATAACCATGAAATCCGTCCAATACAACTCAATGACAGTTTCGTCTTGTTCGAATTCCGTTCCAGTCTGCTTGCAGGCATAGAAAAGATTCTTTCTTAACCATAGCGGCTCATTGTCACTCTTGCGAATAACCGTTATGTCAACCAGATTAGAATCGAAATCTGCAGTTTTTCTCTCATCGGGATTAAGAACTTTCAGAGAGTCCAAGATGTTTTTACCTGTGGGCGATACAAACCTGACGTATGATGTACCAATAGCTGGCGTCATGTTATCTTCTCCCACTTCTTCGCTACTGCATGCCCACAAGATGGGGAGCATTAAAACTAAAAGCCAAAAGTGTTTTATTTGCATATTGTTGAAGTTTTAAGCCTATATTGATAGTTTGAAGACCTTGTGATTAAATTTGCATTGTCACTATACACAGGACCTTCCTCTGCATTCAACACATCACTAAGGAAATACCCATTTTGACTTCCGCCCCATCCCCAATTACAATGAATATAGATAGATTCCTTGTTATTCTTGACGGAGTGTATATATCCGTCAACTGCCCATGCATGACCATCTACATATTTTCTAAAGATAAATCCAACATGATAGTATCTTGCATTGCCGCGCATAAAAATGATACGATTACCTTTTTTGAGGTCATTCATCACGTTTTTCGCATCATAATCGGAAAGGTCTGTAGCATTAAAACCTAATTCCTGCATTTTAGAAATAGCTTTATCACTGTCTACACCCGTGCCACCATCTTCATATTCCGCATCAAAAGCCAAGCCCCAGAAACGCATCAAATTGGATACCTGAGAACAAAGGTCTGGACTATTGAGGTAACCAAACCCTAAAACACTTTCATTTACAATTCTATCCCATTCCATTGTGCATTGATTTCCATAACCATTATATGCCCATGAAATGTTAATTGGATTCTTCAGATAAGAACATATTTGAGATATAGCAGTTACAACGCAGCCCGTATAAACACCTGGACAATAAGTGTTGAACATTGTCTGATCCCATTTCGTTTTAAGTAGCGGATACATTACTTCAAATTTGTCAGGATGAGGATTATCTACACCTTGTCCTCCAGTGTCAAGAGGGGATCTATCTATGTCATGAGGCAACTCGGGTAGCGTTTGGGCATTAATTTCATAGTCAATAAGGGCATCCATGAAAGCCTCATAACCATTGTTTGAGGTTTCTTCTTCATAGTTACCTTCTTCAACATATGCAAACACTGGCGTTTCCCTGTCATCTGATGCCGCGATTACAAAACCTTGGTTGTCATCGAAATTTACGACATAAAAAAGTGTATCCAAATTAATTGAACTTTCTGAAGAACGAGTTTTGCCAGTACTTTTACTGATGGCTTTTACCTCTGATACTGTCAAAGTTTTTTTCGTTGCCCTTGTTGAATTAGCAAAGTTTTCCAAAAAGACCAGAGCATTCTCTTTTGCTTGTTCTGCGGTAATGCGATGAAATTGCAACTCACTGAATTTATTTACTTCGTTCACCGAATCATCATATTCAGTGCATGAATAGACTGTGAATAACGCACTGCAAATTAAAACTGAGACAAAAGCAATTTTTATAATCCTTTTCATTGTATTTACTATTATTCTGTTGATAAAAGATTTATTCCTATTCTTCATCGAACATTGTGTCCTAATGATTATAAATACTGTATTTTATTGATTTCTATATGGTCGCGCAATAATATGCAAGCAATGTTGTGCCGCGTCTGACGTAGATAGCCAGTGCGCCTGTACCGTATGCAGGTAAGTAGAACGGAACTCGAGTGCCAGCTGCTGCTGTAACAATAAGACTGTCAACCTCATCGCCATCCAAACAAACAATAATTTCAGCACCTTCCACCGACGACACAAAGTATACTGTTACAAAACTACAACTCTGGTTAGAGGTGATATACACACAAGGATTGTTTGGAGGACTGTTTGGATTATCTGGGTTATTACCAGAACCAAATCCTCCACCGTTTTCTTGGGCTTTCACACATACAGGCATCAATATCATACCGCCTAACAAAAACATCAATAAACTTTTTTTCATTCTAATTGTTTTTTATAGTTAGTAACTTGCCCCTATATATTCTTCATTTATACAAGCGAGGAGCCTTTTCACAATACAAATTTAGAAATGAAAAGCCATAATCCCAAATTATTCCTGAATTTTTTCAAGTGCACGCTGCAAGCAATAATGAAACTATCTGCCTGACTATAAATATGTTGCATAAAATGCAACAGAGTCTCACAATACTTAAAAGCAACAAAAACATATTATCACAGAGCATGAAATAATGAAAAGAATTGGTTTTTCAGTGCCATTTGAATTAATTTTAGTACCTTTGCCACAAAACTAAAACATTTATGAAGACGAACTCTTTTTTAATATTCTTTTGGATTCTGATGCTCCTTACTGGCTGCCATGACAGGAACCATGTAGAGGAGCAACTTGCAATGATTGACACGTTATTAAGCCACGACAAGGTAGACTCGGCAAAAAACCTGTTTGAGATGATTCCACAGGAATACTTGCGGAGCCGCAAAGACTCGGCTTATTATTTCCTTGTACAGACCGAAACAAACTATAGGAACAGGATTCCGACGAAATCAGACAGCGGTATCAACTATAGCCTTAGATATTATGAAACCATTAATGACAACGAGAAACTGGCCCGTGCACTTTTTTATAAAGGTGTTACGACATTCAATAAAAACAGAATTAAGCAAACAATTCATTTATTGAAACAAGCAGAAGAATTGGCCGAAAAAACGGACAACTTACTATTAAGACATAAAATATACGACAAACTCTCATATTATAACGGTGACGCTTATGAATATGAATTAAGCAAACGATACGCTTTAAAAGCATTAGAAATCTCACGGACTATTGGAAGTAAGAGAAGACAAGGTGCTGCATTGCTATATTTAATCACCTGTTATTTTGAAACAGGGCAAAAAGACAGCGCACTCATTTGCGCCAACCAATGTTCATCGTTACTCTCACTCCAAGACACAATAAATCTACCCTACCTTTTCTATGATTTTGGAAGAATCTATGAAAAGGATGACCCGCAGTTGGCCAAGGCTTATCTGAAAAAAGCCATTGCCATAAAAGGAATACCCAATGCCTACAAAACTCTTGCCAACATCTACCTCCGCGAGGACAGCATGGAAAAAGTACGCGAAATGTGGGAGCAGGCACTCTACCGCACTCGCCTCACGAAAATGAACACCATGAGGGTGGACATCTTCAACGCCATGCGGCAGCAATGTATGGAACGGAAAGACTATGAACAGGCCAACGCATTGGCAGATAGCGCTATGGCGTGGCAAAAACGCTACTACGACACTCAGGAACAAGAACGTCTTGCCGAGATACAGGCCAAGTACGACAAAGAACGGGCAGAGCAGGAACTATGGAATAAGGTTTATGGATGGGGGCTGGTCATCGTGGTCATCGGCGGACTTCTGATAACCGGTCTCGGCTATTACAGCTACCGCGGAATGAAAGCCGCCAAGGAATTGGCCGAAACCCGGGCGCAACTGGCCGACTACACACGGAAGGCTGAAGAACTGGAAACCAGCGGACAGCAGAACACCAAGGAGGTGGCAAGGCTGAACAGGAAAATCAGCGAGCTGCAGCAACGGCAGGCCGGCATACTGGCCAACGGGAAACGATTATACGACTCGCTGCAACAAGGTGCAACCACCGTGCGATGGGGAAAGGCCGACTACACCGACTTCATAGAATACTACAAACTGAAGGACCTCGCCTACGTGAACGACCTGCAGACCGACTACGACCGCCTATCGCCCAAATACATGTTCTTCGCCATCATGGAACACGAAGGCCGCACCGACGAAGAAATTATGCGCGTCATGGGCATCAGCGAAAGCACCATGCGCTCCACCCGCTCGCGCATCAACAGCAAGATGAAATAAAGGTAAAAGGGTAAAAAGGTAAAAAGGTAAAAAAGTAAAAGGGTAAAAAAGTAAAATGTCCAAACTCACTGGTCGCTCGTGCCTTATCTTTGCATAGTCTCGGCAAAATAAAAAGAAATCTTACAACTCTGTTTCCCTTTCAATTTTTCAAACAAAAATCTTCACAAATCTTAATAAAAAAATGATTATTATACACGGATCATCAACCACCCCTGGCCCCTCCTTTTAAGGAGGGGAGTATAAATTCGTCAAATTCGTTGTTTTAATTTATTTAGATTTTGTCCATAATAATTCGTTAAATTCGCTGTTTTTGAGGACCAGAAAAGCCCTATGATTTCATCGGCAAATCATAGGGCTTTATTGTACAACTCTGCCTGAGTTGCGCATCAAATCCTTATCTTTTGAAAATGAAATCCTGTTTATTTCGTGTTCAAATCCTTATTTTTTGAGCATGAATCTCACTATTTTTGCTTTCCGCCCTTAGCTTTTTTCAAAAAAAACAATCTGTTTTTTTAGGATATTATCGCTTGAAAAATTAAGAAAAACACTTACATTTATTTAGATTTCCCTACCCATCCTTAAACTACCGCCCCGCCCCATTTCCAAGTGTAAACGAACGTAAAAAACAATGATTATATAACGATGAACATCAAAATTTGAAAATAAATCACTACCTTTGTACCATTAAGTCAATCTGATGGAAGTTATTAATAGAATCATCTAACAAAAAGAGAATGAACGAAATAAAATGTCCTAATTGTGGCAAGGTGTTTTCTGTTGACGAAGCCAGTTATGCTTCTGTGGTGAGCCAAATCCGGAACAAAGAGTTCTTGGCTGAGGTCCAGCGACGGGCTGAGGAACTGGAGCGACAGCAGCGGTTGCAACGTCAGGCTGACAAGCTGCAGGCCGAGCAAACTTTTCAACGACAGCTCCATGAGAAAGAGCAGGAATTGGAAAAGCGGAGTGCGGAGATTGCACGTTTGGAAGAACAGGTAAAAAGTGCTTCAACGGCTAAGGAAGCTGAACTACAGAAGGCAATGGCCGAGAAGAATGCCGAGATTGCACGCCTGGAGGAGAAAATAAAGGGCGTCGCTTCGTCAAAACAAGCCGAGTTTGATAAGTTGTTGGCGGCAAAAGATGCCGAAATATTGCAGTTACATGGACAGGTGGCTCAGAGCCAAAGCCAGACGCAAGTGGCTGTGCTGAAAGAACAGAACAAGGCTACTCAGCTGATTCAACAGAAAGACAACGAAATAGCATCTTGGAAGGGCATGCTTGATGCCGAAAAGAACGACTCCATGCGCCGCGAGCAGGACATCCGCAAAGGCTATGAACTGCAGTTGCGCCAGAAACAGGAAATGGTGGATTACTACAAGGACTTGAAGACACGCATGTCGACGAAGATGGTGGGCGAGACCTTGGAAGCGCATTGCAACACCCTTTTCAACACCACCATCCGCCCCATTATGCCCTACGCCTATTTCGAGAAAGACAACGATGCGTCGGGTGGGTCAAAAGGCGACTTCATCTTCCGGGATTTCGACGGCGATTTTGAATACATCTCCATCATGTTCGAAATGAAGAACGAGATGGACGAGACGGCCACGAAGCATCGCAACGAAGACTTCCTGAAGAAGTTGGATGAAGACCGCCGGCAAAAAGGCTGCGAGTTTGCCGTCCTTGTGTCGATGCTTGAACCCGACAGCGAGCTTTACAACACGGGAATAGTAGACGTGAGCCACCGCTATCCCAAGATGTACGTCATCCGCCCTCAGTTCTTCATCCCGATTATCACCCTATTGGTACAGACATCGAAGAAAAGCATCGCATTGCAACGGCAACTGGTGATGGCGCAGAGCCAGTCGGTCGACGTCACCAACTTTGAGACCAAACTGAACGATTTCAAGGAACGATTTGCCAACAACTACCGTCTGGCCTCCGAAAAATTCCAGCGGGCCATCGAGGAAATAGACAAGAGCATCGACCATCTTCAGAAAATCAAGGCCAACCTGTTGGGTTCTGAGAATAATCTCCGTTTAGCAAACAGTAAGGCAGAAGAACTGACCATCAAGAAACTGACATACCAAAATCCGACCATGAAAGCTAAGTTCGATGAAGCGAGGAAGAGCGGACAGGACTAAACCATCTTATAAATAGTCAAAACACTTCATCATTGTCAAACGAAAATGGGATGTACCAATTGACACATCCCATTTATATGTTACTCGTTCACAACCTTTTGGATGGTGCCGTCCTCATTGTAGAACAGGCGCTGGATCTTCAGTGAAATATTCCGTTTTACTTTGCAGTCTGATTGTTTGGAAGTTAGGGGAATAACCCTTTTGTTTTTAGATTTCCTGAAAAATATTTTGTAATTCGGAAAAATCCATTTATCTTTGCAGACAAAAGTGTATGCAATGAGAATTATATCAAGAAGTACATTAGTAGAATACTATACTAGAGAACCTCAGGCCAAAATAGCCTTGGAGGAGTGGTACGAGAAAACGAAAAAAGCAGAATGGACTTGTTTTGCTGATATTAAAAATACATTCAATAGCGTAGATGCTGTGGGTAATCAACGTTATGTATTCAATATCAAAGGAAACGATTTTCGTTTAATTGTTTTAATACAGTTTACACCAAAGACGATATATATCCGTTTCGTTGGAACACATAAGGAATATAACGCAATTAAGGACATTAAAAACATATAGATTATGGCACAGATAAAGAACGAGGCTGCTTATCGTGCAGCATTGAGTCGTATAGAAGAACTGCTTCCACTGGTCAACGATGAAACACCTGTGGATGACAAGAATTATCTGGAGTTGGATATGATTTCAGATATGGTGGAAGAATACGAAGACATTCATTATCCAATAGGTAAACCTTCTTTGGTTGATGTAATAAAACTGCGTCTTTACGAAATGGGCATCAATCAGTCAAAGTTGGCCGAGATGCTTGGCCTTAGCAATGCCCGTGTTAGTGAGATTATGAATGGTAAAAGCGAGCCATCATTGAAGATTGGAAGAGAATTAAGCAGACAACTTAATATTGATCCTGCAGTTGTGTTGGGAGTTTAGTGCAGGAGTGATCGCACAAATAGTGTTACACCAAAAGTAAAATGCTTTGAGTAAAATAATTCGGGAGGTATGCACGACGGCATACCTCCCGATTACTTTAACTTCTTACTCGTTCACCACTTTCTGGATGGTGCCGTCCTCATTGTAGAACAGGCGCTGAATCTTCAGTGAACGAAGGTGGGTGACGTCGTTGCTGGGTACGCAGTCGTGATAGCACAAGTACCACTGGCCCTTAAACTGGACAATGCTGTGATGGGTTGTCCAGCCGACGACGGGATCGAGGATAACGCCCTGATAGGTGAACGGTCCGTAAGGATTGTCGCCGATGGCATAGCACAGGTAGTGGCTGTCGCCCGTGGAGTAAGAGAAATAGTACTTGCCGTTGTATTTGTGCATCCACGAGGCTTCGAAGAAGCGGTGAGGATCGCTGGCCTTCAAGGGTTGGCCGTCCTTGTCGAGAATGAGAACGGGGCGTGGAGCCTCTGCAAACTGCAACACATCGTCGCTCATGCGCACCACATTGCTGGGAATGGCGAAGGCTTCGGGCTTGGCAAACAGCTCTGACTTATGGTCGGGGGCTGCACCCAGGTCAACAAGACCGTTCTGGTCGCCATACTTGCCGGGGATGGTATCGAAGCCGTGATAGAGCGGACGCCACCACTGCAACTGACCGCCCCAAAGTCCACCGAAATAGACATAAATCTGTCCGTCGTCATCTTTGAAGGCACAGGGGTCGATAGAGAACGAACCGCGGATGGGCTGCTCCATCGGCTTGAACGGACCTTCGGGCTTGTCGGCAACAGCAACACCGAGGCGGAACACACCGTCGTAAGCCTTTGCCGAGAAGATGAGGTAGTACTTGCCGTCTTTCTCAACGACATCGTTGTCCCACATCTGCTTCTCTGCCCAGGGCACATCCTTCACGTCGAGAATGACGCCATGGTCGGTGGCATCGTCGTTTTCCACATCGGCCCACGACAGCACGTGGTAGTCTTTCATCTGAAAGTGGCCGCCGTCGTCGTCGAAGCACTCGCCGGCATCCCAGTCGTGGCTGGGATAGATGTAGAGGCGATCGTTAAACACATTGGCCGAGGGGTCAGCCATATAGTCACTCGGGAATAAATAACGAGGTAGTTTTGCCATAGTTATTTTCTTTTATTTTTCTTTGTTGTTTGTTGAGGTTGAACTAAGTTGATAATTTCCTGAACCATGCCTTTGGGCTGATTCTGGCGGTCGAAGAGTGTAGCGTAGTCGGTGCGTCCCTTGATGGGAAAATCGTTACGCCAGGAGTTCGCATCGTTGAGGCACCAGAAATTTACACGGATAATGTTGTCCTTATGTGAAATCAGCATCTTGTAGAAATCCACCCAAAACTGGTTGATTTCGGCCTCTTTCTCTTTGGTGAGCCCGTTTTTGAAGGGATCTTTTTCCGGTGAGTAGGAAAAGCGGTCGTTGATGTTGGCACCAGAGAATCCGTAGGGATTGGGCAACACGGAGAGGTCGAGTTCGGAGAAGAACGTGGGAACTCCCAAAGCCGCAATGGTATTGATGCTATGGTCGTACTGCTTGATAACGCTGTTATCGACATTATCTTCGAGAATCATGTGGCCCTGCATGCCGATGGCTGTGACGGGCAGCCCCTGCTCGATGAGCGGACGGAAGAAGCGGCAGACGCCCTCCACCTTCGTGGGCTTGTTCATCGAGAAGTCGTTGTAGTAGAGCTCAGCATTGGGGTCGGCCTCATGCGCATACTGGAAGGCCAGGGGGATGTAGTCGGTGCCGAGAATCTGCCAGAAAAGGCTCTTGCGAGGGGTTCCGTCGTCTTCAAAACCTTCGTTTACCACATCCCAGGCATCCACACGGCCCTTGAAGTGGCTCACGATGGTATAGATATGCTCTCGCATCCGTTTCTTCAGCACTTCACGGGATACGGGTTTGCCGTCCTTGTCGAAATGGAACCAGGGTGCACACTGGGAATGCCAGATGAGGGCATGTCCCAGCACACGCATGCCGGCGGCCTTTGCCTTGTTGACAAACTGGTCGGCGAGGGTGAAGTCATAGACACCTTCCTGGGGATGAACGACTTCACACTTCATGCAGTTCTCGGCTACCACGAAGTTGAAGTTGCGGGCAATGATGTCCCAGTCTTTGGTCTGGTCACCAGAGATAAACCCAGTCACATCGTGCTTGTTCTGTCCACTGAGGTCGGCCTCCACCTGCCACTGGTTTACGCTAACACCGGTGTACCAGTAGTCACGATAGGCCTCTGCCAGCGACTGTGCCTGCACTGAGGCTGTCATGCCTACAGCAAATACGAATACTAAAAATCTGTGCATCGATTTTTTATTTGTTACGTTCCTCAATCTTCTTGTTGATATCGTCGATTACCTCGTCAGTCAGTTCGTACTTAGAGATGATAAAGATGGCGAGACCAAGCAGAATGGCAGGGATGACGCAGACGAGCCACAGAATACCCTCTTCGGCCAAAGGTGTCTGGTCGATTGAATCGGGGTTGTAGGCGACGTATGCCAATACAGCGGGGCCGACGATGCTTCCGAAAGTCATACCGGCCTTGAAGAACAGTCCCGTCAAAGCATTGACAATTCCCGAGATGCGGCGGCCCGTTGTGAATTCGCCGTATGAAATCACTTCAGGAACCAGTGCCCACATATAGCCTGTAGCCACGATCACGCCCGTCGACTTGATGAACTGAGCAATATAAATCATCATCATGCTGGGGTGTTCCATCTTTGAGATAAAATAGAGCATGGCCATGCCTATGATGGCAGCACCGAGGAAGAGGTAAAACATATTTTTCTTGCCAACCATACGCTTGAACCAAGGAACAAGCGGCATAAATATAAACGCAGGTATGGAACCGAGTGCCATGAATATAGACAATTCCTGTGCTGAGCCGTGCAGGTTGCTGTTGATGAAATAGGCACCTGCAGCATTGCCCACCGACATCATCGCAAAGGCGGTGATGAAGAAAAATGCCAGGACGCGCAACGGACGGTTGCGGACAAACTCCATCCAAAGGTCACTGACCTTAACATTTTCTGTATCCTTCTTGTCCATCACCACGCGCTCCTTACACTGGCTGAAACAGAACACGAGCAGGCAGAAACCTACAATGGCATAAATGGTCATCGTGATGAACCATGCCGATGAATCCTTGGGAAGGCTGTCGGACGGTGCGCCGGCTATCAAGGCGATAAACAGCGGAAGGCCAGAGTTTACGGCCAAGCCGCCAAGGTTGGCCATGAACATACGTACTGAGGTAAGTATGGTGATTTCTTCGGTATCGCGGGTAAGCGAGGAGTTGAGCGCTCCGTAAGGAACATTGATAAACGTATAGAGCAACTGCATGGAAATATAGGTGACGTATGCGTAAATCAATGACGGTGCAAAACCGTTGTAGAAACACAAAATGGCAAATCCCGACAGAGGTATACCGACATAAAGCAGGTATGAGCGGTATTTTCCGTAACGGGGATTACTTTTGTCAATCAGCGTACCCACTATCGGGTCCCAAATCACGTTGGCAACATTACCTACAAGGAACATGACGGCCACCGCCGATGGGGTAAGGCCATAAATGTCGGTGTAGAAGAATAGCAGGTAAGTACAAATAACTTGAAAGATAAGGTTTTGCGCCAGATCGCCCGAGCCGAAGCCGATGCGCTGGAGCCATGAAAGTTTGTAGAAACCCTTGGTTTCGCTTGTCGAAATGTTTGTTTCCATAATTGTTTTTATAAAGATTTAATTATTTGCTAATCTGTTCGGCGGCAAACTTGCCCATGGCCTCATAGCCTTGGGGATTGAGGTGGAGCCAGTCGTCACTGTATTCTTCTATGAGCTGCGTCGGATGCTGGGGATCACGCACCAACTCATCGAAATCGATGATGCCGTCGGCTTTCTTGTTTGAACGTATCCAGTCGTTGACCACCAGACGGGCGGCCTCGTGGAAGCGGCTGTCGTAGAAACTTTTTCCGAACGGTGTTATCGTGCCCATATAAACCTTGATGCCCTGAGCGTGGGCCTTGTCGATCATCTCACCATAGACCTTGATCAGTTCCTGGGCCACCTGTTCGGCGTTGCCAATGGAACCGCCGATGTCATTCACGCCTTCGAAAATAATCAGCGTCTTCACTCCGCGCTGGCCGAGGATGTCGCGATCGAAACGCTTCACGGCAGGGTCGGAAAGTCCGTTACGCAACACGCAGTTGCCGCCGATTCCCAGATTCAGGACACCCATCTGGCCACCCAAAGCCTCAGCCATGAAATCGGTCCAGCGGTTCTGGGCATTGGTGGTTGTCCCACGCCCGTCGGTGATACTATTGCCTAAACAGGCTATTACTGGAGCATCGACCTTAACGTCAAGGGCCGCAATGTTGTACCAGTGTTCAACATCCTCGGTCCCCACAAAGCGGGTCTTAGGCTTCGCCGTTCCATTATAAATGTAGGATGTTGTGCGCGAACCGCGGTGCGAAGTGCCGCACTCTGGAACAGAATCACCGTAGCACACCGTGATGGCAAGTCGCTGGAGAGGCTTCAGCGGATAGCTGAAGACGTCGCTGTAAATGGAATCGCCGGCCTTTATCACGCATTTCTGCTTGCCATTGAACTTCAGATAACGGGCTGTGCGAACATCAATTTCACTGCCTTCTTTGGCATCAGCCACGAAAACCGACTTGATTTCGACGGGAACGGAACTGTAGACATTGCTTAACTGCAAACGAAGTTCGCTGCCGCCGAGCGAAACATGTACCACCTGGCGGATGCTCCTGTTGGCCAATGAGAAAGCCGGCATGTCCTTCATGGTGGTCGGTTCTACTGCCGTCGCCCAGGTGCCCACCCAGCCGTCGTCGGCAACAACTTGCTGTGAAAAACCAATAATAAGCCCAAAAAGAATGAATGTTGCAATACGCTTCATGATGTTGAATAGTTTAACTGTTTGCAAAATTAATTCATCTGCGTGACACAACCAATTAAATTTGTAACGCATACATTTTTTTATGTTTCATTTTGTTTTTTTTCAAGTACAAAATGAGAAAAATATGCATAAAAAGACTAACTTTGCAAAATATTATAATATCAAAACCTATGCGACTTACTCATTCGTTTACAATCTCCATCCTATTCCTGGCGGCTACCACATGCCGTGCAGCAACAAACTTTGTTGACTTCGACAAGGGTGATTTCCAACTCAATCAGAACAACCGGACAATAATCGGAATTGCCGATAATGAGCAACGGGGCGTACACCGAGCTGCCCAGAACCTTTGCACAGACCTTAAAGCCGTCTGTGGAGCAGAAGTCATTATCGGGCAGGAATCTTCGGCCACCATTGTTGCAGGAACCTTAGGAAGTAGCAAAATCATCGATGAAATGGCGAAAAATCGCATTTTTGATGCTAAAATGCTCAAAGGGAAAACCGAGATGTTTCTCATCACAGCCACGGACAAGCAGTTGATTATTGCCGGCAGCGACCGCCGCGGAACGATTTATGGCATCTACGAAGTGTCGCGGCAGCTGGGAGTTTCTCCTTGGTATTACTGGGCCGACGTTCCCATACAGCATCATCCTTCCATTTTTATCAAAAAAGGAACATACACCGACGGTGAGCCTGCCGTGCGCTATCGCGGCATTTTTCTCAACGACGAGGCTCCATGTCTGACATCGTGGGTAAAAAACACTTTCGAAACAAACTATGGCGACCACCGTTTCTACGAGAAAGTGTTTGAATTGATTCTGCGCCTGAAAGGCAACTTCATGTGGCCGGCCATGTGGGGTTGGGCTTTCTATGCCGATGACCCCGAAAATCTGAAGACAGCCGACGAAATGGGTATAATGATGGGGACTTCCCACCACGAGCCCATGGCCCGCAATCATCAGGAGTATGCACGCAACCGAAAGGGATGGGGCGCATGGAACTATAATACCAACCAGCAGAATCTCGACCGTTTTTTCCGTGAAGGTATTGAACGTATAAAAGGCACAGATGATGTGGTGACCATTGGTATGCGCGGAGACGGCGACGAGGCAATGGGCGAAGAAGCAGATACGAAACTGATGGAGCGTATCGTGAAAAACCAGCGTCAGATTATTGCCGACGTGACCAAACGTCCTGCCAAAGAAACACCTCAGGTATGGGCTTTGTATAAAGAAGTGCTCGACTATTATGACAAGGGCATGAAAGTGCCCGACGATGTGCTGATCCTGCTTTGCGATGACAACTGGGGCAATGTGCGCCGTGTGCCCAACGCACAGGAGCGTAAGCATAAAGGCGGATGGGGACTATATTATCATGTGGACTACGTCGGTGCTCCCCGAAACTCAAAGTGGCTGAATGTGACACCTTCGCAGAACATGTGGGAACAGCTCTCCCTGGCCTACAACAATGGCATCGACCGCATGTGGATTTTGAATGTCGGCGACCTGAAACCCATGGAATATCCTATCCAGTTGTTCATGGACATGGCATGGAAACCCGGTTCTGTAAGTCACGATGTCGTCGGAACACATACGACCGCTTTCTGCATAGAAACCTTTGGCGAGAAACAGGGACCTGAAGCTGCCCGGCTGCTGAACCATATCAGTAAAATCAACGGCCGCAGTACGGCAGAGATGCTGGATGCCGGAACCTATGCCTTGGATGAATGGCCGCGAGTTATCAGTGAATACCAAAGTCTCGAAATTGCGGCTTTGGAGCAATTTTCGTCCATTTCATCGGAATATCATGATGCTTACCGGCAGATTATTTTGTTCCCGGTCCAGGCCATGAGCAACCTGCATCAGATGTATTATGCCCATGCCATGAACCAAAAACTTTATAAGGAACAGAATCCGGAATGCAACCGTTGGGCTGACGAAGTGATTCGTTGTTTCAAAAAAGACTCAACACTCTGCGCCTACTATAATCAAGAAATGTCTGGTGGCAAATGGAATGGCATGATGACACAGAAGCACATCGGCTATCGTTCCTGGAACGATGATTTCGCAAAGGCTGACGTGATGCCTGCCGTCAACAGGATCAAGGAGCAGGAGGGTGGCAATGTTTTCACGGAAAAAGACGGCTATGTGGCCATTGAAGCAGAGCACTATTATCAGAAAGACGAAGCGGACGGCTCTCCGCTGCTGGTGATTCCCGGCATGGGACGTACGCTGAGCGGTGTCCGCATCGACGGAGGCAGTCTGCTCTACAAATGGGAAACCACTGGCGACTGTCAGCAGGCAACTGTTTATGTCATTGTGAAGTCAACGCTCGATTATCTTAACAAGGGCGGACTGGAATATGAAGTCAGTGTGGATGGAGGAACTCCCCAGATTATAAATTTCAACTCCAACCTCAACGAAAAGCCGGAAAATATCTATAGCATCTACTACCCGACGGTTGCCCGAAGGGTGGTGGAGAGCAAGGTCAGATTCCCGATGGCCAAAGGCATACATACCCTGAAGTTTGCCCCAAAGGATCCCAATATCATCCTGGAGAAAATAGTGATAGACCTCGGCGGTTATCACCAGCAATACCTTTACGGCGAGGAATCTCCGCGAAAGTTTGAATAATGCTTTATAGATAAGAGTAAACATATTATGAATAGAATTCTTTGTTTGATTTTTGCCCTCACAGGCTGTCTGATAACCAAAGCCGAAGACGGATCACAGTTGTGGCTGCGTTACGACAAAGTGAACACATGCCAAGTGGTCACCAACCGAAAGTCACCAACCATCGACATCGCCGTGCGCGAGCTGACAGACTTCTACAAAGGCAAGCAGGTTACGCTGGTGGTGAGCGACAATCTATCCCAACCCCTCATCGAGGACGGTTTCATGATCAGGAACGACACCATCACGGCCACTAACGATATCGGACTGCTTTATGGTGCGTATGAACTGTTGCGACTGCAAAAGACAGAAAGCACACTGCCGAAGAAAGGCATCAAGAGCGAACCTTTTTATCAAATCAGGCTGCTGAACCACTGGGACAACCTCGATGGAAGCATCGAGCGCGGCTATGCCGGCAAGAGCATATTCTGGGCTGATGGCAAACTGGGGAAAAACTCGGTACTCAACATCGAGCGGCTGGTGCAATATGCCCGTGCCAACGCCAGCATCGGCATCAACGGAACAGTACTTAACAACGTGAATGCCTCACCGAAGATGCTGACGAAGCCCTATCTTCAGGAAGTGACCCGCATAGCCAATATCCTGCGGCCATACGGCATTCGTGTCTATCTGAGCATCAACTTCGCCACACCAATGGCCTTGAAAGAAACCAAGACGGCCGACCCGCTCGACGCAAGCGTGAAAAAGTGGTGGAAGAAAAAGGCTGACGAGATTTATCGGCTGATTCCCGATTTCGGAGGATTCCTGGTAAAGGCCAACTCTGAAGGCCAGCCCGGACCTTTCGACTACAACCGCTCGCATGCCGACGGTGCCAACATGATTGCCGACGCGCTGAAGCCCCATGGGGGTATCGTCATGTGGCGATGCTTCGTCTATGGTGCCAAGCACAAGGGTGAAGACCGTGTAAAACAGGCCGTTTCGGAATTCCAGCCGCTCGACGGACAGTTCCGCGACAACGTCATCCTGCAGACCAAGAACGGCCCGCTCGATTTCCAGCCACGCGAACCCTATAGTCCGATTTTCGACCAAATCAAGCAAACGCCCAATATGGTGGAACTGCAAATTACGCAAGAATACCTCGGACAGTCAATCCATCTGGTCTATCTTGCCCCGATGTGGCGCGAATTTTTCTCTTATGTTCATCCCAACAAACTCCGCGGTATTGCCGGTGTTGCCAACATTGGTGATGATGCCAACTGGTGTGGGCACCATTTTTCACAGGCCAACTGGTATGCCTTTGGCCGCCTGGCATGGGATCCTTTCCTCAAGAGTGTGCGCATTGCCCGTGAGTGGCTCCGCCAGACGTTCACTTCCGAAACGGGATTCGTAGAACCCATGCAGCGCGTGATGATGGAGAGCCGCGAGGCCTGCGTGAACTATATGATGCCGCTCGGACTGCATCATATTTTCAAGTTCGACCACCACTACGGACCAGAACCCGACGGTTTCAAGGCCGAATATCCCATCGAGTGGTGTCCCGTATATTACCACAAGGCCGATGCCCAAGGCATTGGCTTCGACCGCAGTTCGGCAGGTTCAGATGCCGTCAGCCAGTACGGCGAACCGTGGAACGAAGTCTACAACGACCTGAGCACTTGTCCCGATACATATCTGCTCTGGTTCCATCATGTGCCCTGGGATTATCAGATGCGCAGCGGACTCACCCTCTGGCAGGAAATGCAAGAGAAATACAACAGCGGCGTTCGCGATGTGGAGCGCTTCTGCCTGATTTGGGACAACATGAAACCCTATTTCAAGGACGACATGCAGCGATGGAACGAAGTCAATGAGCGGCTCGGACTCCAACTTGAGAATGCCCGCCAGTGGCGCGATGTCTGCCTGAATTATTTCGGTTCCTTTGCCAATCAACAGCAAAAGAAATAGAAACGCGACAAATTACATGAAGCTACAATCACGGTTCCCTATTTCCTGACAATAATACTGGGGCTGGCCTGATGGGTAGCAAGTATCAGCACTTCGGCAATCTGTACATGGGCAGGAGCATTTGCCGCATAGACGGCCACGTCGGCGATATCATCGCCGGTCAGTGGCTTGATGCCTGTGTACAGTTTGGCAGCACGTTCGGTATCGCCACGGAAGCGGATATTGCTGAAATTGGTCTCCACAAGTCCTGGCTTCAGGTTGGTCACACGGACTGGGGTGTCGGCCACATCGATGCGCAACCCGTCGGTCAGTGCTTTCACGGCTGCCTTGGTGGCACAATAAACGTTGCCGCCAGCATAGGCAGCATCACCCGCCACCGAACCAATGTTTATAACGTGTCCGCGTCCCCGCTCAACCATTCCCGGCACCACCAGCTTCGTCATTGTGAGCAATCCCTTAATGTTGGTATCAATCATCGTTTCCCAGTCATCCAGATTTCCCTCATGCTCACGCTCCATTCCCAGAGCCAGACCGGCATTGTTCACCAGCACGTCAATCTCGCGCCATTCATCGGGTAGTGCGGCCATCAGCTGCATCGCCTTTTCGCGGTCTCTCACATCGAACACCAGCGTCAGCACCTGTGCCCCCTTCTCCGTCAGTTCCCGGGCAATTTCCGCCAACCGCTGTTCTTTTCGGCCTGTCAGAATCACCTTGTCGCCATTCTCTGCGAATTTCCTTGCGCACCCAAGTCCGATACCGCTTGTCGCGCCCGTAATCAACACTATCTTATTCATATCCAAAATTTTCGGCAAAGGTAGTGCAAATCGAAGACAAAACAAAGAAAACCTTTTCTTTTTTTGTTGAGATGCCGCCTACCTTCATTGAGTAAAATGAAATAAAGATAAGTAAAAACGAACAAAAATCTTCAAAAATCTAACACAGAATTTGCATTTTTTTGCCCTTATTCTTTTCACTGTATCAATTTTTTTGTTTAAATTTGCATCCGTAACCGAATAGTCGGTTACTTTAACACCTTAAAATTGAAAGAAAATGAAGAAATTCATCCAGAAATTAGCCGTTATGGTTACCATGCTCTTCCTCTTCGGTGTGGTAGGAGCAAATGCACAGCAAGTACTTACTCCTGAGCAGCAAGCAAAAGAGCTGAAACAGCAGCAGAAAGCCGCCAAGGAGTTGGAAAAACAACAGAAGGAAGCCAAGAAAAAAGAAAAGCAGGCTGAAAAGGAAAGGAAAAAGATTGAAAAGCAGCAGAAGGCCATAGAAAAAGCCAACAAGGCCAAGGAAGATGCTGAAGACGCCCAGAAGGACTACGAAAAGGCCCAGAAAAAACTCAACGAACTGGAAGCCGAAAACGCTGACGCCGTAAAGGTGGCCAAAGCCCGCGTAAAGGCAGCCAAGGCTCACGAGAAGGCACTGAAGAAGGCTGAAAAAGCCAACAAACTGCAGAAAAAGCTTTAAGAGTTTAGAATTTAGAGTTTAGAATTAAGCATTATTCTCGCTTCGCTGCGATTAAGAATTATCAATTCAAACCGACTCTTTATTCTCGAGTAAAGCATACAGTGGCGATGGCTGCACAGGCAGTTGTCGCCACATTTATTTCCGCTACGCCATTTTTCCATGAACAGAAAAAATCCAATCATTCGCAAACGAAATCTCCCCTCCCTTTGGCAGTTAAATCTCCCCTCCCTTTGGGAGGGGTGGGGGTGGGCCTTTCTTTTCCTCATCCTAACCGCTTGCGGCAACAACGACGAAGTATCTACCAGCAGTAGCACTACCAACGAGACGGCAACTTCCATCAGCGACGACTACGAATACGAGTTGCCCGTCGTCTTCCATGTGCTCTACAAAGACAAGAATGATGCGCTGCAATATCCCAGTCAGGCACGGCTGAGCCTGATTATCGACAGCGTGAACGCACTCTATAAGCGTAACGGCATGAACATCACCTTCAAGATGGCCACTGCCGACGAAGATGGGAAAACCATGGGCGAGCCGGGCGTGCTGCGCCACGAAGTCAACTTCGACGACTACAACTACAAGGACTTCCTCTACAAAAGCTCATCCTACGGCGAATACACCCAGAACCTGAAAAAATTCATCAACATCTTCCTGTTCAAGTTTTCCGACGAGGAAGAGCAGATTACTAAAGGCGTCTCGGTGATGCCCGTTATGACCACATTGCATCCACTGGAGGGACTGGAAGACACGATACCCTCGTTTTTCGACCGCGTGAAACGGTTTTCCAATCCTTGGGGAATATGCCTGAACAACAGGTTCGTCGACCAAAACCAGAAATGGGGATATGTCAACCCCGATTGCATCTGGCAGACTTTGGCCCACGAGCTGGGCCACTACCTCGGACTGCTCCACTCGTTTTCTGAGAACGGCTGCGACGATACCGACTACTGCAGCGACACCAAGTCGTGCGACTACAACGCCTACACAAAGACCGTCAGCGATTTTCTGGAAAACCTCACCCCCCAGGAACGCCTTTTCATCACCAGTTTCTACGACCTCCCGGCCCGCACGGAATGCACTACGGGCGAAGAATACTACGCCGACAACATCATGGACTACATCTATACGCTGGGCAGCACGTTTTCGAAACAGCAGCGCAACCGCACGCGCCACGTGCTGAACTATTGTCCGCTGATGCCCGGAGTCAGGCTTGAGGAATCCGGAACCCGCAGCAGTTCGTCCATCGATGCCTCCCCCACCCTGTTCCGTCCCCGTCTCTCCAACTGTCCGCCGTCGCCCTGGCAGCAATAGCGCCACAAAACATAACATATTGACAGCAATTACAGTCATCCGTATGAACCGAAAATCAAATCATTATGATTAGCAAAGTAATTTAGACTAAATTACTAAGTAAATTAGACTAAATTGGTAAGTAATTTAGACTAAATTACTTTTGTGTCTCTGTGTTGAATTAAAAATCGCAGAGATACTATTATTATAATAATGTATAAGGGGAATAATGAATTTATTGCGAATAAAAATGTCCAAAAACAGTTGTGTTCCGTTAACACTTTTTATCCTGAAACGTTAACAAAAAGGTAGAAAAATTAGAAAAAATGAAGGAATGTGGGGGTAAAATACGAGTTTTTTGCAAAAAAGTTTGCGAAATATAAAAAATTATCTTACTTTTGCAATCTACATATCGAATTGAATACCTAATTAACTATTTAATATCATTTAACGAGAGAGAGTATTTATGGAAAAAAGAGTAACTCTGATTTTAGCCTCGCTATTCCTGTTTGTTGGAATGGCCATGGCTCAAACGAAAGTTAGCGGAACCGTAGTATCTCATGAAGACGGCCAACCCGTGATAGGTGCCACAGTGCAAGTGCCAGGCACCAACCAGGGAACCGTTACCGACGTGAATGGTAAGTTCGAGCTTTCGATTCCCGAAGGCAAAAGCACCATTCGAGTGACCTACGTGGGCATGGAGCCCATTGAAGTTGCCGCTAAAGGTACAAAAATGCGCATCGAACTCACGAGCGATGCCGAAGCCCTCGACGAGGTGATCGTGGTGGGTTACGGAACGCAGCGCCGCGAGGCCAAGACGGGTTCTATCACCAGCGTGAAGGCAAAAGACATTGCCGACATCCCTGCCACTTCGCTCGACAAGATGCTGAGCGGTAAGATGGCCGGTGTGATGGTGACCCAGAGTTCTGGTCAGCCGGGTTCTAGTTCAAGTATCCGCATCCGTGGTACCAGTTCAATTAACGCAGGCAACAACCCGTTGTACGTGGTCGACGGTATTCCCATCATGAGCGGTGACGACTCACAGATGACCAATACCAGTAACCCGATTGCCGCCATCAACCCCGACGACATCGACAACATTACCGTGCTGAAGGATGCTGCAGCAGCATCAGTTTACGGTAGCCGTGCTGCCAACGGTGTGATCCTGATCACCACCAAGAGTGGTAAAGAAGGCAAGAGCAAGTTCACCGTTCGCGCCAAGTATGGTGTTTCCACACTGGCCAACGATAACGACTTCGGCATGATGACCGGACAAGAGCTGCTGGAATACCAGCGCCAGGCTGTCAGGAATGCCGGAAAGGATCCCGATGATCCCACAGCAGGTGCCAACTACTATCGTCCCTACGAGCTGCTCACTCGCCCGCAGACCAACTGGATGGACCACCTGAGCCGTACAGGTCATCTGCAGGAGTATGAACTCACCATGAGCGGTGGTTCTGCCCGCACAAAGTACTATAACTCTGTTTCTTATCACGACAATGAGGGTGTTTACTACGGAATCGACTTCAAGCGTATCCAGGCCCGTGTCAACGCCGACCACCAGATCAACAAGTATCTGACCACCGGCGTACGCGTGAACGTGGGTTACCTCTATGGTGAGGACGTTCCCATGCAGAGCCTCTACTATTCTAACCCCGCTTTCGCCGGAATGACCATCCTGCCTTGGACACCTGCCTACAACGCAGACGGATCACACTATGTTAGAATTTCAGAGAACTCCAACACCAACCCGCGCGCTACTGCACAGTACGACGACCAGTGGTCGAAGAAGTACAAGTTCAACGGTAGCATCTACCTGGAGTGGAAACCCATCAAGCAGCTGACACTGAAGACCAACAATGCTGCTGAAATGAGCTTCAACGAGGACCGCCGCTACTGGTCACTCGAATCTAACGACTACGAGAGCGGTTATCCCGTGCTGCAGACCGAAGAGTATCAGTACCGTGTGCTGACTACCTCTAACACAGCTACCTTCCAAGATCAGTATGGCGACCACAGCGTTCGCGTGCTGGCTGGTCAGGAAGCCTTCCACAAGTACTACTGGCTGCAGTATCAGTATGCAACCAACCTGAATCCCGACATTCCTTATGTCAACTCAGGTAGCACTGACAGCTACAACATTGAATACGACACCTATACCGACACGATGATGTCATGGTTCGGTATCCTTGACTACAACTACGCTTCTCGCTACTTCCTGCAGGCCAGTATCCGTGCCGACGGTAGCTCACTGTTCGGTAAGAACAACCAGTGGGGTACCTTCTGGTCGGTGGGTGCTTCTTGGAACATCCACAACGAGAAGTTCATGCAGAACCTTACTTGGCTGAACACCTTGAAGCTGCGCGCCAGCTATGGTGTAAACGGTAACAACAACATCGGTCATTACCAGCAGTTCGGTACATATACCTCTTCTGCCTACAACGGTGTTACCGGTCTGCGTCCCTCTACTCCTGCCAACGACGACCTGTCATGGGAGCGCAACTACACTTGGAACCTCGGTCTCGACTTCCGCTTCCTGAAGCGCTTCTCGGGTAGCATCGATGTCTACAACCGTAAGACCACCGACATGCTGCTCAGCAAGGCACAGTCATCAACCACTGGTTTCAACTCTGCCTATACCAACATCGGTTCAATGCGCAACACGGGTATTGAGTTCCAGTTCGACGCCGACATCATCGACCAGGGCGACTGGAAGTGGAATGCCGGATTCAACATTGCACACAACAAGTCGAAGATCCTCGAACTGGCTGGCGACGAAGAGATGAACTATTCTGAAGACTCTCGTCTGAAGCACATCGTGGGCGAAAAGCTGTTCACATTCTGGCTGAAAGACTATGTTGGCGTGAACCCCGTGAACGGTGAGGCCCTCTGGCGTACCGAAGACGGCGAACTGACCAACGACTACAATGATGCTGCCTACGTGAAGAGCGGCAGTCCTGAACCCACCTACACCGGTGGTGTACACACCACACTGACATGGAAAGACCTTTCACTGAGCGTTGTCGGCGAATTCAAGGGCGGCAACAAAGTGCTCATCATTGAGAACCGCTACTTCACCAGTGACGGTGCCCAGATGACAATGAACCAGCAGAAAGGCCTGCTGAACTACTGGAAGAAACCGGGCGACACTGGCTGCAACCCGAAGCCAATCGCCGGTAATACTACCAACTCCAACAGCTTCTCGTCGAACCGCTTCATTGAGAAGGGCGACTACTTCCGTATCAAGGACATCACCCTGTCCTACAATGTTCCCGCCAGCCTGCTCCGCAAGATCGGCTTCAGCAGTGCACGCGTCTATGCCAGCGGCCTGAACGTTTTCACCTTCCACGATGTGAACTTCTGGGATCCTGAGCGCGGCGTCGACGGTATGGGCTACGGTGTATACCCTGTCACCAAGAGTTTCGTACTCGGTCTGGATTTGTCTTTCTAAATCAGAAACATCAAAAACAAGGATAAGATTATGAAAAAGATATTATTGGGAATTACGCTTCTGTCAGCAATCGGCGTCTTCAGCTCTTGCAGCGATTTCTTAAACGAAGAGCCCGAACTGAAACAGAGCAACGAACTGACATTCTCGAAATTCGAAAGCCTGAGCAATGCAGGCGCTGCACTCTATGGTATGTTCCAGAGCAGTGACTGGTACGACGGACAATTCATCCTGCAAGGCGAACTGCGCAGCGGAAACGCCAAGAATCCGACATCAGTAGCCGGATCAGGACGCTATCGCCAAGATGTACCTTGGAACTACACTGAAAGCCAAACCTCTTCGCTTTGGACGTATGCCTACTATACCATTGCTCGCGCCAACAACGTGATCAACAACCTGGAAGGCAAGGTAACAGGCGACGTCACACAGAAAGATGTGGACAACTTGAAAGCCGAGGCACTCTTCATCCGTGCGCTCTGCCACTTCGACCTGGTCATCACCTACGCACAGCCTTACACTTCACAGCCTAACAGCCTGGGTGTTCCCGTGGTGCTCATTACCGAAAACGGAAGCCCTGCCCGTAACACTGTGACCGAGGTCTACGACCAAGTGGTTGCCGACCTGACCGAGGCCGAAAGCCTGATGAGCGATGACTTCACCCGCAGCGATGCCAGCGACAAGAAGGCTGTAGCCAGCAAGGCTGCCATCCAGGCCCTGCTCTCACGCGTTTACCTTTACATGGGTCAGTGGCAGAAGGCTGCCGACTATGCCACAAAGGTAATCAACAACAAGAAGTACTCGCTCGCCACCGGCGAAGACTACATCAATATGTATCAGGCTGCCATCGGCGACAGCTACGGTGAAATCATCCTGGAAGTCTACGGTTCCAAGAAGAATGAATACTGGGACGACTCAGGTTGGAGCCACCTGCCTTATATCACTGCTGTTGACGGCTATGGTGACATCTGTGCCACTACCGACCTGGTAGACCTCTATGAGGAAGGCGACATCCGCGCCGAACTCTTCTTCAAGAACGAGAACGATAACTTCACCTCGAAGTACAAGGGCAAGGCCGGTGCCGTTCCCTACGAGACCAACGTGCCCATCATCCGTCTCTCCGAGATGTACCTCAACCGTGCTGAAGCTATCATTAATGGTGCAAGCATCAGTGGAGTTACTGCTGAAAGCGACCTGAGGGCCATCGCCGAAGCTCGCAACGCTACGGCTCCCTCACCCTCTAAGACGACTGTGCTCCAGGAGCGCCGCAAGGAACTGGCATTCGAAGGCCATTTCATCTACGACCTCGCTCGTAATGGCATTGGCGTTACCCGTACAGACTACGATGCCACCGAGGCTAACCGCAACATTCCGTTCCCCGACAAGCGTTGGGCTATGCCTATCCCGAAACGTGAGATGGATGCTAACCCGAACATGGTTCAGAACGAAGGATTTTAATTAAATAAGCAGATACGATTATGAAAATATTCAAATTAGCATTAGGCATGGTGGCCGCTCTTGTGCTGGCTTCCTGCAATATCAACGAAATGCCTGAGTTTGATGACTCCAATGCCTTCGTTGCTTTCAGCAGCTCCGCAGTGTCAGCACAGGAAGGTGGTGACGACGTAAAGATTCCCGTGCTTTACACTTCAAGAGCCGGTCTCTCTGCAGAAATCGAGGTGGAGGTTATTGACAGCACTGCTGTAGAAGGTAGGGATTTTACAATTGAAAACAAGAAACTTTCTTTCAACAAGGAGAATCCCACACAAAATGTCGTAATAAAAGTGACCAATGACGAAGAATACACTGGTTCACGCGCATTTACACTCGTATTGAAAGAATCTGGCGTAAAACTGGGAGCCAGCAAGAAATGTGTGGTAAGAATCGCTGACGATGAACACCCGCTGAACTTCTTGTTCAACGATTATGCTGCCAATATCACCGACAATTGGGGTGACAGCTATGACATAGTTGGTACAATTACCCGCGACAATGATGATGACCACAAGGTATGGATTAAGGATCTCCTGACACCGTGGTTCTCTTCTGCAGGCTACACACCGAAATCATTCTATGGCTTCGTGAACGACGAGAAGACTATCATCTCTGTTCCTGCCGGACAAGAGACTGGATATACCGCATCCAGTAACCCGATTATCCTCTATGTCTGTGACAATGCCGACCTCTCAGGAGAAATGTATAGCTCAGGAAAGAACCTTACCATTGAGATTCTTGACAATGGAGCTAAGCTGCATATCGTTGAAGGATGGGGCTGCTCTAATGGATCGTCATGGTATGAAGCCAACTTAGGAGACGTCATTGCCACCAAGAAATAGTAACATTTTTAATTGAGTATTATTATGAAGAAAGTATTATATTGCTTATTGATGTCGGTTCTCGTGCTGACCAGTTGTACTACATGGGACGACCCCGTAACCGAGAACTATGGCGATGGACCTTCCATCTCGATTGATCTTCAAGCAGTAGCCCCCACAGACTCAGCGTTCAACGTAACGCTGACGCCTGCGGCGGGAGCAACCTACTATGCATTCATCATCGATGCTAACGACGTGGCAGAAGATGTTGACGCAGCAACCTTGCTTAAAGGCGGATACGGAAATGCTGTAGTAAAAACGTCGGAAAGCCCCACGCTCACACTGCCCATTACCACAGCAATGCCCAACACCACCTATCAGGTGTATGCCGTGGCTTGCAACGACAAGGGTATCACTGGTCCTGTGACCAACAGCAGCATCAAGACTTCTGATGTCGGTGCTCCCGGTCCCGTAGACGCAGATGCCGATGCCGATGCCAAGTCTTTCACAGTGCAGTTCAGCGAGGACGTTTCTCGCGGCGACGGCAAGATTATCGTCACCTACTATCAGGAATGGGACATCACCAATCCCGTAACTGTCCCCGAGGAAGAACTCGAGATTTCTATAGAAGACGACGTTCTCACCGTTGTGGCACCCAACACTCCTGCCGGAGCATTCCTTACCCTTTCATGGGAAGCAGGTGCATTTGTTGACGGTTACGGAAACAAGTGTTCTGCCTTCAATAGCTATCTGAACATGAACACGGGAAGATTCGTTGGAATCTATAACCGCAACACGCTGGTTCCGTTCGAGATTAGCGATGAAAACATCATCAGCCCTGAGAACGGGGCATTAGTTGCCAACTTCGAGGAATTCAAGGGTGAGATAGAGATGCCGTTCAACATCTATCGCAACGACGAGGCCGTGGATGACGGTGCCGTGAAGGTGATTTACATCAACGAAAAGAAGACCACCATCCACAACCTGACCGCCAAACAGTGGAGCGTTAGCGGCAAGACGCTGACCTTCACCCTGCCTGTGAAGCCAGACGCTGGCGACGTCATCAAGGTAGCTTTGGCCGAAGGAACCATCTACGACGTCTGCGGCAATCCTAACGAGGAATTCATGGCTGAGGAAGTCAGCTGGCTGTTCTTCGCCCCCACGCTCGACATGATTCTGGGTAACTTTAGCATTCTTTACATTTCTTACTGGTCGGAGGACGGCTCAGCTTCAAGCATGGGTGGTATCACGATTGAGAAGAATGCTGAAAAGGAAAAAGGTCTGCTGATTAAAGGACTGTTCTTAGAAAACGCTGTGATTGAGGGAACCTATGACCTTAGCAGCGGAAAACTTATCATTCCTGACGATCAGGTATTAGGCACAATGACTGATGAAGAAGGAACCTATCAGGTGTTGTTCTATACAGCTGACGGTACTGACGCTGCTACATTCACCATCAATCCAGATGGAACGTTGACAGGTGATGGACTGTGGGGTATTTATGTTATCAACGTCGCTGATCCTGATGATAAGGGATGGGTTGATGTTGCAAAAGTATCTCTGATTTCTCCTGTAAAGGATGCAGCAAGTAAGGCTAAAGCTAAGGCCAAGGCTAAAAAAATGAAGATTCACAAGGCTGGCCGTAATTTGAAGAAGTCTGTAAGAAAGTAACCATTTCTAATATCAAATTCCCCTTCTTCCCCTCCATGCGTGGGGAGAAAGGGGATTTTTAGCGTTTATAAATTGAGGTAAGAAGAGAATGATGACAAAAAAGATTACACTGATGATGCTGGGGCTGGCATTGACCATACAGGGCCAAGCTACTGAGGTAACCTCCTCGAAGGCAGCAGCTGTAGCCAAACAGATGATGTTGCAGAAAGTGGACGGCTTCGACGATGAAGTGAAAGATGTGAAAACCGTCAGCTACGAAGGGCAGGCCAGCTACTATGTGGTCAGTTTCAGCAAGGGAGGCTGGGCACTGATTTCAGCCGACGATATGTCGTCACCACTTTTAGGCTATAGTCCCGATGGAACTTTTGAGACCGAAGGACAACCCGAGAACATGAAATACATGCTTGATATCTATAGCAAGCAGATTCGCGATAATGCCCGACTCAACGGCAGCCGCCATGCCGGATGGGAACAGGCATCCCGACCAACAGGCAGCGATGTACGCCGTGCTCCGCGACGCGCTGCAACCGTAGTCAAACCACTCATCAAGGTGAACTGGAACCAGAGCGGCAGCTATGCTAAATACACACCCGACAATGTGGTGGTGGGCTGCGTGGCCGTAGGGATGGCGCAGGCCATGAGCGTACACCAGTATCCCGACAGTCCTCAAGGCTATCATGCCTATGTCTCAGCAAACTATGGCACCCTATACGTTGACTATGACAAAGCTGATCCCTACAACTGGGATGCCATCATGACTGGTGCAAATAGCAAGGACGAGGTGGCTCGTCTACTATGGCATTGTGGCGTATCAGTGAACATGAACTACGCTCCTGGAGGATCAGGTGCCCACGAGAGTGCGATACCGGGAGCATTGAAGACCTATTTCAAATATCCTGATGTAGCTGCCGTATATTATCGCGACAGTTACGAAGGCAACTGGAAACAACTTATCATCGACGAAATAACCAACGGGCGCGCTGTCATCTACTGCGGTGCAGATCCCGTGAAGAGCTACGGGCACTGCTTCAACCTAGATGGCTACGACGGCGAGTTCTTCAGCGTGAACTGGGGTTGGGGAGGTGCTGGCAACGGCTACTTCTCTCTGGACGCACTTAAAGACAACACCATGGATACGAATTATACCAGTGGCCAGAGCGCCGTGGTGAACGTGAGACCGCCATCGGATAAACCCAGCAACATATACCTGTCGAAAAAGGTCGTGGCCTACAGCCAGCCTGTAGGAACAGTGGTGGGCGACGTGACGGTGGAGAGCGAAGCCAAGAACCCCACCTATACGTTCAAGGTGATGGGCGAATACAATGTAGTGTTCCATACCACGATGCCTGCACCATTCAAAGTGGAAAATGGCCAACTGGTTACCACCGAAGTTCTCACAGAGGAAGACTACGGCAGTGAAATCAATATCACTATCACCGCGACCAACACCAAGAACAACGGTTCGGTGACGCGCAACTTCACCATCAAGCTGGCCGACGCTTCGGGTATCATCGATGTGAAGGAGGCCAATATGATTACCGGAAAAAACTATTACACAGCTGCTGGTGCTCAGCTGAACAATATGCAGCAAGGCATCAACATCGTCCGCAAGCGGATGGCCGACGGCAGCGTCAGCACCATCAAGGTTATCAAATAAATTTAACAACGAATTAAACGAATTAAGCGAATTAAACGAAGAAATAACTTGAGCAATTCGTAAAATTCGTATAATTCGTTGTTCATATAATAAAAAAGTTCATCTACTTATCACTATCAGATTATGAAGAAAATATTATCCCTCATCGCCGTGACGCTGTTCACACTGTCAGCCTCGGCACAGTATGAACCGAACACCAAGTGGCCATACGTCTATGAGAACTTCACCGACGGAACCATCTATTTTGACGGTAACAAGAAGACCGCAGCCAAGCTGAACATCCATCTGCTGGGCAACGTACTGCACTATATCTCTGCCGATGGAAAAATCTTCGAGAGCAGCGACAAGAACGTAATCCGCGTGGAAATCGGAGATGATGCCTACCTGTATTCCGGCAGGAAACTGATGAAACTCTGCGCCTCGAAAGGCGACGACGCGTTGCTGAAACTGGAAAAAGGCGACTTCGACTCGCTCATACAAGGTACTGGAGCCTACGGTGCCAGCCTGAATTCGTCGGCTGCCCGTGATCTCTCGTCACTCGACATCGGCGGACTGGACAAGCCGGAACTGGGCCGCATGCTGCAAGAGAAGAACGACGGCAGCATTATCTCCATCAAGACGGAATACTATTTCGTCATCAACGGTGAGCAAGTGGAAGCCACCAAGAAAGGACTCGACAAGTATTTCAAGGACAGCAAGGCCGACGAATGGAAAGCGTTCCTGAAAGCCAACAAAATCAAGTGGAAGGACGCCGATAGTCTGGCAAAGATTCTCGACTTCATCAACTGATTGACGGAATAATATGAAAAGAATACTAACCATACTGCCCCTAATGGTAATTGCAGCCATAGTGCTGGCTGTTCCCGCCAAGCACGGTGTCAAGAAAACCATCACACTCGCCGACGGGACACAAAAGACCGTTACCCTGGTGGGCGACGAGCATCTGCATTATTTCGCCGATGGCGAGGGAAATGCCTACGTGGAACAAAACGGGATATACGTGAAAGCCGACATCGGTGAGCTGAAGAAAAAAGGCCTTCAGCACCGTAATGCAGCACAAAAGCACCGCAATGCCAGAATTGCAAGGCAGCAGATTGTTCCCAATGGCCGGAGAAATGCGAAAAAGGCCTCTCCATATGTTGGAAAGAAGAAAGGACTCATCATTCTCGTAGAGTTCAGTGACACTTATTTCAAGGAAGGACACGACAAAGCCCTGTATAATCGCATTGCCAATGAGAAAAACCTGAAATACGGCAATTTTATTGGCTCTGTGTCGGACTATTTCTATTCGCAAAGCTACGGAACCTTTGAACTTTCGTTCGATATCTGCGGTCCCGTGAGGCTGAAGAAGGAACAAAGCTACTACGGCAGCAATGACGCATACGGAAACGACGAACATCCCGGTGAGATGGTCATCTCGGCATTGGAAGCCATCAAGGACACCACCGACTTTTCGGCCTACGACTGGGACGGCGACAACGAGGTTGATCAGGTGTATATCCTCTATGCCGGCAAGGGCGAAGCCGATGGAGGCCCAAGTTATGTAATCTGGCCCCATGAATACACACTGACTGAGGAAGCGGAAATAGAGCCAAACGTAGGCCCCCAAACCTATAACGGCATTACCATCGACACGTATGCGTGCAGCAATGAGATTGACATGGAGGGCAAGATTGCCGGCATCGGTAACATCTGCCATGAGTTTTCGCATTGTCTTGGCTATCCCGACATGTACGACACCGAATACCTGAACTCTGGTATGGGCTACTGGGACCTGATGGATGCCGGAGCCTACAACGGCGACAGCTTCTGTCCGCCTGAATATACCAGCTACGAGCGATGGGTGGCAGGATGGAAAGAGCCTATTGAACTGAAAAGCGATACCGCCATCACGGACATGAAGGCCATCAGCGAAAACGGCGACTGCTACATCATGCGTAACGACAACTGCGATACGGAATACTACCTGTTAGAGAACCGGCAGTTCACGGGATGGGATAAAGAATTACCCGGTAGCGGACTGCTTATCCTGCATGTGGACTACTACGAAGACGTATGGAAAAACAACTCGGTAAACACCACTTCGGGTTATTATTCCAATGGAAAAGGACACGAATGCCTGACGTGGATTGCAGCCGACAACAAAAAGGAATATGTCACCTACGATGGTTACAGATACTACTCGTTCATCGATATGGCTACCGACACCTATCCCTACGAGAAACTTGACAGCTTCTCCAAGCGTTCGACACCGGCAGCCACCGTCTACCACACGAATACCGACGGCAGCATGTATCTGAACAAGAAGGTTACCGGCATCACCCAAAACAGCGACAAAACCATTGCGTTCCAGTTCGCTATGGATACTTCCAGCGGCGGTGGTTCGACAGAAGGCAAAACCATCTTTAAGGAGACTTTTGACCAGACAGAAGGAACGGGTGGCAATGACGGAAAATGGAACGGAAGTATCGGTACATCAACTGTAGCTTACGACAACGATGGCTGGACGGCAAACAAAGCCGGCGGATGCAATCAATGTGCACGATTCGGAACAGGAAGTGCTGTAGGCTCAGCCACCACTCCATCGTTCGACATTGACGGTGAAACAACGCTCACATTCAAAGCTGCTGCCTGGGGCACAGAAAGCACCACACTCAAGATTTTTGGCGAGGATGGTGCTACCATCACGGGCGACAGCAGTTTTAAACTGGCGAACCAAAAATGGGGAACCTATACCACGACATTTACGGGCTACGGCAGCGTGAAGCTTACCTTCACTCCCGCAGGCTCTAACAATCGATTCTTCCTCGACGAAGTGATGGCCTATGTGCCTGCCACTACCGGCATAAGCGAACTGCAAACGACCAAGACACCTACCCATCGCACAGGCATCTATACGCTTGATGGCCGACGGGTGGCAACAGAAGGTCAGCTGCCGCATGGCATCTACATCATCGACGGCAAGAAAGTGGTCAAATGATGAATTTTCTCGGAGACGAACTGCTTAAATCCATCGTCGCCCAAAATTTCTATGTCATCAAAAAGACCTAATACGAAACGACAGATTCCCTGATAGCTCGAAACGGGAAGACGAAGCAGCCAACGGCTGTCGTCTTCCCGTTTCATATAGGGTATTGCCGCAGGATATTCCTCCCTGAACAAATTGGCGGCCAGCGTGCCCATGCGAAGGGCGACCTCAACAGGATTATCGCTGCTGAACATAAACACATCGATGAACACCTGCTTATGGCGCGACTTGTTTTTCCACTCTTCGTCGAGCACGTCAACGGACTGCATACGTGCCACCTTGAAGGTTTTGTTCTGTTTGGATGAAGGCTCATAGCAGCGCACGTCCTGATTATTGTTCATCAGCAGGAAAGGCTCCACAAGACGGTCGCGCTGCGTCTGGCTGTGACCAGAGGAATACCCACGAAGCACGGCCATTTTCCTCATTCTGATGGCGTATGCCAAGGCATTGACGGCCTTCGCCTGTTGTTCCACAAGTTGCTGGTCGTTCAGTATGTCGAGGTCGTAGAAGCGAGCCAGCTTCCGTTTCAAGTTTCTCACCACGGCATCCTCTTCCACTTTGTTTAGTAAACGGGACATGGCGATAACCTCGTCTTCGGTAAACGCGATATTGTCGGTGAGCTGGCGCAGAAAAGGCGAGCTACGGTCGATGCAATAGCCGCCTGCGTTTTTCTCCACGATGAATCCCGTCTCGCGGAAGAAGTCAAGATAATAGTAAACATTTCTGGGCGAGAGCCGTAACATCTCGCAAATCTGTCCCACGGTGTAGCTTCTGCCTTGAGTAAGCATAAGCAAGAGACTGAGCTGTTGTTCTAATTTGTCGTGGCGCATTGTTTTCTTGGGGGGGGGATTTTTTCGTTATGACGGGATGACGTCATAACGTCATGACGAAAATAACATCATCAAAACTCAAAGGGAATATCCAACTGGCCGTCGCCCAGAAGATTATAGCTCAAACGGTGGTAGGGAGTAACACCAAAGGCCTTGATGGCCTCACGATGTTTCTTTGTGGGATAGCCCTTGTTTGATGCCCAGTCATACTGCGGATATTCCTCAGCCAAACGATCCATATAGTCATCACGATAGGTTTTGGCCAATATCGAGGCGGCTGCAATGGAGAGATATTTGGCATCGCCTTTTACGATACAGGTGTGAGGAACCCATCCCTGCTGAGGGTGGGTATACGTTTTAAACCTGTTCCCATCCACAATGATGGCCTCAGGCCGTATCTTCAGCTGGTCAAGAGCCCTGTGCATGGCCAGAATCGAGGCATTAAGGATATTGATTTTGTCAATCTCCGCGGGAGTGACCACTCCCACTGCCCATGCCAACGCATCACGCTGAATCATCTCGCGCAACTCGTGACGACGACGGTCGGTGAGCTGCTTGGAGTCGTTAATGGCCTCGTTCTGATAATCAGCTGCGAAAATCACGGCTGCGGCATAGACACTCCCCGCCAGACATCCCCGTCCAGCCTCGTCGCATCCCGCCTCTATCTTTCCTTCGTTATAATAGCTTTTTAACATAAAAGAACAAATCAAGAGTGTTTCAGCAAAAGTTTAACGATTCGTTAACAAAAAAGTTGCAGTTTTGAACATATCGTGCACAAAGGTAGTCTAATTTTGCCAACGAAACAAGAAACTTTGGTTAAAAGTTTAAAGGTTATAGGTTAAAGTTTAAAAGAAATATAGCAATATGGAAAAGCAAATCACCTTGCAGGGCACATGGATGCTCGTGGAAAATGTGAAGAAAGTCGCAAACCGCCCCATGGAGTGGCTGCGCCAATACTATTCGTCAGTGTTGGAACGCGACATCAACAAGCGCCAGACATGGTCGCTCATCGAAGTACAAACAGCCTTTTTCGCCGGCGTCATGCCTGCCGACTACAGTCTGCTGCTCCGCGCCGCATGCTGTCTTTGGTTCTACTTAGCATTAAGACGCTACCGGCATCTGTTTTAGAACATCTGACTGACGCGACGGATGCCAGCCACAAGATGGTCAACCTCGTCCTTCGTGTTATACAAGGCAAAAGAAGCCCTGACGGTTCCAAGGATGCCAAGACGATCCATCAGCGGCTGGGCGCAATGATGACCTGTACGCACGGCAATTCCCAGACGGTCGAGCAGCGTCCCCATGTCCATGTGGTGAATAAGCCCCCCTTCACTCCCCCCATGGGGGGAAGCCACATTAAAACTGATTACGGCATCGTGGTTTGTAGTGGGGCCATATATCACCATTCCTTCTATTTGTCCTAACTGTTCCATGGCATAGCGCGTCAGTTCCTGTTCATAGGCCATGATGTTCTCCATGCCTAAGGCATTCAGGTAGTCGATGGCACGGGCCAGCCCCGTTGTGGCCACATAGTCGGGCGTACCCGCCTCAAACTTCAGTGGTGGACGCTCGAAGGTAGTCTTCTCGAAACTCACGGTGGCAATCATCTCTCCCCCACCCTGATACGGCGGCAGCTTGTCCAGCCATTCCTCCTTTCCGTAAAGCACACCGACACCCGTAGGGCCGTACATCTTGTGTCCACTCAGGGCGAAAAAGTCACATTCCATATCCTGCACGTCTATCTTCAGATGAGGTGCACTCTGCGCACCATCCACCATGAAAGGCACACCGTGACGATGAGCAATGGCTATCATCTCCTTCACGGGATTCACCGTCCCCAGAACATTGCTCACCTGAGTACAACTCACTAACCGGGTTCGCTCGGAGAACAACTGTTCATATTCGTCAAGTCTCAGTTGTCCGTCATCGGTCATCGGTATCACCTTCAGCACGATGCCTCGTTTTTCAGCCTGCAGTTGCCAGGGAACAATGTTAGAATGATGTTCCATTGCCGAGATAATCACCTCGTCGCCTGCCTTCATCTGCGATTCACAGAACGTCTGCGCCACCAGGTTAATGCTCTCGGTAGTGCCACGGGTAAAAACAATCTCCTCTACTTTACGGGCATTAATAAACTGGCGCACCTTCTTGCGAGCCTCTTCATGCAAATCGGTAGCACGTTGAGACAGGAAATGGACGCCGCGATGCACGTTGGCATTCACATTGTAGTATTCATCCATGAGCGCCTCCACCACCTGGCGCGGTTTCTGAGTCGTCGCTCCATTGTCGAGATAGATGAGCGGCTTGCCATACACCTCGCGGCTCAATATCGGGAAATCATCCCGCACCTTGTTGATATCGTACATAATTGACGTAATAACGTAATGACGTAATAACGAAAAAAATACCGAAAAAATCACCGGCAAAGCTTGCAGCCCTCGCACTTAGAGAGCTGCCCACGGAAACGCTGCTCCACAAGATAGTGGAGACGGTCGCGAAGAGGAGCGAGTTCCATCTTGTCGATGACCTCGTTGATAAAGGCAAACTCCAAAAGGAGCTTAGCCTCCTTGACCGCAATCCCTCGCTGCTGCATATAGAACAGTGCCGCATCGTTGAGCTGGCCTACGGTGGATCCGTGGGCACACTTCACGTCGTCGGCATAGATTTCAAGCATGGGCTGGGTGTACATTCGAGCCGACTTCGAGGCAGAGAGATTCTGGTTGGTCATCTGCGATGTAGTTTCCTGTGCCCCGTGCTCCACGAGCACCCGTCCGGCAAAGGCACCTGTGGCCTTCTCGTCAAGCACGTATTTATAAAGCTGGTTCGAAGTACAGTGCGGAACCTTGTGCGTAATCAGCGTATTGTTGTCCACATGCTGTTGTTTATCGGCTATCACACAACCATTGCAAGAGCATTCCGCACCTTCCCCATTCAGTTCCAGATTGAGTTTGTTGCGCGTAATGCCATTGTGGAGGGTAATGACATTATGGTTCACCCGGCTGTTCCGCTGCTGATCAATATAGACATTGCTCACGCGTATGTTTTTCGCATGTGTCTCCTCCATACAATAAAGATCCAGTTTGGCATTATCGCCCAAAAAAGCCTCTATGACTTGCGTCGTCAGGAAATGACAGTCGTCGGCGGCATGATCACAAAACAGGAACTTCGCCTCGGCACCTTCTTCCAGGACAATCAGCACCCGACGGTTCACCATAAAGGGAGCCTGCTCCCCTGCACTTCCCTTAAGGGAGGGAGCTTTCAGTATGTTGATGACTTGGATAGCACGGTCGACTTTCACATTCTTAGGCACATAGACCAACAGCCCATCTTGCACCAGCATCGTGTTGAGGGCCGTTATGGCATCTTCTGAGGTCTTGGCCAATCGGCCATAATATTGATTGAAAGAATCCACATTTTCCCGCAGCGAGCCGATGATTACACCTTCCGGCAAATGCGCCTGAGGGAGTGCTTTATTATAGAAACTGTCATTAACCACGAAATAGAGGGACGTGCTGAGATTTGGCACATCACATCGGAAGGCCTGATAGGGATCCACAGGAATCTCAAATCGGTTCAGGTTCAAGCCATAATCCGGCTCAAAGAGTGCAGCCATATCTGTATACCTATAGCGTTCCTCCTTCTTCGAGGGGAAACCCAGTCGCTGAAAGTCGGCGAAAGCCCCATCGCGTACAGCATTCATGGGCTCCGCAGAATGAGCCTTTATAATACCTTCAGCTTGCCTATACAAGTCAATATACTGCTGGACAGAAGTATTCATAATCCTACACTCTACATTCTACATTATAACGTCTCCTTTATCCAGTCGTAGCCATGTTCCTGAATCTCACGCGCAAGTTCAGGGCCACCTGTCTTCACTATCCGTCCTTTATAGAGCACGTGCACATACTGTGGACGAATCATCTCTAACAGACGGTCGTAGTGAGTGATGACAATGCACGATGTTTCAGGCGTCGACAGCTTGTTCACGCCCTCGGCCACAATGCGCATGGCATCAACGTCAAGACCAGAGTCTGTCTCGTCGAGAATAGACAGTTTCGGTTCGAGCATGGCCATCTGGAAAATCTCGTTCCGCTTCTTCTCTCCGCCGCTGAAGCCTTCGTTTACAGAACGGTTGGAGAGTTTTGCATCCAGTTCTACAATCTTTCGCTTCTCGCGCATCAGTTTGAGGAAGTCGGCAGCCTTCAGCGGCTCCTTGCCTTCATACTGTCGCTTGGCATTGATGGCGGCCTTCATGAAGTTGGTCATCGACACACCAGGAATTTCCACAGGATACTGAAACGAGAGGAACAGTCCCTCGTGTGCACGGTCCTCTGGCTTCATCTCCAGCAGGTTCTTGCCATTGAACCACGCCTCGCCCTCAGTAACCTCATAGAGCGGATTACCCACGAGAACAGCACTCAGCGTCGATTTTCCCGAACCGTTAGGTCCCATGATGGCATGCGTCTCACCATCCTTTATCACGAGGTCGATGCCCCTTAATATTTCCTTATCGCCAATCCTGGCGTGCAAATTCTTGACTTCTAACACTGTTTTTTATTTCGTTTTTTCGTTATTACGTCATTACGTTATTACGACATTTCGTCATTACGACATTTCGACTTTAAGCCCGATTCTTCACTCACCCCACCGTACCTTCCAACGAGACGCTCAACAGTTTCTGAGCCTCAACAGCAAACTCCATAGGCAGTTTCTGCAACACTTCCTTGGCATAGCCGTTGACAATCAGGCCGACAGCCTGCTCGGTGGGGATGCCGCGCTGGTTGCAATAGAACAGCTGGTCCTCGCTGATTTTACTCGTCGTGGCCTCGTGCTCGAAGATTGCCGTATCGTTATGTACATCCATATAGGGGAAAGTGTGGGCACCGCAGTCGGAGCCTAATAGCAGCGAGTCGCAACTCGAATAGTTACGAGCGTTATCGGCAGTCGATGCCGCACGCACCAGTCCGCGGTAGGAGTTCTGCGAGTGTCCGGCGGATATGCCCTTCGAGATGATGGTGCTCCTGGTATTGCGCCCGATATGAATCATCTTCGTGCCTGTGTCGGCCTCCTGATAGTTATTGGTCACGGCAACGGAATAGAATTCGGCCACAGAATTGTCGCCCCGCAACACACACGATGGATATTTCCACGTAATGGCACTTCCCGTTTCCACCTGGGTCCACGAGAGTTTCGAATCAACGCCGCGCAGGTCGCCACGCTTGGTCACAAGATTCAGCACACCACCCTTACCATTTTCATCGCCGGGATACCAGTTCTGAACAGTGGAGTATTTCACTTCGGCACGGTCCATCACCACAATCTCCACGATGGCCGCATGCAGTTGGTTCTCGTCGCGCATCGGAGCCGTACAGCCTTCCAAATAGCTGACGTACGAATCATCGTCGGCAATAATCAGCGTGCGCTCGAACTGTCCCGTGTTACGGGCATTGATGCGGAAATAACTGCTCAGTTCCATCGGACAGCGCACACCCTTGGGAATATACACAAATGAACCGTCGCTAAAGACAGCCGAATTCAACGCAGCATAAAAATTGTCACGATAGGGAACCACCGTACCCAGATACTGCCTCACCAAGTCGGGATGCTCCTTGATGGCATCGCCGATGGAACAGAAAATCACCCCCTTCTCGCGCAGTTTCTCCTTAAAGGTGGTCTTCACGCTCACCGAGTCCATGATGGCATCCACGGCGGTATTGCCGCTCAGGGCCAGCCGCTCTTCCAAGGGAATGCCCAATTTGTCGAAAGTCTCGACAAGCTTAGGGTCAAGCCCCCCCTCCGTATCCCCTGAGGGGGGGTACCCCGAAGCCTCCCCCCGGGGAGGTTTGGAGGGGGTCGGGTCGGCATAGTAGCTGATGGCCTGATAGTCGATGGGCGGCACGTGTACATGTCCCCATCGGGGTTCGGTCTGTTCCTGCCAGTAGCGGAACGCCTTCAGGCGGAAGTCGAGCATCCATTCCGGCTCACCCTTCTTGGCAGAGATGAGCCTGACGATGTCCTCGTTCAGCCCCTTCTCTATGATTTCAGTATGTACATCTGTGGTGAAACCGAACTCATACTTCTGCTCCGCCACCTGTCGCACATATTGGTTCTTTTCTTCCATGAACTTCCTAATTTCGTGCAAAGATACGATTTAGTGAGCACAATGCAAAATAAAAATCATTTTAATTTTCATTGTCGAACGAAAGTATCTTCTCAAAAGATACAAAAAAAATGAAGAATCGGGAATCAAGAATCAAGAATTTTTATTACTTTTGGCGCCAAAATCTCAGTAAGCATGAAAACCAGACATGTCATAACCATCCTGCTGAGCATTGTTGCCATCCACTTGAATGCAGCAACAAACCCATGCCGGATGGTGAAAGCAGAGACCGAACGACTGCCCAACCTCAACACACCACGATTCAGCCATTCGGCATTCTACGTTGGCGGCGAGGTCGTCGTGGTGGGCGGACACACCTCGGACTTTGTGCCCACACAGACAGCAGAATACTTCAGCGACGGGAAATGGCACCAGGTGAATACCGTATATACCCACGACAACGGCTTTGCATGGATACAGAAATCGGGACAGGTGATGATTGCCGGCGGACACGAGCAGCCGATGGGCATCGGCCAGACCTTCGGCGTGGAGTGCTACGACCCCGCGACGCACAGTTTCCGCGGTTTCGGATGCCTGAACAAAAAGCGGGCACGGGCCACAGCCACAGCGTTGGCCGACGGCCATGTCATCATCAGCGGCAACTGGTATGCTGACGATGCCGTGGAGGTGTTCGACGGCACAAAACACTTCTCTTTTGTCAAGGAAGTGTCCACACCCCGTACCTACCCGCTGATGTTCCGTTATGCGGCCGACGATGTGCTCATCGTGGGCGCGATGGATGACAAGGGCTGCCCTATCGACACAATTGTTGTTGACCGGCTCAAGGGGGAATCGCTGCATGTGCCGCTTTTCGACACCTGGCGCCCCTACACAATGCACAACGAGTGCGACCCCATGCGGCCAGCATTCATCGGTAACGAGGACAAGGGCAAGTATGCCTATCTTTTCCCTGTGCAGAACAGCAAGGGACAGGTGGCCATAGCGCGTGTCCGAGGAACGGAGTTCGACCTGCTGCCTACCGACGGCAAGCTGCCCATGGAGGGGAAAGGGGGTAAAATAGAATGGCTGACCTATCCCGTGGCCGACACGCTGTCGCAGCGTTTCTATCTGACGGGCTGCGACAAAGACTACCGCCTCTACGTGGCCCGCATCGACTATTCACAGTCGCCGGCACCTGTCACCATTTACTACACCGGTCCGAAGTTCCTATCGGCCCGCACACGTCCGGTGCTAACCGAAGAGGGTGACTTGATATTTGCAGGCGGAATCTATGATGATCATTTCGAGCCGCATGCCACCGCCTACGTCGTACATATTGGTGAACGGGGGCGTTTCTCGGAAACCGCTTCGTGGTGGTGTTGGACTTTGTGCATACTGGCCATCCTCGCCGTAATGGCAATCATCATCATTGTCATCAGGTTGCAGCGCAGGCGCAAGAGCATACCCACAGCAGAAACATCGGCACCAAGCGATGCCGAAACGGGAAAGAAACTACTGGAAAAAATCGATGAAATCGTGAAAAATGAGCAGTTGTTCCTCAATCCCGACCTCAAACTTAACGACATAGCCGTCCGCGTCGGCACCAACAGCCGTTATATCTCCGACTGCATCAACGCCATGAAGGGCTGTTCGTTCTCGCAATACCTCAACACCTTCCGCATTGAACACGCCAAACAGCTGATGCTCGCCTCGCCCGACGAGAAGGTTGTGAACCTCTACGTCAAGTCGGGCTTTGCCAACGAGCGCACCTTCTTCCGCGTCTTCAAGGCCACCACCGGACTGTCGCCCAAGGAGTGGATAACATCGAAGACTGGTCGATAAATTTGCGAAAATAGTAGAAAATCGACTGACAAAACGCGTTTTGTCAGTCGATTTTCTTGTTTTGTCAGTCCACTTGTTGACTTTCCTTATATCTTTGTTGGCAAAATATTAACTGAACAAAAATAACGACTATGAGAAAAAGAATCTTTACTCTTTTGTTGGCTCTCGTGGCGATAGCATCGGGGGCATGGGCACAAGAAACCTATAACTTATGGGTTGGCAGTGTGCAGGTGACGAGTGCGAATGCGAGTAATGTGCTTGGTGATGGGAAGGTAAGTTACAATTCTGAAACAAGTACATTAACATTTAATAATGCAACGATTACACAGTCAGTAGTAGGAAATACTTTAAAAGATTATCATAAAGTTCTAATTCAATCAAATGGTATAGATTTAAACATAACTGGAAATGTTACCATTGAAGGTGGCGATTGTAGCATCTATGTTTTGAACGGAAATCTTAAACTTGATGGTAATATTACATTAGAACACTACCTATTGGTAGATAATGGTAATTTGACTATTGATAGTGGTGTTCTTAAAGTGAATAAGAGTGATACTAATACTTATAATACTAATGTTTATATTGAATGTAATGGTAATATTTCAATTGGAGAAAATGTTGGAAAAGTTGAAACTACAGGTTATATATTTTCAAAAGGTACTATTACAATAAACTCAGCATTAACTATAACAGAGCCAGTAGGTGCAGAAATAATAGATATTGATAAATATGGCTATAAAGATTGTATTTGTTACAAAAATACAACTACAACGGCTTTTGGCGTAGTAATTGAAAAAGTTGCAAAATACAATTTATGGGTAGGAGATACACAAGTTACAGATGCAAATAAAGATGATGTGCTAGGAGATGGCAAAGTAACATAACGTGAGTTCGACTTAAGCCTTATGCAAGAATTCTGCTTTTGTCAATGATTTCAATGTTCATTGATGGTTTCTTTGGCAGCAGGTTGTACGCAATAAGTCCCGCAAGCAGGTTTGTGGCAAAGTTATCGATGGAGCGGT
>JAFRPY010000032.1 GCA_017428925.1 Prevotella sp. | reverse complement strand
TTTTTTCTGATTTGGGGTCACATACAAAGATACGAAAAATAATGCACATCTGCAACTTTATTTTGTTAACTAATATGTTGATTATCAAGTATTTAGTTAAATAATACAACAATAAGTTACCACCCAAATTGACGCAGAACCCTACTACCTTAAAATTTGCATGTTCTATAAGTGTATTTAGTATATCTCGCTCATTATGTGAGTGGTTAGATGGTGTAGTAGCTCAGTCTCATCAGATTACCTCATAGTTACTATATCATTTTGGGGTCTCTAGAAGCATTCCAGTATTAAGTCTATTCATTAGTTGTTGATATTCTTCTGGAGAGTGATTACCAGCACCATATTTTCTCATCATATCTCTGATTCTGGTGGCTTCAGCTATTCTGAGATGTTCTATGCGATTATACACCTTTTTATCTCACGCCTCCACTTGTCCTACTATAGGCAGGATGTCAGCAGGCCTGATATTTTTGATTTCCAAAGGCTGATAGTCCTGCGCAACTAAAGAACTGGCAGGAATGACAATCGCCATTCATGCTATAAGGATCAGTTTAAAAATGCTTTGCCAGAACGAATACAGTCTTCAGGTCTTCATACGCTATTGGTCTTTTGTAGGCTCTTCCGTCCGCATTTGAACATGTTCAGGAGGATGAGGAGAAGTGCCACCATGTGGAGAGACGCCTTTTACCATGTGCCTATCTATGAGCGGCAGCCATGCACACTTGCCTCCATATCCCTATGCAGCTTAATAGCACACGCTTTCTGTTCCCCGCCCTTGCACCGTCTCTCCCGGCCTTTCCTTTGCTGTCGCACAGGGCTGTGAACGCAGATAAACGCTACCCCCTGCCGTGACCTCCGTCGCACGCTCGCGATCGGGACAAGCCCGAGTTAAATAATCTTCGCATCTTCGATGCAAAGATAGGGAATAATCCGAAAAGTTCCAAATATTTCGGTGATAATTTGCGATGTTTGCAGTTTTTTCGTACCTTTGCATCGTGAGCATGCGGGTGTAGTGTAGTGGCAGCACGCAAGACTTCAGATCTTGATTCGGCGTACCTCCAGTGCGCAGGCGCGGGTTCGATTCCCGTCACCCGCTCAAGTAAAATGCGGGCTTAGTGTAACGGCAGCACACAGGTTTTCGGGGCCTGACGGTCGGCTTCCAATCCGACAGAGGTGGTTCGACTCCGCCTGCCCGTGCAAGATGGAAGACGAGAAACGGCAACAACAACCTCATTCTAAAGACAACTTCAAGAAGTGGGAATATCCGCTGTTCAATGACTTGCGGCGGATGTTCTCGCGCGCCCGCCTTCGTGAGGTGTTGACACACAGTTCTTTTTACGAAGAGGAAGGCAAGGGCAACAGCCGCTATGTGTTTGCAGGGATGTTTGTCTTCAAGGGTATGGTGGGCGATGTGCTGTTTCGCTATGCCGCCGGCGACGGCAAGCGCCTGCAGCACGTGCTGGGTAACATGTTCCGCCAAGAACGGCTGGAGCGGCAGTTCGACGAATGGCACTTGCGGCAGTTTGCCCGCGCCGGTGAGAAGTTCGACATACCCGAAACATAAGCACATCTTCGTCTATGCCATCTATGGCTACGTGACGACACTCGACGAGGAAACGCGCCAGTGGTTTATCTCGAAATACATCATCGGCGAAACGGAGCATCTGCTGACGCACCGGAGGCGCAACCGCGACCTGCTGGCTCAGGCCGACGACATCGTGCAGAAAACCGACGGGCGACGGCTCGCGCTGGAAATGGAACAGACCGCCGACGGGCTGCACCGGGCGAAGGCCATGCTCTCTGACGGGTCGGTGCTGTGCGAGGCCGTGAGCAAGAGTTGGCGCTATGCACGGCAGAAGGCTGCGAAGATGGCTCTCGACATCCTTGCCATGCCATCAAGAAAGTATATCCTGTCGAACCCCGAATACCAGGCCCGTGTATTAGCCCGCATGGAGGAAGAAAAGGAACAGCGTAAGGCAGAGGTTGAAGAGCGTGAGGCGAAAAAGAAGGAGGCTCGTGAGCAGCGGCGCGAGAAATGGAAGGAACAGACGCGAATACGCGATGCCAAGCGCAGGGCCAGTCAGGCTGCGGCCAAGAAGCGAAAGGCCGAGAACGCCGCCCGTGCTGCTGCCAAGGCCGCCAAGGAGGCTCGGCCAACGAGTGCGAAGAAACGCCGATACTTGGAGGACAAGAAAAAGTAAGTGTGAACAGGGGTTCACAACAGATACGGAACGCATTTGCGGATTTCAACGGGAATCGTCTCTACATGGGATGATTCCCGCGATATTTTCAGGCGGACCATACAGGCACGGGTGTTGATGGGGCGCTGCTGGTCGAAGATGAAGTTGCCGATGCTGTCACTATAAAATATTACATTTACACTAATTCTGCTGATTAATCAGGTTTACTACAACCTTCACCATTACGTCCTTTTCCTCCGTACGGCTCTCGGCTATCATCAGGGTGAGGGCAACAAGGGTGTTGTCAGGAATACGCTTTGAACCGTCGGCACGATAGAGAATGCGGTTGCCGTTGAGGAACCACAGGAAGAGCGTGGCGGCAATGCGTTTGTTGCCGTCGCTGAACGAATGGTTCTTGGTGACGAGATAGAGCAGCATGGCGGCCTTCTCCTCTACGCTGGGATAGAGTTCCTTGCCCCCAAAGGTCTGGTATATTTGTCCGATGCTGCTCTTGAAGGAATCATCCTTCTCATTGCCAAAGAGAATGGAACCACCGAATTTCTCCCTCAACTGGTTAATTTCTTCCATCGCATTCTCGTAAGTAGCGTGGAAGGGTTCTTCCTTCGTGGTCTTCTCGATGGTCAGCCGTTGGTAATCGTAGTTGTCGAGGGTGTCGAGGGCATAACTATAGTCGGTTACCACCTCGAAGAGGGCGTTGGTTTCATCGGTAGAGAGTACAGGCTGGCTCTGGATGGTACGCCCCAGCATCCCCACTAACTGGCGCAACTCACCAATCTGCTCCTTGTGGATGCGTTCGTTGACGGCATAGCCCTTGACGAGATAGTTTCTAAGAACGTTGTTAGCCCATTGACGAAAATGAGTAGCATTCTTACTATTCACGCGATATCCAACAGATATAATAGCATCGAGATTATAATATCTTGTGCTATATACCTGTTTCCCATCATTACCCATGTGTTCCAAAATGGAACATGTGCTTTGTTCATCAAGTTCCTCTGAAGAATATATGTTCTTCAAATGCTTTGTGATTGCCGGCCTCTTGGTGCCAAACAATTCGGCTATTTGCTTTTGCGTCAGCCACACGGTCTCATTCTTCAAACGCACATCAATCTGCGTCTGTCCGTCCTCGGTCTGATAGATGATAATTTTGTTCTCTTCCAAGTTCTTTTCTGTTTTCAAAAGGTTTTCTATTCTGCAAAGATACAAATTATTTCTTATATAAGGAACGGAAAGGGGAAATTTCTCTTGTAATATCAGGCTCCGAAGAAGCAAATCGCCTATTGGGAGCCTTTTGATGTGTTACTTATTAAATATCAAATACGGCACGCATTTGCGGATTTCCACGGGAATCGTCTCTATCAGGGAGGATTCTCGCGTGATTTTCAGGCGGACCATGCAGGCCCGGGTGTTGATGGGGCGCTGCTGGTCGAAGATGAAGTTGCCGATGCTGTAGTAGATGCGGTGGCCGTTGTAGTCCTCGATGGTCTGCAGGGTGTGGGTGTGATGGCAGATGAGCACGTCGGCTCCGGCATCAATGAGTTGGCGGGCCTCCTTGCGCTGCTGGGGAACGGGCTTCAAGGTATGTTCGCCGCCCCAATGGAGGCTGACGATGATATAGGCTTCGGGCTGCGAATGGCGCAGACGGAAGATTCGCTGGCAGAGCGAATCGATGTTTTCCTGACTGACACATGGCTTGTCGGGCAGGAAGGAATAGTTTTCGAGCGTCAGCCGCAGCGAGGCAAACAGCCATACGGGTCGGGGATTATCACAAATAAGCACGGGCTGGATGGCTTCTTCCAAGTTATTGCCCGCCCCTACGGGCGTCATTCCTGCCTTACGGATATTCTGCCAGGTGTCCACCAGTCCCGCGCGTCCCTGGTCGATGCTGTGATTGTTGGCCAGGTTGAGATGGGTGACGTGATGCTCGCGGAGCACGGAGAGCCATTCGGGTTCTGCACGGAAAACGAATTTCTTGAAGTTTGGCTGAATGGTCTTGGTGGCAGGGCATTCCAGGTTGCCCACCACGTAATCCGCCTGACGGAACAGCGAATCGATGCCTTTCGAGAAAAGACGCTCAATGCCGATATGTTCAATGCGCTGGCGGACGCCACGGTCGAGCAGGATGTCGCCGGTAAAGAGCACCTCTATGGTGTCGGTGTTAAGTGAAGAGTTAAGAGTGTCTTTAAGTGAAGAGTGAAGAGTGAAGAGTGATGAATCGGCTGCCGCCTTTGCTGAGGCGGATATTGTGGCTGTGAATACGAATATCGCTATAACAGCCTGGAGGCAATATGTCGGAAAATGATTCTTCACTCTTTATTTTTCCTCTGGTCGCTTCGCTCGAAATTATACTTAAAATTATATTTAGAATTATCACTTAGTATTTTTCCAAGGAATTTTAAACTTAATTTTAAATATAATTTCAAGGGCGAAGCCCGCCCAAAACTTCTTCACTCTGCATTATTTAATCAGCAACCGGAACTATAGAAAATCTTCTCGTTGTCGAGTGATTTGCCGTTGAGTGGCACGATGATTTCCTGCATCCATTCGGGAATACCCTTGTTGGGCTTCGTTTGCAGTTGTTCCTGCCATTCCTCGTCGGTCATGCGCGGGGTATCGAGGGCCTCATGGAATTCACGGTAGGAGAAGACGGCGCCACGGGTGAGATATAGGTAGCCTTCTATTTCTACGACCACATAAATCTCGTGAGCAGGTCCCACGGCTTCGTAGACGACTGCCGGATTGGGGTTGTTGTCGGCATTAGCCGTATAGACATCGGCTACCAGACTGATCTTCTTGTCAGCACCCTCTACGGCATCCCATCCATTCAGATACTCGTCTTTCTGCTGGATCAGGTGCAGGGTGATGTACTCGAAGGCAGAGCCGATGGATTCCACCTGACCGTATTCTTCGTCGCTGAGGCGCTTCCCTGCCAGTTCCTTCTTGCTGCAGTTGAGCAGGAACTCGGCCTTGTCGCGCAGTTCCTCGGTGCAACTCTTGCTCTTCTCGGTGGTGAGGTCGTATTTCTGGAGCAGCGAATTGGTGGCGTCAATCAGTTCGAGGGCTTTCGTCCAGTAGGCAATGTTGGGCTCTACATAACCGCGGGTGATAGGCTCCGGCACGCCGTAGCCGCCGCATTCGGCACCGAATGGCTGCTTGGCATAGAGAATGGCATCATGTTTGAGTTCTGCCCAGGAGGCCAAAGCACTGTTGAGCGTCTTCTTGTCCCATTGCTGTGTCTTCATGAAATAGGGTGCGCCCTCGGGAACGGCCGTAACGTCTTGGGTGGAGGCTATCCAACGGTTGGCCACGCAGCAGTTCCAGTCAATCTCCTTCATCCGCTGTTTCATGCGTTGCAGGTTCTCTTCGTACTTGTTCCAGCGTTTCTGTTCGTTGAGTTCTTTCAGCAGGATGCGCTCTGCAGACTGAATGCCGATGGCAGCGAGCACGTCGAGCCCGGTTGGCTCGGGGCGGAGCGTAGGTTTGTTGTCGTAGTCCACCATCTCCTGCAGCACTTCGGCATCGGGTTGATAACGCTGTGGAATCACGTTGAGTTTCACCTTGCTGGATGCAAGGAACTTGGGTTTGATATGTGTCTGCTTACTATCCAAATCCTCGATGGATTGGCGGATTTTTGCAAGTTTACCCTTGTTTTTGAAACATTCCTCAAGCGTTAGGTTCTGCTCCTTCATCAGCTGATAGACCTGTAGCAGCGATACGTTGTCGGTCTGGCCCATCAGGAAGGTGACGGGCTGGTTAACGGTTTCATAGAGCCGATGCAGTTTTTCGTTCTTGCCGATGACATCGGCGATGAGCAGTGCACTCTTCAGATAGGGAGTCATCTCCGTGCCGAAGGGAGCACTCTGTAGCCACATCATTCCCATGAAATAGTTTTTCAGGCTTTCCGACCGAGTGTAATGACCGCGGGGCCGATAAGTGCTGTAGAAATATTTTGGCATTTCGTTTTCAGGCGTATAGCCCAGAAATTCCGAATAGTCGATATCGGCTTTCTTGACATTGGCGATTTCCTGACTGATCTTTTCCTTGTAGGCGGCAGGGACGGCAAGCGTCTGTTTGCCCGTGAGCAGCGTGTGGGCAATGGCAAAGAAAGCCATGTCGTATTCGGCGGCAGCCTTTATGTCGGCATTCTTCGTCTGGCTGACAATCTTGCTCATTTCCTGATGTGCCGTCTTGCTGAATTCGGTCATCACGGGAAGAAGCTTTTGCTGTTCAACGTCGCGCAGCAGGCAGTCGAAATACATGTGGAAGGCCTGCAGGAAAAGGTCGGTGGTGACAAAGCTGGGGAAGTTGTGATAGTCGTTGCGCTCATAGACGTGGAACAGCTGGTCTTCTTCTCCGGGCACAATGGCAAATCCCTGGCGGCTGAGGGCTTTCTGCAGCCGCGGGTCGAAGGTAGAAAGCTGGAAGGGGTTCACGATATTGGCGATGTTCACCAGTTGTCCGGCAGTACCGGGGAAATTGTTGGCTTTCAGTTCATCCTCACGCGCCTTCAGCTTATCCATAAAGGCCTGTTCCTCCTTGGTGTAACTGATGGGGGGCATGGCATTACGCTTGGCGTTCTTTTCTCCGCTTTCGTTGTATTCCTCACTGTCCCAGAATCGTTTTTCCAATACGGTGTTGTACCAAGATGTGCTGCTGAAGATGCCGCGCAAGTCTGCATTCATGAAACAGTAGCCCTGACGGGCAGAGAAGGCATTGCGCAGGATGCGCAGATCGCTGAGACTGTAACCGGAGATGTCCTGTTTGAGGTCTATCTTCCCATTGAGTTTTTCCACATCCAGGCGTGAAGGCTTCAGTTGTTGTGCGCTTGCTCCCATCGTGAAGAGCAAAAGGGCGAATAGAATTGCTTTTCTCATAATATTGAATGTTTAATGTTAATGTTCATTGGTTGAAAATCTGTAAGGCTTTTTCACGGCTGACGTTTTTGGCCAAGAACCGGACGAAACCCATGCCGAAGTGTTCCCACTGGTACTCGGCCACCACGTAGCGGTTGTCGGTAGTGGTCTCCAGACTGCGAATGAGTCCGTTGACATAGCGGAAATCCTGAAGAATACCCCCCAAACGCGAACCCAGCCAAAGTGCCCTCACATGTCCCTCATAGTTCTTGAAAATGAAGAGGCGCCGGGCTTTTTCGGGGAAGTAGCGGGTGCTTTTGATGACACCTACCATGGCATCCGTTTTTCCGTCACCGTCCACATCGCCTGTCTGGAATTGGTAAACGGGGTAGGGCAGCCGCCATTTGTTCACCTGTTCTTTGCTTCTGAGTTCCAGAAAGTGGAGCGTGTCGTTCACCTGGCGAAGTGAGAAGACGGCGCTGTCGGCTTTCTCTTCTGCTGTTGCAGGAAGCACAAAAGGCATACTGAACAGCAGGAATGTTGTCAGTATGCCTTTCGTCATATCGTTGTGTTTTTAAAGTAAACTTTGAATCTCTACGTCCAGATCCTTGATTTGTGCGTCGCGCTTGTGAAGCAGGTTGTCGCGTCCAACGGTAAAGAATGTCGGGAAGCTCTGCACGTTAAAGGTCTGCATGAGCTTCGAATCAATCCCCTCAGGGTCGCGTACACTTACCCACGGCAGGGCTTCGGTCTGCTGTTTCCAGAAATGTTCATTGGGATCCACACTGACCTGATATATTTCAAATCCCTGTGCATGATACTTATTATAGACTTCGCGCAATTTCATGATGCGGGCGGTGCTCTCTTCGGATGCAAAGGCGTGGAAGTCAAGCAGTACCACCTTTCCCTTCAGGTCGCTCAGTTTGCTCACTTGTCCCTTGTTGTTGATCAGTTCGATGTCGAGAACGCCGGAGGTATTCACCTTGCTCGGGTCGATCTGCATGTTATACTTGCTTTCGATGATGCGTATGTTCTTCATGCCCTCCATGGTGATGTTGTGCAAGTTCTCTTTGCGCAGCGAGTTCGGATAGAAGGTGTCCCACGAGGTGGCCACGGCGGCAAATGCCTTGATGTCGTCCTTGTTCTCTCGGGGGTTGAATATCAGCATGTTGCCCAATGTCTGGAAGAGCGCGAAATAGCTGCTCGATTTCATGGGTGCCTTGAAGATGTAGTTCTGCTTGATATCTTGTTTGTAGGCTTCAACTGTTTTGCGGATGCTGTCGTTGGTGGCCTCTAAGCCCAGCTGTGGATTTTGCTGGATGGCAACAATGCTGTTGAACAGAGCGATGTTTTTCAGCGAAAGTGTCTTGATGGTCTCGCAGTTTTCAGAACCTTCCACGGTATATCCTGTCGACATGGTGGGATATTGGGCCTTAATGGTGATGGTTTCTGTGGAGTCGACGCTGAGGCTCACAAACTGGTTGGCTATGCGCAGACGATAGAACTCAGGGGCCTCGGGCCTGCTATCCGAGAAGTCGAAGTGTCCGTCTTCGCCGAGTTTCACCGAGTCGACCGCCACAGGTCCGTCGAGGCTGATGTTTTCAAAATAGAGCATCAAGTCCTTGGCCTCAGTGATGTTGCCCGTAATGTGGAATTTCTCTTTGTTGCAGGCAGTGAGTGCCAATACGGCGGCTCCTGCAACTATTGTCTTGAAAAGTGTCTTCTTCATTTTTACTATTTTTTTTTCTTATGTTGGGTGCAAAGATAGTGCAAAATTTCGGTTTAGCGAAGAGAATGCAAAATTATTTTTTGTATTCTTGAGCGTGAGAAATTTATCCAAACGAGAGAAATAACAAAACAAAAAATCGTTTTTTTCGTTTTGTATTTCCGAGTGCCGCCTTTTCTTATGAAAAGATAGTGCAATTTAGAAACAAAACAAAAAAATGCAGCCTTTTTCTTTGCTCATACTGCCCCCTAAATGGTAAAAAAAAGATAATAATGACGTTTTTATTCGTTTGTTCATTTTCTTTTCCGTACCTTTGCACGGATTTTTATGCGAAGGATTGTCATTCGCATTTTGATGTTAAGTTAAAACAATAAGTATTTTTAGATGAACGTAATTACGAAAACCCTTCAATTGGCTGATGGCAGGACCATCACCATTGAAACCGGGAAAGTGGCAAAACAGACCGACGGAAGCGTTGTTCTGCGTATGAACAACACTGTGTTGCTGGCCACTGTTTGTGCCGCAAAGGATGCAGTTCCCGGAACAGATTTCATGCCTTTGCAGGTTGACTACAGAGAACAGTATTCCGCTGCCGGACGTTTCCCCGGCGGATTCACGAAGCGCGAAGGCAAGGCCGGCGACAACGAGATTCTGACCTCGCGACTGGTCGACCGTGTGCTTCGTCCCCTCTTCCCCTCAAACTATCACGCTGAGGTATTTGTTAACGTGATGTTGCTCTCTGCCGACGGAGTAGACCAACCCGACGCATTGGCTGGCTTTGCTGCTTCAGCCGCTCTGGCTTGTTCAGATATTCCTTTCGAGTGCCCAATCTCTGAAGTCCGCGTTGCCCGTGTCAACGGCGAGTATGTCATCAATCCTACCTTCGAGCAGATGAAGGAGGCCGACATGGACATCATGGTGGGTGCCTCGGCCGAAAACATCATGATGGTGGAAGGCGAGATGAAGGAAGTGACCGAGCAGGACATGATTGGTGCCCTGAAAGCTGCCATGGAGGCCATCAAGCCCATGTGTGAGCTGCAGACAGAGCTGAGCAAGGAACTCGGCAAGGACGTGAAGCGCGAGTACGACCACGAGGTGAACGACGAGGCTCTGCGCGAGCAGATGAACAAAGAACTCTATCAGCCCGCCTACGACATCACCAAGCAGGCACTCGAGAAGCATGCACGTGCTGAGGCTTTCGAGAAGTTGCTGGCCGATTTCAAGGAGAAGTTCTTCGCTGAGCGCTCCGAAAATGCAGAAAACGCTGAGAACGCCGAAATCTCTGACGAGGAGTACGAGGCCATGATGGATCGTTATTACCACGACGTGGAGCGCGATGCCATGCGCCGCTGCATCCTCGACGAGGGTATCCGTCTCGACGGTCGTAAGTGCGACGAGATCCGCCCCATCTGGTGCGAGGTTTCTCCGCTGCCCATGCCTCACGGAAGTGCAATTTTCACCCGTGGTGAGACTCAGAGCCTTTCCACCTGTACCTTGGGTACCAAACTCGATGAAAAACTGGTCGACGATGTGCTCGAGAAAAGTTACATGCGCTTCCTCCTTCACTATAACTTCCCCCCGTTCTGTACCGGCGAGGCTAAAGCACAGCGCGGCGTAGGCCGTCGCGAGATTGGCCACGGCCATCTGGCATGGCGTGGACTGAAGGGTCAGATTCCCGCAGACTTCCCCTATACCGTACGTCTGGTAAGTCAGATTCTCGAGTCTAACGGTTCTTCGTCTATGGCAACCGTATGTGCCGGCACGCTGGCCTTGATGGATGCCGGTGTTCCCATGAAGAAACCCGTTTCGGGAATTGCAATGGGTCTGATCAAGAATCCTGGTGAAGAAAAGTATGCTGTGCTCAGCGACATTCTTGGTGACGAGGACCACCTGGGCGACATGGACTTCAAGACCACCGGTACAAAGGACGGTCTGACCGCTACCCAGATGGACATCAAGTGCGACGGTCTGTCGTTCGAGATTCTTGAAAAAGCCCTCATGCAGGCCAAGGCCGGCCGTGAGCACATTCTGAAGTGCATCACCGATACCATCAGCGAGCCACGTGCAGAACTGAAACCCCAGGTTCCACGCATCGAGCAGTTCGATATTCCGAAGGAATTCATCGGTGCCGTCATCGGTCCTGGCGGAAAGATTATCCAGCAGATGCAGGAAGAGACAGGTTCTGTCATCACCATCGACGAGATTGACGGCAAGGGCATTGTCCAGGTGTCGGCTCCCAACAAGGAGAGTATCGATGCCGCCGTCCGCAAAATCAAGTCGATTGTGGCTGTACCAGAGGTTGGCGAAGTCTACGAGGGAACCGTTCGAAGCATCATGCCTTACGGCTGTTTCGTAGAGATTATGCCGGGTAAGGATGGTCTGCTCCACATTTCTGAAATTGACTGGAAGCGTCTGGAGACTGTCGAAGAGGCTGGTCTGAAGGAAGGTGACAAGATTAACGTGAAGCTCCTTGAGATTGACCCGAAGACAGGCAAGTACAAACTCTCTCACCGTGTGCTCATTCCGAAGCCCGAGGGATATGTAGAGCGTGAGCGTCGTCCGCGTGGAGATCGTCCTGAGAGGCAGCGCAACGGTCAGCGCAGCGAGCGTGGTGACCGCGGCGAGCGCCGTCCGCGTCCTGAAAGGAACGGCCAGCGTTTCGACCGTCGTAATGATGAGTATCATGAGCCTTCGAATGAGCCGAAGGGATTCACCGACGAACTCGACAAAATGGATTTCTAAGCCACAGGCTTAAAAGAATAAACAAATTAAAGACTGCACCAGCCATTTTGGCCGGTGCAGTCTTTATTCTCATTCGTCCGGCACAATCGTATTCATACTTTCGATTTCGCCGGTTTCGCCTGTAGCATGCCGATTCTGAATTTATTGTCGCAAGTTGAAAGCGCGAAACCGATTATTCCCTGTGGCCTGTTGACAGAGAGGACCGTTTTAGACGGATGTGCCCAAACTCACTGGGCGCTTCCGCCTTATCTTTGTGCGAAAAATGCCCGTTACTTCACCTTTTAAATCAGTTTTAATTATGAAAAACCTTAACATTCCGAACCGAATCAATTCACCCCCGCCGACTCTTTATGCCCGGTTTCCTCCTCCGTGTTCAATTCTCAGGTGAACTTTTTTACCTGATATTATCCCTTGATGAGGATAAAAATCGCCGATGAAATCGCCGTTTTTTTGAGGGCAAAGCAATATGATTTGCATTTCAAAACCCTATCTTTTGCCTCCCAACTGACCCTGTGTTGCACTTCAAATCATTATCTTTTGATGAGCAATACAGGGTTTTTTCGTCCCCAAATCCTTATTCTTTGCCCACAAAATCCTTATTTTTTGTTTTCAACCCCCTAATCATTCGGTTTTTTGGCGAATATAGGACTTCAAAGGCTTTCTCTGATAACTGCGGAAATTTATCGTGCAGTTTATCGTGAAGTTCCCATTCATCGTCTTCATAAATATCCATTGCATCAAACAAACAACGCAGCATAAACAGACGTTATCGTAAATGGTGGTATATACATATTCTCTAGAAGTTTTTCGTTAATCTGTGATTTGATAACTTTATCTATTGCGACATGTCACAGGGGGCTGTGAGCTTGCCACATCTTTCTATTTTACCTCTCCTCCCGCTCGTCAGCAGCCATCGAAATATCCGAATCTATATGTGGTTCATGTTTCATGCCCTGAGATTTCTCAAAGTTATCACTTAAAATGACAACACGTCCTTCTTGGGGCTTATTCGAGTAAACGGGAGTTCCTTCACCACTTGGCCGGTAGTACATTTCCACATACTTATACTTGCTATGTTTGCAAAATTATGAAAAAAAACTGAAAAGGGATTGCTTTTCGGTGAATTTAATTGTTTTTTTCGTACCTTTGCACTTTAAATAACACATAAAAGATAAAATATCGCATGAAATATGCACTTGTGACGGGCGGGTCCCGAGGTTTGGGCAGGGCTGTTTGCCTGAAATTGGCTGAGGCCGGAATGCCCGTGGTTATCAACTATCAGCGCAATGCTGATGCGGCTGAAGAGACGAAACGGCTGATTGAGGAATTAGGCGGAAAGGCTGAACTGCTGCCCTTCGACGTGAGTAAGAAGGAAGAGGTGGAAAAGGCTCTCGACCAATGGGAGGCATCACACCCCGACGACTATATCTCGGTGCTGGTGAACAACGCCGGAATCCGTCGGGATAACGTGATGTTTATGATGGGCGACGATGAGTGGCACACGGTGCTCGATACGACCCTCAACGGCTTTTTCTATATCACGCGCCGGTTGCTGAAGCACATGATGCCGCGCCGCCGAGGCGGACGTATCGTGAACATGGCTTCGCTATCGGGTCTGAAAGGTATGGCTGGTCAGGCTAACTACAGTGCGGCAAAGGCTGCGCTGATAGGTGCCACAAAAGCCCTGGCACAGGAGGTGGCTCCACGCGGTGTGACGGTGAATGCGGTGGCACCGGGTTTCATTGAAACCGACATGACGAAGGGCCTTCCGCAGGAAGAACTGGAGAAGCAGATTCCCATGGGCCGTTTCGGCCGTCCCGAAGAGGTGGCCGCCACGGTTGCTTTCCTTGTCTCCGAGGGTGCCTCTTATATCACGGGCGAAGTAATCAGTGTGAATGGAGGACTTTATACGTAGTTAGGAATTAGGAGTTAGGAGTTTGGATGTGTCGCCTTTGGCGAGTAAGAAGTAAGAATTAAGATTTTTTGAAACTAAGCATTTAATGAGAAGAGTTGTTGTAACGGGCGTGGGTATATGGTCGTGCTTAGGAACTGACGTAGCGAGCGTGAAGGAATCGCTCTATCAGGGAAAGTCGGGTATCGGACTGGACCAGGAGCGACTGGATTACGGATACCGCTCGGGACTGACGGGTATTGTGGAGCGGCCAAAACTGAAGGGTTTGCTCGACCGCCGCATTCGCGTGGGTATGGCCGAAGAAGGCGAATACGCCTATATGGCTGCCCGTCAGGCATTTGAGCAGGCTGGCGTTGACGCGGACTATCTGTTGAAAAACGAGGTGGGCGTTATCTTTGGTAACGACTCTTCGTCGAAGCCCGTGATGGAATGCTTGAAGATTATGGACGAGAAGCACGACACGGCCATGCTGGGTTCGGGCAACATCTTCCAGTCTATGAACTCGACGGTGACGATGAACCTGAATACCATCTTCCACCTGCGCGGCATCAACTTCACGGTGAGCGCGGCCTGTGCCAGCGGAAGCCATTCCATCGGTTTAGGCATGATGATGATACGTCAGGGACTGCAGGACATGGTGCTCTGTGGTGGTGCCCAGGAGGTGAATTTTTTCTCAATGGCATCGTTTGATGCCCTGTCGGCTTTCTCCGTTAGGATGGACGAGCCGACGAAAGCCAGCCGGCCCTTCGACCGCAACCGCGACGGACTGGTTCCGAGCGGCGGTGCTGCCGCACTGGTGCTGGAAGACTACGACCATGCCGTGGCTCGCGGTGCAAAGATTATCTGTGAAATTTCAGGATATGGATTCTCGTCGAACGGCGGCGGAATCTCGCAGCCCAGCGACGACGGCAGCGTGACGGCCATGAGCCGTGCCATGAAGGATGCCGGAGTAGTGGTTGACGATATCGACTATATCAATGCCCATGCCACATCTACGCATCAGGGCGACATGTTCGAGGCTATTGCCTTGGGCCGTCTGTTCCAAGGACAGCGTGCGCTTATCAGCAGCACGAAGTCGATGACGGGTCATGAATGCTGGATGGCCGGTGCCAGTGAGATTGTATACAGCATCCTGATGATGCAGAACAACTTCGTGGCTCCCAACATCAACTTCGAGGAACCTGACGAGTATTCGGAAAAGTTGAACATCACGGCCAAGACCGTGGAAACTGAGCTGAACACCATCTTGAGCAACTCCTTCGGATTCGGCGGAACTAATTCGGCGCTGGTAATCAAGCGTATATGAGGATACAGAGTTTTATAACCACAAATATTTAAAACTATGAAGAAAGTATTGTTGTTGACATTGATGATGGTCGGCCTGGCATTCAGTGCCATGGGGCAGACCGTGACCGTGGATAGTCTTAGGAAGGCACCTCTTGGTTTGCGTGCAAATCTGGTGATGGATTTTTCGAAAGCCATTATACATGAGATGAGTGAGGAGAACTTTGCCAAATACGAGAAAGACTGGGAAAAAGACAAACCGTCGATTGTGGAGAAATTCCGTGCAGCAGCCAATGTGAAGCTCGACAACGAGATGAAACTTGGCTACTATGATGATGTCGACTATCAGATGACCGTTACCGTGAAAAGTATCACCACGAAAGGTTTTATCGTGTGCGATGCCGTCCTGACCGACAAAAACGGTAAGGTGTACTTTGCCGTTGAGGATCTGAAAGGCTCGAGCGACTCGTTCTTCACGCCGGGAACCAAGTTGGCCAGAATAAAGATTTGGTCAGCACTCACGGGCGTCGCACTGGGCTCCCTCATCAAAGATAGGATGTAAAAAAATCCAACTTTTTGGCTTGTTTTCTTGATATATCTAATAGCTTCTATTAGATTTGGCTACATTTTGAATTTTTTGTGCCATTGAATTCTTTTATTTCAAAGTAAAACTGTAATTTTGCACACGATTTCTCAAATCGTAAGATTTTTAAGAGAATCGGATTCGTAAAAAGGCGTTAGCGCGTCTTTTTATTGTAAGAAATCGAACCGACAAGAAAGATTCAAAGGTCCGATATGAGCACATTGTCTAATGTGACACCCGAGGAGACGGGTATAGTCTCTCCCCGCATAGGGTTTGCCCCCTTTGCCTTCCCCGAAGCCAAAAGCTCAAAAACAGGGGTGTCGGTAAGATATGTGCCCGACCCAAGCAAGAACTGGTATGTATTTCGTGCATCATACGGACGTGAAGACAAGGCGTTTGATATTCTTGTGGAAGACGGGACTTACCCTTATATAGCCAAGCAGTATGTGGTGAAATACAGGAACGGGAAAAGGATTAGGAAGATGAGATCGCTTATCCCTAACCTGATTTTTGTCTATACCACCAGGGCGAAGGCGGAAGAATATATCTACCAGACACCTTCGCTTTCGTTCCTGAGCTATTACCTGGATCATTTCAAGAAAGACGGGGAAGATAAGAATCCACCGCTGACCGTTCCCGAAAAGGATATGGCCACGCTCATCAGGACTGCTGAGACCAAGAGCGAGCACCTGCGGTTCGTGGAACCCTCGCAGTGTCATTACAAGGGTGGTGAATCAGTAATCGTCACAGACGGAATGTTTAAGGGTGTTGAAGGCAAGGTGGCAAGAGTGGCCGGTCAGCAAAGGGTGATTGTGTCGATCACCAACGTCGGACTTATTTCCACTGCCTATATCCCGACAGCATTTATTGAAAAGTTGACTTAACATTTAGGATGTTCTCTTTGAATAGAAGGAAAGACGGGGCTACCTACGGCAATGCCTGGATGTACAAGGCTATCATCTTTATGCTGAAGCACATCAACATAAAGGTGTTCTATGCATTCATGGCCGTTGTGGTGATTCCCCCGACCTTGATATTCAGTCCTGGCGCACGGCTCACCTATCGCTATTTCCGCCAGAAAAGAGGCTTTGGCCGATGCAAGTCGTGGTGGTACACTTATCGTAATCACTGTATTTTCGGGCAGACCGTCATCGACAAATTCGCCATGTATGCCGGGCATAAGTTCAATATCTCATATCATGGACTCGACGAGTTCATCGAGTTGGAGAAAGAACCGACACCATTGCTTCTGCTTAATGCCCATATCGGTTGCAGCGAGATTATAGGATATTCCCTCCGGCTCACCAAACCCTGTAATGTACTTGTCTTTGGCGGCGAGAAACAGTCGCTGATGAGTTACAGAAAGTCATCATTTGGCGACATGAACATGAAGATGATACCCGTAGGTATTGGCACGTTCCATAGTGACGAAATCATCAAGGCCCTCGACAATGGTGAGACCATCAGTGCGTTTGCCGACAGGTTTATGAATGCCAAGAAACTGATTGTATCGAAAGTGCACGGTTATCCGATAAACCTGGCCAAAGGTCCGTTCTCGATTGCTGTGACGAGAGAAATGAATGTCATGATGATCAGTGCGATGAAAGAACAAAACGGGTCGTACACGTCGTTCATGACACAGCTGCACTACGACAAGACGCTCCCGAAGAGTCAGCAGCGGCAGCAAATCGCTGATGCCTACACGGCAGAGATTGACCGATTGCTTGAAATGTACCCCCTGCAGTGGTTCAATTACTCCGACCCGTGGGTGAACGTCACTTCTGAAAGTTAACAGAAACAAAAGTAAAACATATAATTTCTCTAAAAAGAAATGGATTTATTCCCCAACTTAAAGAGTCATTACACAAAAGAACAGCTCTCAGCAAGAGATGCCCAGCGACAGGCAGAGTTCATCGCCTGGGGCCCCGTTGTGTTCCAGGCTTCCAGACTGATGCTGAAGTTTGGTATCCTCGACTTGCTGCGCGATTCCGACGATGGACTGACGCGCCAGGAGATTGTGGAGAAGACAGGGCTTTCAGACTATGCCGTCAAGTGTCTTACCGAGGCATCGCTTTGCATCGGGACGATTCTGGTGAATCCTGAAACCGACCGTTTTACGATTTCGAAGACAGGATGGTTTCTGATTAACGACCCTGCCACGCGCATCAATATCGACTTTAATCATGACGTGAACTACGAAGGATGGTTCCGGCTGGAAGAGTCGTTGCTGAACGGCAAGCCCGAGGGGCTGAAACATTTCGGCGACTGGCCAACCATCTATGAGGGACTGTCTTCTCTGCCCGACCAGGTGCAGAAGAGTTGGTTCGGTTTTGATCATTTTTATAGTGACTCGTCGTTCCCCCAAGCCCTGGAGATTATCTTCAACGAGCATCATGTGAAGTCGCTCTACGATGTTGGCGGAAATACGGGTAAGTGGGCACTTCAGTGTGTAGGGTTCGACCCTGATGTGGAAGTGACGATTCTCGACCTCCCCCAGCAAATCAAGATGATGCAAGGGAATGTGGCGGGGAAGCCCGGTGCCGACCGCATCAAGGGGTTAGGCATTAACCTGCTCGACACCGCCTCAGAAATTCCTGCACGCGAGAATGGACTTGACGCCATTTGGATGAGCCAGTTCTTGGATTGTTTCAGTATGCCGCAAATCATCGACATCCTGAAGCGTGCACGACGTATCATGACTAATGAAACCCGAATATATATCATGGAAACCCTGTGGGATCGTCAGCGATTTGAGCCCGCAGCCTTCTGCCTGACCATGACGAGCCTCTATTTCACCGCCTTGGCCAATGGCAATTCCAAGATGTATAACACTGAAGACATGGAATACTGCATCCGTGAGGCCGGCCTCGAAATCGAGCAAATCCACGACCATCTGGGACAGGGACATTCTATTATCGTCTGCAAATTGAACAACTGACAACCCGACGCACTTAAATGGCCGACAAGAAATGGACCGGAACCACCTTTGGCAACAGGTGGATGCATAAATGGCTTATCCGCCTGACGCGATGGCTGGATGTGAGGGTGTTGTATGCCTTCACGTCTGTATTCATCGTTCCCGTCTGCCTTGTCGTCAACGAGGGACCGCGTGTCATTTACCGCTATTTCCGCCGCCGGCATGGATATGGTGTCTTTCGGTCGGCATGGAATACATATATCAACCACTGCATTTTCAGTCAGGTGGTCATCGACCGTTTCGCCATGTATGCAGGGAAGAAATTCCATGTGGAGACCGAAGGCTACGACCATTTTCTGCAACTGGCCCGTCAGAAGGAAGGATTCATTCAGTTCAGTTCCCACATCGGCAACTACGAGATTGCCGGCTACACCTTAGTGGCCGCCGACAAACCCTTTAATGCGCTGGTGTTTCATGGCGAGAAAGAGTCGGTCATGGAGAGTCGACAGCAGATGTTTGCCGACACCCATATCAAGATGATACCGGTCAGCGACGACATGAGCCATCTGTTTGTCATCAACCAGGTTCTGGAAAATGGCGAGACGCTGAGCATGCCCGCAGACCGCAATTTCGGTTCTCAGAAGACTGTCACCGCCACCTTCCTCGGTGCCCCTGCCGAATTCCCGTTGGGCCCGTTCAGTGTAGCCACTATGCGCGGACTCGATGCCTTGGCGGTGAACGTTATGAAGACATCGTCGAAAACTTATAAAATCTATGTCACCCCACTCAGTTATAGCAAGGACGCACCCCGGAAGCAGCAAATTGCCGAACTGGTTCACTCCTATGTTGCTGAACTGGAACGTATGCTTAAGCTTTATCCCACTCAGTGGTATAATTTCTTCGAATTCTGGAAATAACCCAACACCCAAAATCATATTTAGTAACAAATTTAAAATTTTGCAAGATGACAAGAACAGAAATTGAACAGAAAGTAAGGGATTTTCTTATTGATGATCTGGAAATTGAAGAGGAAAACATCTTCCCTGAAGCCAGGTTGAAAGAAGATATGGGCATCGACAGTCTCGACTATGTAGACATCGTTGTCATTGTCGAGAAGAATTTCGGTTTCAAGATTGTTCCCCAGGAGATGGCCAATGTAAAGACCCTTTCCCAGTTCTATGATTATATTGAATCCAAGGTAGGATAACGCCGTCATGGATTTCAAGGATGTTCCCATAACCGACCTCATTCCCCAGCGTCCGCCATTCGTCATGGTTGACCGAATTGTCAGCTGTGATGAAACCGACGCCGTGGCAGAATTCACGATTCGTGAAGACAACATCTTCCTCGACGATATGCTATTTTCGCCGGCAGGTATCATCGAGAACATGGCCCAGTCGTGTGCTGCCCGTATGGGTTGTATCAGCATGATGGGCAACGAGTCCATAAAGATAGGTTATATTGGCGACATCCGCAATTGTACCGTCTACCGTCAGCCCCGCCAGGGTGAAGTCCTCTCCACCCATGTCCATGTCATGGAAGAAGTCTTCAATCTGACACTGGCAGAAGTAACTACACGAATTGGCGACGAAGTCATTGCCGAGGCCCGCATGAAAATAGCCCTTACCGACTGATGACAGCTGCCGTTCTCCAATCCACACTGCGCTTTAAGATACGCTTCAGCGAGATAGACGCCATGCGAGTGGTTTGGCATGGTGCCTATGCCAAGTATTTCGAAGATGCGCGCGAACAGTTCGGAAAGGATTTCGGATTAAGCTACCAGCTGTTCGAGCAGAACGGATTCTATGCCCCTATCGTGGATTTGTCTTTCCAGTATAGGCAACCGCTGAAATATGGTATGGAACCTGAGATAACCATTACCTACCGGCCTACGGAGGCTGCAAAAATAGTCTTCGACTACGAGATTCGCGGAACCAACGGTGAGGGTGTGTTCGTTACAGGCCATTCCATTCAGGTTTTTATGGATACCCAATATCAGCTGATATGGGAGAATCCCGAATTCTATGAGGAATGGAAGCGCAAGTGGGACATCATTTAACGTAAGGCAAAGCGAAAATGATATATAGGATAAGCGATAACATACTGTCACCGTTGGGTGAGACAACCCAGCAAAACTATGCAGCCGTAAAAGCCGGCCGCACCAGGCTTTGCCGATATGAAAGTTATTCCGGTATTCCCGAGCCTTTCACGGCGTCTCTCTTAACCGAAGAGCAGAACCGCCAGCTGGCCCTTGACGGACTCACCCGTTTCGAGTCGCTCGCCTATGCCTCGGCCCGTAAGGCTATCCAGTCGTCGGGCATCGACGCCACTGCGCCGAACGTTGTCTTCATTCTGAGTACCACAAAAGGAAACATCGAACTGATTTCCGGCAATCTTCCCGACGATTCGATTCTCTATCCGTGTACGGCAGCCCAACATGTCGCCCAGCGACTCGGCATCACCACTACCCCCATCACCGTCTGCAATGCCTGCATATCAGGCGTTTCGGCCATGGTGCTTGCCCTCAGGCTTTTGGAGGCAGGGGCGTATGACTATGCCGTTGTCTGTGGTGCCGACACCCAGAACCAGTTTACGATTTCTGGTTTCCAGTCATTGAAGGCCGTATCTGCAAACGAATGCCGGCCTTTTGACATCGAGCGTCTGGGACTCAATCTCGGAGAAGCTGCGGCTACCATCGTCTTTTCACGCCAACCGCAGGCTGATGGCTGGGTTATGGAAAGCGGTGCCGTCCGGAATGATGCCTTCCACATCAGCTCCCCTTCGAAGAACGGAGAAGGTGCGCGGCTGACCATTAATGCCATCACCCGTGAAGGAGATGTCGAAAAGCTTGCGTTTGTCAATGCCCATGGTACGGCAACACTGTTCAACGATCAGATGGAGTCGATTGCCATTGAGAGGGCAGGGCTGCAGGATGTTCCTGTGAATGCGTTGAAAGGTTATTATGGCCATACTCTTGGTGCAGCAGGCATCCTCGAAACTATTCTGTCCATGGCATCCATCGACGACCATAACATTCTGGGAACCCGTGGTCTCACGGAGATTGGTGTATCTGGACAAATCAAGGTTTCGTCGCAGAACAGTCCCACTGACCGCCAGAGTTTTATCAAGATGATTTCCGGTTTTGGCGGATGCAATGCTGCCGTCCTTGTTTCCAAGGATGCGCAACCTCGGGATGAGCGCAAGTCCTTACCCAGTTTGGTTCATCGTCACCACATCAGGATAACCCCGACCCAGTTGCTTGTCGATGGTAAGGAATTGGCGTTTGAGGGAGAAGGAAAGTCCATGCTGACAAACATCTATAAACGCTACATCAACAACTATCCCAAATTCTATAAGATGGACAGTTTGTCACGTCTGGGTTTTGTCGCTTCCGAACTGTTGCTGAAGACAGACGAGAGTCATGGCGATACTCCGTGCGAGGACAGGGCTGTTGTCCTGTTCAACCATTCGTCATCCATCCAGGCAGACAAGGCCTATCAGGCGTCCATTCAGAACCCTGAGGATTTTTATCCCAGTCCTTCGGCCTTCGTCTATACCTTACCCAATATTGTGGCTGGCGAGATCTCTATTCGCAACCATTATCAGGGTGAAACGTCATTTTACGTCTTGCCAGAAAAAGACGATGACCTAATTTATCAGGTCATCAGTGCCTCCTTCAGAGATGCTACCACCAAAAGTGTATTGGGCGGATGGCTTGACTATCAGAATGATACAAATTATGAAGCAGATTTATATATTGTTGAAAACCAATTATCATAAAAGAATATGGAAGAACTTGTAAATGAATTGAAAAGTGAGATTATCGAAGCACTGAATCTGGAGGACATCACTCCCGATGATATTGATGCCGATGCCCCGTTGTTTGGAAGCGGCCTTGGCCTTGATTCAATTGATGCTTTGGAACTGATTGTACTTATTGAAAAGAAGTACGGCATTAAGTTGCAAGACCCGACCAAAAGCAAGGAAGTGTTTAAGTCGGTCAATGTGATGGCAGAGTTCATTGCCGCGAACCGCACAAAATAACCCGACTGTAGTCCATGACTGAGCCGATATATATCACGGGTGCAGGCATCGTTTCTGCCATTGGTGTAGGTAAAGCGTCCACCTACGATTCCCTGAAGGCCTGTCAGTCGGGGATTCGTGAGATGAGATATCTTCCTTCCTGCCATCATGACATTCCCGTGGGAGAAGTACAGCTTAGCAATGCGGAAATGGCGGCGATGCTTGGCATTGCCGACGACCCTGCTTTTCCCCGCACTGCACTTCTCGGCAGATTGGCTCTTCGTGAGGCTTTGGATGAAGCGCGTCTTTCTGGTGATGCCCTCAGGACCGTTTCATTTATCTCGGCTACGACAGTAGGTGGCATGGATCGCAGGGAAATGTTCCATGCCCAGGAAGAGGGCTGTGACCTCCAACATGCCCTTATCGCCACCCATAATTGTGGGACAAGTACCCAGCTCATTGCCAGTCAGTTTGGCGATTTCGCCTTCTTGTCCACCATCTCCACGGCCTGCTCGTCGGCCACCAATGCCATCATTACCGGTGCTAACATGCTGCGTTGTGGTCTTGCTGAAATCGTTGTTGTGGGTGGGGCAGAAAGTTTGTCGAAGTTCCATCTGAACGGTTTTAACACGCTGATGATTCTCGACCGCCAGCCATGCCGTCCATTTGATGCCAATCGTGCTGGGTTGAATCTCGGAGAGGGGGCTGCCTATCTGGTAATGGAAACTGGAGCTTCCGTCAGTCGCCGTGGCATTAAACCGCTGTGCCGCCTCGATGGTTATGGCAATGCCTGCGACGCCTTCCACCAGACCGCATCGTCACCCGATGGCGAGGGTGCTTTTCTGGCTATGACCGAGGCCTTGCAGATGGCAGGTCTGAAACCTGCCGACATTCAGTATGTGAATGCTCATGGCACGGGTACCCCTAATAACGATCAGTCAGAGAGTACGGCCCTGAAGCGTGTGTTTGGCAGCGAATATCCCTTTGTCTCAAGCACCAAGTCGTTTACGGGCCACACCACCAGTGCCTCAGGCAGTGTTGAGGCCGTGATATGTATTATCGCCATGAACAATCAGTTCTTGCCTCCCAACATCAATTGGCAAACGCCGATGGAAGACGGAATCATTCCTGTTGTCGGCAGCCATTCGCCTGTAGAAATCTGTCATGTGATGAGCAATGCCTTTGGATTTGGTGGCAACGACTCCTCTATCATTCTTTCAAGATATGAAGCCTGATATGCAACGGAAACGCATTTACATACAGGCGGCAGAGCAAATCTCCATCCAGCAGCCACTTTCGGAGCAGTGGATGGAAGATCCCATCCACTACAAAGACGTTCTGGTAAAGGCGGTGAATCCCTCTTTTCGCGATTATCTTGCGCCTAACGACGTGCGCCGAATGGGAAACCTGATGAAACGCGCATTGGTAGCCACGCTGAAAGTACTCGACGAAACCCAGACGCCCAATCCCGAAGCCATTATCACGGGTACCAGTCTCGGCAGTCTCGACTATTCAGAACGGTTCCTCGATGCACTGATTGTGAACGATGAGCAGACGCTCAGCCCTACCTATTTCATGCAGTCCACCCACAATACCGTGGGTTCCACGCTGTCCATCTATAGCAAGAACCACAGTTACAATACCACTTACTCGCATGGTGCCCTGAGTTTCGACTTAGCTCTGCTCGACGCATGGATGCAGATGCAGTTAGGCAAGATTTCCACGGCATTGGTAGGAGGATATGATGAGATGGTAGATAATTATTTCGAATTGCTCAGGAAAACAGGCTATGTAGGCGTTCCCGGCATGGTTCCATGCAGTGAGACAACCATGTCGATGATGCTGAATACCAACGTTGCACCAGACCATCTGTGCGAGTTGGCCGGTATCTGTATCCTGCACCGTCCAGACGCCAACAGGCTTAAGACACAGGTTGAGAAACTGCTTAGTGAAGCAAATATGTCGAGGGCAGACATCTCTTCCGTGATGACAGGCGTCAATGGAAATGCCGATAACGACAAACCCTATCTGGAACTTGCTGAAGAACTTTTCCCCGACAAACCGCTTTTGCACTACAAGCACATCTTCGGAGAAAACCATACCTCGTCGGCACTGGGAGTCTATGCGGCAGCACACTGCCTGAAGCGCGGCACGATACCTTCGTTTATGTATGACTCGCGGCACACTTTCTGGTGCGAGGCACTACAGAATATACTTTTTGTCAACATCACCAGAGGTCGCGAATATTCGTTCGTCTTGCTCAAGAAACCATGATGCTCAAGCTATTACCCATATCGCTTATCCAATGCGCATTGCTCACAGGCGGGCAGGTGCTTATGAAATACGGACTTACTGAGGTGGGGGATTTTTCTTTCTCGTGGCAGTATTTCCGGCGATTGTTCACCAACTGGCAGTTCGTCTGTTGCGGACTCTGCTTTGCGGCGGGTTCCATCCTGTGGATGTATATTGTCAAGAACTTCCCGTTCAGCATGGCCTATCCGATGGTCAGCCTGAGCTATGTGATGGGAATGTTTGCTGCCATCATCTTTTTTCATGAGCAAATACCCTTGCAGCGATGGATAGGCGTGTTCCTGATACTGACGGGCTGCGTTCTTATCGCACGGTAAAAGAATGAAATGGAGAAAATGAGAAATGAAACTCCTAACTCATAAACTTAAAAACTTAATATAATTATGAGAAGATTACTATTTGTCATGCTGGTCACCATTGTTGCGCTCCAGTCATGGGGGCAGACTAAGCTCACCCCACAGCAACAGAACCAGATATTGGAGAAAATCGAAAAGTCATCCGCTGCGACCACAAGCATGCAATGTGACTTTACTCAGACCAAGCGAATGAAACTGCTTAAGAAGGAAATGATGTCGAAGGGTGTCATGTATTTCAAGAAAGATAACAAACTGCGCTGGCAATACACTTCCCCCTACGACTATATCTTCATCCTAAATGGCGATAAGGTACGTCTCAAGTCAGCAAAATCCACAAAGGACATCGACGTACAGAAAAACAAGATGTTCCGCCAGATAACGGGAATTATCCTTAACAGCATTACTGGAGGCGGTCTCAAGAAGACATCCGATTTTCAGGTCGAGTTGTACAAGTCCGACAAAGGATATTTTGCCAAGCTGTATCCTAAGAAGAAAGAACTGAAACAGATATATCAGACCATAGAGATACACTTCAATCCCACACTGACCATGGTCGATAGCGTCATCATGATGGAAAAGACTGGTGATAGCACACAGGTCCGGCTCACCGGAGTGAAGTTAAATGTGCCCATCAATGAGAAGATGTTTTCTACTGATTAACCTCCTGACCCTACTCTGTTTGTTGCCCTGTCATGCCCAAGATGTGGCGGACGACTCCATTGTCAGTAGCGAATATACATTCCTTATGCAGGCACGTGGGCAGGAACTTACGGGTATCTGCATGGTCAGCATCGCTCCTGATGGGAATCTGACTGGAACCATAGTCAACGAATTCGGGATTAAGGCTTTTGATTTCTTGATAAATCGCGGTAAGGTCAGGCTGGTCAATGTAATGAAGCCGCTCGACAAATGGTATATCAAGAAAGTGCTGCGGAAAGATTTTGGTTTTGCCTTTCGGCATATTCCTCAAGGTAAGGACACCACTGAGAAAAAACAAAGGATAACCTTCCCCGATAACGGCGAAATCATAGTCGATAACGACAAATACAAAATACACTACGTGTTTACCCCTATTGCAGTGAGCGATGAAACTGATCAATGACTTTTTCCATATTATATCGACCGAGACTGTCGATGGCGGTTTCAGATGTCGTACGCGGTTGAATGCCGGTCACGACTATTATCGGGTACATTTCCCGGGCAATCCCGTCACCCCAGGCGTTTGTCTGCTACAGATGGCTACCGAGATATTGAGTCAGGAATACAATAAGAAACTTATTTTCCGCAAGGGTTCGAACATTAAGTTCAAGAACCTTGTAGCCCCGAACGAGGAACCTGAGTTTGTATTTACCAAGACAAAGTTTGCCGACGGCAGCCTCTCTACCAGTGTGAGCGTGGAGCGGGGCGAGACGCAGTTTGTGAAAATGTCATTGCAATATAGTGTAGCCGATTGATGGAAGCCACGACGGATAACAGGCAGTTGTGTGTAATCATCCCTACCTACAATAATGTTAGGACGATTGGTAAGGTAATTACCGACGTTTTGAAGTATTGTAGCCAGGTGATTGTCGTCGATGACGGCTGCACAGACGGGACATCCGCTGAGATCCGTTCGCTCTCGAGTCACATCACCATCGTCTCCTATCAGCCCAACCGTGGCAAGGGGCATGCGTTGGTGGCAGGGTTCCGCAAGGCGAAGGAGATGGGGTTTACCCATGTCATTACTATTGATGCCGACGGTCAACATTTTGCCGATGATATTCCTGTCTTCATTAAAGAATTGGACAACCATACGGACACGATTGTCGTAGGAGCGCGTAACCTGACCGAAGAGAATATGCCGAGGGGGAACACCTTTGCCAATAAGTTCTCCAATTTTTGGTTCCGTTTGCAGACAGGCATCAACCTACAGGACACGCAAAGTGGTTTCCGGCTCTATCCGATAAGTGCATTGCGGGGGCTGCGTTTCATCACTTTCCGTTACGAGGCAGAGTTGGAACTGTTGGTGTTTGCCGCATGGGCAGGCACTCCAATAATTTCTGTTCCCGTAAGGGTATATTATCCTCCAGCCGATGAACGCGTAAGCCATTTCCGTCCAATCTACGATTTTGTGCGCATCAGCATCCTTAACACCCTGTTGTGCATTGCCGCCTTGGTCTATGGTTATCCCCGTATGGCATTACGAGCTGTCAAGCGCTTTTTTTCATGAAACGAATTCTCTATTTGATCCGTCAGGCCGCCTATACCGTTTACTCCTTTTGTTTTTTTCTATGCCTTGCCATAGAACTGACGGTTCGCGGATTCCTTATGATTACACTATGTGGAGCCACTGACGAGAACAAACTGAAGTACCACCGGCTGCTGCAGCGAAGGGCAAGGTTTGTGGTCAACCATATTCCGGGAACAACGTTCACTTACGACAATACGGTGGGGGAGACGTTCGAGAAGCCGGCGGTGATTGTCAGCAACCATCAGTCGCATCTGGACCTAATGGCCATCATTATGCTGACGCCAAAGTTGATTATTCTTACGAAGGGTTGGGTATGGCATAATCCTTTTTATGGTATTGTGATACGCTATGCCGACTATTTCCCCATTTCCGACACCGAAAATATGGCGACCGTCGTGGAAGAGAAAGTGGGCAAGGGCTATTCGGTAGTGATTTTCCCAGAGGGTACGCGTTCGCCCGATTGCCATATACAGCGTTTCCATCGCGGGGCTTTCTATCTGGCAGAAAAAATCGGGCTGGATATCATTCCTGTTTTTATCAAGGGTTTTGGACAAGTACTGCCTAAGACTTCATGGCACCTGCATCCTGGCCGGATGTCGCTGGAGGTGATGCCCCGTATTCGGCGTGACGTTGATGGGCAGACGATTGGCTACAGGGAAATGACAAGGAAGTTGCATGGTTTGTATGTGAAGAAAAATGATGAAGAGGTGTGTAGTCATAGGTAGTGGCTTGGGTGGACTGTCGTGCGGTTGCATTCTGGCGAAGAACGGTTATGAGGTGACGGTTCTCGAGCAGGCACGTCAGGTGGGCGGTTGTCTGCAGTGTTTCCGGCGTGGCAACGGCGTGTTCGATACAGGCATGCATTATGTAGGCAGTGCCGACCCGGGACAGGTGCTCCATACGCTTTTGAATTATCTGGGTGTAGGCAGTGACGTGAAGTTACATCGTCTCGACCCTATGGGTTACGATATCATCTCGTTCCAAGGTGAACAATACAGACTGGCCAATGGTAGGGAGAATTTTGTAAAGACACTGGCTGAACATTTCCCCAGGAACCGCGACGAGCTGTATCACTATTATGATTTAATAGGTCAGGTGGCGGCATCGTCACCGATGCATACGCTGAACGAGAAGGCCGATATCGAAACATTGGCAAAGTACCAGATGGTAACGGTCAATGAGGTGATAGGCAGCGTGGTGAGCGACCCCACGTTGCAGCAGGTTCTTGCGGGAGTAGTCCCGCTCTATGCCGGTGAGAAGGACATCACCCCGTTTGGCGTTCATGCCCTTGTTGCCGACTTCTACCATCAGAGCAGTTTCCGTATCATAGGAGGCAGCAGCGTGCTGGCCGACGCCTTGGCCGGCGTCGTCGCCAGCCATGGCGGAAAAGTGCTCACCCGGCGTAAGGCCGTGAAGATTGAGTGCGACGAGTCGAAGGCTACGGCAGTTATCACTTCGAGTGGTGAACGCTTTCCTGCGGATCTCGTAATCAGTGCTATCCATCCTTCGAATATGGTCCAGCTGGTTGATAGTCGTCTGCTGCGCAGGGCCTATCGCCGGCGCATGGAGGGACTCCGGAACACCACCTCGGCATTCACGCTGTATCTGAAGTTCCGCAAGGATAGGGTAAGGTATCTGAACCATAATGTCTATTATTATCGTGGCGACACGGTTTGGAATTGCGAGAAGTACGACGACGCTACGTGGCCCAAGTTTATGCTCTATATGCATTTCTGCCATAAGGAAAATCCCGAGTTTGCCGAGACTGCCGAGGTGATGACCTACATGGACTACCACGAAACCGGTCAATGGCTGGGAACCCGTATCGGGCATCGCGGCGAAACCTACGAGCAGTTTAAGCGAATGAAGGCTGAGAAACTGCTGGATGCGCTGGAACAGGAAATACCCGGTATTCGTGACGATATTGAGCGGTACTACACCTCCACACCATTGACGTATTTTGATTATACCGGTGTGCCTGAAGGTGCGATGTATGGTACAGCCAAGGATGTGAATATGGTTGGAGGTGGTTATCTCTCTGCCAGGACCGGCATTCCCAACCTGTTGTTGGCTGGACAGTGCGTCACGCTGCACGGCATGTTGGGCGTGCTGGCAGGAAGTCTGACCACTTGCAGCGAGATACTTACACCCGAAGTGTTGTTTTCACAACTCTGAAATCTTAAGTTTGCGAGTTTATACGTTTGTTTAACATTGATATTTTCAGATGAAAGTAGAAGAAGTACCACAGGATTTGAAATACTTTAACCGTGGTCTTGTGCGCGACCAGAACTATGCTTTGGACAGCGAGGGTAAGTACCAGAAAGTGTGGAGCGACGGATGGGAACCAAAGAACGATGCGCTCGACGTGGCCTTGGAAGACGACAAGGACAACGAGGAGCGCAGCCGCATGGAACTGTACGAGCCAGAAGAGTTCCACGGGTTTGAACTTGACCTGGATCATCGTTCTGCATCGCATTGCGAGAATGGTGTCATCTCGACGATGCTGAGGTTCTACGGCATAGAACTGTCGGAACCCATGGCCTTCGGACTGGCCAGCGGACTGTTCTTTGCCCACATACCTTTTATTAAGATGCAAGGCATGCCGGTGACGGCTTTCCGCACGCTGCCGGGTTCATTGTTCAAGCGCATCATGAAACTGTATGGCATCAAGACAAAGACGCTCCGTTTCCTGAGTGAGGAAAAAGCTATGAAGACGCTCGACAAGGTGCTGTTGGGACAAAAGATTCCCGTGGCTTGTGTGGTGGGCATCTACGACCTGCCTTATTACCCGCCCGAATACCGTATGCATTTCAACGGGCACAATATCTGTATCATTGGCAAGGACGAGGAGCGCGACGTGTATAGCGTGCTCGACCCTATCATTACCGAGAAGGCGACCATCAGCGGGACGTTGCTCAGGAAAGTACGTTTTGCCAAAGGGGGATCATATCCTCCCATGGGACAGATGTACTGGGTGAAATCGGTGCCCAAGGAGTTGCCAGAACTGAAGCCGATGATTTTGAAGTCTATTCGTAAGACCTGCTGGTATATGGTGTCGCAGCCCGGTTTCATCAAGTTTGCCGGAGCCAACGGCATCCTTTATCTCTCACGTCGGATACGGAAGTGGGAGCAGAAGATGGGGGCGCGCAAGGCCAGACAGAACCTGGTGCAGGTGATTCGTATGCTCGAAGAGATTGGTACGGGCGGGGCAGGCTTCCGTTTCGTCTATGCTGCTTTCCTGCAGGAAGCGGCAGAGAAGACAGGCATCAGTTGTCTGAACGACTATTCCATGCGTCTCACGGAAATCGGTGATCTGTGGCGCGACTTCGCCTTGAAGGCTTCAAGAATATATAAACGTCGTGAGGGCGAGAACTACACATACGATGACCTGGGCGACCTGCTGCAGACCATCGGTGAGCGGGAAAAGGTTTTCTTCCAGGATCTTGACCGCACGGCCAAAGAATATATGAAATGAAAATAAAACTGCTGGTGCTCCTTACCAGCCTGCTCATGGCCTCAACGATAAAGGCCTACAGGCTGACGGCCTATATCCCGCAGGAAAACCCCACGAAAACGGGGGTGATAGTCTGTCCCGGAGGCAGTTATTTCTGGCTGGACAAGGTAACCGAAGGGGAAAAGGTGGCCCGATGGCTGTCGGAAAACGGTATTGCGGCTTTTGTGCTGGAGTATAGCCATGGGGGATGGGGTGCCTTTGCGTTTCATGTTCGTACGCGGGGACGCAGTTTCCCTGCCGGTTTCGATGACTTGTCGAGGGCATTGGCGAGTGTGAAGACTGACGCGGAAAAATATGGAGTGAGGGCTGACCGTATTGGTTGCATGGGCTTCTCGGCCGGTGGGCATCTGGTGATGCATGCTGCCGAGCAACTGGCAGGTACACCACAGGCGATAGCCTTTGTGGCTCCCATGTATCCCGTTGTGTCCATGACTCATCCATGTGCGCACAAAAGGTCGCGCCGGGGATTGTTGGGAGAGTTTCCATCGAAGGCAATGAAGGACAGTTTGTCGCTCGAACATCATGTGCCGGTGAACTGTCCGCCTGTCTTCCTGATGAATTGCGACGACGACCCCGTGGTGCACTATCATAATGCGGAACTGCTGGACTCGGCACTGACCCGGCATGGTATCCCCCATCAGTATGAGCATTACCGCACGGGCGGTCATGGGTTCGGGGTGTCTGAAGAGAAGACCACACGCGAGGCTATTTGTTGGAAGGAGCGGTTCCTGGTCTGGCTGAAAAGTATTATTGGTTAAAGAAAGTTTTCCTGATGGTTGAATTTTTCCTACACGTCTTTGACTTCCTGAAGAAGAGGAGAGGTCTTTGCCTGACGCTGGCGGCAGTGCTGACAGCGATTCTGATAGCAATGGTCTCCTCGCTGAAATACAATGAGAACATCTACGACTTCCTGCCGCTGAGCGGAAACGAGCAGCGCGCCATCACGGTGTATCAGGACGTGACCGGCGGACAGCGCATCTATGCGATGTTCAAGGCAAAGGAAGAGAGTGGGGAACAGTCCGACAAGCAAGAGGAAGCTGTGGACACGTTTGCCGCGAAAATCATGGCTGGCGACGGGAAAAGACATGTCAGCGAGATAACGACACAGGTGGATTTCGACAAGATAGCCAATATCACGGCATTCCTCTACCAAAACGTGCCGTTCATGCTCTCCGACAGTGACTACGTACGCATGGAGAACATGCTGCGGGCTCCCGATTTTGCCGACAGCCAGCTGGCTGCCGATGTGCAGATGATGATGATGCCTGCCACGGGCTTTTTCACTCCGAGCATCAGCAACGACCCGCTGAGTCTTTTCAGCACACTGACCGACCGGCTGCAGGCCCGACAGACGGCCATGCCTTTCGAGATGGACAACGGGTATATCTTCACGCCAGGAAAGAAATATGCCATTGCCATGCTGACATCTCCATACGGTTCGATGGAGTCGTCGAACAACAACTTGCTGGTGAATTATGTCGACAGCATCGCACAGCAGACCATGAAGACGGTGCCCAGCGTTGACGTTTCCATTACGGGTTCGCCCGTGATAGCCGTGGGTAATGCCGGTCAGATAAAGAAAGACAGTTGGCTGGCCATCTCTATCGCCGTGACGCTGATTATGCTGTTGCTGGTGTTCTCGTTCAGGAGGAAGAGGAGCCTGCTACTTATCGTCGCGTCTATAGGCTTTGGTTGGCTTTTTGCCATGGGCTTTATCTCTGTCATGCGGAGCGACGTCTCGCTGATTGTGCTGGGAATAGGTTCAATCATCATCGGAATAGCCGTCAACTACCCGCTGCATTTCATTGCCCATACCGACTACGGCGGAACGACACGTGAGGTGCTGAAGGAGATGGTGGCCCCTCTGCTGATAGGAAACATCACCACGGTGGGCGCCTTCGCCAGTTTGATGCCGCTGGATGCTCCCGCATTGCGCGACCTGGGCTTTTTTGCTGCCTTCATGCTGGTTGGAACGATCCTTTTTGTTCTCGTATTCCTTCCACATCTGGTCAAGGAAAGGGTTCATGCAGGGAAACAGCGTCTTTCGTTCGACAGGATTTCATCGATTTCACCCGACAGACACCGCTGGTTGCTGTGGGTTATCCTCGTCTTGACGCTCATATTCGGTTATTTCAGTCTGGGCACGTCGTTCGACACGAACATGCACAACATCAACTACATGACCGACGAACAGGAAAAAGTCCTTTCTGACTTGCAGACACTGGCCGGCATCAGCGATTCGACGAATGTGTATGTGGTGACCGAGGGAAAAACTTGGGACGAGGCTTTAAAGAAGAGAGAGCAGCTGGGGCAGATGATCGACAGCTTGCATCGTGGAGGCGCAATCGCCAGTTATACCGACGCGACCTCGTTTGTATGCTCCGCTGAAGAGCAGGCCCGCCGTATTAGGAAATGGGACGAGTTCTGGGACAGGCATCGCGATGAAGTGGTGGCTATGCTAGAGAAGACCACCCCCAAGTATGGGTTTAGCAATGATGCTTTCAGTGATTTCATCGAAATCATCAACAAGAAATACACTCCTCAGCCATTCGAATACTTCGAGCCCGTCAACTCGGTGCTCCTGAGCAACTCCTTCAGCACCAGCACAGGCTGTTGTTCGGTGGTCGACGTCGTTCATGCGGGGAATGCCAGCGTGAAGGATTTGGAGAACGCCCTGAACAAGGGAATCGGGTCCAGAGGCTACGCTTTTGATTTTGCGGGGATGAACAGTTCGATTGCAGAGTCACTCTCAGGAGATTTCAACTATATCGGTTTTGCCTGCGGTTTCATCGTGTTCCTTTTCCTCTGGCTTTCCTTCGGCAGACTGGAACTTAGTCTGCTCGCGTTCCTGCCGATGGCCATGGGCTGGCTGTGGATATTGGGCATCATGTTCCTGTTCGGCATGCAGTTCAATATCGTCAATGTGATTCTGGCCACCTTTATCTTCGGTCAAGGCGACGACTATACAATATTTATTACCGACGGCCTGATTTCAGAATATGCCTATCGGAAAAAACTGCTGACGTCGTTTAAGAGCAGCATTATCATCTCGGCGCTGATTATGTTCATCGGCATCGGCTCGCTGATTGTTGCCAAACACCCCGCCCTGCATTCCCTTGCCGAGGTGACCATCGTCGGAATGTTTACGGTTGTACTGATGGCCTGGGTTGTGCCCCCGCTTATTTTTAGCTGGTTGGTGGAGAAGAACAACAAGACAAGAAGGACACCGATAACCATTGAACAGCTTGTTTGCACAGGCTATTGCAGAGTAGTATGGGCGGTTGAAGTGTTCATAGGCTGCATCATCGGATGGATGATCCGGCTGTTGCCTGGCGATAAGGATGGCAAGACGGCGTGGTTCCATCGTGTAATCAGCAGAACGGCTCGCATGAATGTTAACCATATCTGGGGAGTAAAGCATCATGTGAAAAATGACAGTCACGAAGATTTTAGCCGGGGAAGTATCGTCATCTGTAACCGTCATTCAAGGTTAGATGCACTGTATCTGTTGGCTTTGAATGAGAAGGTGATGATAAATGAAAAAGATGTCGCCAAGGCCGTGAAAGACGGTTACAGCGTTGTCGTCGCTCCTGAAGATGTCGTTAATCTGGCTCGGCAGTTGGATGCAGATACCTTGCCCCTGTATATTCACGGCACAGAGCATGTGATGCCCGAAGGCAGCGGATTAATGGCAAAGGGGCAGGTTGATGTCGAGATTGGCCAGCGTATTCCGGCAAAAGAACTCCAGAATTCAGGATTTAATGCTGACAGTTATGAGCATCATTATCAGGAAATGAAACATACCATCGAGAACACCCATTATTTCCATCACTATATAATTTACAAGTATATTTTTAAGGGGATAGGACTGGAAAAAGAAACAAGACGGCTTTTGAAGCGCTATAATGATTTCAGTCAGTGGATTGATGGATATAGGCAGGACGGAGAGTCATCTGGCATCGTGAGCATCATCAATGCCGGACATGGTCAGTTCTCCTTGCTCTTTGCACTTGTACATCCCGATATACAAGTCAACTCATACGCTGACGATGAAGATGACGTAGCATTGGCCTCAAGTTGTGACCCCATGCCTGCGAATTTGCATGTCTACCATAGTAAAGAAAAGATGACTGCCGAAAAAGGTAATACAATCGACCTTTCTACGATTATTGAGTAACCCTATAAATTCAGACAATGCATTCAGATTTTGATGATATCCGTCCATATACGGATGAGGAAATTCCGGCTGCCATGCACCGCATTGCTGAGAGTTCCATGTTACCCATCTTGGTTTCGTATGTCTTTCCCGATATGTCGGTCGACGAGATCAAGCAGATGCTTTGTGGTTTTAAGACCATAAAAGACTTCCAATTAGGGGTGATGTATCATGTTAACAGGCAAGTCATCAGGCAAAGTATTTCCGAGTTTTCTTTTGGAGGAATAGAGCAGCTTCAGAAAAACAAGCCTTATCTGTTTGTCAGTAATCATCGCGACATCATGCTTGACGCCTCTCTCCTCCAGAATGTCTTTGTGGATGAGGGGATAGAGACATCGCAGATAACGTTTGGGGCAAACCTGATGATGAATCCCCTGGTTATTGATATCGGCAAGTCGAACAAGATGTTCAGGGTGGAGCGCCCCGGCGGCAATGCCAAGGATTTCTATAAGGGTTCTCTCCATCTCTCACAATATATCCGCAACGTCATTGTGGACGAAAAGGAGTCTGTATGGATTGCCCAGCGCAATGGCAGGACAAAAGACGGCAACGACCAGACGGATCAGGGCATCATAAAGATGTTCTGCATGAGCAAGTCGGAAAACAAAATCGAGGCTCTGAGCGAGTTGAACATCGTGCCCATATCCGTGTCATACGAATGGGAGTCGTGCGATATCCTGAAGGCCATCGAATTGTATGAAAGCAAAAATGTAAAGTATATCAAGAAACCCGGTGAGGACCTGAACAGCATCCTGACTGGAATTCTTCAGTACAAAGGACGGGTACATTTCCAGATCTGTCCCGTGATTACAGAAGAAGAATTGTTGCAGTTTGACGATTGTACGAACAATGAGTATCATAGGAATGTGGCCAAGTTGATTGACGACTGGATTCTTCGTTCCTATAAACTCTGGCCAAACAATTATATTGCATACGATATGCATTACGGTCAACAGCGATTCACAGGAGAATATACACCTGAGGAGAAGAAGGCTTTTGAAAAGCGTCTCGACAAGTTGGAAAAATATGATTGCGATGCCATTCTCCTGAAAGATATTCTGCTGGAGATTTATTCTAACCCCGTTAAAAACAAGTTAAAGATAGAGAAACAAAATGAGAGACAAGATTAAGGCTTTGTTGGAAGATGTCCTTCCCATAGTGGATTTCGACTCCGATTTTCTGTTCAGCGAGCTCGATTCACTTGGTGTGACCACCATCTTAATGACACTCTCCGACAATTACGGCATCTCGCTCGAAGCCGCTGATGCTACCCCGAAAAACCTGAAGACGCTCGACAGCATTGTGGCGCTTGTCGAGCGGAAACTCGCCGAGAAGAAGGGATGATGAGGCTTGAAGATTACCTGGCGTTGCATGCCTGTCAGTCACCACAGAAGATAGCCGTCGTCTGTGGTGGTGAAGAGTATACGTACGCTGAGCTTTATCAGCGTGTGCAGCAGCGTGCAGAAGAATTGACGGCATCATTCTCCACTTCTGATTCTTCACTCTTCACTCTTCACTCTTCACTTCCCGCCATTCCTTTCCGCTCTTCCCAGAGCGTCGACTTTTTGGTGGAGTATATGGGCATCCATCTTGCGGGTGCGGCAGCAGTTCCCTTGGAACACGATTTGCCAGCCGACAGTTACGATGAAATCGTACGGCTGCTTTCCAACGTCTCGTTACCAGAAGATTCTGCCGACGTGCTCTTTACCACTGGCACGACGGGACGTTCAAAGGGTGTCATCATGAGTCATCGCACCATCATTGCCGATGCCGAGAATCTTATCGGAGGGCAGGGTTTCAGTCCTGAACACGCGTTTGTCGTTAGCGGTCCGCTTAACCATATTGGCAGCCTGTCAAAAATATGGCCCGTCCTACTGGTTGGTGCGACGCTCATCATTGTCGACGGACTGAAGGACATCGATAAATTTTTCCGGGCTTTCGACTATCCTTCGCCCAAAATGGCCACATTCCTTGTTCCTGCCAGCATCCGCATGCTCCTTCAGTTCAGTTCCGCTCGCGTTGAGGCCTTGGCCGAAAAAATGGATTTCTTAGAGACGGGTGCAGCCGCCATTTCTCAGGCGGACATGGAAATGCTATGCCGGTTGCTGCCCCGTACACGGCTCTACAACACCTACGCTTCCACCGAGACAGGCATCATCAGCACCTACGATTTCAACAATGGCTCTCCTAAGGCCGGCTGTCTTGGCCGTCCCATGCGCCATTCTCGACTTTTCATCACCCCCGAAGGCACTATCGCTTGTCAGGGACCGACGCTGATGACCGGATATATTGGTGACAAAGAACTCACCGCCACGGTTCTTCGTGACTATCAGTCGGAACCTACGTTGTTTACTGCCGATCGTGGTATAATCGACGCTGAAGGCAATCTTCACCTTTTAGGGCGCGAAGACGATGTTATCAATGTTGGTGGTTTCAAGGTGGCTCCCACCGAGGTCGAAGACGCAGCCATGTCGTTGCCTCAGGTGGCCGACTGCATTTGTATTGCTGCGCCTCATCCGATTGTGGGCCGTGCCCTCAAGCTGCTTGTCGTTTCCGCACCAGGTTACGATTTCGATAAGCGCGTCATTGCCCGCTATCTGAAAACCCGTTTGGAATCTTATAAGGTGCCTTTGCTTTACGAACAGGTGGACAAAGTGAACCGCACCTATAACGGAAAACTCAACCGCAAGGCCTATCGCCAGAGGAAAAGGTGTGGACATCAAAAAAAATGACAAAAAACTTGTTTTCCCAAAATTTTTGGCTATCTTTGCGATGTCATTAATGATATTCAAAATTGTTTAACCTATGAAGAGACTCATTATTGCCATAGCGATTGCCTTGTCGGCAATTCATCTACAGGCCAACCCGATTGACGCTCAGAAGGCGCAAGAGAATGTGCAGGCATTCCTGAAAATGCGGCATGAAAGCAAACCTGGTCGCCAGAAAGCTGCACCCTACAAGTCTCCTTCGCTGACAAAAGTTCAGGAGAAAGCTGCAGGGACGGGCACGTACTACTATGCCTTCAACCTGGGCAGCGGAGGCTTTGTCATTGCTGCTGCCGACGATACTGTTGAGCCGGTGCTGGGCTATAGCGAAACAGGCACGTTCGCCGACGGGGATATTCCCGTCAACATGAAGGCATGGCTCGAGGATATGTGCAGCCAGATAGCAGCGGTGACAAGTGGACAGCGTTCTGCTGTAAGGCGTGCAAAAGACCCGGCCATGAGTTCTATCAGTCCGATGATGACCACCACATGGGATCAAGGAAAAAGTCGTTCAACAAAGGCACGGCCTACAACTTCAAGTGCCCGAAGGTGACGAATACCAGTAACAACACGACCTATTATTGTCTGACGGGATGTGTCGCTACGGCAATGGCCCAGGCCATGAAGTTCAACGAGTGGCCGCAAGAGGCGTGTACGGAAATACCAAGTTATACCAGCGGTCAGAAATATACAAACGTAACAGCTGCTGGTACGCTTGCAGCCCTGCCCCCCACGACATTCGACTGGGTTAACATGAAAGGCAGTTATACAGGCAGTGAGGCTGAAACTGATGCCGAGGCCGAGGCTGTTAGTACGCTGATGCGCTATTGTGGCCAGAGCGTCGAAATGAAGTATTGTTATGACAGTTCGGGAGCCGTTGCCTCAAATGTAGCTACTGCTCTGAAAAATTATTTCGGCTACGACGACGCTGTGAGGTATGTCGACCGTTCTTCTTATACGCTTGATGGCTGGATAGCGCTGGTCTACGGCGAACTGAGCGAGGGGCGCGTGGTGATTCTCGAAGGCCAGTCGTCTAATGGTGGTCACGCATTTGTCTGTGACGGCTACGATACCGACAACTATTTCCACATCAACTGGGGATGGGGTGGTTATCAGGATGGATTCTATCTGCTTTCGCTTTGTAATCCTAACGACAACAATGGCTCGGGATCCAGTGGGACAAAGGACGGATACTCGTCCGACCAGGGTGCAATTATCGGCATACAGCGGCCTGACGGAGAGACCTTCGGGGGAAATGTTCACATGACAGCCCAAAATCTCAGTGTCAGCGGCACCGTGGTAACTACAGGGATATATAACCTGACGAGTGGCACCTACACATTCGACCTTGGTTTCGGCTTGAAGACCGACGACGGATATCAGGTGTTGGACAAGTATCAGGATGAATTCGAGCCATACTACGGTGATTCAAGTTTGGATATTGACCTTTCTGGCAAAGGACTTGAAGACGGAACATACGAGTTGCATATTATCAGCAAGCTGTCCAGTTCCGACACTTGGGTGAACAGTTCTTCTCAGTTTGTTGTCGTTACCGTAAGTGGTGGCGTAGTAACACTTACGCTCCCTGTTCCAGAATTGTCGCTCGAGAGCGTTAGCCTTTCCACCGATGGCTATGCAGGAGATCTGCAGGAGGTGGTGGCCAAGCTGAAGAACAGCAGCGCTGCGGAATACTACGATAATCTCTATTTCTTCGCCAGCACGACGTCGGATATGGGCAGTGCCCAGTCTTGTACTGGCTCTACGGTTCCTGCCAACGGCAAGTCGCTCATTCCCTTCTATTTTACGCCCACTTCTGCCGGCACTTATAATGTGTGGGTAGCCACCGATGAGGCTGGCACCGACGTGGTGGGAACGGCGACGGTCGAAATCCTGGACAAGGAAAGCTCTGCGTCTTATATCGTGCAAAGCATCACGGCATCTAATAGTGAAGTCAAAAGTGGAGTGAATTATATTTACGGGCCGGCATCCACATTTACGATTACCGTTCAGAATAATGATTCTAATCTGCCGCTTATCGGAGATATTGATGTCAGCCTGTATAAACAAGAATCTTCCGGGTCGACTTCGTACAGTGGTTATTCTGTAGGCGCGATCAGTGTAAACATACCTGCAGGGGAAACCAAGTCGTACGATTTTACCTTGTCAGACCTGCAGGTGGACAATACGCTGAAGTATATGTTCTATGTGGGCGGATATCAGTTCGTTTTCTGGGATGCCTCCGGCGTGACAACCTATCTTGGCGACGGCTCCGTTGTGAGTTATGCTGCTTCTGAATCTTTTGACGTGGCAAGCGATGCTGTTGTCGTCGACCTCAGGGGCGTTTCTTCCGTCACATCGATAACGCCCAACAGCAACCCCAACACGCTCTATCTGCTCGACGAGAATGCAGATACTCCTGATGGCATCAGCGGACTGAACGTCGTGAAGGGTACTGCTGCCGAAAGCATCGTCTTGCAGGACGGCTACGATTTCTATTCGCCCATCGACTTCACGGCTGAAAGCGTCAGCTATACGCGCACGCCGCAACTGGCCTACAACGGCGAGGCCACTGCCGTCGGTTGGGAGACAATGGTGTTGCCCTTTGCTGCTACGAAGGCCGTAAGGGTTTCCGACAACAAAAACCTGACGTGGTTCACCAGTGCAACGGAATCGGGGAAGAATATGTGGATAAAGGAATTTTCGGGCGTTGAAGACGGCACGACGCTCTATTACAACTATCCCACGCAACTAAAGGCCAACACGCCTTATATTATTGCCGTGCCCGGCAACAAATGGGGCAAGGCGTGGAAACTGCAGGGCGAGGCCATTACCTTCAGTGCCGAGAATGCCGTGGTGAAGGCCACCGTCGGCCTGTCGCTGGGCACCAACAGTTACACCTTTACGGGTGCATTGGCCGCTACTGACGTGGAGACTCCTTATCAGCTCGATGCCGCCGGCAGCAAGTTTATGCAGGCTTCGGGAACCGTTACCGTGAATCCCTTCCGTGCATACGTCACGCTGAAGATGGCACTGTTCCGTCCTGAAGCCCTGGCAATTGCCACACTGCCGTCCACCACCACGGGAATCGTCTCTCTGGAAATGCCTGAGCCTGTCGCTTCCGCTGAACCGGTCATCTATAACCTGCAAGGCCAGCGTGTGGGCATTCCGGCAAAGGGTGTGTATATTAAGAACGGAAAGAAATATCTCACAAAATAAGAAATATCATGGATAAAATCATATATGCAAGGCCACTGATAACCGTGACGGAGAGCAGTCCGTTTTTACTGGCTGGCAGCGGAATGCCGCCGGGCTATATCCCCGACCCGCAGGTGGGTGGTGCCAAGGAGCAGGATTTCTTTGAACCCGACGACGACAAACCCGTACTAAACATTGATGTGAGGAAACTCTACAGCAACTGGGACGAAGACGATAAATAGTATTTTTATTATCACAGATATTCAAAAATGAATGTTTTTGCATGAATTTCCACCGATTTATGCAAAAACATTTTGTTTTTTCAATAATTATTACGAACTTTGCAGCCGTTTAACGGACTATGAAAACGCAGGGCAGCCAAACCGCAATTTGCTTCCCAGCGTTTTTGTATTAAAGAAGAACCTTTAACAGAACAAGATTATATGGCAGAAAAATTGGACATTCAGGAACTGGACCAAGTGGTGGTCCGCTTTTCGGGTGATTCCGGCGATGGTATGCAGTTGGCCGGAAACATCTTTTCTACGGTCTCTGCTACCGTAGGTAATGGTATCTCAACATTCCCCGACTATCCCGCTGACATCCGCGCCCCGCAAGGCTCGCTGACGGGTGTCTCCGGCTTTCAGGTGCACATCGGTGCCGGAAAGGTGTATACACCGGGCGACAAGGCCGACGTGCTGGTGGCTATGAACGCTGCTGCGCTGAAGACGCAGTTGAAATATGCCAAGCCACAGGCGACAATCATCATCGACACAGATTCTTTCGGTCCCAACGACCTGAAGAAGGCAGCCTTCCAGACGGAAGACTATCTCGGTGAGATGGGTGTCGATCCCGACCGCGTCATCCAGTGCCCCATCACACAGATGGTAAAAGATGCACTGGCAGACTCAGGAATGGATAACAAGGCCGTGCTGAAATGCCGCAATATGTTTGCACTGGGATTGGTATGCTGGCTCTTTGACCGCGACTTGAACCTGGTGTTCAACTTCCTCAAGGATAAATTTGCCAAGAAGCCTGCTATTGCCGAGGCGAATATCAAGGTGATACAGGCTGGCTACGATTACGGTCACAACACCCATTCTTCGGCCATGAATGTTTATCGTATCGAGTCGAAGGAGAAGGAACCTGGCCGCTATATGGATATCACGGGTAATAAGGCCACGGCCTACGGCTTCATTGCTGCTGCCGAGAAGGCTGGGCTGAAGCTTTATCTGGGTTCTTACCCCATCACTCCGGCTACCGACGTGCTCCACGAACTGTCTAAGCACAAGTCGCTGGGCGTGACAACGGTGCAGTGTGAGGATGAAATCTCGGGCTGTGCTTCTGCCCTCGGTGCTTCTTTTGCCGGTGCTTTGGGCGTGACTTCTACCTCTGGTCCTGGCATCTGCCTGAAGAGTGAGGCCATGAACCTCGCCGTCATCATGGAATTGCCGTTGGTGGTGCTCGATGTGCAGCGCGGCGGTCCTGCCACTGGTCTCCCCACGAAGTCGGAACAGACCGACCTCCTTCAGGCCCTCTTCGGCCGTAATGGTGAGAGTCCCATGCCGGTGATGGCTGCCACCAGTCCCACCGACTGCTTTGATGCAGCCTATATGGCTTGCAAGATGGCTCTGGAGCACATGACGCCCGTCATTCTGCTCACCGATGCCTACTGTGCAAATGGTTCGGGTGCTTTCAAACTCCCCGACCTCGCCAAACTGCCAGCCATCAATCCTCCGTATGTTCCCGAGGAACTGAAAGGAAAATGGACACCCTATATGCGTGCTGAAAATGGCACCCGCTACTGGGCAGTGCCCGGTCGCGAGGGCTTCGAGCATATCCTTGGCGGACTGGAGAAAGACTCCAACACGGGTGCAATCTCGACCAATCCCGAAAATCACGACCTGATGACGCGCCTGCGCCAGCAGAAAATTGCCAATATTCAGGTTCCCGACCTCGAAGTTGACGGTGATGTCGACGATGCCGATCTGCTCATTGTGGGCTTCGGTTCTACATACGGTCATCTGCGTTCGGCCATGGATGAACTCCGCCAGAAGGGTTACAAGGTGGCTCAGACTCATTTCAAGTACATCAATCCGCTGCCCAAGAACACCGCCGAAGTGCTTTCCAAGTACAAAAAGGTCGTGGTGGCCGAACAGAACATGGGACAGCTTGCCGGCTATCTGCGCATGATGGTGGACAACTTCGTACCCTTCCAGTTCAACGAGGTCAAGGGACAGCCTTTCACCACCTCCTCACTTGTCGCAAACTTCGAAGAGATAATAAACAACAAATAAAATAATAACAAAACAACGAATTTAACGAATTTAACGAATTCGGATGAGCGGGATTGTTTTTGCACTGGAATCGCACAATATTATCGGAGCGGCTATGGCTGTCCATAATACATTGGGGGCAGGATTCACAGAGAAGGTTTACCAAGATGCCTTTGAAGCAGAACTCAAACTTCAGCAGATTCCATACAGCAGAGAACCCGAGCTTCATATTGATTACAAGGGAGAAATCCTTAAATCGACCTTCAGGCCAGACTTCGTCTGCTACGATAAAATCATTGTAGAACTGAAGGCAATAAAGGAACTTGAAGAAGTACACAAGGCACAGGCCATCAATTATGCAAGAATCTGCAATTTCAGGTTGGCCCTCCTCATAAATTTCGGGGAAACCTCCCTGCAGCAAGTCCGACTTCCGAACTTCCGTTATAAAAGGTAAAGTGAACTTTCGTTTAATTCGATAAACAGACTTGACGCCAAATCAGGGTAGAGGAATAATTCGTTTAATTCGATAAATTCGTTGTTAAAAATAAAGTGTTATGACCTACACAGCAAATGATTTCAAGAAAGGACAGCCACGCTGGTGTCCGGGTTGCGGTGACCACTTTTTCCTGGCATCGCTCCATAAGGCTATGGCCGAGATTGGCGTAGCCCCCAAAGATGTTGCAGTGATTTCGGGTATCGGCTGTAGCAGCCGTCTGCCCCACTATATGGCCACCTACGGCATGAACACCATCCACGGACGTGCAGCCGCGATTGCTACCGGTGCAAAGGTGGCTAACCCCAATCTCACCGTATGGCAGGTGTCGGGCGACGGTGACGGTCTGGCCATCGGTGGTAACCATTTCATCCATGCCAACCGCCGCAACATCAACCTCAACATGATTCTGCTCAACAACCGCATCTACGGTCTGACGAAGGGACAGTACAGCCCCACCTCTCCACGTGGATTCGTGAGCAAGTCGTCACCCTACGGCACAGTGGAAGACCCGTTCCGTCCCGCCGAACTCTGTTTCGGTGCCCGTGGCCATTTCTTTGCCCGTGCCGTGGCCACCGATGCCAAGGGAACGGTAGAGATTTTGAAAAGTGCCTATAATCATAAGGGTGCCGCCGTCTGCGAGATTCTGCAGAACTGCGTCATCTTCAACGACCACTGTCACGATGCCGTCTACAAACCCGATGCACGTAAGGAAAACGCCATCTACGTGGAGCACGGCAAGCCCCTCATCTTCGGCCCTAACAACGAATTTGGACTGGTGCAGGAAGGTTTCGGCCTGAAGATTGTGAAGATTGGTGAGAACGGCATCACCGAGAAGGACATCCTTGTCCACGACGCTCATTGTGAGGACAACACCCTGCAGTTGAAGCTCGCCCTGATGGGCAACAACGACGGTTTCCCCATTGCCCTCGGCGTCATCCGCGACGTGGATGCCCCCACCTACGACGACAGCGTGACGGCTCAGATTGAGGAGGTGAAGGCTCAGAAGAAGTATCACAACTTCGCTGAACTCCTGGAGACCAACGATATTTGGGAGGTAAAATAGAAAAAAAGACCCACCCCTGCCCTACAGACCCACCCCCGCCCTCCCTATAGGGAGGGAGCAGTATGCTGTAGAGGGTAAAATCCTTTCAATATAATAAAAAGCCACCCGAAAAGGTGGCTTTTTATGTTTTCTCCGTAACAAGTAATAACTCCCTCCCTATAGGGAGGGCGGGGGTGGGTCTGTAGGGCTTTGGGGTTGTCTTTTTGTCTTTTATTTTTTCTCCCCATAGCACAAATCCCCGGCATCACCGAATCCCGGCACGATATACTTTTGCTCGTTCATGCCCGGGTCGATGGCGGCAGTCCATAGCGTGGTGGTTTCGGGATTTACGGCCTGTTTCACCACCTCGATGCCCTCGGGTGTGGCTATCACGGCGGCTATGTGCACGGCCTTCGGTGTGCCGTGTTTCAGCAGGGCCTCGTAGGCGGCGGCCATGCTCCCGCCCGTGGCCAGCATCGGATCGGCAATGATGAGCGTTTTGCCCTCCACCGATGGTGCCGCCATGTATTCCGTGTGGATGCCCACCTCCGTATGTTCGCGGTTGGTGTACATGCGATAGGCACTGACGAAACCGTTCTCAGCGTGGTCGAACACATGCAGGAAACCTTCATGGAAAGGCAGACCGGCCCTCAGCACGGTGGCAATCACCAGTTTGTCTTTCGGCAGTGCCACGTTGGCTGTTCCCAACGGGGTTTCCACGAACGACGGCTCGTAGGTTAGCGTTTTCGAAATTTCGTAGGCGACAATCTCGCCGATGCGCCTTACATTGTTTCGGAAGAGCAGGCGGTTCTTCTGGTAGTCGATGTCGCGGATTTCCGCCATATATTGGCTGAGCACGCTGTTTTGTTCTGACAGGTTAATTGTTTTCATATTTTGTGATTCGTTTTCCGTGCAAAGATAGCACAAAGTGGCGTAACTGCCAAATCATGTACGTTTTTTTTACTGAACACGAAGGCAAAAGATGGCCGAATTTCCTTCACCTTTTGTTGAAATGTATAAAAAAATGACACCAATTGGAATGGAGAAATAGTGTTGGCGAATGGGAAAAATAAGGATTTGAGGGGCGAAAAATACGGATTTGGGCACAAAAAACCCCTGTATTGCTTTTCAAAAGATAGGCTTTTGAGTCGCAATACAGGGTGGGACGCAGGGCAAAAGATAGGGTTTTGGAAATCCCGGTTCTACGGGTTCGTGCATAGTTTCAGGCCATGTCGTGACAAAAGGCGTCTGTGGCGGGAATCAGCTGAAGGCCCCCGGATGCTGGGGGCCTTCATGTCGTCTGTGTTTCTGATGTAAATGTTTTTCATGGTATTTGATTAAAATTATGGGTAGGTAATACTTTTTTCTCGTGCAAAGATATGGTAACACCGACCAGTGAGTTTGGGCATCCCCATTTTTTTTGTTATATTTTCTTTTGGTCGGGCTATGCCCTTGAAATTAAATTTAAAATTAATTTAAGTTTCGGTTGTTGATTTTGAACAAAAACCTTGAAAACCCCTTGCTGAGAAAGATACTCTTGTCAGAGTATTAACGCCATTTGTTGTAATTCTGCTTGTGTGCAAGCACCCAGCCTGCCTTCCAACAAATA
>JAFRPY010000031.1 GCA_017428925.1 Prevotella sp. | reverse complement strand
GGTTGGATACGCGTTACTCACCCGTGCGCCGGTCGCCATCATCGGTTGCAAGCAACCGACATGCTGCCCCTCGACTTGCATGTGTTAAGCCTGTAGCTAGCGTTCATCCTGAGCCAGGATCAAACTCTCCATTGTAAAAATTGTATCTTCAATCCAATTTTCACGATTCCCTCTCGAGACTCGGGATAACAAGCGAGCTTGCTCTCCTCCCGCTGCCCGGGGAATTGTAAAAACGAATCATTAGTCTGTCTGTACCAGGACGCTGTCCAAAACCTAAAGAAGTCAGAATTAAACGGTTCGTTTACCCAAGTCATGACAATTAGCCACGACTCGCTTCTTGTACTACTTTCTCTGTCTATGTAAGTGCGTTCAAAGAACTAATGCCTCCAGCCACAAAAAACACAGGGTTTAGGGCGAAAGCGGATGCAAAGGTACAACTAAATTACAAAACAACAAAACTTTTCAGGGAAAAATTTAGAAAAAGATGAAAAAAAACTTTTAAAAAGACTTCATGTTGCTTATCATAATAGTCATCACCTTATTTAATATATAATGAGATTATATTACTGGCAACCATTTTTTCTCAACATCAGAAACAATTATTTATCTATGCCTCACAAAGTGTGCGCCAACTCATTTAAATGAGCATATAAAGTTTACCTTAACCAGATAAGTCCTACCGTTTGTCGGGCACACCGTAATCAGCCCAGCGCTCTTGAGGATAATAGCTTTTTAGGGTTTTCTTTTTGACAACGTAGGCTTCCTTTACACGAGCCATTATGGAGTTCATCTGTTTCACCTTCGGGGAGAGTTCCCCGCGCAGACGATCTACCTCGGCATTGGCAGCTTCCAGTTCGCTTACCATCAGTTCCATCTCATTGATTTCATTGGTGGACACTCCATTCTCACCGATTTCCTTCACGTGTCGACGCAGACCTTCAACAAGGTTGCGGCTCTTCTCAATCTGAATTTCAATTGTTTTTGACATAATGCTTGTAAGTTTGTGAGTTTATAAGTTTTATCGATTACTCTTGAATTCATCAACTATTGAACACTGCTACAAAAGTAACAAAAAAGTCGATTCTACGAATGTTATGTATCATCATTTTTTCGATTTTTTAAGATAAAAAAGACGCTGTATTTAACGTTTTTTGCTTATTTTTCGGGAAATAATTGTAGATTCTGAAATTCACCCTCGGCGACCTTTTTCTCGGTATCACCGAGGCTTTTTCGTATGTTTTTTGTACCTTTGCACCCAAGAATAAGAACGAGACAATTATGGCACAGATAGACGAATTCTTCTTTGACACGAACCGCGTGGAGGGCATCACCGAGACTGACTACGAGCGGGCGAAGCCTTACGTGGAGGCGGCACAGGCCTTCGCGCAGTCAACCTACCAAAGCATCTACATCATCGACTACTTCCGCAAGAACTTCCTCTACGTGTCCGACAACCCGCTCTTCCTCTGCGGCCACACTGCCGACGAAGTGCGACAGATGGGCTATGGCTTCTATATCAACAACGTGCCTGCAGACGAACAGCCGATGCTTACCGAACTGAACCGTGCGGGCTTCCGTACCTTCGACGACGTGCCGCTGGCCGACCGCCGACGCTGCGTGATGTCCTACGACTTCCACATTCTCACCTCTGAGCGCCCCCTGCTCATCAACCACAAGATTACGCCCCTCGTGCTCACGGCTGATGGCCGTGCCTGGCTCGCCCTCTGCACCGTCTCACTCTCGCCACACAAGGAGGCCGGACAGATACGATTCCGCTTTCTGGGACAAAGCGGCTACCGCCAATATTCGCTCACCGCCCACCGCTGGCAACCCTGCGAGGGCGTCACGCTCACCCCCGAGGAGAAGCAGGTGCTTACCCTCTCAGCGCAGGGCTACACCATGAAGGAAATCAGCGACCACATCTGCCGCTCGTTCGACACGGTGAAGTTCTACCGCCGCCAACTCTTCGAGAAACTCGACGTCGCCAACATCACCGAGGCCATCGCCTTTGCCACCAACTACGGCCTTTTGTAAGCCTCACGCCACAGTCATCCCCCCGATTTTAACATCTTTTGTTACCCAAATGGGTAATTTTTCATCCACGCGATACAGAATTACCCATTTGGGTAGTGGATTTATTTGGCGGATTCATTTTCTTAGCAGCAAAAAACATAATACAGTTTAACAAATAAACAAGATAGCAATGAACAAGAAAACAATCATCACCGTATTGCTCGCCCTCGTTGCAATGCCTTTAACATTATTGACCTCCTGCACTATTGTAAGGGGGTACAAGGCGGATGGGGCATACGGGCCGACCAGTTTCAGCTATCAGAAGCAGCAGAAGGATACCGTCGTCAATCGCTCGGATGCCTTCACGTTCCATCGGGCCGCGCAGCAATGTGACTGGATTGACACATTACATTTCTTCAATCAGGGCAAACGCTATAAGAACACAACTTTGTGGGAGGCCATTAAGGAAAAGACCGAAACGCAGGGCGTTCTGATTATCAAGGACGACAGCATCGTTTACGAGAAATGCACGGGCGATATGACAACCGACAGGATTGCTGGGGTTTTCTCTATCACCAAGTCCGTCACGTCGCTACTTTGTGGTATTGCAGTTGACGAGGGGTATATCAAGTGCGTTGATGATGCCGTGACGGATTATCTGCCTGAACTGAAAAAGAAGAATCAGTTATGGCAGAAGCTGACCATCCGTCATTTGCTGGATATGCGCAGCGGCCTCGATTTCGACGATACCTATTCGTTAAGTATAAAGCCGAAGAAGTTCAAGCGTCTTCATGCAATGGCCCGACTGAACTACGGACATAATATCCAGAAACAGATTAGAAAGCTGAAATTCCGAAACGAGCCCGGTTCTGTGTACAACTACGAAAGTATGACAAGCGAGGTGCTTGGCGTGATTCTTGAAAGGGCCACAGGCCGAAGCTATGCGGATTACCTTTGGGAGAAAGTATGGACGCCCCTTGGGATGGAGTCGCCAGCATTTATTTCCTACGACAGCAAGAAGCACCACACGGCCCATGCTTTCGGCGGTCTTGCCTTGACGATGCGAGACCTTGCCAAAATCGGCCGTCTGTATCTGAACCGAGGCGAATGGAACGGGAAGAGGATTGTGAGCGAGTCGTGGATTGAGCAATCGACGGCTTATTCCCGGGACAACGAAGGCTACCATTTCTGTTGGTACAACACCAGTTGCATCGGAGCCGACAAGCCGGAGTTCCCGGGCTACTATGCGATGGGCATCCGCGGGCAAATCCTCTACTTGAATCCATACAAGAACCTGATTATGGTGAGGCTGGGACTGAAAGACGACACCTTTGCCCACATCCCTTATCTTTTTGAGCAATTGAGCAACATCTGGTCAGAATTTGAATAGAAACAGGGCATTGAATGACGCTGTTTCAAAAAAGAGGCTTTCTTCGTGCATGTTTCGTGCATGTTATTTTTTTGCAAAAAAAGGGTTATCGGTGGGATTATTGGGAAAAATATTGTAATTTTGCAACGGACTATTTGGAAAACTTAGAAGAAACCAGATGAAGACAATGATGAAGAAGAGACTTTTTTTGTTGCTGGCAGGCTTCACGCTGAGCATGAACGCCATGGCACAAACTTTCATCGAACATCCCTGGCAAGGGAAACGAGTAGCCTACTTAGGTGATTCGATAACCGACCCGCGCAATAGTGCTGCGAAAAAGAAGTATTGGGGATGGCTGCAGGATTGGCTTGGAATAGAGCCTTTCGTATACGGAGTAAGCGGAAGACAATGGAAAGATGTGGTGCGTCAAGCCAATCTGCTGAAGGAAGAACACGGTGATGATGTGGATGCTATATTTATCTTCATGGGAACCAACGATTGGAACAACAGTGTTCCCATCGGCAAATGGTTTGAAGTGAAATGCGATTCCGTGTTTTATGCCCATGGCGGCAGCACCAAACATTGGGAAGTGCGCCGTCACCGCACTTTCTGTTTTGACGAAAATACGCTGCGCGGACGTATTAACATGGCACTCGACTCAGTTAAGCGCATGTATCACGACAAGCAAATAATACTGCTCACCCCCATTCACCGAGCTCGTTTCTATGCCAACGAGAAGAACTGGCAACCGACCGAAGACTATGCTAACGAAAACGGGAACTTCATTGACGACTTCGTGGAAAGTGTAAAAGAAGCAGGAAACATCTGGGCCGTTCCGGTGATTGATTGGAATGCCACAAGCGGACTCTACCCTATGCACGAAGAAAGCAACTATTTTGGCCATGACAATGACCGCCTACATCCAAACGAACTTGGGCACAAGCGTATGGCCCGCACCCTATTCTATCAGTTGCTGACGCTTCCCTGCAGTTTCGAAAGCGCACCTACTCCTCTACAGTAGCCTTCAGAATGCGGATATCACCTAAAGGACGGGCATTGTCGTCAGTTTCCACTCGCTGGATTTTGTCCACCACATCCATGCCTTCCACGACCTCACCAAAAACGGTGTATTGTCCGTCGAGATGCGGTGTTCCACCATTTTTTTTGTAGATTTCCCTTATTTCGGGCGTCATCTTCACGGTGCCGCCTGTCTCTCGGTCAAGCCGTTCCTGCTCTTCGTCAAGCATATCATCGTTGAATCTCTTGCCATATACAATATAGAACTGGCACATTGATGATTCACGTTGGGGATTCTTTTCGTCACTTTCGCGGGCTGCCGCCACTGCCCATCGGCGATGAACGATTTCAGGATAGTGAATCTCAGCTGGAATCTTGTAGGATTCGTAACGGCCATCGCCATAGAGTTTTCCGGGTTCGGCATGCTTCGACAAACTGTCGCCCGTCTGAATCATAAAGCCGAAGATGACACGATGGAAAAGGACTCCATCGTAGAAGCCTTCACTAACCAACTTCAAGAAATTATCCCGATGAAGAGGTGTCTCATTAAAGAGAGCTATCTTCACAGAACCGCTGTCGGTGACCAGCTGTACAATGTGGCGTTGTTCTTGTGCTCTTGCCGTTAAAGCGACAAAGCAAAAGACACTCCAAACCAATAAATTCCTCATCATCTTAATAAGCTTCTCCGTTAAGGATTTCATCCTTGGTGATTTTTTTCTTATCGAGCGAGTACCAACAGTAAACTATATAGGCCAAAACAAACGGAATGAGGAGCGACACAATGGCCATGGTTTGAAGCGTGAACTCCGACGAACATGAATTCTGAATGGTCAGCGAGCTCTGCAAATCAGTATTAGAAGGATAATAAGCAGTGTTGTTCCACCCTGCACATAGCAGCAGGCAAAGCACTGTGATGACTGTTCCCACACCAGCAGACCAGATACCGCCATTACTATTCTTAAAGACAGTAATCCCTATGCCCCATAGTACAAGTACTATACCGGCCAAAAGTAAAATAAGCAAGACTGGCATATTAAGCAGGTTGTGTGTATATTTAAAAGGTTCCATCAAAATGGTTCCATTCTCGCCAACAGCATATCCTTCCTTCAGCAATAAGTGAACAAGCCACGCTACGAACAACACAAGGAAGGGCACTGCCGTTCCTATGATTCTCACCGAACCGCGGGAACGAATGTCTTCGTCGCCTACATTATTCATCACATAGAGAATGCCCAATGTGCGCGCCAGGAACATCACGGCCAATCCAAATACCAACACCCATGGATTAAGCAACACATCGAGTCCATGTGACGCATTAGCCCAACGGCTGATGATTGGGGTTAGTGCACCAGAGTCAATCAGATTTTCTTTTGTCACAATAAAATTACTTCCTTCAAAGAAGGTGGCCACGGCGCATCCGATGAGGAACGGGCCAAGCACTCCATTAAGCACAAGAAAAAACTGGAAAGTCCTAGGGCCGAGGAAGTTGCCTAACTTGTTCTGGAACTCATAACTGACGGCCTGAAGCACAAACGTCAATAGAATGAGCATCCATACCCAATAGGCACCACCGAAACTGGTACTATAGAATAAAGGGAAGGAAGCGAAAAAAGCTCCACCGAAAGTGACGAGTGTGGTAAATGTAAGTTCCCATTTACGGCCAGTTGAATTGAAAACCACTCGTCGGCCTTCAGGAGTGCGTCCCAAAGACCCCACCAAAGAGTTAGCTCCCTGAACAAACATCAGGAACACGAGCAATGCGCCCAGCAGTGAAACGAGGAACCACCAATATTGTTGCAAAAAATCGTATGACATGATAGTAATTGTTTTTTTGTTTCAAGATTCAATTTTAAAAATTCTTTTTTTCATTCTTCTCTCTTTATTTTCATTATCCGTTTCTGGTCCCTTCTTAATCTGTTTAAGCATAATATTGATTTCCACTGCAAGCATCGTTGTAAAAAGAGCCAGGAAAATGAAGAACGTTAAAGCTACAGAACCAGCAGAAATATCACTGACTGAAGCCGAGACAGGCAGCATGTCCTGAATGGTCCAAGGCTGGCGGCCAAATTCAGCCACAAGCCATCCGCTTTCGGAAGCAATATAAGCTAAAGGCAACAGGGCTATTGCTACCATATAATGCCACTTGGGCAACGTGGAAAGATCTTTCTTCCGCCAGTCCATAAAAAGAATAACTGCAAAGAACAAAATGAACAGGCAACCCATTCCTACCATTATTCGGAACGCCCAAAAATTGACAGGAATAAAGGGCACAAGTTCTGCCTTATCTTTAATGTATCCATAACCAAAATACTTGAAGTTATCAGCAATGATGCCTGCCTGCACCTTAGCCGTTTCTTCATCACCTGCAGCCTTAGCCTTGCGGTATTCGGCCAAAGCCATAATTGCCTTTTTTCCGCTGGCAATCTTCTCATCGGCCGATGGTTCTTTTGTACCATCAGGCTTAGTATAGCCGTTCAGCAAATCGTTCACTCCCGGTACATAGCCATGGATATCCCTGGTAGCCATGAAGGATAAGGCATAAGGCATAGCAATGCGAAGTGGCGGTTCTTCATCAACCGTATAATCAGGCTGCTGGAAAGGATTCACCAAAGCCACAGCCGTCAAACTCTGGTCAATGCCACCGTTGTAAAGAGCTTCCATAGCTGCTAATTTCATTGGTTGCTTCTGAGCAACTTGCTCTCCTGAAATATGGCCTGTAGCCCCAGCCAAGACAGAAGCTACAATACCCACAATTGCACCAATACGCATGCTTTTGAGGGCTAATTTCTTCTCGCGTTTTTTCATCAGATACCAGCAACTTACAGCCACAACAAATACAGCTCCAATAATCCATGCCGAGATTACCGTATGGCAGAACTTCATCACAGCAAAAGGCGACAAGGCCACATCGATGAAGGAAAACATCTCATTGCGCACGGTGTCAGGATTGAACTCACAGCCTACAGGACATTGCATCCAAGCATTTGCAACCAAAATCCACCAGGCTGAGATGGTTGCACCAAGTCCCGTCAACCATGTTGAGGCAAGATGGAAACCTCGAGAGACTTTATTCCAACCGAAATACATCACTGCCACAAAAGTGCTCTCCATAAAGAATGCTACAATGCCCTCAATGGCCAGCGGCGCGCCGAAAATGTCGCCAACAAACCATGAGTAGTTGCTCCAGTTGGTACCAAACTCAAACTCAAGGATAATGCCCGTTGCCACACCCATGGCAAAATTAATTCCGAAAAGCTTTTGCCAGAATTTTGCCGTGCGTTTCCAGAATGGGTCATTCGTACGATAATAGCAGGTCTCTATGATTCCCATGATGACCGCCAGTCCTAACGTAAGCGGGACAAAAAGCCAGTGATAGATAGCTGTCAGTGCAAATTGTGCTCTCGACCAGTCTATCGTGCCGGCGTCGATGGATAACAGAATGCTGTTCATTGTATTATTAATTGATGATTATGATTTCAGACTGTTTTTATCAACTTTTTCAGAACCAAACTACTCTGCAACGCTCCTCTCCACAAATTCTGTGGTCACGAAATCAGCTTCGGCACCGTCTTGAGCATTCTGCTTCAGAAAGTTGGGAAAGAAGAATATCTTCAAAACAACAAATATGATAAACAACTTGATGCCAATGATAAGCCACAAGGTTTTGCCCAGCGTCATTTGCCGGAAACCATCGTAATACAGATGGAAAACGCTATACCAAAAGCCATCTTTATTCATAGTTGCAGTTTTATCGGCACAAATATAAGAAAAAAGAATTAATTTTGGTTGTTTTTTCGGTAAAAAATATTAAAATTATTTTTACGCAAAGCTTTTCTGTTCTATTTTCTTTGGCTTTTTAGTAGAAAAAGATAATTTTGCACATTAATTATTATAGCTTTATTCTAAATGAAAAAGAAGATTCTAATTCCGATCATTATTTTGGCCTTACTACTCATAGGAGGCATCGGCTATCTCTACAAGCAGCTGAACGATCAGAAACAGGAAAATGCAGCCATGCAAGAACTGGCCGAACTAGACAAAAAAGAAATGGAGAATGAATACGAGCAGTTTGCACGCCAATATAGCGAAATGAAGACGCAAATCAATAATGACTCCATCGTGGCACAACTTACTAAAGAGCAACTCCGCACACAGGAATTGCTGAAAGAGTTGCAACAAGTGAAAGCCACCGATGCTGCCGAGATAACTCGTCTAAAAAAGGAATTAGCTACCTGCCGCGCTGTCATTCGCAGTTATGTATTGGAAATCGACTCGCTCAACCGCCTGAACAAAAACCTTCAAGCCGAGAACATGATGGTGAAAGGTCAGCTGGAAGAATCGACCAAACAGATTGACTCACTCAATGCCAACAACGAGGACCTTTCACAGAAAGTGGCCATAGCATCGCAGTTGGATGTCGTAAACATGCAGATGATGCTGCTCGACAAGCGGGGTAAGGAAACCAATAGGATTAAAAAGGCCAAAAATCTTCAGGTTGACTTTTCACTGGCCAAGAATGTGACCGCCAAGAATGGTGTGCGCCAGATTTATGTACGTATCACAACGCCAAGCGGAACGGTACTCTCCCAGGGCGGAACATTCACATACGAGAACCGCACCTTGGAATACTCTATGCGTAAACAAATAGAATACTCGGGCAAAGAAACCTCGGTATCAACGTATTGGGATGTCAAGGAATTCCTAAGCGACGGTACTTACCAGGTGAGCATCTTCTCCGAAGGAAGCCTGATTGGTTCTAGGAGTTTTTCTTTTAAATAACAATTCAGATATGAGTTTTATGAGTTTATTCAGCAGACATAGTTTGATGATTGCATTGGCCTTTTTACAATCAACGCTCATCATCACAAAGTCGCAAGCCCAGGAGATACTCACGCTCGACAGTTGCCGTGCAATGGCTTTACGAAACAATAAGCAATTAGGCGTTTCAAAACTGAAACAAGAAATTGCCCTCAACACCCGTAAAGTCCTTCGCACGAAATATCTGCCCAAACTTAGCGCCCTTGGCGGTTACGAATATGTGAGCAAACAGGTTTCCCTGCTCAGCGACGATCAGAAAACGGCCCTCAGCAATATTGGAACCACAATGGCGGGCACAACCCCTGATGTCAGTTCGTACATTACAAGCTTGGTGCAGAAAGGTCTCATCACCATGCAACAGGCTCAACAATTAGGAGGTGTCATGCAGCAGGTGAAAACCGACTTTGGAGAAACAACCGTTAACATGCTTAACGGCTTGGGCCAAGAAATCGTCGATGCCTTCCATACAGACAACCGCAACATGTTTGCAGCATCGGTTATGGTTAGACAGCCCATCTATATGGGCGGTGCCATCAAGGCTGCCAACAACATTGCTGACTACACAGAAAAATTGGCTGCACAACGTTCGGAATCAACACTACAAAACACTCTTTACAATATAGACCAAGCCTACTGGCAAGTAGTTAGTGTAAGACAAAAAGAACGGTTGGCCAACAAATATCTGGAAGTCGTTGAAAAACTGGACAGCGACGTCCAGAAAATGATTAGTGAGGGAGTTGCCACCCAGGCCGACGGATTACAGGTTAAAGTCAGAGTGAACGAAGCAGAAATGAATGTCATGCAGGCACAAGACGGACTTGTACTCTCGAAAATGTTGCTTTGCCAGCTTTGCGGGTTGCCCCTTGACAGTGAAATCATACTGGCCGACGAAGATAAAGAAAACATTCTTGTTGATTCTTCATCAGAGGATTTAAGTATTGAGACGGCTCTTGATAATCGTCCCGAACTGAAGATGCTTCAGAGTGCCATCGACATCAGCAAGGAAGCCACCAAGGTAGTTCGGGCAGCTTATCTGCCGCATGTTGCCTTGACAGCTGGTTATCTGGCCACCAACCCAAATGTTTACAATGGATTCCAGAGAAAGTTTGGGGGAGTTTGGAACGTCGGAGTTCTTGTCCATGTTCCCTTATGGCACTGGATGGAAGGAGAATACAAGATTCGTGCTTCGAAAGCAGCCACCGGTATTGCAAAACTGGAGTTTTCTGAAGCACAGGAAAAGATTGAACTACAGGTAAACCAATGCAAGTTCAAGGTTAAAGAAGCCAGAAAAAAACTGGTCATGGCTACAAAGAACGTTGAAAAGGCAGAAGAAAACCTTCGCTGCGCAACACTTGGATTCCACGAGGGAGTGATGACCGCCACCGAAGTGATGGCCGCCCAGACTGCATGGATTCAAGCCAAGTCGCAAAAGATTGAGGCAGAAACCGACGTTCAGCTCTCTAAGGTGGGACTTCGCAAAGCCCTCGGCATCCTAAACTAACAATAATAAACCTATCGGATAATTCTCAAAAAAAATAAAACAATGTCAGCAAAAAGTCAACATAACAACATACTGCTTGCCATCCTCGGATTTGTAACAGTAGTAGTAGTGGTCGCCATTATCGGCTTTTTCACACTCGACAAGTCACCCGATGAGATTCAGGGTGAAGTCGAAGTAACCGAATATAGAGTTTCCAGCAAAGTACCAGGACGAATACTTGAACTGCGATTCAAAGAGGGTGACTATGTGAAAGCTGGTGACACGCTTGCCATTCTTGATGCCCCGGAACTGAGGGCTAAGGTACAACAGGCACAAAGTGCCGAGGCTGCAGCAGCTGCCGTCAGTGCAAAGGCAGAACATGGAGCTCGGGTACAGCAGATTCAGGGTGCCTATCAAGTGTGGCAGCAGGCTATGGCAGGTGCCGAAATTGCAAAGAAAAGTTACGACCGCGTCCAACGCCTTTTCAACGAGGGCGTGATGACTGCACAAAAGCGCGACGAGGCGTATGCCCAGTACAAAGCCATGGAAGCTCAGGAAAAGGCAGCCAAAAGCCAGTATGAACTGGCTAAGGCCGGAGCCCGTCAGGAAGACAAGGCTGCTGCTCAGGCTCAGGTTAGCCGTGCCCGAGGTGCGATTGCTGAGGTTAAAACCTATATTAATGAGACTGTCCAGGTGGCCCAGATGGAGGGTGAGGTTGCTAACGTCTATCCAAAGGTTGGTGAATTGGTGGGAACCGGTTCTCCCATTATGAGTATCGCCGTAATGAACGACATGTGGGGAACATTCAACGTACGCGAAGACCAACTGAAAGGAATGAAGATTGGCGATGAAGTCACCGCATTCAGTCCTGCTTTCAACAAAAATTTCCGATTGAAAGTGTATAGCATCAAAGACCAGGGAACCTACGCCGTATGGAAGGCCACTAAATCCACTGGACAGTATGACCTGAAAACATTCGAAGTGAAAGCTCGTCCAGTAGACAAGTTCGATGGACTACGCCCAGGTATGTCACTGATTATCAAATAAAAAAGATAAGCAAGGCATAGGCAGTGAAGCAAAAAGCAAACGAGATAACAAGGATTCTACGAGTGGCCAGCCGCGAATGTGGCATCATGGCTTCAATGCCCATATATCTTTTTTGTATGGTCGTCTTCCCTGTTATCGTTATCCTGTTCTTTACCACCTTGTTGGATAGCGGACAGCCTCTGGAGATGCCCATAGGCATAGTCGACCTTGACAAAACCGCTACAACCCGTGCACTTATCCGACGGCTCGACGGAATGCAGACCTCGCGCGTGGCGGGTTACTATGCCAACCCCTCCGATGCCCGAAAGGCAATCCAAAGAAACAATATCTATGCCTTCCTCTACATTCCAGAAGGCACTACAGACAAGCTCCTGTCAGCCCGACAGCCCAAAGTGTCGTTCTACTACAGCGGTACAACACTCACTTCTGCCGCCCTGCTTATGCGCGACATGAAGACAGTATGCTCATTAGGGTCAGCTGCCGTAGGACAAGCCACAATGCAAGCCAAAGGCTTCACCTCACAACAGATAAAGACCTTCCTCCAGCCTATTGCCGTCGACCTTCATGCCGTGGGGAACCCATGGACAAACTATAACATTTATCTCTCTACATTCATCATCCCAGGCATCCTTCTGCTTTTCATTTTCCTGATTTCGGCTTATTCCATCGGAACCGAACTCAAGTTCCACCGATCAAACGAACTGATGAAGATTTCCGGAAACGACATATATGCCGCAATCATTGGCAAGTTCCTTCCCCAGACACTTATCTGGCTTATCATCTTCTACAGCTATCTGTGGTACGTCTTTGGGCATTTAGGATTCCCCCACCCCGGTGGCACTTGGCTCATCGCTTTGTTGGGACTTTTGGCCGTGCTTGCCTCTGAAGGATTCGGCATTTTCATCTTCGGCCTCATCCCATCGTTGCGCATGTCGATGAGTATCTGTTCACTTTGGGGTGTGCTCAGTTTTTCCACTTGCGGAGCGACGTTCCCCATTTTTGCCATGGATCCACCCATTACGGCAATGGCTCAGTTGTTCCCACTCCGCCATTACTATATGGTCTATCAGCTCAACATCTTCAACGGTTACCCCATGGAGATTGCCTGGTTCAACTATATGGCCCTCGGTATTTTCATCTGCCTGCCACTCTTCGTTATCAAGAACATACGTAAAGCAATGACCGAATATGTCTACATTCCTTAAACGAATCAACGAAGGCTTGCACGACATGTGCTACATCTGGGCAAAAGAAATGAAGTCAATTGTCCAGGACGAGGGTGTTTTTCTGTTCCTCGTTGTCGTTCCACTAATATACCCACTGCTCTATTCATGGATTTACAATAATGAGGTGGTGCGCGAAGTTTCCGTCGTGGTTGTAGACATGTCAAATTCCCAGCTCTCCAGACAGTTCATCCGTCAATACGATGCTTCGCCTGATACTCGTGTAACCTATCGCTGTAACGACCTTGAAGACGCGAAGGATTTGGTTGAAAAACAGGTGGCACACGGTATTCTATATTTCCCGCCAGAGTTTGAGACCAATGTTTACCGAATGGATCAAGCCCACGTGGGAGTGTATTGCGACATGAGCCTCATGCTCACCTATAAGGCCATCTACAGCACAGCCGTGACCGTCTCGCAAGAAATCAATTCGCAGTTACAAGTCAAAATGAGCCAGAACACCACCCGCCGTGAAGACGAAATACTGGTGCAACCGCTTCAGGCCGAGGGCGTTGAATTGTTCAACCCCACTGGTGGCTATGGCAATTTCATCCTGCCAGGAGTACTTATATTGATTATCCAACAGACACTGCTCTTGGGCATCGGTCTTTCTGCCGGTACTGCACGCGAGAACAACCGCTACAAAGACCTCGTTCCTATTTCGCGCCACTACAACGGGCTGTTCCGTATTGTGCTCGGCAAGTCATTGTGCTACTTCATGATCTACGCCGTCTTGGCATCTTACCTGTGCCTTATCGTACCGCGATTATTCCATTTCACCACCCTTATCGACATCAAGGAAGCGGGTATCATCGTTCCATACATTCTGGCCTGTATCTTCTTCGGAATGTTCCTCAGCTGCATGGTGCGTTACCGCGAGAATGTCATCCTTCTCGTAGTATTCACCTCCCTTCCCCTTCTGTTTGTCGCAGGAGTGAGTTGGCCCCAGAGCGCCATTCCCCGCTTTTGGCAGTACATATCTTGGATATTCCCAAGCACTTTCGGAGTGCGCGCCTATATTCGCATGGACTTGATGGATGCAACGATGAGCGACGTTCGGTTAGAATATCAGGCACTCTGGCTGCAGGTTATGATTTATTTCTTCGCCACCTGTATCGTCTATCGCTATCAACTGCTCCACACTCGCCATCACGCCCTTGAACGTCTCAACGAAATGAAGAAGCAAGTACAAGAGATGCGGGAGAAAGTGAAGAGTGAAAAGTGAAGAATTAACCCTAACCCTTCATCTTAAATCCCGAACATATTTAAGCATGCGTTTCCACAATCTTCGTCGGAGCCTGCTCACGGTTGCGGCGGTTCACTACCGTTACCACGGCCTGCGCCAGATTCAGGAAAGCCAATCCCGTCATCGATTCACCAAGTGCCGTAGGTTCTCCCTTGTCGCCGCTGTCGCAAATGCTCTGCACTAAGGGAATCTGTGCAAGAAGTGGAACATTTAGTTCCTGTGCCAGTTTTTTGCACCCTTCCTTCCCGAAAATATAATATTTATTCTCAGGCAGTTCGGCGGGCGTAAACCAAGCCATATTCTCCACCATGCCAAGGATAGGCACGTTCACCTTCTCGTTCTGATACATATCCACTCCCTTGCGGGCATCGGCCAATGCCACCTGCTGTGGAGTGGAGACAATTACGGCTCCCGTGATGGCCAGCGTCTGCAACAATGTAAGATGAATATCCGACGTTCCCGGGGGAGTGTCTAAAATCAGATAGTCCAACTCTCCCCAATTTGCATCGCCAATGAGTTGTTTCAGGGCATTCGAAGCCATTCCACCGCGCCATAGCGTTGCCGTTTCAGGATTCACGAAAAAACCAATGCTGAGCAACCTTACACCATATTTTTCAATCGGTTCAATCAAATCACGCCCATCAACATGAACGGCGTATGGACGTTCCTGCTCAACATCAAACATTTTTGGAACCGAAGGGCCAAAAATATCAGCATCTAACAACCCTACCCTATACCCCAGCCGGGCGAGGGCAATAGCGAGATTTGCCGAAACTGTACTTTTGCCCACGCCACCTTTTCCGCTGCTTACGGCAATGATGTTCTTCACGCCAGGCAACATTTGGCCAACTTCTGGACGAGGTTTCGACTTGAATTCCGTCACAATTTCCACCTCAACGTCTTTCCCCACATGGTAATGAATGGCAGCCTCTGCAGCCTTCACCGTTGATTTCAAGAACGGGTCGGTATCTCGTGGAAATTCTAGGACAACTTTCACTTTATTACCATCGATGGCAGGCTGGTCAGCAACCATCCCGCTCTCAACAATATTTTTCTTCGTGCCTGGATACTTTACCGTTGCCAGTGCGTCCATAATCATTTTTGGATAGAGCGTCATCTCTTTTTGCATTTTTAGTTTCTGACTGCAAAGTTAAGATTAAATGAGCGAAATACAAAAAGAAAGTTACAATAAAATCAAGATTCATACTCTCAAGGGGGTCTCAAGGGGGGAATATGAAAATTATAAAGAAGATTTGCCCATTTGACGGCAAATCTTCTTTTTTAATACGCCACAGAAGGACGCATTACGGACAATTAGTACAACAACCAACTACTTGATGTACAATTTCAGCTTTGTTCCTGGAGTAATTGTTGTGGAAGAAAGTTGGTTCCACTTGATAATATCTGCTATTGTAACACCATAGTTTTTCGCAATATCAGACACTGATTCTCCTTGTTTCCGTCCTGGAAACATAATAAGAGAACGAAAAATGGAGAGATGGGGAATTTGAATTGAGAATCAGTCAGTTAGAAAGACGCTGGGAAGCGGATGGGTACTGATATTGGCACGATAAGTAAACATAATAGAACAAGTTGGGTCTCTAAATCGTACCCCTTTTCTGGAAAGTGGCAAATCGAGGAAAAATGGTAACGTTCGACACGGGAATCTGCTGAGAATCTGACAGATGCGAATTTTTAACTCTTTTCGGGAGTTCTTCATTATTCGTCTGCGATTTGCGAGGAACAACAAGACTTCAAATTGACTAATTTTGCAACGCAAAATTTAGAACGTTGAACAATTTAAAAGATTAGCACAATGAGAAGTACATTTTCGGTGATCTTCTACCTCAAGAAGGAGAAGTTGAAGAAGGACGGTACGAACCCTATCATGGGACGTATCACAGTGGATGGAACAATGTCACAGTTCAGCTGTAAGGTGTCATGCGATCCGGCCATCTGGGAGTCAAAAGGCGGTCATGCCAAGGGTAAGACTATCGCAGCCCGTGACGTGAACCGTGAACTGGATAAAATCAGGGCATCCGTTATCAAGCACTATCAGGAAATCAAGATGCGTGACGACTATGTGACGGCAGAGAAGGTGAAGAATGCTTTCCTCGGATTAGAGTATCGTCAGCAGACGTTGATGACGCTCTTCGCCCATTGGAACGAAGAGTATGAAAAGAAAGTCGAAGGCGGCTTGAAGTCAAAGACCACACTCATCCGGTACAAGAGTATTTACAAGCATGTGGGTGACTTTATGCAAGATCAGTATCATGTGTCCGACATGGCATTGAAGGAGGTACTTCCTTCGTTTATCAGTGACTTTGAAGTTTATCTCAAGACCCAGAAACATCTCAAACACAACTCCGTTAAGAAGTATGTGTGTGCCATTATGATGCTGATGCACCGTGCCCACCAGAATGGCTGGGTGACTCGCTATCCCTTCAGTGACTACCAGATTCGGGAGGAAGAGACGGAAAAGGGGTTTCTGACCAAGGACGAACTACAGGCCATGATGAACCTCCCCCATCTGAATGCCAAGCGTTGTTTTATCAGAGACCTGTTCATCTTTTGCGCTTTCACGGGGCTGGCATATGTCGATTTAGAGAACCTTCGCGAAGAGAACATTGTCAGGAACCCGATTGACGGAAGTCTGTGGATTCATACCCATCGTATGAAGACTGGTGTAGCAGAAAACGTTAAGTTGCTACCCATTCCTCTTGCTATTTACAAAAAGTACAGAGGCTTGTGCGATGACGGTCATGTTTTTGATGTACCCCCATATTATTCATGCAATGGCATACTCAAAACTATTGCCAAACTATGTGGCATCCAGAAACCAGTTTCTTGGCACCAGGGACGTCATACGATGGCAACGGTTGTTTGCCTGTCGAATGGTATGCCGCTGGAAGTGGTGTCCTCCGTGCTTGGTCATAAGAGCATCGAGAGTACACAAATCTATGCAAAGATCACGCAGGAAAAACTAGGTTGTGAGATTGACACCTTGGCATCGAAACTGGCAAAGATAGAGCAGTTCGTGCCAAGCATTGACATGGTAATATAATAAGGTGGAGGACAAACCTATGATGAAGCGAGATTTAATAGTCTTTGAGAACGAGAAGTTTGAGGTGACAGGATATAACATCTGGATGACTGCAGGCGAAATAGCCTCGCTGTTCGGAGTCACCATCATGAAAGTTCGTGGTATCGTCAGCCGTATGAACAAGTACTTAGCCGTCAATATGGACTTGTTGAGCAAGTATGAACTGCTGGAGAACGGCTACAAGGACGAACTTTTCAGTCTGGAGGCCATCATTGCCGTTTCGTACTACATTGATACAGGCCTGGCGAGGAACTTACGTCATTGGATATGTGACCGAACTACCAAGAGAAAGGAACGTGCCATGATAGTTTACTTCTGAAACATGTTTGAAGCCCTGCTCGATTCACATCGAACAGGGCTTCGGGATAATATGATAGAAATAGTCACATTGATTTCATCTGCTCAGCGACTTCTTGATGTCGGCCTTGATTTTCTCGTTCAGTTTGCGCCGCATCTTGTCGATGAAGTATGTATAGCTGTAGTCCGTCTCACGCTCCTTGATGGCCACATAGAGACGGGCATAGTCTTTGATAGGTTTCTTGCCGAAGAGCATGAAGATGGCATCGCACATCTTGCCGATAGGCAGTTCGCCATTGTTGACGCTCTCCGATTCCTTCAGAGCATACGCCAGTTCCACCAGTTCCGTGGTCTGGCCCGTCCATTCTACCTGCGGCAGCACAGGGCCTTTGCAGGCAGAGTCCTTCATCAGTTCGTCGGCCATGCCCTGCAGTTCTTTCAGTAGCATTGATGCCTTGGCGGCATAAGTCCCCGTTTCGTTTTTCTGTTCTAGAAACATCGTCAGTTCCGCCTCTGTATAGGCAAGCATGATATTCAAGTCAGCCTTGCTGACCGCTTTACGGCACTCGCAGACAGCCAGTTCAATAAACTTGTCGTAGTCCGCTCTGATACAGGCGTTGTTGCCCGATTCCAAGTCACGGAAGAAGTCCGTGTCTGTCAATATACTATATGTCATTGCTATTGTCCTTTTACTTGTTACTAAATGCGTTTTGTTTTGCGATCGCATTTGTAACGTAAGTAAGGGGGCAATAGCAGAAGAATAACTTTTCGCTCACTAAAAGCGAAACTCTTTGACTATGAGCGTAATCAAAAAGTGTTAATTTTTAAACGACCTAAAAAGACAAGAAAAAAGTGTCCAAAACTTGGACACCATGTCCAAACTTTGCACACTTTTGACCATCAGTATACAAGTATCAGCTATTTTTTGTATGATATTCCCATCGCCTTCATCTTGTAGTAGAGGTCGCTGCGGCTAATATCCAGCATCTTTGCTGCCAGTTTCTTGTTGTTGTTACTGTTCGCCAGAGCCTCCAGGATAGTCTCACGATCAAGTTCCTCGTCATGCAGTTTCCTGTTTTTGACCAAATTATCTGATTCCTCGCTCTTCCTCAAGTTCAAATGTTCGGGCAGAATTATATCATCATGACAGTTGTCGAAGGCAACCTTCACGACATTGCGCAGTTCCCTGACATTGCCCAACCACGGATAAAGTCGCATGGCATCCTTGGCTTCACCAGAGAATTTGCATGTCTTGCTGTAATGTTCAAGGAAGAACTCTGCCAGAGGCACGATGTCGGCAATCGTCTCGCGGAGTGGCGGTACATTGATGGTTCTTTCGCAGCACAGCGTGCAGAACTCGTATGTCATCATCCCTCTTTCAACTGCCTCATCCAGTGGGATGGTCGATGATGACACGAGCCAGAACCTCACGTCACGGTACTTTTCAGAACCAGGTCGTGTGTATCTTCCTTCTTTCAGGACAGGAGCCAGCAACTCTTGCACTTCGAGCGGCATCAAGTCAACATTTTCGAGATATAACACTCCACCGTTGGCCTGTTCCACCTTACCGTTTATCGTCCGTGATGCACTGGAGAATGCTCCTCTCTGATGTCCGAAGAGTTCTTCTGAGGCACTTGCTGCCGAGTGGAGCATTCCGCAACTCACGCTGACTATTCTGTCCTTACAGATTCCCGATGCTGTCACCAAGTCCTCTACCAGATGACTCCGTCCTGTGCCTCGTTCACCCGTGATAGTGACACGAATGTTAGTATTGGCAATGTGACGAATCTTGGCATAAATCTCTTGGAACTGTTCGCTCTGCCGTCTGAAAACCAAACGGCTGTTGCGTCTTTCCATCAGTTCCTGTTCGGCAACGATGTTCTTGACAATTGAGTAGAACTCCCTTTCCAGGTCATCCTTCTCTATGTAGTTGACTGCCCCTAATCGCATCGTCTCCACACAACTGCGCACAGAAGGGTTGCTCGTCATCAGGTAGAAAGGCTGATGGCGTCCGTTCTGTCTCATCCATTGCAGCAGGTCTATCCCGCTTCCGTCGCCGAGTACGAGGTCAACCAGCAGGATGTCGTACTGTCCGGCCCTCTCCACCTGCCACTTGGCGTTCGTCAGGGTCTCACAGCCGACGGTCTTGATGCCCATCTCCCGCAACTCTTCGCAGACGGTGGACAGATAGTTTCTGTTGTCATCCACAACAATGACCTTACTCATCCTATTCTGCCTTAATCTCCCTGGCCTTTGCCAACAGCATCCCTGCTACTACATCGGCCTCCTTCACACATTCTTCTATTTCCTGCCAACCATTCTCGTCTTTCTTAGTGGCAATCTTAATGATGGGGTCAAGCAAAACGCCAACACGATACAATGCCCAACTGCTGCGCAAGTGATGTGCCCACCAGTACACCCGTTCGAAATTTCGTTCCTCGGTGAACTGGTGTATCTTCTCCATCGAACTTTCTGTATCCTCTATGAGGCTGTCAACCGTTGATTTCCTCATACGTGTGTAGTCTGGAGTCAGTGTACCCGTCTTTTCCTGAATCAGCCTGTTCACCATGTCAATCAGTTTGCTGGAGGTGAAGTCCTTGAACAGGCATCCGTCAAATCCAGCGTCAATCATGGCCTGTTCCGTCTCTTCCCCTGATGACGTCGACACAACGACGGGGACGCTTTGGCTGTTTCCCACGCTTGCCTCCCTCATGAGGTCAAGCAGTTCCTTACCAGTCTTCCCCGGCATCTTCATGTCCACTATCACTAAGGAGTATTCTTTGGCTCGTATCATCGGGAAGAAATCCTCCGTGTTGTTACAGGTATCGCACATCATGCCGTTCTCTTCCAGCATCAGCTTCACCATGTCTAACCAGTGGTCATTGTCGTCAACCACCAGTACGCTGTTCTGTATGTTAACCACAGCCTTTTCCATACCATCCTCTGCTGCCTCTTTCACGGCTTCCTGAATGGGCAGAGCAACATAGAATCCCGTACCTCCTATCTCAGACCTCATGGTGACGACTCCACCCATCAGGTCTGTCAGCATTTTCACGATGGAGAGACCGATGCCGAGTCCGTCCATGCCTTTGGCTACACCGTTAGGCAAGCGTGTAAACTCTTCAAATATCCTGTCCTTGTCCTCCGGTCTTATGCCAATGCCAGTGTCTATCACCTCTATCATCAGCATACCGCTCTTGTATAACAGATTAAGGCAAACGCTACCCTTTTCTGTGAACTTGAAGGCATTGTCCAGCAGGTTTGTGGCGATATGTTTAATTTTGTCGTAG
>JAFRPY010000030.1 GCA_017428925.1 Prevotella sp. | reverse complement strand
GATGACGGAGAGAGGCCAAATCCTCGGCATTCATGATGCCATAGAAACGGGATTCCTTGTTGCCCTTCTCGCCAAAGGCCAACTGCCACTTACCTACGAGGCCCTCAGAGCCTTTCACTGCCATGTCCTTGGCATCAGGTGTCATCGAGGCAATCAGGTTGGCACGCTGCTCCCTGTTCATGTGGTCAACATCCACGCCGTCCTTGCGGAGGGCATTCAGGAGAAGGGTGTCCTCGGTGATCTTCTCGATGGTGATGTAGTTCACGTCTCGGCCATTGATGTTGGCGTTCTTCTGGTGGAAGGCGGCATCATCGACGTGCATGGGATAGGCGGTCTTCACCGCAAACTCCTTGGCCTGAACAGGGTCTTTGGCATACAAGTCCTGATAGGTCTTGGCCTGTTCAGGAGTCAGTTGGCGCGACATCTGGGTACGCATGCCCGCACGTTTCTCTTCGGGGGTCTTGCCGTCAGGGTTCAGTTTACCGTAGTCAACCTGTACCATCGTAGCGTCATCCTTCTGGAACACGCGGATGCGGTCGATGGTGTTGCCCTCGGTGGTTGTCACCTTCGCCTTAGCGGTCTTCTCATTGTTCTCATTCTGGTTCTCGACCTGAGAACCCTCTGCTGCAGCAGTCTTCGACTGTGCTTTTTCTGTTTTCACTCTTGCCATTGTGCTAAAATTTAGTTTTTGTGTTGGTTATAAACTGAGGGGCTTTCCCTCATCGGTCGGCAAAAGTACAGCATTACCCTGGCACCAGCGGTCTTGAATAATTATCTTGCGTGAATTAACGTTTCACTATCGAATTGCAGCCGATTCCGTGCGTTTTTGGCGGTTTTTCGTACTCACAGGGGTGCTATGTCAATAACAATTCGTATCTTTGCACGAGATTTTGGATGCTGATGAAGGTTATTCACATCGACATGGACGCTTTTTTCGCCAATGTGGAGTTGCGCGACAATCCAGAGCTTCGTGGCAAACCGATAGCGGTGGGGCACGATGCCGAACGGGGTGTCGTATCTACGGCCAGCTACGAGGCACGACGGTTTGGCGTGCATTCGGCGCAGTCCATCCAGGTGGCCAAGCGTTTGTGTCCACAACTGATCATCGTGGAGCCACATTTTCAAAAGTATAAGGAGGTGTCGGCACAGTTGCACGAGATATTCCACGACTATACCGACCTGATAGAGCCTATATCCCTCGACGAAGCCTTTCTCGATGTAACGGAAAACAAGAAAGGTATAGAACTTGGCGTGGATATTGCCCGTGAGATCAAGCAGCGCATCCGTGAGACGATGGGACTGACGGCATCGGCTGGCGTGAGCTACTGCAAGTTCCTGGCGAAGATTGCCTCCGACTGGCGTAAACCCGACGGGCTGACGGTGATTCATCCAGACAGAGCTTTGGACTTCATCGCACAACTGAAGATAGAGAAAATCTGGGGTGTAGGTCAGAAGACTGCCGAGAAGATGCACCGCATGGGTATCTTCACGGGTCTTGACCTGAGAAACATGTCGCTGAGCCGACTGACGCAGGAGTTCGGCAAGATGGGCCAGGTGTTCTATGACTTCTCTCGTGGCATCGACAATCGGCCTGTTATCAGTGAGTGGGAACGGAAGAGTGTCAGCTGTGAGCAGACTTTTGAATCGGACATCAACGAGAATGCCGCTGTCACTATTCACCTGTATCACACAGTGCTCGAACTGGTCAGACGCATCGAGAAAAACGACTTCGAGGGTCGAACACTGACATTGAAGGTAAAGTTCCTGGACTTCCAGCAAATCACCCGCAGCATCACCGTTGATCACATTCTCCGCACCAAAGACGAGATCCTGCCTTTGGCCAAGCAGTTGATGCAGCAAGTGGAGTTCCACTCCCACCCCATCCGACTGTTAGGCTTGGGCGTTTCCAATCAAAAGAGCGCCACCCCACAGGAGGAGCCGCAATGGATTGAGCTGGAATTAGAATTTGAGCCGTGGCCATAGGTATAACAAAAGAAAAGATGGCAATCAAGGTAACATACAGACGAACAAGCAGGTTGTCGATGCGCATCGTAAAGAATGGCGATGTGCATGTGTCGGCACCTATCGGAATGCCCCGCGAGAAGGTGATAGCGTTCATCGAGGAGCACAAGGACTGGATTGAACAGGCGAGAAAAAAGACGTATGAGCGTCAGAAGCAGCGGGCAGAGTTCTACAACAAACTGCCACTGACCACTCGCGCCCAAGCCGACGAAGCATTGAAACGGTTGAAGGCGCTGGTGGAACCGATGATGGAAAAACATGCCAAGGAAATGGGAGTTAAACCAAGCATCGTTTATTATAAGCCCACTATCTCGCGCTGGGGTCAGTGCAATGTGAAAGACCGCAGCATCTGCATCTCAGCCTACGTCCTGCTGTTGCCGGAATGGTGTGTCGAACACGTCGTGGTTCACGAGCTATGCCACCTTTTAGAACCCAGCCACAACGCTCGTTTCCGTGCCCTCATGGACAAGTATTTTCCCCGCTGGCGTGAGGCCCGCAAAGAGACGCACAGGATTTGCCGGATGGAAGAGGATGAAGAAGAATAAAAACAAGGAGCAACACCGCAATGGATGCTGCTCCCTACTTTTTTCGCCCATTAAGGCTATTAGGATATTGGTCTCTTCTCCTTGTAATATTTATTTGGCTCTTCCTTGTACATATCATCCAGTTTGCGGTTGATATCTCCTTCAAGCGTTTGGACGGTATAGAACCAGTCCGTCGGAACGGGGCCTATTTCGTAGCGATGGGAGGCATCGCTCTCTTCCGCGTAGGCAATGACCAATACCTTCAGATTCGGTTTATGGAAGAACCAAGAAAGTGAAAAGACATCATCGGCGATCTGCTGAACAATCTTGTCATAAGTATATTGTGTCTGCTGCTTCCCCTCTCTTGCATCTTGATATAGCTCGTCATCGGTACCCACATGGAAGAAGCGTCTCGGAATATAGTAGCTATCCTGATGGGAGTCTAACCTGAAATGATGCTTGCCTGGAATCTTGGAAAGTTCAATGACGACAGTATCTGACAACTCTTCTGGCGAATCAATAGCTTTTCTGTTTGATATTGTTATCCCCTTTCTTTCCAGGCCCACCAACAATTCGTCATAACCACACACATGCTCTCTGGCATTGTAATCGGCTGCATCCTTCAACGCTGCCAAAGGAACGGTATCACCAGTCTTGCCAATAATCAACCGCTCAAGACCATCTGATATGTCTTCATCTTCTAATACCCTCCAGTCGTCATCAACTATCGGGAAAGTAATAAAACGGTTGCAATAGTATTTCTTCTTATCCTCTTCTGTAGCCTCACAAATCAATACGCCTTTGAGGTCATAGAAATACGCGCCTATTCGGATAACCTTTTTCTCATGATCCAGCTTCACTTCAAAACTCTTGCGGACATCCTCTGTTCTGGCCGACTCGTTGACATTTTTACCAGAATCATCGATTTCCTTATGGTCAACGGATTCCAGAACCTTGAACTTTGTTTGCAGGGCATCTTCCTTGAAGTGAGGGTTATCGAGTACGTATTTCGTTTCAAACACTTTCTTGTTACCTGAACAGTGGTCCATGACGCTACAGCAGCGGAAGAAGGGATTCTTCTTCAGCTTGGAAGCAACAAGTTCCAAAACTTCATTCTCGCTACCAGTGACCACAGACGATGCATAAGGGATGACGTTGAAAATGTCCTTTGCACTGTTCGTATTCTTAACGTAATATGTGACTAAATATTCCATCTAACTCTCAATTAGTGGCTGCGAAGGTACGAATTTTCGATGAAATAAAGGCCCATTATAGCATAAAACGTCAACAAGAGAGCTGTTTTCGCCTTTTTTTCGTACCTCTGGCTTCGCCGAAGGTACTTTAGCTCGACAATAAGAACAAAAAATCATTTTTGTTTTGTATTGTTCTCGCTTATTCGTACCTTTGCACCCGCATAAGAGGTAAAAAGATGAAGAAGAAAAGCTTGATTCCACAGTATCTGCAGGACGAACTCAGCAACTTAGTTCAGAAGAAGGATGCCTACACAGAGGAGGATATCGACCAGCTAAGTCGTGACTATGATTATGTCCTAAAGCAGCGGGAACAGCTGAAGGAGGCAGAAAAGTATGGTGCAATCCCCAAAGAGGAAGCCGCCATCACCAACCTGACGCTGATGGTAAAGCAGTTCATCATACAGGAAACCACAAAAGATGCCATGCGCTACTTGGAACAAGAGAAGGAAAGACTCAATAATAGGATAAAAGAGCTGGAACAAGGTAATTAGAGAATGGATAACAACACAAAGCATAGAATACTTTTTGTCTGTCATGGGAACATCTGCCGAAGCCCGATGGCGGAATTCGTGATGAAGGACTTAGTGAAGAAAGTGGGACTGGAGGATAGTTTCATGATTGAATCAGCGGCCACCTCGACAGAGGAGATAGGCAATAGCGTCTATCCCCCAGCCCGACAAAAACTGGCAGAGCACGGCATCGGTTGTGCGGGAAAGACGGCACGGCAGATGACGCGCTCGGACTACGACCGCTACGACCTGCTGATTGGCATGGACTCGTGGAACATCCGCAACATGCGGAACATTTGCGGTGGCGATCCGGAAGGGAAGATTGTGATGCTGATGGACTTCACCCGACGACCCGGCGATGTGGCAGACCCTTGGTACACAGGCAACTTCGAGGCTACATGGCGCGATGTCCTTGAAGGCTGCCAGGCATTATTAGACAGATTTGCAAAATAAATTAAGGGAGCCGCTCGGCCACAGGTCGCTTGCTCAAGCAAGAACCCGCTATGGATGCTGCTCCCAAATGTTTTTAGATGTTCTTAACTTCTACAAAGCCCTGAGAGGCTTACGAGACCTCAATGGCCTTGGTGACTTTCTCTTTCGGTTCGGTCTTCGGCATCGTGATGGTCAGGATGCCGTCCTCGACCTTAGCAGAAATCTGGTCTTTCACCACATCGTCTGGCAGCACGTAGTTCTGCTCGTAGTTAGAATAGCTGAACTCACGGCGCAGATAGTGATGGTCCTTGTCCTCATGCTTGTGTTCCTGTTTGTTCTCAATAGCGATGGTGAGGTTGCCCTCGTCATTGATACCTACGCGGCAATATTCTTTCTTGATGCCTGGAGCTGCAAGTTCCATTACATAGCTCTTGTCTGTCTCCTTGACATTGACTGCGGGTGCTGTACTGTTGGCACGAGGCATAAAATCAGTGTTAAAGAAATCATCAAACATTGTTGGGAACCAACCGTTGCTTTTCATTAATCCGTTCAACATAATCAATACCTCCTAATTATACTTTTAAATTTGACATTTTGTTACTTGATTGCCTCTGCTTTCGCTTCGGCTTTCACCAACAGATAAGCAAAGTAAATGCCGACAGGTGGCTCAAGTGACAAAATGTCAATCGGAGAAGGTCATTATGGCACGGAATTTAAACTCGCTTAAACTATGCTGACGATTCTTTAAACTCAGTTAAACATTTTCTTATTGTTTTTTTCTCTTTGCTGACATTCCTGTAGATTCCCTTACTTCGGCTGAAGACTTAGGCGGTAATCGCTGGGTGACTGGCCAAGGTGCTTGGTGCAGTAGCGGCTGAAGTAAGAGAGCGACGTGAAGTTCATCAGGTCGGCTATCTGGGTGAGCGATAAACGTTCATCGTTCAGATAGTCTTTTAATATAGGTATGGTATGGCGGTCGATGTACGAGGTTACACTATGTCCTGTCACGCGTTTGATGGTGGCAGAAAGATATTTTGGCGATACGTTCAGACGCTCGGCATAGTAACTCACATCGCGCTCCGTTCGGCTGATACCGGTGGAGAGCAAGGTCATCAGCTGTTTTACGATGAAGGCTGTACGGTCGGTATGCGAGTCTGTAGATTCTCGTTGGGCATGGGCCTCGAAGATGTCGTACATCATCGTCAGGCAGAGACTGCCCATCAGTTCGCGATGGAACTGCAAGTGGCGGTCGACCATGCGGTCACGCAGACGATGGAAGTCATCCAGCAGATGCTTTGTTTGTTCATCTGTCAGTTTGATGACGGGGTCTTGGTTCAGCGAGATACTGCCCCCGATACTGTAGTTGTTCGATGGCAGCAGGTTCTGCAGGAACTTGTAATCGGCAGCAAACCACTCTACTTGCAAGTCAGCATGTGCTGCAAGGTTGCTGACTCGATCAGGCATCGGTATCACTACCAGGTCGTTTTTTACAATGTGATAGCAATGCTCGTTAAACACAAAACTTGCCTCACCTGCCAGGCAAAGCAGATGCATGCAGGTGTGACTCAACTCACGGGCATTCATCCCATAGAAGTCTGTGGAATATTGAAAATCGGAAGTCATATTTTTGCCTTTTGGGTGCAAATATAGTCACTATTTTCGACATAAAAGAACGATTTCGGCAAAAAGTGAAAATTGTGGCGCAATTTGTGAAACTGAAGTATCGAAAAATCGCCGTACCTTTGCACCGTGAAACTTAAAAGCGATAAGATAATGGATTTCAGAATGCAAGACCGCATGGAGTTGAAGGCATTAGTAGACTTCTATGCAACAGAGAGTGACAAGAACAATCAGGACTGCTATGTGGAGATTTTCCGTCCAGACATCAAACTGAACGTGTATTTCGGTGGCAAGCTAGGCATGACAGCAAACGACGTACAGGACATGATCCGTCAGTACAAGGCTTTCGGTGCCGCTAAGGTGTCGTTTCACATGAACGGACAA
>JAFRPY010000029.1 GCA_017428925.1 Prevotella sp. | reverse complement strand
TTCTATCAGAGCAAGGAAGATATTGAGACTGCCATTAATGGTATTTACCAGGCATTCACCATCGACGGCTTCTATGGTATGTATAATAATCAGAGCATCTACTTTAATGATCTGCAGTCGGATTACGTCAAAGCGGGTGCAAGAGAGTTTTTAGGGAATTTCTTGTGCCTTGTAAATCAACAACTTACGCGAGCCGCTTGCTCAAAAGACACAAACGAGAAACAAAATGTACCGAAATCGTTCCTTTGCTGTTTCTTGGGTACAAAGGTACAAATTTTCCGCGAAACAACCAAAAGTTCGTAGGAGAATATAACCTCATAGCAAAAAATTAACAGAAGGTTTAATGAAAGGTTAAAAATAGAAAACAAATTTACGAAGGGATAACAAGTCAAAGAAAAGCTGTTTCTTTGCACAGTCAATCATAGACCATTAATATTTTATAGAAATGTCAGGAATTAATAGTAACAGTACCGAGAACGTACCTTCAGGGAAGGTTAGCGATCTCATTCAGCGCATTAGTGTGCTGGAGGATGTCCTTTGTGCAGCCAAGGAAGTCCTCACTCTTGAAGAAGCTGCAGTGTTTATGGGTATCAGCCGTAGTACGTTGTACAAGATGACACACAACAATGTCATCCCGTTCTATCGTCCTAATGGCAAACTCATCTACTTTGAGAAGTCTGAGTTACTGGCTTGGATGCGTAAGAACCGGGCTATCTCACAGGAAGAGGTGAATGAACACGCCCATCAGGTTTTACAGAAAATGGCAATGGGTTAAGTCTGTTCATCTGGATTTAGTTTTGTTTGGTGGAGGTGGGACACAAGACTCCCACCTCTTTAACAAAATCAACGTACAAAATGAAGTATACTAATATTAGATACAGTACCACGCTCAATGATGCGCAGACGGATTATCTGGCCGACGAATGTCAGGACATCAACCGCATGAAGTGCTTCAAGACATTCCTTCGGATGGCAGTTCTGGAACCAACCAAGGTATCGAAAAAGCATTTTTCTGCTGTCTTACAGCCGGGCCAGTTCATGGCATCGAAGGTAGAGCTTTCCATGATGTGGGGATGCAATCGCAAGACTGCGACCAGGATCATCAAGGAGTTTAATCTGATGGGCATTCTTGAATCCGTTCCCTCAAACCGAACCACCATCCACACCCTAAAGTGCTTGTCTGTCTGGTTCACTAACCAAGGGATGGTCAAGAACAACTTCTTTGTCAGTAACCCTATTATCAGACCTGTTGTGAAGCCGATAAGAAATGGTAGTCATGTCCCACCTGAAAGCGAGGTTAAGCCAGTCTTTACAGATCAGGCTAAACCACAAGTTTCAGGCGAGGCATCGACTGTTGGCCATGATGCCGATGGATCCAGCAAACCCAACGGACAGTTGGCAAATTCAACCACCAATGGCCAAACGGAACAGAATCTTACACCTTCATCTTCCCTTCCGTCTAACAATATAATAGGTACTGGTGCCATTGGTAACAGTAGCGCAGATGACTCAAATCTTCCTCTGGTTGAATCCGTCACGAAGCCAAGTACACACTTTGCCGACTCAGAGCAAACCAAGCCAAACCCCAGTGGACTGAACCCCGATGCGACAAAGGCTGAAAGCGACCAATCCCCGCATGGCCAATGCGAGGCATTGCTTCAGGAGTGTGTAACAAAAGGGGAAGAGAAAATGCCGTGACGAAAGCCGTTATGTGCGTGCGGAGTAAAGAAGGGCTTGCCCTTATTATAGCCCACTATAACTACTGACGTAGTTGTGGGCTCTTCCGAGGGACTCATGGCTTTGCCCTAAGAACCTACAAGGCTCTGCCCTTGACCCGTTCAGGACGCTGCCCCGACACCTCGCTCATGAGTTTCACCCCTGAGAACCCGGAGCAAAGAGTGACCCTCCCTTTGCAAACCCCGCTCAGTGGCATCTGCCCCTAAGAACCCTGAGCAGGAAGTGACTCTCTCCCTGCACCCTCCAATCAGGGTTCACACCCCGATACCCCCTTTGGAAGAATCGCAAAACATACAAATTTATAAAAAACAGATTTTCATAAATTCATAATATTACAATTACCATGAGTGAAATTGCCAAAGCATCCGACCATATCAAGCCGTGTAACATTGAGCAGAGCGAACGCCACAATAGGCGGGACGCAGACTACATCGGCTCGCTCAATCCCCGCATACTGTATGTGCGTACCGATCTGAGTCACAACAACGAGTCATATGTCGCACCTGACATGAAGGGTACCAGCCTCCAGCAGCATTATGAAGCTATCAAAGTCTTAGTGAAGCAGAAAACCGGGCGCAAGATGCAGGAGAAGAAGGTGCCATATGTCGCCAAAAGTGGAAAAAAGAAGGAGCGTAACGGCAGCAGTCCCATCCGTGAGAGTGTCGTTAACATAAAACCTGACACCACAATGGCCGACCTTCAGAAGTACACCGAAAGAGTTCATGAGAGGTGGGGCGTAAGAGCCATCCAAATCCACATCCACAGGGATGAAGGCCATTTTGAGAATCCCGATGACCCATCAACATGGAAACCGAATCTTCATGCGCACATCATCTGGGACTGGATGAACCATGAAACGGGCAAGTCCTTCAAACTCGACAAGAAGGACATGGAACAATTACAGGACATGGCAGCTGAGACATTGGAGATGGAACGAGGCCAGCGAAAGGCAGAAACAGGTCGTGAGCATCTGGAGCGTAACGACCTCATTATCCAGAAGCAGGAAGAGAAGAAGCAGAAGAATCAAAAGGAACTTGAAGCCCAAAAATTCGAAATCGACAAACTGGCACAAGCATCTATGTTCGATAAGCTCCTGAACAGTGGTCTTAGTCCCACTGTCAGGAAGGCAATGGAAGATGAAGAAGCAGCCCACAGGGAAGAACTTCGTCAGGCCGTGACAGCTCATGATAAGGACGGGAATCTCCTATATTGGGTGGCAGGCGACAAGAAAGATCAGCCTCTGATGTGGGAAGAATATGCAAGGTGTCTTGAAGATGAAAAGAGCGAACAAGCAGCTCTGGCCCAAGGTGACAAGGAAGCTGCCGTTGAGAAAGCGAAGAATGAGGTCAAGCAGAAATATGATACGGCAATGGCCGAACTGAAAGCGAACTATGAACAAAAACTTCAGAGAGCACGTCTGGCATATGACCGGGACGGCAATCCTATCATGAAGGATTTTGGTTTGGGGAATCGCCAGCAGATTACTAAGGTTGAGCGAATCGAGATGCTTGAAAAAGAACTGTCTGATACCAAGAAAGCTAACAACGACTTGTTGGATAGGTTGAAAGTCATGCGCGACCTTGTCTTTGCTTTCTGCTCATTGAACTTCAAGAAGGTGGTCAAAATCGTATTTGACCAATGGAAGAAAGGCTTCAAAGAGTTCACCAAGGACTTGAAAGACATCATTCAGGAAGCTATGAGTGTAGAGAAAACAGAGAAAGGTCGACAGAACTACGTTAATGATACGTTCCAGTTTGCCAAGATGATGGCTAAGACAGACCCTGATTATAATCTTGATTTTGAAGACCTGAAACCGCTCCATGAGGATGCCATGCGTATCGCAGACGGAACCTGGGACTCCTATCATGAAAGAATAGAAAAGCGCGAAGAACTCTTTGATGCAGCTGTCAAGGCTGTGATTGAGATGGGTAATTGTTCATTCCAGAGGCATCTGAACCAAGAACAGGCCAATACTATCGAAGCCTTCCTTGCCTTCGACGGAGGCGACAGGAACCAGTTATGCGTGGACATCTGGAACAAAGCCAAGCCCCAGGTTGAGTATTATTGGCAGGACGGTACTCTTAGTGCGCTTGATGAACTACGCACAAAGGAACTGTATGGTCAAGGCAAAAGTCAGAGGCACGGACGGGGTGTGTAATTCTACAGTTTTACCACCTTATCACACAACTTCCCGACTACAGAACGATGTGTGATTAATAGGATTGTTTTCTGCGGATTGACTGCAAAAAGACGATGATAAAGTTCACGCTCGGTCTCTTCATCGAGTGAACTGCTGATCTCGTCGAGCAGAAGAATATTTCCACTTTTTTTACTTTTGGCGTTACAAAGTTACAACATTTCCCGACATATCGTACGATTAAAAAAAAAGATGAAGTAAATCCACATTTCCGAAGAAGGTAAAGCTCCATTAGATAACCGTAAGCAGTGTTCAACCTGAGAGGTGTGAGCCTGCGAGTACTCAGCCATTAACACTTGTCGCCAAGTGTTCAAGAGTTTTTCGTATCACGAAAAAACCTCTTGCTAACTTACGTCACGTTTCGACACCTCCGACAGCACAAAGGTAGGGAGAACAAATCATATTGCCAAGAAATTGGATAACTATTTCTTAGCTGAGAATGTGTTTTTATTTACTGATTTTCAGTTAGTTAAAGTGCAATTAATTTCAGTTAACCTGTTATGAGATTCTATTTTCGCAGTTGCGTAAAAAGATGATATCATTTAGAGACAAACGACCTCGTCGCATAATTCACTGACTGTCTTTCGGTGGGTGATGAAAATCATGGTCTTTTGTGGATATGTCTTGAAAAGGCGGCGATATAGTTCGTACTCTGTGGGCTCGTCGAGGGAACTGCTGATTTCGTCAAGCAGGAAGATGTCGCCATGCCTCGGCACTTACATCAAAGGGAAACTCCTGCGTCAGTCCTAATGGCAGACGCAGGAGTTTGTATAAATAGTCATCAGTACGGATGTTTCTCAATAACTTTGTTCATTCAGTCGCATCGTTCTTGTTCTCGTGGATGTAGCCAAGTTCCTTGGCGCGGTCGGGATTATCCTTGATCCACTTGCGCAGGCGCTTGTAGTGTTCCTTGTCATCGCCGTCCTGGACCTTCTTGATATGGAACAGTAGCCACAAGCCAAAGATGACTAAGGCCACTAAACCAATAACAACGATTATTTGAATTATACTCATAGACTATAAGATATTATCCCAACCAGTCATCGTAATCAGGTACCTCATTGGGCGGCGTGCCACTTGCCTGAAGCAGGCATGTCCTATGTTGCAGCTCGACTACTCTCATTGAAGGTTTCTTGTATGCTCTCTTTTTCATTGCTGTGTCCTCCATTCGTTATTTGATTACAACCTTTTTACCATTGTTGATATAGATGCCTTTGGTGCTGGGCTTGCCGCTCAGGCGGATGCCGTCCAGCGTGTACCATGCTTCGCTGTCGAAGGTCACTTCGCCCGTCTTGGTGTCGAGCGTACCGATGGCGGTAGTCTCGCCGCTGGCCGAAATGAGTTTCACGGTGATGCGCTGCGGCAATTCCTCGTCAGCCGCTGCGCCGCGAGTCATTCTGCGGGCGGGGGCATAGTCGGGCTCGTAGCCCGTCCACATCAGGTAGCACGACGTGGGGCGGATCTTCGCGCCGCTCTTCGCCCTCACGAAGTCGCCGGCCTCGACGGTAATCGTGTTGTTGTATACTCCTTGCACCTCCTTAGTCGCTCCTGCGAAGCCATACACCTTGCCGAGTTCGCCTATGTTCTCTGCTGGATGTTCGCTGTCCGAGCCGTCGTACCAGTAGCGCGGCTGGTAGGTGCCGATGAAGTCCCATTTGTTCCAGGCAAAATCCGCAGTGCCGTCATACGGGGTCACCTTATTGCCGCCTTCGTTGCCCTCGGTGAAGATGTTGACACCGGAGCCGCCATTATCGATGTACCAATACTGCGGTTCATCGTCAGGTACGTAGAGGTACGGTGTGTTGGCCGTCATCGTGGTCGTTTCGGGATTGTCAAGCTCTCCCATCTCGGCCGTCCACTTGCTCGTTTGCGGGTCCAGATGGATGCCCTTGAACTCATAGAAATGACCAGTCAGACCGTCGCTGGAGCCACTCTTCTTGAAGGCGCTCTTCGTGAAGTTGAACGGCATCATCACCGTCACGGGCTTTCCATTGGTGAACGAGCGTTTGTAGCGCAGTAAGGGCACCCACATTTGCGTCGTGATGTCGGGGATGCCGAGGGGCTTGTCGTCGTACTCAATGTTGTAACTCTTTCCCCCGCCGTAGTCGTATTCCTCCACCAGGTCGCCGTATGTCGGCGTGTAGTACTTGCCGTTGAAGACCATGAGGCGTCCGTAGGTCTGCATGAAGCAGTGGTTGGTCGGGTCGCCGAGGTGGGCGAAGTTGGTGGGGGCAGTGGCCGATTCCACGGCGGGCGAGCCTTGCTTCAGGAAGTGCGTGGCGACGAAGAAGCAGTTTTTCAGCGTACCCTCGCCTTGGTTGTTGGTGCGGTGGAAGAAGGTGCTGTTCATGTTGTTGTCATGTCCCCACAGCAGTTCGTGCTTGCCGCCGTTGTTGTCGTACTGGCCTTCGATGAAGAGGCAGTCTTCCAGTATGGCATATCCGTACTGCGAAAAGCAGCCGACGAAGCCGCCGCAGCCGTAGGTCTGGTTCCATGTGTTCGGGTTGTAGATGAGCCCGTCGAACACACAGCCTGTGATGTGGCATTGGTTGTATTGCGAACTCAGGAGACCCACGAATCCGCCGATTCCGACGTTCGCGCTGAGGGTATTGCTGTCGAAGGTGGTGCTGATTTGGGTGCTCACGTGGCAGTCGCGGATGGTGAGGTTGCCGTTAGCACTGCCCACCAGGCCGCTTATGTAGGAATTGGTGCCACCCGTGATGGTGCCCTCAACGTGAAGGTTGCTGATGGTGGCGCCGTTGGTGTTCTGGAAGGGGGCGGTGTACATGGCATCGGCAGTGCGGTTGAACGTCAGCGTCTTACCCTTGCCGTCGAAGGTTCCCTTGAACGGATGCACCATGCCCGCCATCGTCGTCACGCTGATGTTGTCGGCAGCGAGTTCGATGGTCTTGCCGCTGAAGCCGTCGAGGTTAGCATCATACTGTATGCGCTGGCAGAAGTAGTCCCACCCGTCGGCGTTCTTGATGGTGTAGGTGTCGCCGTCCTGCGCGAAGTTGTCGGCATTCATCGGGAATGTGAACGTGCCGCCGAGGGTCACGTTCTCATTCGGCATGGCGAATGTGTAGGTGTTGTCGTGGTTGTCGGTGATGCCATTAGTGAGGCTCAGGCTTGTGTTGTCGCCCGTCACAGTCAGCGCCGTCAGGCTCTCGCCCATCTTCGGCGTGAAGGTCACGGTCACGTTTTCGCCCGCCATGGCTCCTGTCTTGTTGACGCTGAACTGCGGGTAGTTGTTGGTGATATAGTGTCCCTCAATGACGCTGAAATTCTTGGTCAGCACGTAGTTGGTGCTGTTGATGCTGACGGTGGCGCGGGCGGTGTAGTTGCCTACGGTGTAAGGTGCGGACGTTGTCCAACTGCTGCTGCCTTGCGAGGTGCCTTGCGGAGCGTACTCGACGGTGCAAGTGGCTCCGAGTTGCGTGTCCTCGTTGAAGTCGCTTACCGCCGGGGTAATCGTTGCGTAAACGGGACGAGATGGTTCGGCCATGCCGTCGGCGGCGTTAAGCGTTAGCGTGAAATGATGACTGGCACCGTACAGGGCCACATGGTCGGCATCGGTGCTGGTGCAGGTGGCAGTCAGCATGCTACCGCTGACAGTGATAGATGATGAAGTGAACGTATGCCCGAGGTCAGCCTTCTGCTCCTTCACCAAGGTCACCTTGATGCTGCCATTATTCATAAAGTCAAAGCGCTGATTGGATACATTTCCTGATGCAGTCTTGACGAAAGTGAACCTCAGATAATTGCTGGTGTTTACGTCTATTTCGCCCGTGAAGGTGACGCTACTGCCAGATGCGTCATCCGTTGACGCTAAGTAATCACTGTTCCCGTTTTTCAGATTCGCTGTGCCGTTGCTTACGGAAAGACTCATGCCAGCAGGACTGAAGTTAATGTTATTAATCTCGACCTTAGTCACCTTGCCTGTGAGATACGGGAAGGTTACTTGAAGCTGGTTTTCAATGGCTTTGTGGAATAAGTACCCGGCACTTCCCCATAGATTCCAACCAGGAGTGCCAGTCCATGTATAGCGCATCGTATTGCCGTTACTGACAAAGTCGGCAGAGTTTCCAGATATAGTGTATTGCATACTGCTTTGGTCAGACATGTTCCACGTCAATTCCACCTTGGGCGTTGCCTCCTTGAACTGCAACTCGCCAAGCTGGAATGTACCGTTGTTTTTTCTTGTTGCCTCGAAGCGGAAATACTTGTAGGCTTTCGTGTTCTCCACGATGCTGAATTCCTTTGAAGTGCCGTCGGTCTTTGGCAGTTGGTCACCACTGCTGTTATCAACGGTTGCAAGAGTTGTCCACTCGTCGGTCTTGTTCAGTTTCGCCTTGATAGTCCACGTTGCTGGATTGTAAGCAAAGGACCAACTATCACCCGTCCAGAGGATATACTTCTTGGGGACGAAGGCACGGGAGTAATGGAACTCCACCCAGGGATTGGCATTGCTGAGGGAGTAAATCGTGCTTGTGTTTCCGTCCACCAAATTACCATAGTCATACGCTGGATCCCAGTTCGTCGCCTGCCCGTCATCGACGGTAGGCACCTCAGTGACAAGGTCGTAAACTGCTGCTTCCTGTGCCCACGTCGTCTGCGCCATCGTGAGCATAGCGGTGAGGGTGAGGATGAGATTGAATGTTTGTTTCATTTTTCTATTTTGGTAATTAAGGTACATAAACATCATCATCTGATGAAGTAGTTAAATAAGCCGTATATGCTTCAAAGCATACTGTGCCACCAATCGTTGTGAAACTGTTTGAGCCATCGTAATAATGGTAATAAGTGCTTGATGTGTTAGTAAGGCATGTTGTACTACTTACATTGTGAATATTACTATATACAGTTACATTGTCTGCATTATCTGTTGTTGCAATTGCATAAACAATACTTCCATTACCACCTTTTAAACAAACAGCCGTATTTGCAGGAACAACATTAACATTACTATTTATTGTCGCTGTTGTTCCACTTATTCCGGTGCAATAAAAGGGGATAGTGTTTCCACCTACTTTAAATTTATAATCAGACCACATCATTTTATTATATTGTGTGAGGACTCTCTTCCCTTTCAACTGCTCATCCAAATAATAAGGGAAGAATCTGTCTTCCGGATCTTCTATGTAATTACTTAAGTATTCAAGCGGCACAATGATTTCGTCCACATAGTTGCAGCCACCAACAATATCGTCGATTTCTCCGAAGTCTATTTCACTAATGTCGTTTGTAAACTCCAAAGTTGTTAGGAAACAACAATAGTGGAAAGCGTTGTCCCTGATAAATCTAAGGTGGTTTGGCAGACGAATGTATTTTGCATTGCAGTCAAAAAATGCGCCTGTGTTAATGCAAACTACATACTTGTACTGA
>JAFRPY010000028.1 GCA_017428925.1 Prevotella sp. | reverse complement strand
CCTATGATTTGCTGATGAAATCATAGGGTTTTGCTGGGCGGAAATTAAGTAAGAAAGGATCCTTTTCTTAAACAAAAATCTTCAAAAATCTAACACAAATCTTCCCTTTGTTCATCGGGATTTGCCGCACAAAGACACTAATTTCTGCGGTATAGAAAAAACTTTGTGCCTTTGTGTCTTCGTGTTCCGTAAATTTTTTTTGTAAGATTTTTGTCCATAGGTAAAAAGGTGCTGGGTGCAGCTACAAAGATAAGGCGAAAGTGTCCAGTGAGTTTGGACGGAAACATATTTATCGGGTAATGGGTGTTGGGATTCCCGCTGTCGCGCCTACCCGTTGCCTTTGTCCTTATAGCGGTGGATACTCGGTGGAAATCTTCTTCACGGCCATACATTCCATACCGACGAGCCACTGGGGACGGCATTCCGCGGCAAGTACGAAGACACAGGGCTTGCCGGAAAAACGCTCATGGAAAATCTTGCGGACAACGGCATGGTCGGCAATGTCGCGCAGATAGACAATCATATAGGGAACATCGTCGAAAATGACATCGGCCTCAGTGAGCAGTGTCTCGACATTTTCCAGCACGCGGGCGGTCTGTTTCTCAACGTCGCCGGCATAGAGTATCTGACCATTGCAGTCGATGCTGGCAGTTCCGGAAATGAAGACATGGCGGCGGTCGCCATAGTCCACACAGGTGCCACGTTCGAAGGCGGAACCATAGACAGAGGTGCGGCTGAGATGAGTGGGGGCATAGAGATGGTGCACCTGACCGGGCTGAAGACCGTCGACAGCATAGGCATCCATCTGGACGGTGATTTGCGGATCGGCCTGACGACCGCCGATTCCGGTAGAGGCAACATAGTGGGTGCGGGGATTCATGCCCTGAACGAGGAACACCTCGTTGCGCGCCTTCACCATGCCGGCATAGTTGGTGTCCACCTCGTTGACAAAGAACCAGGTGCGTATGCAGTTGCGCTCCATGGAGCAGCCGGCCTCGATGAGCTGCATGACGAAGTCGTTGAGGATGATGCGGGTCTGGTATTCGGAATTTTCCTCGTAACGGAACATGCTGGCATTCCACAGATGGCGGTAGGCGCCATGACTCACCTCGGTAAGTCCGTTGGCCAGGGCCTGCACCCTGACGTTGGTCATGATATAGGCCCAGAGGGCGACTTTCGTGCCGTCGAGGGGTGGCTGCTGGATGACCGACACTTCGCCTATGGGGTCTTCGGTCTCGGTGGCCATGAGTACCGACAGCTGGTTGCAGGCATCGCTGAGGAAATAGCGGCGGAAGACGCAGTCGGCGTTGTGCAGCTCGTGGTGCAGCATCCAGAAATAGGCAGCCCGGACACTTTCGAGTTGCTCTTCGAAAGTGAGGGTTGCATCATCGACGTGAATCATGGCGAAACACTCGGCGACGGCAGTGTCTGTTCCGAACAGCGTACATTCTATTCGGGCATGTCCGTGTATGATTTCTGTATGCTTCATCATTTAATTGGGTGTTAGGTGTTAGAAGTTGGAAGGAAAATTTACGATGTGTAGCCTTCGGCGAGGTGGAAGTAAGATGTACTACTTCGTACTTCGTAACTCCAAATTCCAAACTCTATAGTGCTGGATACTCGGTTGAAATTTTCTTGTCGGCCTGGCATTCCATCTCGACAAGCCATCCCGGACGGCACACTGGTGCATTCACGAAGACTCGCGGCTTGCCGGGGAAACGCTCATCGTAGATTTGCTTGACCACGGCATAGTCGGCTATGTCGCGCAGATAGACCACCATCACCTCGACGTCGTCGAAAGTGGCATCGGCCTCGCAGAGCAACGTCTCGACATTCTCCAGCATGCGGATGGTCTGGCAGCGGATGTCGCCGCGATGAAGAATCTCACCCTTATTGTTGATGCTGGCCGTACCCGAGATGAAAATCTTGCGGCGGGAACCGTAGTCGACGTATGTGCCGCGCTCGAAGCGCACCCCATACTCGCTGGTGCGGTTGAGATGGCTGGTGGCATGGAGGTAATGGACCTGTTCGCGGCGGATGCCGTCGATGGCGTATGCATCCATCATGACATGGCGCGAGGGATCGGCCTGCCGACCGCCAATACCCGTTGATGCGATGAAATGGGTGTCGGTGGTGAGTTGCTGCTCGTCGAACACCTCATTGCGCGCCCTTACCATTCCGGAATAGTGGTTGTCCACATCGTTCACGAAGAGCCATGTGCGTATGCAGTTCTTCTCGAGAGTGAGTCCTTCTTGTTCAAGCTTGCTGACGTAACCATTCAGAATCTCTATCGTTTCGTCGTGAGAACCATCAGCCTGACTGTTGGCACCGCAGAACCAAAGGTGGCGGTAGCCATTATGGCTGATTTCCCAAAGACCACTCTCAAGGAAACGCTTTTCAACGCCCGTAAGCAGATAAACCCACAGGGCCAGCTTCGTACCGTCGAGCGGTGGCTGCTGGATGACGGCCCAAGCCGAATCGGCGGGCTCAGCCTTCTGGATGAGGTCCATCTGATTGGTGGCATCGCTGACGAAATAACGCTTAAAGGCGGCAACGCAACCTTTAAGCTGTCCGTCGAGTAACTGGCGATAGGCACCGACAATGGCATCGAGCTGCTGGGCGAAGGGCAGCAAAGGATTGTCCACATGAATCATCACATGGTACTCCTTTACTTCGGTTCCTGCATCAAACAAATGAATCTCGGCAAACGCGTTCGTCAATTGAATGGCTTGTTGCATGATTACTTATTCCTCATTTATAAAAACCCGCCTGCAAAGGTAATCATTTAGTTCCAATCCTGCAATACTGACTATCTGTTATTTTTTTTATTTAGGAGCCTCAACCTGCCATTAGGCACGAAAAAACAGCCCCGCGATGATGTCGCAGGGCTGTCCTAACTTATCACTTATCGCTCATCACTTCTTCTCTTCCTCGGGCAACATAATTACCTCGACGTGATTTCCGCTGGCTACCATCTGCTTCAGGAAGGCGGCAATCTTCTCGGGAGTCAGCGACTCGATGGCCTCACGCTGACCCTTAATCAGATTCTTGCCTGTCCACACATATTCGTCGATATAGTTCATCCAGAAACCATTCGTCTTCACCTGCTCGTCGTAGGTCTTCAGCATGGTCTCCTTCACCTTCTGAACCTTCTCGTCCTCAACCTTCACGCAGTTGTCGGCCATACCCTTGGCGAGCAGCTGGAGGGCTGTCTGAGCCTTGTTGGGATCCATGGGGCACTGTGCGAGAAGCAGGGCGATGGTGTTGTCACCTTGACGCTTGATGCTGCCTTGCACACCAACGGAATAGGCTGCGCTGGCATCCTCGCGGATATCCTTCAGGTAAACCATCGTAAGCACCTGTGCTGCTGCGTCGACCAGCACCTCGTTCTCGGCAGTGTAGGCCACAGGCATGTGGTATGCCTCGAAAGCAGAAGCCTTCGGAACCTCCATCTTGCGAAGGAACTTGTTCTGCACATTGCCCTTGACGAAACTGGGAACAGATTTCCAGCCTGAGGCCTTCTTCTGTGAGGGCAGAGAGGCAATATACTGCTCGATGAGCGGACGGAGGGTGGCCTCATCGAAGTTACCCACGAAATAGAACACGAACTCGCCGGCATTGGCGAAACGCTCCTTGGCCATCTGCATGATGCGGTCCTGGTTGACACCCTTCAGCGTCTCGACTGTAAGCGGGGCAAAGCGGGCCTCGTGGTTGTAGAGAGTGACGGCAACAGAGTCGCTGAAAGCGGTCTCGGGCGAGAGGCTGCGGTTTTTCAGCACCACCTCAATCTGGCCCATGATGCTCTTATAGGCATCATCGTCTTTCTTCACATTGGTGAAGTTCAAGTAGATCAACTGCATCAGTGTCTCGATATCCTTGGGAACGGTTTGTCCGCCCAACACCTGATAATAGTTGTCGAGACTCATGCTCACAGCAGCCTGCTTACCATAGAGGGCTTTCTGCAACTCGGTATTCGAGAAGTTGCCCAGTCCGCTGGTCTGAAGCACGGTGGAGAACAGCTGCAGGTTGTCGTAGTCGGCCTTGCCATAGAGGCCCTTACCGCCCTTGGCCATGGCCTGGAACATAATCTCGTCGTCCTTGAAGTCGGTCTTCTTCAGAATCACGCGGGCACCGTTGGAAAGTGTCAGTTCCTTATAACCAAATTCTTTGTTCTCGGTCTCCTTAGCAATCTTTCCAGCCTTTGGCATAGCCTCGGGAGCAATCAGCGGCTCGTTCTTCACATTGTCCACATAAGGCTCTATCTTCTCCGTGCGCACGGCCTTGACGGCCTCAGCCATCTGCTGCTCGGTGGGCAGGGCATAGCCTTCTCGGTCGGGGGCAAAGAAAGCCACCACGAGGTTGGAGTCGTTATCGGTGATGAGTTCTTTCTGCAGGGCTTCGTTAACGGCTTCAAGGGGAATCATCGGAGCCATCTGCTTCATAATCTCGTATAATTCCTCGATAGAAGGAATAGGCTCGTTGGACAGGAAGTGGTCGCGATACTGGTCGCCGAACTCAGAGTTCTTGATCTTATTGCGGTTGGTATACTGCTTCTCCAGGCGGCTCATGTATTCCTCTTTGGCACGGTCGAACTCTGAGGGGGTAAATCCATACTGTTTCACGCGCTGGGCCTCACGATAGATGGCGGCCACGGTCTCGAGGTCCTTGCCTTCCTTGGGCACACCCACCAACATGAAGGCATCCTTTGTCTTGGAAAGCAGGAATTCACCATAACTTGCACTGGCATAGACAAACGGACAGTCGGGTTTCTGGGCAGCCTCCTGGGTACGCATGTCGAACATCAGCGAAATCAGGTCGATGCAATAGTCCTGGATAAGGTAGTCGATGCCCACCTTCTCCTCGGGCTTCGTGGCCTCTTTCTTCATGCACATCAGAATCTGACCATACTGCATCTCCTTGTCCTTCTCGATGGCATAGATGGCCTCGTCATTGTCGGGTACAGGCTCGTCAACCACCTTGGCGGCATTGGGATCGACCTTGCTGTCTTTCCAGAGTTCCTTAATCACCTGCTCGCAATGATCCACATCCACATCACCGACGATGATGATGGCCTGGTTGTCGGGACGATACCATTTGTGGTAATAGTCGCGCAACACCTGGGGATTACAACCATCGACAACGCTCATCAGACCGATAGGCAGACGCTCGCCGTATTTCGAGCCGGGATACAGGCGGGGAAGGATTTTCTGATAGATGCGTTGCTCGGGACCTTCGCCCAACTGCCATTCCTGATGGATAACGCCGCGCTCCTTCTCAATCTCCTCACCCTTCAGCGTCAGACCGTTCGACCAGTCTTTCAGCACGAGTATACAAGAGTCGAGAGCCGTCACGCGCTTGCTGGGCACGTCGCAAATGCGATACACCGTCTGGTCGATAGAGGTGTAGGCATTCAGGTCACGTCCGAAGTCAACACCGATGCGGCGGGTGAAGTCGAGCAGGGCTGAATCGGGGAAATGCTCCGAGCCGTTGAAGGCCATGTGCTCAAGGAAGTGAGCCAGTCCGCGCTGGTCTTCGTTTTCCTGGATAGAGCCCACACGCTGGGCAATGTAGAAGTTGGCCACGTTCTCAGGCCAGTTGTTTTTACGGATGTAGTAAGTCAGACCATTGTCCAGTTTACCAATCCTCACGTTTTTGTCGATGGGGATAGGAGGCATCTGCATTTCCTGAGCCACCATCATGGTCACGCTGCTCACCAGCAGTGCAGCCATCAGCATAAATCTTTTAAATTTCATCTTATTGAAGTTAGTATGAATTTTCATTTCGCATGCAAAATTAATCATTGTCCGTCAAACGGCAATGTTTTTTCTTTGTCATTTTTGTTAATAAATGTATCACATGAACATTACCCCTCCCCTCGGGAGGGGCAGGGGTGGGCCTTAAATCACTACGGCAGTGCCGCTGGTAGCCACCATCAACATAGAATTGTTGCCGCCGATGGTCTCATAGTCGATGTCAATGCCCACGATGGCGTTGGCACCCATATCACGGGCACGATCCTCCATCTCTTTCATCGAGGTGTCTTTTGCCTCGCGCAGCACTCTCTCGTACGAACCTGAGCGGCCGCCAACGATGTCGCGCACACCGGCAAAGAAATCTTTCACAAAGTTTGCACCGATAATGGTCTCGCCTGTCACCACGCCCTTGTATTCGCGGATGGTATGGCCTTCAATGGTTGGAGTTGTTGATAAAATCATAATTCTGTTAGTTTTATTATTAAATGCTACTTTTTTATATAGACGTTTTGAGTGACCGAAAAGTTGCAACAGGCTTTCATTTCAAGTTACGCTTTCGCTCAAAGTCTTTGGAGTTTAGGAGCCCCCCTCCCTTGGGGAGGGGCCGGGGGTGGGCTCTACAGTAAACCCTGCATTCTTCAGACCCGTCAACACACCCTTTTCGCCTACCAGATGGGCAGCACCTACGGCAAAAAACGTGCTCTTCTCTTTCATAATCTGCGGCATCATCTTCAGCCAGTTGGCATTGCGGTTGTAGATCAAGCGGTCTCTCTCCTCAGGGGTGTCATCGCAACTGTTGTTCAACTTCGCATCGAGGGCGGCTTCGATGGCTTTCAGGTCCTGAGAGAAGAAAGCATTCACGATTTCTTCCGCCATTTCCTCCTGCCATTCCTGATTGTCCACCATACACATCAGGTTTTCTATCTGGCGATCCATGGGCGATCCCTTCAGCAGCGCATCCACTTGAAAGTCGACGGTCTCAAAGCCTTTCACGGGTTTTCCCGCCTTGGCTATCACCTGCTGGAAATAATCGTCAAAAGATTCCTGCGGATTGAAATCAGGGTTCTTCTTTATGAACATCAGCAGCGACATCTGCAAGGTGAGTGCCTGAGGAGTCATCTTGCCCAGTTGCTGTGCCACCATTGGGTTGGTCATATCGACACCCATCAGGGTTTTGAGCAGTCCGTTGACGCGTGCCATTTGTTCGGTTGTGAGCAGTTTGTCGAGTGTCTGTCCTTCCGGCAGCATCATGGCGGCCTGCATCTTCTGTGTGTTCTCTGCCGACATCAAGTCAACCATATCCAGTTCGCCGTATTCCTGTTCGGCAGCATCGAGGGCCTCTTTCAGTCCCGGAATGCTGTCGGTGAACGACACGGGAGCCAGATGGTAGGTTCCGATGATAAACGATGGTTTTGCAAGTCCGTTGCCCGAAATCTTGTAGAGCAGCTGTGCGTTAGCGCTGACTGCCGTTGCGAGAACGAGCGTCAGGGTGAGGATCACTTTTTTCATTTCAGTATTCATTTTGTTGATTATTCTTCTTTTAGCAAATCTTCAATCTGCTCAATCATCTCATCATTCTTGTGCTGCCACTTTAAGAAGATGCGCAGTCCAATGGCACCACCGATAACGAGACCGATAGCCATGGATACAATCATAATGATGCCAGTTTCATGGTCAGGAGCCTTTTGATAGAATTCGTATGCTAACCATACCACCCATACGGGAATCACCACAAAGCAAGCTATCTTCTCCTGAAGCGAGCGGCGTTTCTTCATTTCCACCAGACGGTTTGCCGTCTCTTTCAGGTCGCTGCCCATAGAGTCCACATCCATACGGTTGATATACCAATCGAAGAACACAGACACATACATCATCAGAAGCGTGAAGATAAATAGCGGCCATGAGAGATTCTGCTGATACTTTATCAGCAACCATACAGGAGTGACAAGCACAACCATGGCAAAAAGTTTATAGATGGTGTGGTGAATATCCTTCATCTTGTCCTTGACAGACTTCCTGACGAGCTGCTCGTTGAGAACGCCTTGTTTCTCCACTTTATCCTTAAGCACCTGCAACTGCTGGCGCATTTCTTCCAATTCGTTCATATTATTCAGATTTTCCATAATCGTGCAGTTTTTACATTTGTTTTAATTGTTCCTTAATCCTATACAACTTCACCGAAACGTTCTTCACCGAGATGCCCACTATCTGCGCAATCTCATCGTAGCTCATGTCTTCCAGCCAAAGCAGTACGATGGCACGGTCGAAAGCCTGGAGTTTGCCGATGCGTTCATGCAAAAGGTCGGTCTGACGGTTGTCTGCATCATTCTTGTCGAACAGGTCAATACCCTCCAAAAGCGGCTGTGCCTTGCGGCGCTTCTTCTTGCGGTCGATAGAGATACAAGCGTTCAGGCTCACCCTGTAAATCCATGTCCGCAGGTCGCTTTTGCCCTGAAAGGAGTCGTAGCCCTGCCACAACTTGATAAGCACCTCCTGGAAGAGGTCGTCAACCTCCTGTTTGTCATTCGAGAACATATAGCACACGGTGTAGATGGTGCTCTTATGCTCCCTGATCATGCGTGAGAAGTCGGTTTCTTTGTTGTCCATTACGGTTCGTTGTATTAATTGTTTTTATTCGTTAGACGCCCTGTCTCTCCGAAAAACTACACAATTCTCACTTTTTTCTAAAATATTTTTGCAACTGCAAAGCTACCTGATATATATTACACCTTCCTTTTTTTTCTTAGCGTCGATATTTTCCTTATATTTCTGTATCATTGGTATAAGAAATTTCTTCGACTTGGTTGTTATATATATCACTCCCCCAACACGAGGATAAAAAACTTTTTTTACTTCTTCATCCTTTATGACTTTTATATCAACAACATCTTCTGGATTTATACTATCCAAGTTTAGCACCTCAACCCCATCAACCAAGAATACAGGAATATTCAGAGAATCCTGTGAACTGATTTCTTGAGCATTAATTGTCATACTAAGCCAAAGAAAAAGGAATACAAATAAATTTCTCATAAATCTAAATTGCTGATTAATAGTAAATTCCGGTTTATCTGTGCCCATAACTGTTTGCAAAAGTAGATAAAAACATAGAATCATGCAAGTCTTTGGTGTTATTTGTTTTGTTATGCTCTTAACTTTTTGTATCTTTGCACCAAAACTGAAAGGATGATGAAAATAGTTGTACTTGACGGCTTCACGGCAAACCCCGGCGACCTGCCCTGGAAAGAACTCGAACAGATGGGCGAGCTGACCGTTTACGAACGAACCAAGCCCGACGAGACGGTGGCAAGAGCTGCCGATGCCGACATCATTATGACCAACAAGGTGGTCATCGGCAGTAACGAGTTGCAACAACTGCCCCGTCTGAAATACATCGGTGTGCTGGCAACGGGCTACAATGTGGTTGACATTCCCGCAGCCCGTCAGCGCAATATCGTGGTGACCAATGTGCCGGCCTACAGCACCGAGAGCGTCATGCAGATGGTATTCGCCCATCTGCTGACGGTGACCAACCGCACGGAATACTATGCCCGCGAGAACCGCAACGGCCGATGGAGCCGCAATCCCGACTTCTGCTACTGGGATACACCGCTGATAGAGCTCGCGGGGAAGACCCTCGGCATTGTCGGACTCGGTAACATCGGAAAGCGCGTCGCCCAGACAGCCCTCGCCTTCGGCATGAAAGTCATAGCCCTAACCAGCAAAACCGCCGATGCTCTTCATCCCGGTATCGCCAAGGCCAGCCTTCAGGAACTGCTCTCCACGTCGGATGTCGTATCATTGCACTGTCCGCTCACCGACACCACCCGTCATCTGATCAATGCCGATACGCTGCGCTTGATGAAACCGACGGCCATCCTTATCAACACCGGACGCGGGCCTTTGGTGGACGACCAAGCCGTTGCCGATGCACTCCGTGAAGGGCGACTTGCCACCTTCTGTGCCGATGTGCTCACCGAAGAACCTCCCCGTATCGACAATCCGCTGCTCAAAGAACCCAAGGCCTTTATTACTCCCCACATCGCCTGGGCGACGAAAGAAGCCCGCGAACGACTGTTGCAGACAGCCGTCGACAACCTGAGGGCTTTTCTGAACGGTGAACCCCAAAACACGGTGTAAGGGTTCAAATATTATTAGGAATAGGATGATTGCATCGATTGACTACGTAAAACGGAAGTTTGCAGAATACAACGAACGCTGCTTCGAAGGAAAACTGGAACCGCTCCCCTTCAGGCTTAGTTCTGCAAGGACTTTCTTGGGACAGGTCCGTTTCAAGAGAAAGCCCAACTTTGATGGAACCTGGCATTATTCCGACTTTATCTTTGTCATCAGCAGCAAGCGGGACTATCCTGAAACCGAGGTCGAAGATACCATCCTCCATGAAATGATTCACTACTATATCCTGTCGAACCAGATTCAGGATACCTCCCCCCACGGCACAGTATTCACCCAGATGATGAACGATATTAACAAGCGTTTTCATCGGAACATTTCCATCTCACACAGACGGACAAAAGAAGAACAGGACAAAGACACCGAAGTCAGACAGCACCTGGTTTGTGCCATACGCTTCAATTCCGGCGATACGGGAATAACCATCGCCGCCAAGACGCGACTTTTCCAGCTGTGGGACCAGTTGCCCCGTGTCCCAGAGATCGCCGAATGCAGATGGTATTTTTCCAAAGACCCCTATTTCAACCGTTTCCCAAGAGCCATTTCCTTAAAAGTTTACCGAATACCACCCGCCGAACTGAAAGAGCACCTTGCCCATGCATTGCCGTTAGAAAGAAACGGCAAAAAGATACGGGTGAAAAGATAAGAAAACATTTAACCTACGCCCCCACACGGGAGGCGACCGAACTCAAAGAGAGTGAGGACGAGAAGATAAGGTTTCAATCCACGCCCCCACATGGGAGGCGACATAATAAAAACGTTTTTATAGTTAAACTTGCACCGTTTCAATCCACGCCCCCACATGGGAGGCGACACTGTTGTTTTGTTCATCAGTTGCAGAATTTTATGTTTCAATCCACGCCCCCACATGGGAGGCGACCTTTTGGTTCGGACGGGGATAGGGGCTATCCGTTGTTTCAATCCACGCCCCCACATGGGAGGCGACAGATTTTCAAACTCTACAAGTGCGGTGACATTGAGTTTCAATCCACGCCCCCACATGGGAGGCGACTCTCGTTGACGAACTTCAAAACATTATCCCAAGTGTTTCAATCCACGCCCCCACATGGGAGGCGACTTTCAAGCTTTCAAGCTCTCAAAACCGCTAAACGGGTTTCAATCCACGCCCCCACATGGGAGGCGACGATTTTCAAACTCTACAAGTGCGGTGACATCGAGTTTCAATCCACGCCCCCACATGGGAGGCGACGCGCCTGCGACAGTCAAATGACATTTTGTTGATGTTTCAATCCACGCCCCCACATGGGAGGCGACATACTCTTTGGCGATAGTCCGTGGCAGTGGTTCAGTTTCAATCCACGCCCCCACATGGGAGGCGACCGTGTTCTTATTTATTCTCTGAATTCCAGAACTATAGCATATGCTTTCTGCGAACCATCATGCAATTTGTATCTATGAATATCAGAAAAACAGACTAAACAGCTAATAATCAGCAAATGCGAACCATCTATTATATTTGTATTGCATAACGTTCGCAATCAGAGTATTATTACTTCATTCATATTGAATGCCTTCTCCACTCCCATTGTTTCAACTCGCCTGTTCTCATTCTTGTTGAGATGATAGAAACGGATGCTGTCAAGGCTCTTGTTCATTGCAGCAGATAGCGATTCCTTCAGCTTAACATATTGGACCTCAGTGACTTCACATTCAAATACAGAATTCTGCACACGCTGGCCATAGTCCCTACAAATACGCGCCACCTTCCGCAACCTTTTCTGCCTCATCTTACTGACAGTATCTACATCGTATGTAATTAGTATATACATCTTTATTTAATTAGGAATACAGGATAATCGTCAATGTCATTTCTCATATACCGAGCCAACAGCATCGCCTGTGCATGGGGTATCAGGCCAACAGGAATCTTCTCATTCAGATAAGGATGCACTATGGTTTCTTTCTTGCGGTTTTGCCATGCTGTCAAGAAAGTCCGCCGACCACTGTCTGTCAGCAGGACTCCTTTCTCTCCTTGATAGAGGAAATCACTGGGCGTGATTTGTCTACGGTTGATGAGCGACAAGACAAAACGATCGCCTAAATAGGCCCTCAGTTCCTCCACCATGTCTAGTGACAGCGACGCACGGCCTGGTCGTAGGGTATGCAGGAACCCCACATAAGGATCAAGTCCCACCGTCTCAAGGGCAGCCGTGATGTCGTTTGTGATAAGTGTGTACGCCAGTGACAGCATTGCATTCACAGCATCTTTAGGTGGACGGCGGTTTCTACCCGTGAAGGGAAAGGCATCCTTCTGTTGTGTCATCAACAGGGGCAGCACCTCGAAGTAGCGATTGGCCGCCATGCCTTCCACACCCGAAAGCGTCTTCTTATCCGTTGACCGAAACACATCACGCTTAAACCCCTCCTGTGCTTTGACTACATCCTCTACCTCTTCGTTATCACCATAGTCGCGAATATAGCGGCGCAGAATGTTGCGATAATTCTGTATTTTACCGCCAATCATCACCTGCGCCACATGGAGCGTCCACCGTTCGTCCTCGGCCAACTGATATTGGGTCTTCCGCAGTAGAACATTACCTCGCGTTTGTCCCTGGATACGACTGACAAATCGGCCATTGGGCGAAAGGAATGTCAGCGACACGTTGTTTTCAGTACATAATTTCATCAGTCCTGGACTGGCACCCATATAGCCGAACGTGACAATGCTCTCGATGTTGATGACAGGGATGCGAAACACCTCTTGCTGTTTCACTGAGACCACCACGTTCATGCCGTCCTTGCTCAGATAAGACTCCGGCGTCGTGATATAGAGTGTATTAAGTAATTTCCTCATACAAATTCCGTTTCAAATAGGTTGATGCCGCCGGCTGGTTGGCCGTTCGGGGCATACAAAAATTATTAAGAGAACAGCGGTCGCAATAATTGCCATATTGTATGGTTGGCAGACGTCCGCTCTGGAACACGCGGTGCATCTCCACGGCACAGTGACGCACAATTTCGCGCAGATGTTCCGTGATTTCCACTTCCACCCGGTGCCTTATCTCATAATAGAAGAAAGCTCCCAAAGAGACGTGGATGCCATATTGCTCTTCCAAGCACATTGCCTGTGCAGCTAACTGCACCTCGTCTACCTCGTTCTTCTTCGGTCGTCCATGTTTGTATTCTATGAGATAAGGCAACCACCGTCCCGGATATTTGGGATGCGTGATACAGTTCTCTTCATCATCCGTGGGGTGTAGCTCAATGGCATCCGAAAAACCGTATAGTCCCAGTTCGTGCGAAGCAATGCTCACAGAACGCAGGGTGATGTAGTCGCCGCACTTCTGACGGTAGGCGGCATCGTCCACATGCTTATGCAGAATCTCGCCCTCTACCGTCAACCGATTATCGTCCCACTGTTGCTCTATGTGAATCAACGCCCATTGCCGGGGACAAAATCTGAAGTGCTGAATCCCCGACAACATGAGCATATCGTCATCACTATACATTTTTATTATGCTGTTATGATTCTTCTTCAAATGGCAATGTTCCTAAGAATTTGTCAAAATCGCTTTGGAACAAACGGTCCTGAACAATGCGATATTTCTCAAATTCTGTCTCAGCATGAAGCACCGCATCTTCATGGCTCACGCTCCCAGCATTGTCAAGCAACGGACGCTCATCGCTACTCAGATACGCATCGATACGCTTGGCCCAGTCCTCCATAGTCATGGGAACATGCCGTTTGGCTCGGCTTTCGGCAAATTCCAGCACTGCCGTCACGATACGTCCCATATCATCCAGCTCTATTTGCTTCAAGTAGTTCTTGGCTATTGACACATCCGTTTTAACAATCTTCCCATCGGGGGCATTCTCCCATGTGGTCAGTCCCATGTGTTCCTTTTCTGCATTAGCACGCTGCATTATGAGTTCCGCCGCAGTGCGGCCATGCACTGCATAATGCATCTTATTTTGAATTAGCTTGAAGAATTGTCTTGTTGTGGGTGAATCTTTGTTGTAGTCCATGCTCGTAGCATAGATGTCTGTCAACTTTTGGTAAAAGCGCCGCTCACTAAGACGTATTTCACGAATCTCCGCCAGCAAGTGCTCAAAATAGTCCTCACCCAAGAAAGTTCCGTTCTCCATGCGTTTCTTGTCAAGCACAAATCCACGTATGGCATATTGACGTAGCACGTTTGTAGCCCACTGTCTGAACTGAGTGGCACGGATGCTGTTCACGCGGTAACCTACCGCGATGATGGCGTCCAACTTGTACATGACAACTGATCGTTTCACGGTTCGTTCACCCTCTTGTTGAACTGTTTCCATTTTGGAAATAGTTGACTCTTCCTTCAGTTCTCCAGTCTCAAAGACATTTGCGAGGTGCTTGCTGATGGCTGAAACTCCCACATCGAAAAGGGTAGCCATTGCTTTCTGTGTACACCAAATGGTCTCATCGGCATACATCACCTCAACCCCCTGCTCCTTATTCTCTATCTGGAAAAACAGGAACTCTGCCGTACTGTTTCTTATCTCGTGTTTTTTTGCCATAATCTGTTAGATAAGTTCTTCGATGGTAACTCCAGCAGGAAGATTCTCCCTATTGATAGTTACCGTGTAATCTTCAAATGAACGCGGATAAACTACACCTTCTTTCTTCTCAATCTTCACAAGATTGAATAACTGGGCAGAACGAGCATTACCAAGTTTTGATTCATGTTTGAATACGACAAGAGCACGAGCATTCATTTCACCACGGGCTGCAGAATGGTCGTGTTCAAAAGCATTTGCAAGGGCTTCCCATAGAAGATACAAATCATCTTCTGTGAAATGGCACTTCTCCCCATCGAAAGCAGAAACATAGCCATGCATACGATAGAGGCCATAACTGACAGTTGATTTATTGCCAAAAGTAGTTGAATCTGCATTATCAACGACACAACATCTTGTTAGGGAATGAGTCCGGCTATCTACAGAATCTATGCTACGCGAGAAAACAAATTGCACAGGTCCACGAACTACTCCAAGCCCATCTCCAGTGCTAAGGACTGCACCAAATGTGCGGATGTCATAATAATTATCACACATACTCATTCTACCCTTCTTTTCATCATTATCTGCCTTTTTCTTCTCTCCGTTAATGATGTCATTAAGAATGTTTCCCTGTCTGATAAAAATATTATATTTAGCTTCATCAAGTTCACCGGTCTCAACTTTTAGCTGTATGTAGTTACGGACTTTACGCTTAATGCACACGTCTGAGACAAGTCCTTCTCTTGTTTCAAAATCAATTCTCGGCTGATTGTCAAAATCTGGATCACCGTTGGGATTACCGTCCTTTACATCGTAAAGAAATACGAAATCATACTTGTTCTTAATGAAATTTTCCATATCTGCTATAATTTATGAGTTAATATTATCTTGATTATCATTATCTTTTTTGTGGTTCCTCTGGAAATAATACCCCAATGCGAACTCTCCCTGTTCAATAGTAGTAAAGCGTTGAGGAAAACTACCAACTTCACTTATTCTTCCTGCAATCTCATTTAGTTCTTTTGCCAGATAACCACCTATTTTATGCTGATATATAGGTACATTCTTTGTTAAGAGCGTACCTAAGATAGATGGTTGAGAGGCTGTAGCAGCAAAATAGCGTTCCTTGACACCATTGTTAACATTACCAATAGCCTTCCACTGCATTGCTTCAATGACAGCGAACAATCTTCCACACAAGTAGGCTACGCTTGTGTTTGTTTCTTCTAATGTTGATTTCATATTTTTATTTGTATTTCTGTTAATGACTAATTTTATAAGGGCAGCCCGTTCTAATGAGAATTTATCTTTTTTCCATATCCTGTTAAGTACATATTGCAAAACCTCAAGAGGTATCTTATATGAATGTCCTCTTATTGAAGCATTCCATAGAATTGTACCAATTCTTGTTCTCGAGTTGAGATCAGCTTTAATTTTCTCTCCTGTTTTTTTGTCACGCTGGGTCGCATTTATCAACCATTTTAATGGACTGTATGTTAATTCACCTGTATTATTCACCATTTCTATGTCTTGAAACCACTCTGCCAAGTTCTTCTTATATTCACCTAAACAAATGGCAGTCCAATCGCGAACAGCAATACGTGCAGCAGCAGATGATAATGTACATGTGTAAAACATATTCGTATCAACAACTGAACCAATATCCTGTTTGCCATTCCAGACAGAATCAAATAGATTCTTTATCTCTGTTGCATCTGGAGTATCATATACCGAAAATGGATCTAACACATCTGTATCTTCTCGAGTCCAAAACAAGACAACAGTATTATCGCTTATTTTTATCCTATGATTATAGTGAAAATGTGCTTTCTGTTTATCGTCTCCTTCTACATTGTATCCATCGGATAGAAGAAAACGCAAACCTTCTATATAATTTCTTGCACAATCCCTACAAATTGACGAATTCAAATTCCCTTTCAATCCATACGATTCAAAAGCATTTTCGTTGTAAGAAATCAAAGCGCAACCAGCAGTTTGACCTTTGGGCATCTTAACCAATCCATGAGGTTCGTCCAACACAGGGCTATTAGAGGTTCCACAAATTGAACAAATCTTGCCATTAGACAACTTTCTTTCGTTTTTTGCATACTTTTCAATGATTGCATTTCGAATCTCGTCCCTTTCCAACAATCGTGTTGTATCAACCATAAACGTCATATTCTCCTTTTGGGCTTTCTTGTCCAATTTCTCAAATAATAATACTGACTTTTTTATGCCATTCTCATTGTTCTCATCATAAAACTTGAATATTGGATCTAAAGATTGTACACCTCTGAACAACTCTAGTTTTTTCATGAAGAGTTTATGTTTCTTTTCCGCTCCTTCCCCAATACCTAACACTTCTTCACTTTTGTCAAGAAGGAAACGTGCTTTACCTTTTTTTGCAGTAAGTACTTCTGTTTCAATTGTTCGCTTCTCACCAACAATAAAACGCTGGAACTCACCTTCTTCATTAATAACTAGGTCTATGACAAAAGGTTCCTCTTTAAGAGCCATGCTTTTGCCTTTTGTAACACGTTTGCCAAACTCCACTAACTCTTGTATCATAATTCTGCCTCCTCTTCTTTATAGTGTTCGTAAACCACACTATTATAATCTTCATCCGCTTTTGGCAGTATATGTGAAGAAGACAACATCTTTGTTGCTCTATCTTCAGGACATTCAAGAATACCGTTTACAATAGCCACATCGTAAAAGAACTCAGGTATTGCTTTTCCTTTCTCATCATAGTACATATCATAGAACATACTTCCAATAGGATAAGTAATATCTAACGGTTTGTCCAAATCACTAGGTACCGAAAAGTCTGCAGCAAATTCTCTGGTACCTAAGCATGGTTGATGCCAACATTGCCCCTTTCTTACTCTCCGTTCAAACATTGTACGATATTTCATCACCGTAAGCGGATTATTACTTCCTTTTGATTTCTCAATCAAGGACTCATCGACATATACAGAAGCCTCAATAATATATGCGACATCTTTCAGAACGATGCTATTTCGCTGTACTCGATTCTCTGTAATTTCAATTGGTAATCCTTTGGGATTCTGTCGCTTGGATATTTCATTTCTCTTTATGGAAGCAAACTTGATTGGGTTGAGAACAATGATTCTTCGTATGAACCACTGGAATTCCTTTTTCCAAAGAATAGATTCCAAAACACCACGTGCCGCAGAAGGTGTCATACATGGATAACTCATACGCTCCACCTTTAAATCTGGGCGGGTAAAACAAGCGAAGTCGCCAGTTACTTTGAGTCTAACAATTTCTTTGTCAAGCATAACTTTTTTCTTATTTGATTAACACATTGATTTCTTCATTAAAGGACAAACCATAATCAGATGAATATGACCCATGCCATACTAATAGTCCACACCGCTCATAACCGATAAAAGACTTATTATCTTCGATAAACTTGTCATATACTTGGACACTATATTGTGCAATCTGTTGTCGCTCTTGCCTTGACAAGTACTCCTTATCTTTTATTTGGTAATATAACTGTTTACTATCTTCACTGTAATCATAGACAAAAAGAGTTTGAGTTTTACTATCAATGATCTTGTATTTCTCTGCTACAGTTTGGAACAATAAATTCTTCCTGTCCTCTGTAATGCTTAGTTTATCAGTGTCTGCATAGTTTTTGACAAGTTCCCTATAATAAAAACTATAGAAATCATGGGTATACAATTTTTCTTCGTTCCCTTTATAAAGTAGATTTGCGAACTCTAGGAACGTACGATATTCCCTGCTTGGTTGACTTGATTCTATCAACTTAAACAAATAGACATCACCCTTCACTTCTTTTCCTTCTCGATTGCATCTTCCCGCTGATTGTATTATAGATTCTAATGGAGCCAGCTCTCTATATACAGTAGGAAAATCCATATCAACACCTGCTTCGATAAGCTGTGTAGAACTAACTATAATAGATTCATTATTTTCAAGTGCCTTACGAATGCTTTGAATTTCCTCTTTTCGATGAATAGGACACATCGTAGTAGATAGATAGAACAACTTGTAACTATTGTTTCCACTTAGTTCATCAAAAAACAATCGAGCTTTCTTTTTGGTATTGAATATAACAAGTGATGAATTCCGATTCTTAACAACTATATCTGCCAACTCTGAAATGGATAATTCATTATAGTCATCAATAGAATGATATTTTACACGTCTTGTTTCATCAAAAATACGCTGTGGGTATTCTACCAAGGATTCTATATGATTTATTCCGCAAAAACCTTTTCGCGAGTTGAAATCGGGTTGAGTCGCAGTACAAAATAACAAACTGCATCTGCATAACTGCTGTAGGTTATCAAGCATAGCCAGCGTTGGCTCTGTAACATATAACGGAAGTGTTTGTATTTCGTCAAAGATAACAATTGAATCTTGAATGTTGTGCAATTTCCTACAGGCAGATCTTTTATTGCTGAAAAGAGACTCAAAGAATTGTACTGCTGTTGTAACAATAATAGGATAGTCCCAGTTCTCTGTTGCTAATTGTTTTGAAGAATACTCATCATTATCTTCGTTATCGAAATGAATTACATTTGAATGGTGTTCCAGCACATAGTCACATTCATCATCATTAAAAATACTTTTGAATTCCTCTGCTGTCTGGTCAATAATGCTGATAAATGGTAGTACAACGATAATCCTTTTAATATTCCTATGATATTGCGCATGATGCAAAGCCCAATTAATACTGCAAAGAGTCTTTCCCATTCCTGTTGGAAGGGTTAGAGAGTAGAATCCCAATGGAAGATTTGCCTTAGATTCAGCATATAAACGAACAGAGTTGCGCAAGATATTAATCCTTTGCGATTTATTATCTAAGTCATTCTCAAATGACCTTAGCCTTTTTTCCTGTAATTTGTTTAGTAAAAGATTAGGATTCAAAGGTAAACAAGTTCTTGCATTGAATCTCTCTTCACTAAAATGCCTTTCTGTATCAAGGCTATCGGCATCAACGATGGAACTGAATAGCATCCTTACAAACAATTCTTTTTGCAGAACATCTGGAATATCCCGAAACGCCTGATTATTTGGAATTGTAACTTGTTTATCCGTATCCTTGCTCCATTCTGTACAAATTTCATTATATGTATCATTACAAGATTTGAGTTCTGCCTTCATATCTTGGAGCATATCAGGACAATTAGGCATTCCTGCATGATGTCCATATATAGGAATAGCAACTTCCATAAGAGATTTCTCTTTGGCAAAAATGGCACCATATATAGAATGCCTAACTATATTCTTAACTCCAGAGATGTGCTTTTGAAAACTATCCGAGTACTTTCCCATATCATGAATGAGTCCACAAAACTCATATAAGTCTTCAAACGATTCTGAGAGGGCAAATTCTCTCATGAATTTACCAACACCCAAACAATGTTCTTTCATTGTTTGCATGATACCGCATGAATTTGCGGAGTGGGCTATATATGTTTTGTCGTTATATTCCATGAGAACTTAATTCCGCCATAACATTTATAATTAGAGTGCAAAGATAATGGTGAACTGTTCCAAATCGTGGAACATGATTAAACGAAATAGGTGTACTTAACTATTTTTTTTGCACAATCAGATTAGTCCATCAAGCGCTTCAGCCATAGTCCAAAAAAGCGGTCGTAAACTAAATAGTATCCTTCTGGGGTACAATGCAAAAACTCTTTTTCGGTAAGCGACGTAAGGGCAAGCTTGATACTGCTTGGAGCCGGCAAACGGTATTTACGAATAAAATCCTGGGCTGTCGGAGCCTTCACTACACCTTCACTGGCAATGGCCGTCAACAAGCGTGACTGGTTCTCCGTCAAAAGATTATAGTTGACCTGATAGTTTATTTCCTGTTCTGAAATAATCTCATTAATGGCATTTTTCACTTCAGCCTCTGTTAAATCAATTTTAGGTTTACGATATAATCGGTTTAGTATTTTCTGTATATACCATGTTTGCCCGTCAACTGAACTATACAGATAATGAAAAACGTCTTGAGCAAATTCCTTGTTATGCTTTCGGAAAAAACCATTGGCAAAAAACCGATACTTTTCTTCGTCAATCTCATGGATTGACATGATTTGGGAACTGCTGAAGAAAGGATGCTGAGGTGACATAAACATGTTGGCAAGAAGATGCTGCTGGCTTCCTGAAAAAATGATATGGACATTTGGAATAAACTGGATGATGGAACGGATGAAGGCTGCTACACCCAAATCGGTGTATTGACAGACTTGCTGAAACTCGTCAATAGCCAAGAAACAAGTCTGCCCAGATTCTTTCATATACTCAAAAACTTGCTGAAGTGTCTGCCGGGCATCCTCAGGAGCTACTGTAAAACTGAATGTTGGCATTCCGCTTACCGGATCGGGTGAAACGGTAGGACGCAAAGCCGCAATGAAATTATTAAGTTTCCTTTTTACAGACTGTGAAGGCGAGTCCAGTTTTCCGATAATAGCATTCGCCATAAAACGAACCATCTGGTCGAAAGTCTTTGCCGGAAAAATGTCTACATAAAAACAATGTACATTATTGTATTTCTCCTTTATCCGTTGGAAAGAATGAAGAATAAGTCCTGTCTTGCCGATTCTTCGGGGAGCCATGAGTGTCACATTACTGCCATTGAGCAACGCTACAGTGAGTTTTTCCGTTTCTTTTTCACGGTCACAGAAATATTCTGGACCAAAATAGCCATATTCAGGAAAGGGATTGTCCAATTTTATTTTTGCCATAATTTCATGTTTTATGTTTCATGTTTTATGAAATGCAAAATAAATAAAATATTACCATAGTTGCAAGAAAACGAGATGTCATTAACGAAGATTAACAGCACAATGTGCTTATAATAAGAAACTTGCGTCAGACAAAGCAAAAATAATCAAGCTTTTTTGTTTTTTTGCGCACTTAATAGTACCTTTGCATATCATCTTGATGCTAACGCTAAGACACCATGGAGAAGAAAGAACGGAAAGACGCACTGAGACAATATCAGCGCTACTTGAAACTGCAGAAAGGGTTCACGGCAAACACGCTGGACGCCTATATGCGCGACGTGCAGAAACTGCTCGTCTACCTAAAAGGTGAACAGAAAGACCCGCTGGAAGTTACCATCGACGACCTGGAACATTTCTCCGCCTCACTCCACGACTTGGGCATCGCGGCATCCTCCCAGGCCCGCATCCTCTGCGGCGTGCGCTCGTTCTATAGGTTCCTGCTGCTCGACGGCTGGATTGAAAACGACCCCGCCGAACTCCTTGAAGCCCCAAAACAAGGGGAGCACCTGCCCGAATTCCTCACAACGGCAGAGGTAGACCAACTGGAGGCTGCCATCGACCTGTCGAAAGCCGAAGGGCACCGCAACCGCGCCATTATCGAAGTGCTCTTCTCGTGCGGACTGCGCGTATCGGAACTGGTCAACCTCCCCATGAGCAACCTCTATCTCGACGAGGGCTACATACGGGTAACAGGCAAGGGGCGCAAGGAACGGCTTGTACCTATATCGCCACGCGCCGTCAAAGAACTCAATCTGTGGTTCGCCGTCCGCTGCCACATGAAAATAAAACCTGGAAACGAAGACTATGTATTCCTGAACCGCTGCGGCGCACGGCTGACGCGCACCATGATTCTCATCATGATCAAACGGACAGCCGAAGAGGCAGGCATCAAGAAAACCATCTCTCCCCACACCCTCCGCCATTCGTTTGCCACAGCACTTTTAGAAGGCGGTGCCGACTTGCGGGCCATCCAGGCCATGCTGGGACACGAATCCATCGGCACCACCGAAATCTACACCCACATCGACACCACTACCCTGCGCGAGGAAATACTACAGCATCATCCGCGAAATATCGCCTCCCAGAGGGATTAATTCTCAATACCTAATTTAGTCATTGAATAATTTCGCAATTTAGCGAGAAAAAAGGTAAAACTTGCCCCTTTACATAATTTTTATTATATTTGCAAACGAATTTCCAATCAATGCAGAAATGACAATCAAATATACATGAAAGCAAGAGTTCTTATGATGGCCGTGGCACTGATGCTGGTGACTGCGGCAAATGGTGAAAACAAGAAAGTAACAGCAAATATTAAGCACGTGACGGTGTTTACAAATGGCGCCCAGGTGGAACGTACCCATTCCGTAAACCTGACGGCGGGTGAGCAGGTCATCACCTTCACGGGGCTTTCACCCTATACCGACGTGAAGAGTATGCAGATTAAGGCACGGGGAAAACTTACCGTGCTTGGGGTGAACTATCGTACGACATATCCCGACAGCATGCAGCAAGTAAAGCAGTTGCGCGAGGCTGAACAAAAGGTGAAACAGACTGCCGACAAAGAAAGGGAACTGAAGGCACAACTGGAGGTGGTGAATGCCCAGTTGGAATTGTTGAAGACCAATTGCTCTACGGGCAACCGCACGGTGGTTACCCCGTTGGTCAATATCAAGGAACTGAACAACTACTATGCCCAAGAGACGCTTGAACTGAAGAAAAAGGCTATCGCCATCGACCAGGAACTGGCAGTGCTGGCCGAGAAACGCGAGCAACAGGAAAAAACTGCTGATTCCGTTGCCCATCTGAAGATGAAGGCCTTTACCGAGGCAGACCTTAAACTGCAGGTGCCGCAGGCTGGCAAGGTAGAGTTCGAACTGTCTTATTATGTCAGGAATGCTGGTTGGTATCCCACTTACGACCTTCGCTCCGAAGGACTCGACCAACCCCTGCAACTGTCGTATAAGGCCAACATGTTCCAAAACACCAAAGAGGAATGGAAGAACATTCCTGTGACCCTCTCGTCGGCCAATCCTAATCGTTCCAACATTGCCCCAGAGTTGCGCACCTATTGGATTGACTATGGCAAGCAGGCTCCCCGCTATGACAACGAGTCGGCCGTAGAAGGCAGCGTGACGGGTGTCGTGCTCGACGAAGAAGGGGAACCATTGATAGGTTGTTCTGTCATGGTGACAGGCACAAGTCTTGGTACGGTTACCGACGTCAACGGACGCTACAGCATCGCCCTGCCCCGTGGCAAGAACCAGTTGAAATTCGCCTATGTCGGGTATCTTACTCAGACGCACAACGTCAACAATTCTACCCTGAATGTCAGGATGAAAGAGGATACTGCCGCATTGCAGGAAGTGGTGGTCGTAGGTTATGGTGTGAGCAAACCGGGAAAAGGCAAGGTCAGCCGCAAACAGGAAGATGCCGCTATGGCACTTGATGGAAAGGTACCGGGAATTGCCGTTTCAAAGGAAAAGGAAATGCCGGAAAGCGAGTTGATTACCGTTAATGAACAGAAGGCCCAGTTCGGCTACGAGTTCGATATCAGGCAGCCGCTCACGCTGTCATCCGACGGTAAGACCACTACCACCGAGATAGCCCGCTACCAGCTCCCCGCTACCTATCAGTATCTTGGCATTCCGAGGGCTGACAAGGATGCGTTCCTCGTGGCCGATGCCACCGACTGGCAGCAGCATAATCTGCTCGAAGGCGAAGCCAATGTCTATTTCGAGAATTCGTTCGTCGGAAAGACCATCCTCGATCCCATGGTGACCAGCGACACGCTGCATTTCTCATTAGGCAGGGATAATGGAATCCGCATTCAGCGCACGAAAGTGGCCGACCGCTCCACTCGTCGCCTGCTGGCTTCCAATCAGAAGCAGAATATGACTTGGCGCATCACGGTCAAGAACAGCCGCAAGGAAGCAGTTTCACTCACACTGCAGGATCAGATACCTGTCTCGCAGAACTCCAATATCACTGTCACCACCGAGGAACTCAGCGGTGGACAGTTGGATAAGTCAACGGGCATTGTCGTCTGGCAACTGAAACTCCAGCCCAACGAGCAGCGGGAGTTCATCGTGCAATACCGCGTCAAGTATCCCAAGAACCGCCGGTTGGTTGTAGAATAAGAATAAGCTGAAAAAATGAACAAGGCAAAACTGAAATCAGTCGTTACCGACTACCGCACGCTGCTGGGTTTGTGGATAATTCTTGGTGTTGTTGCCGCCATCATGAAATACCATAGCGACAATAACTTTCTTATTTTCCGCGGCGTCTTCTGGCACACCTGGCAGGGCACATCGCTCTACGAAGCCTATCCGCAGGAATATTTCGACGTCAACCACTACGGACCGCTCTTCTCCTTGGTCATAGCGCCCTTTGCCGTCATTCCCGAATGGCTCGGGTTGTTGCTTTGGTGCGTTGGCCTCGCGCTATTCCTTTACGTGGCCGTCCGCCGCAACCTGTTCACCGACTACCAGCAGCTGTTCATCCTCTGGTTCTGTGCCCATGAGCTGCTCACGGCCCTTTATATGCAGCAGTTCAACATAGCCATTGCTGCCATCATTCTGCTCACGTGGTACTGCATCGAGCGCGAGCACGACTTCATGGCTGCCTTCTGGATTATGCTGGGCACTTTTGTCAAACTTTATGGCATTGTGGGGTTGGCGTTTTTCTTCTTTTCCCGCCACAAGGGAAAACTCATTGCCGGCCTCGTCTGCTGGGCAGCCGTCATGTTTGTGGCACCGATGCTTATCTCAGGCCCCGACTATATCATTCAGCAATACGGGGAGTGGTATGCCTGCCTCACGGAGAAAAACGGCGAGAACCTGGCATCAATCGCCCAGAACATATCCCTCTTGGGACTTGTCCACCGCACCACCGGCCTCCAGTTCAGCGACTTGTGGCTCATTGTTCCTGGGCTCATTCTTTTTGCCTTGCCTTATCTACGTCTGTCGCAATACCGCCACATCGCCTTCCGCCAGACGCTGCTGGCCTCGGTACTGATGTTTGTAGTGCTTTTTTCTACGGGCAGCGAGTCGAGCGGATATGTCATCGCCCTTGTCGGTGTGGTCATTTGGTATACCGCCTGTCCTTGGCAGCGCACCCGATGGGATATCTTCCTGATGGTGTTTGTCTTCGTCTTGACGAGCCTGTCGCCCAGCGACCTCTTCCCTTCGTTCCTGCGCAAAGAGTATGTACAGCCATACGCGCTGAAGGCCCTCCCCGTGGTGCTGGTGTGGTTTCAGCTCTGCTATGAAATGCTGACTAGGGATTATTCCAAGACTTCCTGAATGTTGTACAGCGGACGGCCTTTCACCTCGGTATAGATTTTTCCGATATACAGGCCCACGATGCCCAGTGCGATGAGGATGAATCCGCCTACAAACCAGATGCTCAGGATAAGCGAAGCCCAGCCACTGACGGCCGTGCCCAAGACGAGTGCTCGCACGACGTAGATTGCGATAAACAGCGTCACCACCAGGAACAGGATGCCCATATACAGAATGATGTATATCGGTTTCACCGAGAACGATGTGATGCCGTCCATTGCCAGGTTAAGCATTTTCTTCAGGGTATACTTCGACTGGCCCGCCTCGCGCTCGCTGATGACGTCGTCCACCGTTGTGCTCTTTAGTCCCACCATCGGCACCAGTCCCCTCAGGTACAGGTTGCGCTCGGGATAGCCCGCCAGCATGTCCAGCGCACGGCGGCTCATCAGCCGGAAGTCGGCATGGTTGAACACACTTTCCACCCCCATCGACTTCTGCATCTTGTAGAAAGCCTCTGCCGAAAGACGCTTCAGCAGCGGGTCGGCTTTCCTCGACACCTTCACGCCGTAGACGATGTCGTAGCCCGCGTTGCAGTCATCCACCATCTTCTCCAGTGCCCCCAGGTCGTCTTGCAGGTCGGCATCGATGGTCACCACGGCATCGGCCCATTTTCTGGCGGTCATCATTCCGGCCATAATGGCGTTCTGGTGACCCACGTTTCGGCTCAGGTTGATGCCTTTCACGAATCGGTTCTCCTTGTGCAGCTTCTCGATGATTTCCCACGTGCGGTCTTTCGAGCCGTCGTTCACGAAGACCATCATACTGTCGTTGCTGATTTTCCCGTCAGCAATCATGCGCCCGAAGAGTTCTGTCAGTCGCTCAACCGAGCGTTCCAGAACTTCCTCCTCATTATAACACGGTGAGACCGTAGCCAGTTTTATCATTTTTCCGGTTTATCATTTTTTCCATTTACTTAGTCACCCTACGCAGTATAACAAATTCCGAGAACGTGATGAAATCCTCTGCCCGGTCCTTCAGCATCTTGATGACGTGGTCGAGGCGTTTCATGTGCTCCCGTCCGCTGTGGTTCCTGATGATGAACGGCATCTTCAGCTCGGGGTGCTCTTTCAGGTCGTAGAACTCCCATGGATGGAAATAGGTGACGAAATAGCCATCGTGTTTCAGCGTTCGCCTCACCATCCATTCGTAGAGCCATAGCGGCAGGTTGTGGAGCGACAGCCAGAACAGCGGAAACCTGATCCACGGGGTTACCGATGCCGGTATCTGCATCACGTTCCCCTTCATGAACCACGTCCGCGGCGCCCTCAGGTGCATGTAGTGTCCTGGGATAAATGCCGGGTTCAGCGATGAATTGTACCAATATCCTGCAGCCTCTATCTCCTCGTCGTTCACGGGAAACATGCGCGGCTGGCGATATCCCCTCACCTCCTCGTCCGATATTTCCTCGATGATGCGCTTCGACTCCCTGAAGTCGGTCGCTTTCGGTTCCCAGTGGTCCACACCATGACTGGCCACCTCGTGCCCCTCGTCCATAATGCGCTTCATCACCTCAGGCGCATGCTGTGCAAAATTGGCCGTGCAGAAAAACGTGGCCTTCACTCCGTTCTCCTTCAACACGTCCAGAATGCGGCACGTGCCCACTTTCGAGACTTCCATGCCCTCCTTCAGCGTGTCGTATTCCACACCGTGCTCGCGAGGTACGTCGAATTCTTCGGTATCAAAACTAAGTAGTATCATACAGGGCACAAAAGTACCTATTTTTTTTCTTTTTCCATAAAAAATGACAGAATAATTAAAAATATTTGTAACTTCGCACCCGTGAAGCACGTTATTGGATTCGATGCCAAACGCATCGTGAACAATGCCACCGGACTCGGCAGCTACGGGCGGACGCTCGTGGGCGATCTTCTGCGTGCCAGTTCGCCCGACTGGACTTTCCGCCTGTATGCCCCCGACGAGGGCAATCCCGCGCTCACAGGACAGTTAGAGAAAAATCCGCGCCTCACCCTATGCCACCCGGAAACGAATCCCCCCTCTCTTTGGGAGAGGGGTTGGGGAAGAGGCTCGCTATGGCGCTCCCACGGCATCGTCAGTCAACTCCGTCGCGAGGGTGTCCGGCTCTATCACGGACTTTCCGGCGAACTCCCTATAGGCATCCGCAAGAGCGGCATCCGTTCGGTTGTCACCATCCACGACCTCATTTTCCTGCGCCATCCCGAATACTATAAGTGGATAGACTCCAAGCTGTATGCCTGGAAGTTCCGGCGCACACTGAAAGAGGCCGACCGCATCATTGCCATTTCCGAGTGCACCCGTCGCGACATTATCGAGTTCGGACAGGTGCCCCCAGAGAAAATCTCGCTCATCTACCAGTCGTGCAGCACCTTCTTCAAGCAGCGCGAGAGCGAGGATTTGCTGCAGAAGGTCAACGCCCGCTACGAACTGCCCAGCCGCTACATCGTCAACGTGGGCACCATCGAGGAGCGCAAGAACATCGCGCTGGCCGTAAAGGCCCTGCCGCTGCTGCCGCCCGACCTACATCTTGTCATTGTCGGTCGTCGCACGCCCTATACCGATTCCGTCATGCAGGAGGCCGCCCGGCTTCAGGTTGCCCAGCGCGTGCATATCCTCAGGGGCGTTCCCAACAGCGACCTGCCCTCCATTTATCAGATGGCCGAGGCCTGCGTCTATCCCTCGCGTTACGAAGGTTTCGGCATTCCCGTCATCGAAGCCATCCAGAGCGGACTGCCCGTGGTGGCCTGTACCGGCAGTTGTCTCGAAGAAGCCGGAGGTCCCGACAGCCTCTACGTCGCTCCCGACGATGTCGAAGGCATGGCAGCCGCCATCCGTCAGAGCTTGAAAGGCGCCGAAGGGCGCGACGAGCGCATCCGCCTCAGCCAGCAATACGTCCGCCGTTTCGAGGGCGTCGACGTTGCCGGGCAGGTGCTTTCCCTCTACGAGGAACTCATAGACGGTTAGCTCCCGACGTTTTGTTAAATAATTTCTGAATTTTGAGGGGTAAAACTCGCGAATTCATCACGAAACGCCCAACGGGGCGCAAATACGCGAGTTTTGAGCGATTTTTGTGTAATCTATTGATAATGAGTAGGTTTTTGAGAATTTGAGGGTTTCAAGGAGATGTTAACAAACCAAAATCCTAATTTTTTGCTCATTTTTTTCCACGAATTCCTTATCTTTTGCTCTTCAATTCCCTATCTTTTGCTCGTCAAATCCTTATCTTTTGCTCATCAATTCCTTATCTTTTGCTCAGCGGAAGGAAAAATCGGCTGATTTTTTGTTGATTTTTCCCATTCGAAACGCTGATTTTATGTTTTTCAGCAGGTCAGAATTTCCAGATTGCAAAAACCCGTTGTCAGCATTTTTCTTCAGCAAAACTAAATCTTCCACCTCAGTTGCAGCTCAAGGTCGGTCATGGCCGAATGATTCACCTGCTGGTAGCCTGTCCCGATGACGGTGCGGTCGAAGTAATTGGTGGTGCCGATTTTCGCCGTGACCATTAGCCGTGACGAGAATTCGGCCTTTGCCATCAGCCAGTGTCTGATTCCTTCCCCGTAGAACATTGGGAAGTTAAATCCGTAGAGCATGCCGCGTTCGTAGGTGTAGAGCCGTGAGTCTAAGTCGTCGGTATGGAAATAGGCGATGCCGGCCGTTGCCGTCCATTTGCTTTTCGCCCATTGTGCCCTCAGTTGCAGTTGTTCCGAAACCATCCATCCGAAGCTCCGTTCCACTGTCTTGCTGTAAGCCATGTCGCCCTGGGTTTGGCTGCTCCATGTGCCATCGTCGTAACCAATGGAGAGCCTTCCCCGGTGTTCGTTTTTCCAGACGAGTGATGATTTGTCGCTGCTGTCGGTTTCGCGCCGTTTCAGCCGGTAGCGCATGCCAATTTTCCATTTTTCGGGCATCCATGTCATTTGTACCAGATGATCCCACGAATGCGAGGCTTGCGACACCTGATAGCGCGGCCAGGGGAAGTAGGCATAGTCGGTATAGGCCGAAAATTGCAGGCGGCGCATGGGTTGCCAGTTGGCGCCGATGTAGATTCCGCTCTCGTTCTGTACGCGTCCGCCGTCGCTGAAACCCTCGGAGAAGAGTGAATAATAGCTTTTGCTATAAAACCGCTGCACGGCCATCAGCGACAGTTCCTGCAGGGGTTTCCAACTCAGCGTGTTCAGCGTGGCCAGTGCACCGCAGCCGCCCGTTGCCGTCTCGCCGCTCACCGTGAATTTGGCACCGGTGTAGCCATAGTCCACGCTGGCGTTCCAGAAATTGTTTCCGCTGGCATAGTAGTATCGGTAGATGGCCGAAGTTGCTGGCCGAAGGTCTTCGTTCAGCCGCGAGTAGGTGGCGGTCAGTCCGGCATGGAATCCTTTTGAGAAGAAACCGAGATGGGTTCCGCCGCACAATTGTGAGGCATTGTCCTTGTGATCCATTTCGTTCACGGTGCGGTGGTAGCCGTCGGTGCGGATGGTCTGTATCCGTCCGCTGTCGTTCAGTGTCGCATCGATGTATCGCCATGATACGAAGGCAGTTGCGTCAAGTCCCTTGGCAACCTCGACCGTTGCGGCGGCTCCCTGCAGATAGTTGGCCTGCATTGTCGACGAATGGGGCCTCAGCTGATTTTGGTTGCGCCCTAAATTGGCCAGCATGCCTATCTTGCCTAACGAAAAATCGGTGTTCATCACTAGTCCATGCGCGAAATTGGCACGGTAGCGGCCCAGGACAAGAGTTTTCAGTCGTCCCATGTTCTTGATCATGGCATAGAATGAATAGAAATCGTAGCCCGCCTTGTTGCGGTTGGCGAAAAACGGTTCGCCGGCATCCTGTGCACCTACGATGCCGGCCTTCACGGCATTGCCGTAACTGAACGTGTAGCGCAGGTTGTGACGATAGGGATAGCCCAGGTATCCGTTTTTGTCGCCTTCGCGCTCGTAGAAGGGGATTTTGGCCGTTGCTGTGAGCGTGTGCGTGCCGTATTTCAGAATGTTTTCCAGTTTTGGGAACCCTTGTTCCTGCTCTTTTCCGATATAGATGAAGCAGAGCAGCAGCTGGCGTTTTTCATAGCTGAGGTTGCGAATCATGGCCAGTTCGCCTGCCGACTTCAGCGGACCATAGAAATTGACGAAGGCGATGATGTCTTCCACTTCCTGGGCCGTCAGGAACGGCAGTTGCGAGAGGTCGTCGCGCGTTGCTGTGTTGATGTCGAAGGGATGTTCCGCCAGTTCGCTCAGCGTCTCGTATGCGGCCTCCCAACCTGCAGTTTCCACGTCTTCCAGATTTCCCGTTTTGTCCATATATTGCTGCCAGCCGTCCTGTGCCCAGGATGATAAGCCGCAAGCGAAGAGCATAATTGTCAGAAGTATCCTCATGTCGTTTTCAGGTTTTAAGGCAAAGTTAATACTTTTTCTTGAAAAAGCACACATTTTGGCTTTGTTTTTTTCTCTTCTTCGGTGACTATACGTTCAAAAAAAAGAATATTTCTTGCCTAAGTTTTTGCTCTTTCGGCTTTTTTCGGTATTTTTGCAAGCGAGATTGTCGACAGACACAATCAAAAGACAACATATCATTAAATTTATTAAAAACCAAAAATCATGAAAAAAAATTTACTCTATTCCATGCTGTTGGCAATGGTGATGCCGTTCCTCGGAACAGGAAGAGCCTTGGCCGACAGTTTCGTCTATGAGAACGACTTCTCGTCAACCGAAGGGCTGACCATTGTGGGCAGCGGTAGTTTCGTGGACGACGAACGGTTCGGGAAGGTGTTCCAGAACGTAGGTGGCTTAGTGCGCACCAACTATCTGCTGTTGCCCGACAATCTGTTAGCACAGTCGTCGGAAACGAAAGCCCTCACCATCGGCTTCTGGGTGACGGCCGAAGGCTACACCCCCGACCAGTACATTTTTGCGCCATTTTTCACGGCCTACGCCCAGAAAAACGAGACTAACAGCTGGCCTATGTTGGCCTTGCAAAGTCGCGGATTAGCCCAGGTAAACTGCGCTGGATGGTGCGATTTTACTTATGCCGACAATGCGGCAGGCAAGAATACAGTGTATAACTCCAATAGCTGGGAGGTTTCCGATGAAAATAATATTGACGGCGGCAACTGGCTTGAAGACCAGAAATGGCACTACTATACGGCAGTGTTCACCGAGACCAGCCTGAAAATTTATCTTGACGGCTCGCTGAAGAATGAGTGGACTGTCGACGGGTCTGACGGTCATTGCATCAGCGGACTGTTCTCTAATGGTTCCGAACTGAAATACATCTGTCTTGGCGGCAACCAGGCATGGGACTGGAACGACGCCGACGGTAGCTTTTCATTCGCTAACTTCTACTTGACAAACGAGGCCCTCACTCCCGAGCAAATTGCCGCACAGATGGACGCCTCGAAGGGTAAGCTGGAACTCAAGTTCCCCACATCGGAACTCTTGCAGAAATTCCTTACCATCGAGGGTAAAGTAGGCGCCAAGGTTGACAAGGAGAAGGTTTTCTCTCACCTCAATCAATTCAAGGACGACATCCTCAGCATCGATATTGCCGACCTGCTTGGATTCATTTCCGAATTGTCGGCCTACATTTCCCACATGAGGGAGAAGCATACATCACTGGTCAGCTTGCTGGGACTCTTCAGCATCGAGACCGAGGGCATAGACCTGTCGATGTTTAATCTGGACCTGGAGAACAAGACGATTGAATTCCTGAAGGAAGGTTCTGGTTCCATCAGCGTAAAGTTCCTGGGCGACGAAGTGTATAAATCGTTCAGTTTCACCATCAACCTGAAAGTAAATGCTCACACACCTGAAGTTGTAGACATCACCGTTTCTCCCGAGAGCGGCGACATTGCCGAGGCCGTGGCTGCCGAAGTCAAGAGAGTGACCTACGACGGAGACTACGTGGGCAACATCACCGTAAACCTGACCGAGGGCGCAGCATACACCATCGGCAGCACGATTACCGGACCGGGAAGCATTATCATCAACGGTAACGGCGCAACTGTCGACGCCAGCAGCCTGAGCACTCCGCTAATCACCCTCAACGGCGGCACCACCTTCGCACTGAAGAGCGACGGAACGCCCAGCGACCACTTCCTGGTTGATAACGTCACCATTAAGGACGTCACCATCAAT
>JAFRPY010000005.1 GCA_017428925.1 Prevotella sp. | reverse complement strand
TCTGGTAGGTCTGTTGTTGGTAGTCATTCTGTACCCAGCGTGAGGCGTTGGGCTGATTGCTACATCCTCTTCAAAAGTCATCGTACTAACGGACTTCACGCTAAGTGATTGATACAGAATAGTTAATAAACAATAAATATTATCCAATTATTTGGATAGCAACATAGAAGAATTTTGCACTAACTTTAGATAACTTACAATGCACTCGGCATAAAAAATAAACGAGTTTATTTTGTTCTGCTCTCGTTTTTTCGTAACTTTGTCCCCAAAATAACTGATTATGGGAAATTTAGTAGCCATAGTGGGACGCCCAAATGTGGGAAAGTCCACTTTATTTAACCGCCTGACCAAGAGCCGACAGGCCATCGTTAGCGATGAGGCTGGCACGACACGCGACCGCCAGTATGGACATTGCGACTGGAATGGACGTGAGTTCTCCGTGGTGGATACAGGCGGATGGGTGGTAAACTCAGACGACATCTTCGAGGAGGAAATCCGCAAGCAGGTGATGGTGGCCACAGAAGAGGCTGACCTGCTGCTGTTCCTGGTAGATGCACAAAACGGTCTGACCGACTGGGACAGCGACGTGGCCAAGATTCTCCGCCGCACGAAACTTCCTGTTATTCTGGTGGTCAACAAGGTGGATAACAATGACGGTATTTATGTCTCGGGCGAATTCTACAGGCTTGGGCTTGGCGATCCTGTCTGTGTGAGTGCTGTCTCGGGCTCGGGTACGGGTGAACTGCTCGACTTGGTGCTGGAGAAGCTGCCTGAGAGGGACAGCGATATTGCCGAAGAAGGTATTCCACGCTTTGCCGTGGTGGGCCGCCCGAATGTGGGAAAAAGTTCTATAATCAACGCTTTCATCGGTGAAGACCGGCATATCGTGACCGATATTGCAGGTACTACACGCGACTCTATCTACACCCGTTTCGACAAGTTCGGCTTTGATTTCTATCTGGTTGATACAGCGGGTATCCGCCGTAAGAACAAGGTGAACGAGAACCTGGAGTTCTATTCGGTGATGCGCAGTATCCGTGCCATTGAGAACAGCGATGTCTGCATCCTGATGCTCGACGGTACCCGCGGCATTGAGGCCCAGGACATGAATATCTTCCAGCTGATTCAGAAGAACCAGAAGTCGCTGGTGGTTGTGGTGAACAAGTGGGACTTGGTGGAGGACAAGAGCCAGAAGGCCATCAAGTATTTCGAGGATACTATCCGCGACCACCTGTCACCCTTCAAGGATTTCCCCATCATTTTTGCGTCGGCCCTCACCAAACAGCGCATTTTCAAAGTGCTTGAGACAGCCAAGCAGGTTTACCTGAACCGCAAAATCAAGATTGGAACGTCGAAACTTAATGAGGTGCTGTTGCCCATCATTGAGATGACTCCCCCGCCTTCCATCAAGGGAAAATACATCAAGATTAAGTATATCTCGCAGGTGCCCGACACGAAGATTCCTACCTTTGTGTTCTATGCGAATTTGCCGCAATATGTGAAGGAGCCATACAAGCGCTTTCTGGAGAATAAGATACGCGAGAACTGGTCGTTGACAGGCTCGCCCATCAATGTGTTTATCCGACAAAAATAGAATGGGCACAGTCAGCCGTGTTATCAAAACCGTTTTAAGGGCCTTCCCTTTTTGGGGAGTGGTTCTTCTGTTGGCCTGTTCCCAGGGCAATAAGGTTGATTTTGCGGCTGCCAATGCGGCAAAGGGCTATTATGACGTGCTGTTGGAAGGGCACCCCGAGAAATTCGTGGAAGGAATGAATATGCCGGAAAGAATTCCCGACAGCTATCGCAGCCAGCTTGTGGCAAATGCCAAGATGTTTATCGGGCAGCAGAACGACGAACATCATGGTATCAAGAAGGTGGAGGTAGTCAACTGTGTGAACGATTCGGCAGGCATGGTAGCTGAGGCTTTCCTGCTGTTATGCTTTGGCGACAGTACCGTCGAGGAGGTTGTCGTTCCAATGGTCAAGCGCGACGGGAAGTGGTTAATGAAATAACGGGAAGAAAGAACTCTTCCCGTTATTTCATGATTTCGCTTTCATCTCCTCTTCTTTCACTTTCTTGAAAAGGTCGGAAGCAAAGATGAAATCGTTGAGTTTCTTGTTGGTTGACGTCATAATCTGGTCTTTGCATCCAGTCCATGCCGCCGTGCCCTTGTAGATGAAAATTATATTCTCTCCGATGCCCATCACGGAGTTCATATCGTGGGTGTTGATGATGGTCGTGGTGTTGTATTCCACCGTGATGGAATGCAGCAAGTCGTCGATAACGAGCGAAGTCTTGGGGTCGAGTCCGCTGTTCGGCTCGTCGCAGAACAGATATTTCGGGTTGAGCGCAATGGCGCGCGCAATAGCCACGCGCTTCTGCATGCCGCCTGAAATCTCGCCTGGGAATTTGTTCTGGGCTTCGATGAGGTTCACTCGGTCGAGACAGTCCTGGGCGCGCCTTACCCTTTCGCGGTAGTTCATCGGCGAAAACATGTCGAGCGGGAACATCACATTTTCCAGCACCGACATTGAGTCGAATAACGCTGCACTTTGGAAAATCATTCCCATCTCACGACGCAGCTTCACCTTTTCGTTCTTACTCATGGCCACAAAGTCGCGCCCGTCGTAGAGAATCTCTCCCTTTGTGGGGTCCAACAGTCCCACGATGTTCTTCATCAGCACCGTCTTTCCGCTTCCGCTCTGGCCAATAATCAGATTGGTCTTGCCGTTCTGGAATTCAGCATTGATGTCTTGCAGGACTTCTTTGTCCTCAAAACTTTTATATAAGTGTCTGATTTCAATCATGAGAGCAGTTGGGTTAAGAATACGTCAGAACAGAGAATAAGAACCGAGGAGTTTACCACGGCGGTGGTTGAGGCCTTACCGACTTCCACCGAGCCGCCTTCTACCGTATAGCCGAAATATGATGACACACTGGCTATGATGAAGGCAAAAAACAGACTCTTGATGATACTCATCCACACAAACCACGAATTGAAAGAATGCTGAAGACCAAGCGTCAGGTCGTCGGGCGAAAGCACATGGCCAATGTAGGCTGTGGCATAGGCGCCCAGGATGCCAAGGGCAGAAGAGAAGATGACAAGGAAGGGCATCATCGTAATCAGTCCTGTAATCTTGGGCAGTATCAGATAGGATGCTGAGTTCACGCCCATAATCTCAAGGGCGTCAATCTGTTGGGTGACGCGCATGGTTCCTAATTCGGAAGCAATGTTGGAGCCAACCTTTCCCGCAAGGATCAGACACATGATACTGCTGGAGAACTCAAGCAGCATGATTTCGCGGGTAGTGTAACCAGAAACCCAACGGGGCATCCAGGGACTCTGAATGTTGAGTTTCATCTGGATACAGATAACTGCTCCGATGAAAAAAGAGATGAGCAGAACGATGCCAATGGAGTTGATACCTAACTGGGCCATCTCCTTGACATACTGCTTCCAGAACATTCTGAACCGCTCGGGCTTCGAGAACGTGCGCCCCATCAGGATGATGTAGCGGCCCAGTGCGGATAGGTACTTGTAGATAATCATGTGTGCAAAAATATACAATTATTTGGATATGGCAAAGAATAGTGCGGCAAAAAATGAACTATTTCTTTTGATATTCCGCTCAATTGCACTAACTTTATGTCTCTTCGAGTCATGAAGTTAGGCTGCATTCGGGAAAAATCAAAATAAATTTTGTTTTTCCACTCATTTGCACTAACTTTGCAACCAAATTGAGTGAAAATGGAAGACGTATTGTTGAACGACAGCGAAAAATTTACGAAGACGGAAGGCAGTATGACACTGCGTACTGAAGGACTGGTCAAGCGTTACGGTAAGAGGACGGTGGTCAATGATGTCAGCATCAATGTCCGGCAGGGCGAGATCGTTGGACTGCTGGGTCCTAATGGTGCCGGTAAGACGACCTCCTTCTATATGACGACAGGTCTTATCATTCCGAATGCCGGCCATATTTACCTGGACGACAAGGAAATTACATCCTATCCCGTTTACAAGCGTGCTCGTGCTGGTGTGGGCTATCTGCCGCAAGAGGCTTCTGTATTCCGTAAACTCAGTGTGGAGGACAACATCATGGCTGTTCTGGAAATGACGAAACGCCCAAGGGAGTACCAGTTGCAGAAGTTGGAGAGTTTGATCAAGGAACTTCGTCTGGAAAAGGTTCGCAAGAACCTTGGTGACCGTCTTTCCGGTGGTGAGCGTCGTCGCACGGAGATAGCACGCTGTCTGGCCATCGACCCGAAGTTCATTATGCTTGACGAACCGTTTGCCGGTGTGGACCCTATTGCCGTGGAAGACATCCAGCATATCGTCTGGCAGCTGAAGTATCGTAACATAGGCATTCTCATCACTGACCATAACGTTCACGAGACGCTTTCCATCACCGACCGTGCCTATCTGCTCTTCGAGGGCCGTATCCTCTTCAAGGGAACTCCCGAGGAATTGGCCGATAATCCCATCGTGAAAGAGAAATACCTGGGCCGTAACTTCGAGCTCCGCAAGAAAGACTTCCAGCTTATCGACGAGGAAAAACGGCGTAAGGAAGCACAGGAAGACCTTCAGCAGGAACCTTCAGCAGGAATACTTCAGCAGGAATAATCTTAAAAAAACAAATTTTTCCACATTGTATAATGTAATTAGCAAAATTCTTGCTAACTTTGCACCCTCGTTAGCGTATCGTTGCCCGATTCGTGTCTCAAAAAACAGAATTTATCAATTAATTATTTTATAAGAGAAGATGAAAGTTACATTCGAGAATCCCGACAAGGTGAACGGCTTGATGACCATCACCGTTGAGGAAGCAGACTTCAAGGAGAATGTTGAGAAAACACTGAAGAATTATCGTAAGAAGGCTAACATTCCTGGTTTCCGTCCCGGACAGGTGCCTATGAACATTATTCGCCGTCAGATGGGTACCAGCGTGAAAGTTGACGAAATTAACAAGCTGGTAGGTCAGGAAATCTACAAGTATGTGCAGGAGAACAATATAAAGATGCTGGGCGACCCCCTGCCTTCTGAGAAGCAGCAGGCCGTAGATGTGGAGAAGGATGCACCATATTCATTCGTCTTCGACATTGCCGTGGCTCCTGAGTTTGAAATCAAGTTGAACGGTCACGACAAGGTTGACTACTATACCATTAAGGTTGATGACAAACTGATCGACCAGCAGATTGAGATGTATGCAAGTCGTGGCGGCCATTATGACAAGGTGGAGAGCTATGAGGACAATGATATGCTGAAGGGTGACCTCCGTGAGCTTGACGCTGACGGCAATACCAAGGAAGACGGTATCACCGTTGAGGGCGCAATCATGCTGCCTAATTACATCAAGGTTGATGACCAGAAGAAACTTTTCGAAGGCTGTAAGTTGGGCGACATCATTACTTTCAATCCCAAGAAGGCTTATCCCGAGAGTACGGGCGAAATCAGCTCGCTGCTGAAGATTAGCCGTGAGGAAGCTGAGAACATTACTTCCGACTTCAGTTATCAGATTACTGAAATCAGCCGCTATGTGAAGGCTGATGTGAATCAGGAACTCTTCGACCAGGTGTTCGGTGAAGGTGCTGTTAAGAGTGAGACTGAGTTCCGCGACAGAATTGCCGAGAATCTGAAGGCCCAGTTTGTTGTTGACAGCGATTTCCGTTTCATCCAAGACCTGCGAGCCCATTGTGAGAAGAAGGTTGGAACACTGACTTATCCCGATGCTCTGCTGAAGCGTATCATGTTGCTGAACAATAAAGACAAAGGTGAGGAGTTCGTTGAGAAGAACTACGAGATGAGTGTGAAGGAACTGACCTGGCATCTCATCAAGGAGCAGCTTGTGCGCGACAATAATATCAAGGTGGAAGATGCTGACATTAAAGATGCCGCCAAGGAAGCTGCACGAGCTCAGTTCGCACAATATGGCATGAACAATGTTCCCGATGAGTATCTGGAGAACTATGCCAACGACATGCTCAAGAAGAAGGAGTATGTGGACAATCTGGTTGACCGTTCTATCGATCGCAAGCTCACCGAAGTCATGAAAGGTGTGGTAAAACTGAACCCGAAAGAGGTCACTCTTGAGGAGTTTAATAAGATGATGGAACAGAAATAACATTTTTTTTGAAAAAAAAACACTCCGATTTAAGGGGTTATCCGCTTTTTTTCTTATCTTTGTATGAGAAAAAAGGCGGATATTTTTTTCCTGTTACTTTGTAGTATCTAATTATAAGAAAACGAACTATTAAAATATAGTATAAAAATGAATGATTTTAGAAAATACGCAACCCAGCATTTGGGACTTAGTGCAATGGCACTCGACGATGTCATGAAAGTTCAGTCACAGTATCTGAATCCCTATATCCTTGAAGAACGACAGCTTAATGTGACGCAGATGGACGTGTTCTCGCGCCTGATGATGGACCGCATCATTTTCCTTGGCACCCAGATTGACGACTATACTGCCAATACCTTGCAGGCTCAGCTTCTCTATCTGGATTCTGTGGATCCTGGGAAAGACATTTCTATCTACATCAATTCTCCTGGTGGAAGCGTCACAGCGGGATTGGGCATTTACGACACCATGCAGTTCATTTCCAGTGATGTGGCCACTATTTGTACGGGTATGGCTGCTTCAATGGCTGCCGTTCTGCTGGTGGCTGGACAAGAAGGAAAACGTTCGGCCCTTACTCATAGCCGTGTGATGATACATCAACCTCTCGGCGGAGTGCAAGGCCAGGCTTCTGACATGGAGATTGAGGTGAAAGAAATCCAGAAGTTCAAGAAAGAACTCTATACCATCATCAGCAACCACTCGCACACTCCATACGAGAAAGTATGGCAAGACAGTGACCGCAATTACTGGATGACGGCTGAGGAAGCCAAGGAATATGGTATGATTGACGCGGTGTTAGTGAAGAAGAATTAAGAATCTAAGGGATAAGTTCTCTTTATTAAATAATTAATAATAAGGTGGCAAAGAAAGTTTGTAGTTTCTGTGGAAGGACGGAAAATGAAGTCAAGTTGCTCATTACTGGGCTGAATGGCTTCATTTGTGAGAGTTGTGCTGAACAGGCACACGAAATCGTGCTCTCTACAGGATTGCTTGGTAACGAACGGAAAGGCAGCGACAAACCTTTCCACATTAGGAAAGTGCCTAAACCAAAGGAAATAAAGAAATATCTTGACGACTATGTGATTGGTCAAGAACAGGCCAAGCGTAATCTCTCGGTGGCTGTTTACAACCATTATAAGCGGTTGCAGCAACCCGTTAATGACGAGGGCGTCGAGATAGAGAAGAGCAACATCATCATGGTCGGTTCTACGGGAACGGGAAAGACGTTGTTGGCGCGTACCATTGCCAAGTTGCTCGATGTGCCCTTTACTATTGTGGACGCCACGGTGTTCACCGAAGCGGGTTATGTGGGAGAAGATGTTGAAAGCATTCTTTCCCGTCTGCTTCAGGTGGCCAATTACGATCAGGCTGCTGCAGAAAGGGGGATTGTTTTTATTGATGAGATTGACAAGATAGCCCGAAAGAGTGACAATCCGAGCATCACACGTGATGTTTCGGGTGAGGGTGTTCAGCAGAGCCTGCTGAAACTTCTGGAAGGTTCGGTGGTGAACGTTCCGCCAAAGGGTGGACGCAAGCATCCCGACCAGGACTATATACATGTTGACACGAAGAACATCCTCTTTATCTGTGGTGGTGCATTTGATGGTATTGAGCGCAAGATTGCCCAACGCCTGAACACTCATGTGGTGGGATACAATTCTGTTCAGAATGTCCGCAAAATTGACAAAGAAGACTTGATGCAGTATATTCTGCCACAGGACTTGAAATCGTTCGGGCTTATTCCTGAAATCATCGGGCGACTGCCTGTGCTGACCTATCTGAATCCGCTCGATCGTGAAGCCCTTCGCAGGATTCTCGTCGATCCTAAGAATTCCATTATCAAGCAGTATACAAAGTTGTTTGAGATGGACGGCATTAAGTTGACGTTTCCAGAAGAGACGCTTGATTATCTTGTAAATCAGGCCATGGAATATAAACTCGGCGCACGCGGACTTCGTTCTATCGTGGAGAGCGTAATGCTGGATGCCATGTTTGAATATCCGTCAAAACGTGTAAAAACTTTTGATGTTACTCTCGATTATGCAAAACAGCAATTGGGCAAAGCTCATTTGCAAAAACTGGAAAGCGCATGATGCGTTTTTAAGATATAATCAATTTAGAATTAATGACCCCGGAAATTGACCTTACCGCCAAACTGAAGCAATACTTCGGCTTCGACACATTCAAGGGAGACCAAGAGGCCATCATCCGCAATGTCCTCGCTGGTAATGACACCTTCGTACTGATGCCGACAGGAGGAGGCAAAAGTCTATGCTACCAATTGCCCTCCTTGATTATGGAGGGCACAGCCATTGTCATCTCACCTCTTATTGCCCTGATGAAGAATCAGGTGGATGTCATTAATGGTATGAGCGAGGAAGATGGTATTGCCCACTACTTGAACTCTTCGCTTAACAAGGCCGCTATAGACCTTGTAAAGAGTGATATCCTTGCGGGTAAGACGAAATTGCTTTATGTGGCTCCTGAATCGCTCACCAAGGATGAGTATGTGGATTTCCTGAAAATGGTCAAGATCAGTTTCTATGCTATCGACGAAGCTCACTGTATTTCGGAATGGGGACATGATTTCCGTCCTGAATACCGCAAAATCCGTGACAAGGTGGATGAGATTGGCAAGGCTCCGCTCATTGCCTTGACGGCTACGGCTACCGACAAGGTGCGCACGGATATCAAGAAGAGTCTTGGGATTATTGATGCGAAGGAGTTTAAGAGTTCTTTTAACCGTCCCAATCTCTATTACGAAGTGAGGCAGAAACCCAGTAGTGATGACGCAACCAATGTGCAGATTGTCAAGTTCATTCGTCAGCATCCGGGAAAGAGTGGCATTATTTATTGTCTCTCGCGTAAGAAAGTTGAAGAACTGGCCGCTGTGCTATGTGCCAACAATATTAAGGCAGCGCCATATCATGCCGGTCTTGATTCGGCCACTCGTAGTCAGACACAGGATGATTTCCTGCAAGAAGATATTGACGTCATCGTGGCAACCATCGCCTTCGGCATGGGTATCGACAAACCGGATGTGCGTTTTGTGATTCATTATGACATTCCCAAGAGTCTGGAAGGCTATTATCAGGAGACTGGCCGTGCTGGTCGTGATGGAGGCGAAGGCAAGTGTATTGCTTTCTATCGCTATAAAGACTTGAAAAAACTGGAGAAGTTCATGGAAGGCAAGCCTGTGGCCGAACAGGATATCGGTAGGCAGTTGCTGGCCGAGACGGCAGCGTATGCAGAATCTTCGGTTTGTCGTCGCAGAATGTTGCTCCATTATTTCGGTGAAGAGTATTTGAAGGAGAACTGTGGCAATTGTGACAACTGCCTCCATCCCAAATCGAAACAAGAGGCCGAGGAAGCATTGGTTATCGTTCTCAATGCCATTCAGAAAATCAAGGAAGACTTCCGTACCGACTATGTCATTGATTTCGTGAGTGGACGTGCAACCGACGATATTGTCGTGCATAAGCATGATCAGCTGGAAGAGTTTGGTTCTGGTGAGGACATCGATCCCAAGATATGGAATCCAGTCATCCGGCAGGCGCTCATTGCTGGCTACTTGAAGAAAGACGTGGAGAATTATGGGCTGCTGAAACTGACTTCGGCGGGCAAGAAGTTTATGAAGTCACCCCATTCGTTTATGATTGTGCTCGACAATGAGTTCACTGATGACGACGATGAAGTGACTGATGGACAGGGAGGCGCCCTTGATCCCGAGTTGTTTGCCATGCTGAAAGATTTGCGTAAGAAGGTTGCCAAGCAGCGCGGCATCCCTGCCTATGCTGTGTTTCAGGAGGGTTCGCTTGAACAGATGGCAACGGTTTATCCCATCTCGCTTGAAGAACTTCAGCAGGTGCAGGGTGTCGGAGCAGGAAAAGCGCGCAAGTTTGGCAAGGAGTTTGTGGAACTCATTAAGCGTCATTGTGAGGAAAACGAGATAGAACGCCCCGAAGATTTGCGGGTAAGGACGGTGGCCAAGAAATCGGCTGTGAAGGTGAAGATTATCCACGATATTGACAACCAGCGTGCACTTGATGATATTGCCATCGCCCAGGGTATTGATTTTGAGGAATTGCTCGATGAAGTGGAAGCAATCGTCTATAGCGGAACGAAATTGAATATCGACTATTTCCTGGAAGAGGTGATGGACGATGACCATGTGGACGATATTTACGATTATTTCAAGGAGAGTGAGACCGACGACCTCGACACAGCTATGGAAGAGTTGGGTGATGACTATTCGGAGGAAGAAGTACGGTTGGTACGTATCAAATTCCTTTCAGAAGTGGCAAACTAAGATATGTGGACTTTTATTGAACATTACGGGAACGCTCTGCTATTGATGCTGGCAGAGATGGCTCCCTATTTGTTTTTAGGTTTCTTTTTCGCTGGTTTGCTTCGTGCTTTCGTTCCGAAAGGTATTTATAGACGCCATCTTTCACCACGCAACATGAAGAGTGTGGTGAAGGCTGCGGCTTTGGGCATTCCCCTACCGTTGTGCTCGTGTGGCGTGATTCCCACAAGTGTTGGCCTTCGTCGGGAAGGCGCTTCCCACGGGGCCTGTACCAGTTTTCTTATAGCAACCCCGCAGACAGGAGTGGATTCCATCACGGCAACTTTTTCATTGATGGGACTTCCTTTTGCCATTGTTCGTCCTGTTGCCGCCCTTTTTACGGCATTGTTCGGCGGATGGTTGGTGAATCGTTATGCCAAAGAAGATGAGGCCTTCTCGGCAGAGGCTTCGATTCATCATGAAGAGGATGAGAAGTGTGACCACGACTGTAAAAATGAGGAACCTGTAGGAAATACATTTTTAGAGAAGTTCTGGAATGGTATGCACTACGCTTTTGTCGAGATGCTGCAGGATGTTGGTAAATGGCTTCTTGTCGGTTTGCTTATTGCAGCCTTGATAACAGTAGTAGTGCCCAACGAATGGCTGGCTGCCCTTCATGAGTATAAACTCCTTAACATGCTTATTGTTTTGGCTGTTGCAGTTCCTATGTATGTTTGTGCTACGGGCAGCATACCCATTGCGGTTTCGCTGATGGCAAAAGGACTTACGCCGGGAGCAGCCCTTGTGTTGCTGATGGCAGGTCCTGCCGTTAATTCGGCTTCGATGCTGGTTATCGGGAAGGTTTTTGGCAAGCATACTCTGAAACTCTATTTGCTTTCCATCATCATCGGAGCCGTTGGTTTTGGTCTTTGCATCGACTATCTGCTTCCGCAGAATTGGTTCCAAGTGAACAGCGTGATCGTTCCCAGTGCCCATTGCGGTCAATGTCTGGGATTATGGCAGTGGTTGTGGATCGTATTGTTTGTTGGATTGCTTGTCAACGCTTTTTTTGCCCGTATGCTCGATTCTCGCAAACTGAAACAAAGGCATACGGAACAATATGTCTGCCAGTATAAGGTAGAGGGCATGGCATGTAACCATTGTAAGGCCAATGTAGAGAAAGCAATCAGTGGTGTTCCGGGTGTTGAAATGGTGGAGGTTGATCTGGCCAAGGGTATTGCCTATGTCAGAGGCCGTCATGATGCAGCAATGCTCGTAGAAGCAGTAGGGAATATCGGTTTTGAGGCTTCTCCTTTATCCTGATATCTGCCTGCATCGCGTTAAATAGAATTAATCGGGCACATAAAAATGTGAAAGGTTTGCTCATATGCCGAAAATTGCGTATCTTTGCACGCAATAAATTTTTAAGTAGTATATGGCATCATTTGTTGCAGACAGAATTGTGATGGACGGTCTCACATTCGACGACGTCCTGTTGATTCCCGCTTATTCAGAAGTACTGCCTCGTGAGGTAGAGTTGAAAACCAAGTTTTCGCGTAACATCGAGCTGAACATCCCGTTCGTGACGGCTGCTATGGACACGGTCACGGAGAGTGCTATGGCCATTGCTATCGCCCGTGAAGGTGGCATAGGCGTGATTCATAAGAACATGTCGATTGAGGCGCAAACACGTGAGGTGGCTATCGTGAAGAGAGCAGAGAACGGAATGATTTATGACCCAGTGACTATTCAGAAGGGCCGCACCGTTCAGGATGCGCTCGCGATGATGGCCGAATATCATATCGGAGGTATTCCAGTGGTAGACGACGAGAACCATTTGGTAGGTATTGTTACCAACCGTGACCTTCGTTTTGAGCGTCGTCTTGACAAGAAGATTGACGAGGTGATGACTTCAGAGAATCTGGTGACAACCCATCAGCAGACGAACCTTGAGGCCGCTGCAGAAATTCTTCAGGAGAATAAGATTGAGAAACTACCTGTGGTTGACAAAGACAACAAACTGGTAGGCTTGATTACTTATAAGGATATTACTAAGGCCAAGGATAAGCCCATGGCCTGCAAAGACGAGAAAGGACGTCTGCGCGTAGCTGCTGGTGTCGGCGTTACTGCCGATACGTTTGATCGGATACAGGCTCTGGTGGATGCCGGCGTCGATGCAATCGTCATCGATACTGCTCATGGTCACTCTAAGTCGGTGATTGAAAAGGTGCATGAAGCCAAGAAGGCATTCCCTGGCATAGAGATGGTTGTCGGCAATGTGGCAACAGGTGAAGCAGCCAAGATGCTCGTGGATAACGGTGCCGATGCAATTAAGGTAGGCATCGGTCCAGGTAGTATCTGTACAACTCGTGTGGTGGCTGGAGTAGGTGTTCCTCAGTTGAGTGCCGTCTATGATGTGGCTTGCGCATTGAAAGGAACAGGTGTTCCTCTGATTGCAGATGGAGGCCTGCGCTATTCGGGAGATATCGTGAAAGCATTGGCAGCCGGTGGTCATTCTGTGATGATTGGCTCTTTGGTGGCTGGTACAGAGGAGAGTCCTGGCGATACCATCATTTTCAATGGACGTAAGTTCAAGAGTTATCGTGGCATGGGTTCTTTGGAAGCCATGGAACATGGTTCGAGTGACCGTTATTTCCAGGGAGGAGTAAAAGATGTGAAGAAACTGGTGCCCGAAGGCATTGCTGGCCGTGTGCCTTACAAGGGAACCTTGCAGGAGGTTATCTATCAGATGACTGGCGGTCTGCGCTCTGGAATGGGCTATTGTGGAGCTGCAACAATCGAAGCTTTGCATAACGCTAAGTTCACGCGCATCACCAGTGCAGGTGTCTTGGAGAGCCATCCGCATGATATTTCTATCACCAGTGAAGCTCCTAACTATTCAAGGCCCAATGAATGAGAATTAAATTATTGTGAGAACGATAAGATGAGAAAATTTAAGAAACCCTTATTGATAGTGACCATGCTCCTCAGCGGGAGCATGGCTTTTGCACAGACGGATGATCCTGTTATCATGACTATCGCCGGTCAGCCAGTGGCTCGTTCTGAATTTGAATATTCTTATAACAAGAATAATGCCGAAGGTGTGATTGACAAGAAAACCGTGGAAGAGTATGTCGACTTGTTCATTAATTACAAACTAAAGGTAAAAGCCGCTTTGGATGCTAAGTTGGACACAATGACTTCTTACCAGAAAGAGTTCAGAACCTATCGCGATCAGCAGATTGTGCCTTCGTTTGTGAGTGATGCTGACATGGAAAGAGAGGCCCAGAAGGTTTATGCCACTACAAAGGAAGCCATTGGTCCGCGCGGACTGATTATGCCTGCCCACATTCTTGTGTTGCTGAAACAGAAAGCCACGGATGCGGAGCAAAAAGCAGGAAAGCAGCGTATTGACTCAATCTACAATGCTTTGAAGCAAGGCGCAGATTTCGCTGAATTGGCTAAAAAGGTTTCCCAAGATCCAGGATCGGCTCAGAATGGCGGTGTGCTTCCTTGGATTGGTCCTAACCAGACACTCAAGGAATTCGAAGATGCAGCATACGCTTTGCAGGTTGGGGAAATGTCGAAACCCGTTCAAAGTCCAGCTGGTTGGCATATCATTCTGATGAAGGACCGCAAGCAGCTCGAACCATACGATTCCCTTCGTTCCAACATTCTTCAGTTCTTGGAGTCACGAAATGCCCGTGAACAATTGGCTATATCGGCTGTGGATTCTATTGCCAAGCAGCGCAATATCACTCGGGAGGCTCTGCTTGATGAACGTTCTGCGGAATTACAGGCTAAGGATACTGAACTTGACAACCTGGTTCGTGAATATCACGACGGCTTGCTGCTTTATGAAATATCTAATCGCATGGTTTGGGACAAGGCGGCTAAGGATGAGGCTGGCTTGGCTAACTATTTCAAGAAAAACAGCAAGAAATACAAGTGGGACGAACCTCGGTATAAGGGAATGGTCTATCACGTGAAAGAAAAAGGTGACGTGAAGGCCGTGAAGAATTGTGTGAAAGGACTTGCTTTCGGCAAATGGGCCGACAAGTTGCGCCATACGTTTAACAACGATTCCATCATTCGCATCCGTGTGGAGAAAGGTATCTTCAAGAAGGGTGATAACGCTTTTATCGATAAGATGGTATTCAAGAAAGACACCACAGTTACTTCTTTGAAGGATTATCCTATCGATGCCGTCTATGGAAAGTTGCTGAAGAAAGGCCCTGAAGAATACGAGGACGTGAAAGGTCTCGTCGTAGCTGATTATCAGGAAGAGCTGGAGAAGGCCTGGGTTGCTGAGCTCCGGAAGAAATATCCCTTCAAGGTTAACCAAGATGTCTTGAAGACAGTGAATAAGCACTAATTGGATTCTGAATAGTTGATATGAGAAACAAATTAATACTGACATTGGCAGGGGGACTTGTGCTGGCATTAGGACTGAAAGCTAACAGTGCAGTGCAACATATTGTTCAGGATAAAAGTCAGGTGAAGGACTCCTTAGTCAGAGCAGAGCAGCCCGTTCCGGAAGCCAGTGTGGTGGATGAAGTGATATGGGTTGTAGGCGATGAGGCTATTCTGAAAAGTGATGTTGAGGTGATGCGCCTGCAGGCTGAAGTTGAGGGAGTTCGTTTTCAGGGTAATCCTGACTGCGCTATTCCTGAACAGATAGCTTTACAGAAACTATATCTGCATCAGGCTGCCATTGACTCTATTGAAGTGACAGAGAGCGAAGTCAACCAGCTCGTTGAAGAGCAGATTAACTATTGGCTTCAGATGGTGGGCGGATCCAGGGAAAAACTTGAGGAATACCGTAAGCAGACCATTAACCAGATGCGTGCTTCGATGCACGACGATTTCCGCGACCGTAAACTTGTCCAGAAAATGCAAGAGAAGCTTGTCGAGGATATCAAGGTGAGTCCGGCTGATGTGAGGAGCTATTTCAAGGATGTTCCTGAAGACAGCATACCTTTTGTGCCGACAGAAGTCGAGGTGCAAATCGTTACGCAGACGCCCCGTGTGGAACAGGAGGAGATAAGTCGCGTGAAAGATGTGCTCCGTGAGTATACCGACCGCGTGAACAGGGGTGAGACGACCTTTGCTACGCTGGCCAGACTTTATTCGGAAGATCCTGGCTCGGCGCGTCAGGGCGGTGAACTGGACTATTCCGGCCGTAGTATGCTTGATCCCGCTTTTGCCAATGTTGCCTTCAATCTGACTGACCCGAAGAAGATTTCTAAGATTGTGGAGACAGAATTCGGTTTTCATATCATTCAGCTTATCGACAAGCGCGGCGACAAAATCAAGTGCCGCCACATCTTGCTTAAACCGAAGGTGTCGTATGAAGCAATTACAAAGGCACAGCTTCGTCTTGACAGCATCGCCAATGACATTCGGGCAGGCAAGTTCTCTTTCGACGAAGCCGCTTCATTTATTTCCGACGATAAAGATACCCGTAGTAGTAAAGGATTGATGGCTAATACTTCTGAGGCAGGACGTACCAGTAAATTCCGAATGCAGGATCTTCCGACGGAGATAGCCCGCGTGGTGGATACATTGAAGGTAGGGCAGGTGTCGGATGCTTTTCAGATGACTAATACAAATACAAAGGGAAAGACTGTTTGCGCCATCATCATGCTGAAAAGTCGTGTGGAAGGACATCGTGCGACCATTACCGAAGATTTCCAGGCTATGAAGGACGTGGTTCTGAGGAAACGCAGAGAAGAATTCCTGAAAGACTGGGTGAAAGAGAAACTGAAAACCATTTACGTAAGAGTAAACGACCGCTATAAAGACTGTTCTTTTGAATACGAAGGTTGGATTAAATGACCGATAAGGAAATAAAGATACGACAAATGGGGGGGCATAGAAGGGCTTTCATGCTGATTCTGTGCCTCTTAGTCTTTGGTCTGACACTGGGTATGCAGGCTCCACGAAAGAAACAGACACGTAAGAAAGTGGACGAAAGGGTGTATCTTGAGCATGCCGACCGATTGTCGTATGACCGATATGGGCGAAAACCCGATGCACAGATACTGAATGGAAACGTGTCTTTCCGCCATAAAGGTGCCAAGCTGACTTGTGACAGTGCCTATTTCTTCGAGGCCAGTAATTCATTTGAGGCTTTCGGGCATGTCAGAATGCGCCAGGGTGATACCCTTACGCTGAACAGCGACTATGCTTTCTACGACGGAAACGAGCAGATGGCTCGCGCTCGTCGCAACGTTGTCTTGAAACATCGGGGAACGACTCTTTATACAGACTCGCTCGACTATGACCGCCTATATAATTTAGGTTATTTTTTTGAGGGTGGAAAAATGGTCGATAAAGAGAATGTGCTGACCAGCGACTGGGGCGAGTATGATACGGAACAGAAAGAGGCAAAATTCAACTATAATGTCAACCTGAAGAACAAAAAGTTCCTACTCGTAACCGATACGCTCTATTATGATGTTGCGACGAAGGAAGCTCATGTGGTAGGCCCCTCTACGATTACTTCTGGGAAAAGCATAGTGAACACGACAGAGGGCTATTTTGATTCGAGAAGTGACCGTACGCGGCTGTTTGGCAGAAGCACCTTGGTAGATGGTGAAAAGGAAATGATTGGCGACAGCCTCTTCCGTGATGAGAAGAAAGGAACAGCTGAGGGCTTCGGTAACGTTGTTTATAAAGACAACAACAATAAAAACGAGCTTCACTGCGACTATTTTTGGTATGATGAACAGAAAGGCTATGCACATGCCACGAAAAATGCCGTTTTGGTGGACTATTCTCAGCAAGATACGCTTTGGTTGCACGGTGATACACTGAAGATGTTCTCCTACGACATTAACACAGATTCTGCGTGGCGCGAGTTGCATTGTTTTCATAAGGTCAGGGCTTACAGGAGAGATGTCCAGGCCGTGTGCGATTCTTTGGTCTATAACACAAAAGACTCGGTGCTGACAATGTATAAGGATCCCATAACATGGAATGCAAACAGACAGTTGTTGGGTGAGAAGATTGAGGTGCTCATGAAAGACTCTACCATCAATCAGGCGCATGTCATCGGACAGGCTTCCTCAATCGAAAAAGTGGATAATGAAAACCATTACAATCAGGTCTCGTCAAAGTATATGCTTGCCTATTTCATAAAAGGTGAAATCAGCAGAAGCGATGCCATTGGAAGTGTGCAGACGGTCTATTATCCGATAGATGAGAAAGATTCTACATTTCATGGCCTTAACTATCTGGAAACAGACACGATGAAAATGTACCTGCAGGAACGTAAATTGCAAAAAATATGGACAAACAAGGCTACAGGTACAACCTATCCGATGACTCAGATACCGCCTTCGAAATTGTATCTTCCAAATTTTGCATGGTTCGACTATATCCGACCGTTGAACAAGGACGATATCTTTGAATGGAGAGAGAAGAAAGGCGGCACGGAGTTGAAACAGACCAGGCGTCGTCCTCCTTTGCAGACACTGGGTTTTGACCAAGGTGTCCCACCTTCCTCACCGTCCCCTGCAGAGAGTCCTTTACCTCCATCAGCCGAGACACCTATGCCTTCACAGGAGTAGTTTTGAAGTAAAAAACAGAAATAGCATGAGCGATATCATACAGGTTTTGCCCGACAGTGTTGCCAACCAGATTGCTGCTGGTGAGGTTATCCAGCGTCCTGCCAGTGTCATCAAGGAACTGGTAGAGAATGCTGTGGATGCCGGTGCAGATACCATCAACGTGGTTGTGGTGGATGCCGGTCGTACTTCCATACAGGTTATCGACAATGGCAGGGGAATGTCGGAAACTGATGCCCGGCTCTCTTTTGAGCGTCATGCTACTTCCAAAATTCGTAAGGCCGACGATCTCTTTGCCCTTCATACGATGGGGTTCAGGGGTGAAGCCTTGGCCAGTATCGCTGCAGTAGCCCAAGTAGAACTGAAGACAAGGATGGCCGACGATGAAATCGGTACGGTAATTCATCTGTCGGGTGGAAAGGTGGTTTCTCAATCACCAGTTTCTTGTCCTGTTGGTTGTAATTTCAATGTTGAGAATCTGTTTTTTAATGTTCCTGCCCGCAGGAAATTCTTGAAATCGAATACTACAGAACTGAATAATATCCTTCAGGCGTTTGAGCGCATTGTGCTGGTCTATCCTCAGATCCATTTCACGTTGCATAGCAATGGCGTCGAGGTATTCAATCTTCGTTCGGGAAACCTTCGACAACGAATTGTCGACGTATTCGGCAAACGGTTCAACCAGGATATTCTGCCCGTAGATGTGGATACGACCGTGTGCAGAATCAGTGGCTTTGTTGGAAAACCAGAATCCGCGAAAAAGAAAGGTGCCCATCAGTTTTTTTTCGTGAATGGCCGTTATATGAAGCATCCTTATTTCCATAAGGCCGTACAGAATGCTTTTGAACGTTTGGTGTCTGTCGGTGAGCAAGTTCCATATTTCATCTATTTTGATGTCTCTCCGCAGAATATAGACGTGAATATACATCCGACGAAGACGGAGATTAAGTTCGAGGAAGAGCAGACCATTTGGCAGATTCTGACAGCAGCGGTTAAAGAAGCTGTCGGGAAATTCAATGATGTTCCTGCCATAGAATTTGATACTCAGGGGAAACCTGATATTCCTGTGTTTAATCCGTCGGCAGAAGGCATTGCGCCTCCTGTCGTTGAGTATGATCCCCAATATAATCCTTTCAATACGAATTCACGGTCTTCGCGCCAGAAGCCGGTCGCTGTTCCTGATAGCTGGGAAAGTCTATATGCAGGAATCCGGCAGCCGTCACAGGAAGCTCCGCTCTTTGACGAGGATTTATCTTCTGTGGATAGTGGGGATTTGTCTGTTATTGCCGAAAAGTCGCCTGTTCATTATCAGTACAAAGGAAAGTATATTATGACCGCGGTGAAGTCAGGGTTAATGATCATCGACCAGCATCGCGCGCATGTACGTATTTTATACGAGGACTATCTGCGACAGATGGAGCAGAGGGGAGGCCGGTCCCAGAAGTTGCTTTTTCCCGAGGTTGTGGAACTCTCCCCTTCAGAAACCGTACTGCTGGAAGGAATTTTGTCGGAAATGGAGAATATTGGTTTCGATGTGTCCGACTTGGGAGGTGGCAGTTTCGCCGTGAATGGCATTCCTGCCGATTTGGAGGGCGCGAATATGTCTGTAGTGATTCATGAAATGGTAGCTGCCGCCGCAGAGAAGAATACCCCTTTAAGCGACGATGTATATAAGCCGTTGGCCTTATGCCTGGCACGCAATGCTGCCATACCTTATGGACAGGTTTTGACCAATGAGGCTATGGAAAACCTTGTGAATACGCTTTTCACATGTTCCAATGTCAATTACACACCAGACGGGAAAAATGTCATTTGTATCCTCAAACAACAAGAAATAGACTCCTTAATGGGGTAAAAACAAACGGAAAAATGATATAAATTAAGTTTTTTTTGATTTTTTGAATTTTTTCTTCTGAAAAATTAGGTGCATTCAAAAAAATATTGCTATCTTTGTGCCGAAATTTCAAATTATGCGCAAATTAAGATAATTAATTACATATTTATAAATAAAAAAGGTTATGAAAAAGTTTTTAATCGTTCTGGCTTTGGCCAGCGTTTCACTGACAAGCATGGCCCAGGATGAAGAGCCGACGCTTAAGTACAGTGTTGCCACTAACTCTTTCTGGAGCAACTGGTTTGTACAGGCAAACTTTGCTTACAGTGCTTTCTACTCAAACGAAGAAAAGCATGAAGGTTTCTCTAAGAGCCCGTTGAAGGATTTCCGTCGTGGTCTTGGTTTCTCCGTTGCTATCGGTAAGTGGTTTACTCCCGGTATTGGTCTCCGCACCAAGTTCAATGCCTTTAGCGGTAAGAGCGTTATTTCTACAGATGCTGACAAGAACAAGATTAAGTATTGGAACTTGCAGGAGCAGACTTTGCTCAACCTGAGCAACCTCCTTTGCGGTTACAATGAGAGCCGTGTTTGGAATTTCATTCCTTACTTCGGTGTTGGTGTTGCCCGCAACTGCTCTTATAACACATACGAAATTGTTGGTAGTGCAGGTATCCTGAACACCTTCAAGGTTTCAAAGCGCGTGGCTATCAACCTTGACCTCGGTTACAACCTCTGCGGTGACGACTTCGAAGGCATGGAATATGCTTGGGGCCGTAACTTAGACGCTGCTCACGACCGTTGGTTCACAGCTGAAGTTGGTCTGACCCTGAATCTGGGTAAGGCTACTTGGAACAAGGTTCCCGATGTTGATGCTATCAAGGCCCTCTCTCAGAGCCAGATTGACGCTCTTAAGGCTCAGCTCGCTGACGCAAATGCAGAGAACGATCGTCTGAAGAACCTGCTGGCTAACCAGCCGAAGGTGGAAGTTCCTCAGTCTGTTAAGGAATTCATCACAACTCCTGTTTCTGTATTCTTCAACCTCGACAAGACCGAAATTGCTGAGCTGAAGGACCTCGTGAACGTACAGGCTCTTGCTAAGTATGCCATCGAGAACGACAACAACCTCCTCGTAACTGGTTATGCTGATAGCGCTACTGGTAGCCCCGCTCACAACCAGGTTCTGTCTGAGAAGCGTGCAAAGCGTGTTGCTGACGAGCTCGTTAAGATGGGTGTTGCTGAGGGCAAGATTTCTCAGGAAGCTATGGGTGGTGTAGACATTCTGTCTCCAATCTCTTACAACCGTCGTGCTACTGTTCAGATTACAGAGTAAGCGAAAAAACTTAAAAATAGTTTTTATAAATAAAAATCTGCATTTTGTTATGAAATGCAGATTTTTTTTGTACCTTTGCTGCCAGTTCAAACCATCTTAAACAAAATGTCTTATCTATGATTTGGAATCAGAACATTGAATGTATGGATCGCGAGCAGCTTCGCGAAATCCAGAGTATCCGTATTCGGAAAATGGCCGATTACGTTTATCACAATTCTCCTTTCTACCGGAAAAAATTTCAGGAGATGGGTCTTGAACCAGGCGACATCAAGGACATTGACGACATCTCGAAGTTGCCTTTTACCAACAAACTTGACCTTCGCGACAACTACCCGTTTGGTTTGGCTGCCGTGCCGATGAGTCAGATTGTACGTATCCACGCGTCTTCAGGTACCACGGGAAAGCCCGTAGTAGTGCTTCATACGCGTAAAGACATTGCCATGTGGACCGAAAGTATTTCTCGTGCCTTTACGGCCTATGGGGCTACAAAGGACGACATTTTCCAGGTTTCCTATGGCTATGGCTTGTTTACGGGCGGTCTCGGAGCACACGACGGTGCTACCAATATTGGGGCCAGCGTTATTCCAATGTCGTCGGGCAATACCCAGAAGCAGATAACGCTGATGCACGACTTCGGTTCAAGTGTGTTGTGCTGTACGCCTTCCTATGCCATGTTCTTGGGTGAGGCATTGCGCGAGTCGGAATATCCGCGTGAAGACTTCAAATTGAGGGTTGGTGCCTTCGGTGCAGAGCCTTGGACCGAAGAGATGCGTGTGAAGCTTGAAGAATCCCTTGGCATCAAGGCATACGATATCTATGGACTTAGTGAAATTGCCGGACCAGGTGTGGGCTATGAGTGTGAATGCCAGTGTGGAACCCACCTGAACGAGGACTATTTCTACCCCGAAATTCTTGATCCTAATACCGGCGAACAGCTGCCTGAGGGCACGCTGGGCGAACTGACGTTTACCCATCTCACCAAGGAGGGCATGCCCTTGCTCCGCTATCGCACTCACGACCTCACTGCCCTGCACTATGAGAAATGTTCATGTGGACGCACGTTGGTCAGGATGGATCGCATTCTTGGCCGTTGCGACGACATGCTCATTATCCGTGGCGTAAATGTATTCCCCTCTCAGATCGAAGCTGTCATTCTCTCTCTGCCTGAGTTTGAGCCGCATTTCATGTTGATTGTCGACCGCGTGAACAATACCGATACCTCGGAACTTAAAGTTGAGGTGAAGGAAGAGTTTTATAGCGACGAGATGTCGGTGCTTGTGGGCTTGCAGAAGAAGCTTGAGGCCGAACTGAGAAGCGTCATCGGGTTAGGATTCAAGGTGAGACTTGTCGAGCCTAAGAGCATCGAGCGCAGTACGGGCAAGGCCAAGCGTGTATTCGACAACCGTAAATTCTGAAATAACATTGTAAACCATAAACCAATCAGATTATGAAAGCAAAACAACTATCCGTGTTCTTGGAGAACAAGAGTGGCCGTCTCACTGAGGTCACCGAGGCTTTGGGTAAGGCAAACATCAACCTTTCGGCCATGAGCATTGCAGACAACAGTGATTTCGGTATCCTGCGCTGCATCGTCTCAGATCCCGAGAAAGCATACAAGGTGTTGAAGGAAGCAGGCTTTGCCGTGAAGATTACCGATGTCATCGCACTCAACTGTCCCAACACTAGCGGTTCGCTGGCCGTCGTCCTCGAGTATCTTTCTTCACAGGGCGTTTTCATCGAGTATCTCTATTCATTTGCTGCCGGTGACGTTGCCCATGTGGTGATTCGTCCGACTGATTTGGATAGCTGTGATAAGATTCTTGAAGCCAAGAAGGTTGACCTGATTGCTGCCAACGACCTCTATAAACTGTAGTTAGTGGTATGGCAACGGATCGCACCTACGTCAGTTTCGACTGGGCCTTGAAGCGCATTCTTGGAGGGGCGTGCTGAGGGTTTTGCGGAAGGCCGTGCAGAAGGTCGTGCAGAAGGCCGTGCAGAAGGCCGGGCGGAGGAACGTATGGCCAATGCTCGCAGTCTGTTAGCCCACGGGATTCCTATGGAGGTTGTGGTCAGCAGCCTTGGGCTTACCAGCGAAGAGCAGTGTCTGCTTGAAAAAGGGTAGAGCCTTTTCTCTTTATTCTTAATTTGATCACAGAGGCACAAAGGACTGTCTAAAAAAGACAGAACTTTAGTGCCTTTTCGTCTTTGCGTTTAGTTTATTTCTTGCTAATATCCGTTTTTACCGTCTTGATAAACGTCTTGCCTCGTTTTTCTCAATTCTTAATACGGCTAGGATTCATCAAATTTTTTGCGTATATTCCAAAATCCCCAAATTTTATTGGTGCAAATATTCCAAAATCCCCCAATTTAAAAATCTCCACAATGTTTTGTTTGTAAATTGTTTGTGCTTTGACCGGAATTTTTGAAAAAAGTGATGCAAAAGTTTGGCCGTTACAAAAAAACTCCGTACCTTTGCATCGCTTTTCAGAAAACGGGCGTTTAGCTCAGCTGGTTTAGAGCATCTGCCTTACAAGCAGAGGGTCGGCGGTTCGAATCCGTCAACGCCCACCCGACATTCAATCCCCGCTCTTCACAGAGATGTGGGGATTTTTATTTTATTAAGGGAATTATTTGTGAAGTGTCGGATTTTATTAGTAATTTTGCAGAAGAATAGTGTTTTTAGTAGATACAAGTAATACGTATTAGTCAATAAAAGAAATGAAACTGGATATCCTGACTGCCATTTCGCCTGTTGATGGCCGTTACAGAGGCAAAACTGAGAAGTTAGCCGACTATTTTTCCGAGTATGCACTTATCCGCTACCGTGTGCGCGTAGAGATAGAGTATTTCATATCACTTTGTGAATTGCCGTTGCCGCAGCTCTCTTCTTTCGATAAGGGACTGTTCGGAAGGTTGCGCGATATTTATAAGAACTTCACCGAAGAAGATGCTCAGAGGGTAAAGGAAATCGAGAAAACGACCAACCACGACGTCAAGGCCGTTGAATACTTTATCAAGGAGCAGTTCGCCAAGATCGACGCAGAAATTTCCACCAACACCCAACACCCAACACCCATCACCCAATACCAGGAATTCATTCATTTCGGACTGACTTCTCAGGATATCAACAACACGAGTGTGCCCCTTTCCATCAAGGAAGCCCTTTCCGACGTGTTCATTCCCCAGGTTGAGGAACTCATCCAACAGCTGTCAGACTATGCCGAGGAGTGGAAGGATGTGCCGATGCTGGCTAAGACGCATGGACAGCCGGCGTCTCCAACACGTTTGGGTAAGGAGATTATGGTCTTCGTCTACCGGTTGCAGCAACAGTTGGATTCGTTGAAGCAGGTGCCCATTACCGCAAAGTTCGGAGGTGCCACCGGAAACTATAATGCGCATCATGTGGCTTATCCTGCATACGACTGGAGGGCGTTTGGCAACCGTTTCGTCAGCGAGAAACTGGGACTTCAGCGCGAACAATATACTACCCAGATTTCGAACTACGACCAGATGGGCGGTGTCTTCGATGCCATCCGTCGAATCAACACGATTATCATCGACCTCGACCGTGATTTCTGGATGTATATCTCCATGGAGTATTTCAAGCAGAAAATCAAGGCTGGCGAGGTGGGATCCAGCGCTATGCCCCATAAGGTCAATCCGATTGACTACGAGAATTCTGAGGGAAATCTTGGCATTGCCAATGCCATCCTTCAGTTCTTGGCACAGAAATTGCCTGTAAGCCGTCTGCAGCGCGACCTGACGGACTCCACCGTGCTTCGCAACATCGGCGTTCCTCTTGGACATAGCGTCATTGCCATTCAGAGTACGCTGAAAGGTTTGCGTAAACTGATTCTCAATCCCGAGAAGTTGCAGGAAGACCTCGACAACACATGGGCTGTTGTGGCCGAAGCCATACAGACCATTCTGCGCCGCGAGGCTTATCCTCATCCCTACGAGGCCCTCAAGGCCCTTACCCGCACCAACAAGCACATGACCGAGGAAACCATCCACGAGTTTATTCAGCAGTTGGATGTCAGCGATGCAGTTAAGGCCGAATTGATGGCCATCACTCCCGCCAACTATACAGGTGTATGAGGAATGAGCCGCGTCAGCCGAAAAACCGTCAGGTGTTTCGCGGTCGCACCGCAAAAATATTGAAAATCGGCCTAAGTGATTAGGCGTCTTTATAGTTATCAACCTTAGTATTTAATTTTTAAAGTAAAAAAAATGTCAGAAGAATTAGAAAACAAAACCGAAGGAATGTCTGCAGAGCAGAACAATGAAGGTAGCCGTGAAGGTTATCGCCCTTCTTATTCCAACTATCGACCACAGGGACGCTCTCCACGTCCGCGTATTCATGCACAGCGTGCATACACTCCAAGACCTAACAACAGTGATGGTGAGGGTGGATTCCGTCCTGAGGGCTTCGGTGCAAATTTGCAGTCGGAGGCTCCTCAGCAGCACAGCAATTACCAGCCTCGCGGCGGTTATAACAATCGTGAGGGATATGGCCAGCAGCGCGGCGGCTACCAGCCTCGTCAGCAGCAGGGCGGCTATCGTCCCCGTTACAATAATGAAGAGGGTGGCTACCAGCCCCGTCAGCAGCAGGGCTATCGTCCCCGTTACAACAACAACGAGGAGGGTGGATATCAGCCCCGTCAGCAGCAGGGTGGCTACCGTCCCCGTTACAACAACAACGAAGAGGGCGGTTATCAGCCCCGTCAGCAGCAGGGGTATGGCCAGCAGCGTGGCGGCTACGGCCAGCAGCGCGGCGGTTATGGTCCCCAGCGTGGCGGATATGGCCAGCAGCGCGGTGGTGGCTACGGTCCCCAGCGTGGTGGCGGCTATGGCCCTCAGCGTGGCGGTTTCAACAACAAGCGTGGTCCTTACAATCCCAATGCCAAGTATTCTCTGAAGAAACGCATAGAATACAAGGAGGAAAATTTTGATCCCAACGAGCCGGTACGTCTCAACAAGTTCCTGGCCAACGCCGGTGTATGCAGCCGTCGCGAGGCCGACGAGTTCATCCAGGCAGGTGTGGTCTCTGTCAATGGCGAGGTGGTCACCGAACTTGGCACAAAGATTCTTCGCTCCGACGAAATCAAGTTCCACGACCAGCCCGTTACATTGGAGAAGAAAGTCTACGTGCTGCTCAACAAACCCAAGGATTATGTCACCACCAGCGACGATCCCCAGCAGCGCAAGACCGTGATGGACCTTGTCAAGAATGTGTGTCCCGAGCGCATCTATCCCGTTGGCCGTCTCGACCGTAACACCACAGGCGTGCTCCTGCTGACCAATGATGGCGACCTGGCCTCGAAGCTCACCCATCCCAAGTTCCTCAAGAAGAAAGTTTATCATGTATTCCTCGACAAAAACGTATCGGCTGCTGATATGCAGCAGATTGCCGAAGGCATCGAGCTTGAGGACGGAGAGGTGCATGCTGATGCCATTGAATATGCAAACGACACCGACAAGAGCCAGGTGGGCATCGAGATTCACTCGGGCAAAAACCGCATCGTGCGCCGAATTTTCGAGAATCTCGGCTATCGCGTGGTGAAACTCGACCGTGTCCAGTTTGCCGGACTCACCAAGAAAAATCTCCGTCGGGGCGACTGGCGCTTCCTTACCGAGAAAGAGGTTGACATGCTCCGCATGGGTGCTTTCGAATAACAGACCCCCCCCTAACCCCTCCCTATAGGGAGGGGAAGGATGTGTCTCTACACTTCAATATAGACAGGAAAATAATAGTATAATCGTATAGTTTAATGCCCATCGTCTGCAATTGAGTCATTTGGCTCCCCTCCATATAGGGAGGGGTAGGGGGTGGGTCTCATATTATGAAAAGAACAAAAGTGACAGATGTCCTTCAGGACACCGAATATGGCAAGAAAGTCTGTGTCAAGGGATGGGTGCGCACCCATCGCAGCAGCAAGGCTGTCGATTTTATCGCCCTCAACGATGGTTCTACCATTAAGAACGTCCAGATAGTGGTCGATCCTGCTGCCGTCGACGTGAAGGCTCCGGCGAATGCGTCTGAGGGCACTACTGTTGCCGACGCACTCAAGCTCATCACCACGGGCTCGTGTATTGCCGCTGTTGGTACGTTGGTGGAAAGCCCCGCCCAGGGACAGGCCAGCGAAATCCAGTGCGAGCAAATCGAAATCTACGGCCTCTGCGGATCCGACTATCCCATGCAGAAGAAAGGCCAGAGTTTCGAGTATATGCGCCAGTATGCCCATCTGCGCCTGCGCACCAACACATTTGGTGCCGTCATGCGCATACGGCATAACATGGCCATTGCCATCCACGACTATTTCCACCGTCATGGATACTTCTATTTCCATTCACCGCTCATCACTGCCAGCGACTGCGAAGGGGCAGGGCAGATGTTCCAGGTAACGACAAAAAATCTCTACGACCTGAAGAAAGACGAGGATGGGAAAATCATCTACGACGATGATTTCTTCGGAAAGACCACCTCGCTCACCGTCTCCGGACAGCTGGAAGGCGAACTCGGTGCAACGGCTTTAGGAGCCATCTACACCTTCGGACCCACTTTCCGGGCTGAGAACAGCAACACCCCCCGTCATCTTGCCGAGTTCTGGATGATTGAGCCGGAAGTTGCCTTTATCGACCTGAACGACCTGATGGACTTGGAAGAAGACTTCATCAAGCATTGTGTACGATGGGCTCTCGACAATTGCCGTGACGACCTTGAGTTCCTCAACAAGATGATCGACAAGGGACTCATTGCCCGTCTTGAGGGTGTGTTGAAGGAGGATTTCGTTCGTCTTCCTTACACCAAGGGCATAGAAATCCTGCAGGAGGCCATCAAGAACGGTCATAAGTTCGAGTTCCCATGCGAGTGGGGTGATGATCTCGCCAGCGAGCACGAGCGCTACCTGGTGGAAGAATACTTCAAGAAACCGGTCATCATGACCGATTATCCTAAGGATATCAAGGCCTTCTACATGAAGTTGAACGACGATGACAAGACCGTTCAGGGCACCGACGTGCTGTTCCCGCAGATTGGCGAAATCATCGGTGGCAGTGTCCGTGAGGAGAACTACGACAAGCTGATGGCCGAAATCAACCGTCGTGGCGTGCCCATGAAGGATATGTGGTGGTATCTCGACACCCGAAAGTTCGGCACCTGCCCTCATGGCGGATTCGGACTCGGTTTCGAGCGGCTCATCCTTTTCGTCACTGGAATGCAAAATATCCGCGACGTCATACCCTTCCCGCGAACACCCAAAAACGCTGAATTTTGACCATTTCATCGATAAAATCCTCCTTCGCCGCATGGCCTTGGAGGATTTTTTTGATGCCTCGCCCGTTCCGGTGCTCGCGCTTGTCAAAATTTCCGACATTTCCGCCTCCACGATTTGCCTAAAAATAGCGATGAAATGGGCGTTTTTTTAATGTTTCTATGGTTTTCAAGTTCGGAAACGGTTCTTTTGCACTGCAAATAATGTGCTTTTAAAGTCCAAATCCTAATCTTTTGAAGTCTGAATCACACGCAATTAAAGTCCGGATAAAACGCAATTGGACTGCAACTGACCCTCAGTTGCAGTCCAATTGCCTATGATTTAGATTTCGGGGATTTCGAAAAACCGCTTAATATTCAGAAATATTCGCGCAAGTAATTCATTATCAACATATTGCGGAAAACCGCTCAAAACTCGCCTATTTGCCGCCAAAAGTCCGCCTCCTGTCTTCCACGCGATTCTCAGCGCACCAAAATTCAGAATTTTCTTTACTATTGCGGTTTATCTGTCAAAGCAGCAACCGTAGTGTCAAATTCATTAGTAATGGCTTTTAACCGTGAATTTCGATTTTCCACAATGATAGCCACATAGAGTTCTTGGCCTTCAATAGATACATGAGTAGTGCGGATGGTAAACCTGTTGGGATTAGCAGCTTTTTCAAACCAACGGATGAAAAGCCTGTTTCTACCAGCCTCGCGGTGGTCGGCGGAGTCGCAATAATAGAGCAAAACGTTCTCATATTCACTGAAGAACTCGTCTATAATGATGAACGTGATCGCACTGATGTTAGGATCGTGAGACGAGCGCACATTATCTATCTTGGAGATTGCAAATTGGTAAGTGTCACAGCCTCCAATCGGATTCTCTTCGAGGAAACGTATACGATAGAGTATGCCTCCTTCTGTGCGGAATTCATAACCGCCCCCTTTCTCCCTCACCTCATAGGGTGACTTGGCATTAATGTGCTCAAGCGAGAGTTTTATCATAGGAATTCCACGCTTACCTCTTTTCCCTTAAACTCAGCCTCTAACTCCTTACGCCATTCCTGCTTGTGTTTAATCGCTGCCTTAAGGAACTCCAGTGCCTCTTCTTTTTTCGTCTTTACTCCCATAATCCAATATTTATAGTAATTTTGGGACAAAGATAAAGAATATTTTAGAAAACCGCAAAAGAAGTCTTTAAATTTTGGTGTTTTTTCGATTTCATCCTGCTGCCATAAACTTTCTTATACAAATATAATCTCATTCCGCCCAGTGAGTTTGGTCACTGGTTCTCTACCTTATTAAATATTATAGGCATCGTGTCATTTAAAATTACTTGGATGGCATGCTAAAAATCTATTGATTCGTGTCTATGTGTTCTGCAATTGGATATATTACAGTTTCGTTTTTCTTCGTATTTCGTTAATTATTAGGCACAAAAGCAAAAAAAGTTAAGAAAAAATTTGGAAGATAAACAAAAATGTACTACTTTTGCACTGAATTAAAAAATCACACTATGATACAGACAAACAATTATTTAACCATTAATCCATTTGCCTATGAGAGATGAAGATTGTCTTTTATTCCCTCGCGCGCGCGTATATAATAATAGGTGTATGCCGCACGAGTACAAGCAGCCAGTTTCTATGAACTGAAATCCCCGCGCAACGCCAAATTTTAATCAAGATATGTTGGAAATGTTAAAAAACCTTCATTTTGTGAAAAAATATTGGAGAATGTTTGCGCAATATAATAATTAAGCGTATATTTGCACAAAATTACTGTATATCTCCCCAAAAGGAGTGTGCGTAATCGTGAGAGAATTTAGGAACATTTTATATTCAATTTTGTTTAATTTAAATTATTAGTCTAATGAAAAAGAAAGTTTTTAGTGCTTTGCTTCTCGCTGCATTTGCTTTCATGGCTACAAGCACGATCACGTCTTGTAAGGATTATGATGACGACATCAATAATCTCCAAAAGCAGATCGATGCCAACAAGAGTAGCATTGATCAGATTCTGCAGTGGATTAGCAAAGGCGATTACGTGAAGAGCGTGGTCGAAATCTCTTCTCCTCAGCCTGGTATCACTGTTACCATGGGTAATGGTACTTCTACCAACATCTATGGTATCAAGGGTGAGAAAGGTGACAAGGGCGACAAGGGTGACACTGGTGCTACTGGAGCTACTGGCGCTACCGGTGCAACTGGTGCTACTGGTGCTACTGGTGCTACTGGTGCTACTGGTCCTGCCGGTAAGGATGCTACTGTCTGGACTATCGGTGACGATGGTTATTGGTACAAGGATGGTGAAAAGACCGATTACAAAGCTGTTTGCGACTGCCGTGAAGGTCAGTCTGGTCAGGACGGCCAGCCTGGTGCTGACGGCCAGCCCGGTCAGGATGGTCAGGACGGCCAGAATGGTAAGGACGGTAAGGACGGTAAGGATGGTGACTCCATCTACTACGTTCCCAACTCTTCTACCGGTTGCTTCGACCTTTACAAGAACGGCGCATTCGTTGAGGCTACAAGCATCAGCTTCATCGGAATAAACACCACTTCTGGTGTAACTGCTGTTCTCTCTGAAGATGAACTCATCCTCGACGGTGTTGCCGACGCTGAGAATGGCCGCGTTGTCATTTCTCTGACTGGTACACTGAAGAGCCTCGTGTTCGTTCCGTTCACCTATCTCGACGGTATCGAGGCCATCGAGTATCCTTGGTTGGGTGACTCTATCCTGCGTGCTACTTATCTGCGCAATTATCCCGCCGGATATTTCGATGACGTAGACCACCACGGAACTGTTGATGCTTCTGACCTGCACGACGTTACGTTCAATCAGGCTGATGTAATCGACTGGATTCCTAACACTCTGGCTCGTCACTGGGATCCCGCTACAAACACAATCGTGAAGGGTACTGGTTATGACGATCAGCTCGATGTGAAGAAGCGCACGCTGACCAGCCAGGACGAGTGGATCTATGGTCCCGCATGGGCAGTTCAGTACCACATGAATCCTTCTTCTGCTGTTGCTGACTACGATGACAACGCTCCTAAGTTCAACGTTCTTGAGCCGGATGTAATCTACTACAACACCCGTGCTTCTGAGTCTGCTCTCGGCGTAGGTTCTCCGAAGAACTTCTATGCTAATCAGCTACTTGTGTATGATGCTAAGAAGTATGGTGCATGGGGCAAGATGCTCCGTCTCGAATACGGACAGCAGGGACAGTGGAGCCGGAAGTACGGTTCGTTCTCTACCAAGGCTGGTGTGCTGACCGCTGGTATTCAGATTGCACATCCCGACAAGCTTGCTCCTTGGCCAACCGACGAGACCATCAATCCTAACGGTAACACCGAAGCTGGTACTGCAAGCTGGCCTGAGAATGCCACTGTTGCTTCTGACGGTACAACCGCTGGTCCGCTCGGTGCATTCACCGATCCTAAGAACCAGGAAGGCGAGGTTTACGCCAACTATGGCAGCTGGTACGGATTCACCAAGTATAAGTATGATAAGAACAATACTGACAACACCGTGGCTCTGCAGCTGACGAACGCCGAGGGTGACATCATCACCTCCGACTATGCTCTGCTGATGCCGACACGTGTACAGCTTGAAGGTCTGATTTGGTACAACAAGCCTCAGTACATTGAGCCTACGCTCAAGAACTATCCTGACCTCGGTCCTAACGCTACCACTCCTGGCACCCGTATCGGTGACGAGGAAGGTTGGGCAAAGGACGAACACTTCGACTGTACTGTTGAGGCCGGTCGTATCCACATTTGGGACTCTCCCGAAGAGGCTCTGAACGATCCTAACGGTGCAGCTCTCGAGCTTCCCGCTCTCGATCCCGCAGGTGTTGACCTGAAGCCTTATCTGGGTGTTCACTACCTGAAGGAGAACTACAAGAAGCGTGAGACCGACACTCCGGGCGTTTACGATGGTACTGTTTACGACATCGGTACATGGGCTTACGGTGAAGAGGCTGCATTCGGCCTGCACTACGAGTTCCAGCTGGTTGACTACATCATCACCACCAACGCTACCCGCGACTCTCGCTATGCAACCTTTAAGGACACTGACCTTGCTGCTGCTGAAAATCAGTCAATCAGTAAGACTACCAACCAGATCAATGGCATCCTCGCCAGCGACCTGACCGACGGTTCTGGTATCGTTATCGCCAAGAGCATTGAATACGATGCTGTTGGTATGGGTCACACTCAGGACAAGCAGGACAAGTCTTCTGTTGACCGTGAGCCTCTGGTTCGCGTGATGCTGAAGAACGGCAATGGTGACGTGCTGCTCGATGGTTACATCCTGCTCCACATCTGCCACACTCAGGACAACGCTACTGCTGTTGTACGTGCTCAGGACAAGGAGTTCAACCTCTGCGATCCTCTCGCAATGGAGACCACATGGGCTGAGTTCGACAAGGAAGTTCTGCAGAACACTCTCGGTGGTTGGGAAATTGAAGCCTTCAACCGCACCTATCATGCAGATTGCCGCGTTGGTACAACTGCTGTTCCTACCAATGAGGAGCGCTTCGTAACTCCGTATGCATTCTTCGTAGGTACAACTCCTGACGGACAGTCTCGTGGTTACGAGATGAAGATCTTCAACTTCGGTGACATCTATGGTAACGCTTCTGACGGTAGCATCGCTAAGCCTATCCAGACTGGTGGTGCTGATGAAGATAACACCTGCCTCGCATTCCAGGATAAGCCTTACCTTGGTAACGCTGTGTTCTATCTGAATGCAAGTAGCCCGACGAACCATGTGATCCGCTGGGAACTCAACGAGGAGGAAATCGAGTGGCTGACTCATCACAAGACCGAATATCCTGTGAAGGTTACTCGTTGGATCCGCTGGAAGGCTAAGGATGATGTTAACGATCGTGAGAGCAACACTTACAGCGACGCTCCTTATCGTTACATCTGGCTGCAGCTGACCATGAACATCGACCGCGACCGCACCGTAGTTTACTACGAGGAGAAGACCAACAACTTCTGGTACAACTGGAATCCTGCTGGAACTCTCGCTACTTCTGAAGTTGAGAAGGGATGGTCCGCTACTATCAGCGATATCATGGCTCCGGGTAGCACTCTGCTGACCACTGAGGACAAGCACTGGGATACTCACATGTCTGACCGCCTCACCGAAAACTACATCCGTCTGCCGCAAGACTTCACACCTGCTGGTGATGCCATCGCATGGCACGCTGGTGCTCCGAACCTCTCTGGTTCTAAGGTTAAGGTTGGCAACTACGACAAGCGCATGAAGTACTACTTCGCTCCGAAGACCTACACCATCAAGGGTCAGAGCGGTACTGTATACACCATCACTCCGCAGAGCAGCAGCAGCGATGTTGACTGGAAGCGCCTGTACTGCAAGTACATCTACCAGCACACTTATCAGAACTCTGTTGAGCCTACTGACAACTGGACCGACGGTGTACACACCAATGGTACAATGGTCAACTACTTCCAGCCTGCTGTTAAGATCACGAAGAATGACTACCACACTTGGGTAGGTGCTTGGAATGCTACTTCTCAGTCGTTCGACTGGTCTGGCTCTGACGCTGGCTATCGTTCTGAGGAAGCTCTGAAGACGCTGATGACCACCTGCGCTACCGACTACAACAAGGGTATGTTCAACAACACTATCCTCTATGCTAAGGTTGGTAACACCTACACTCCGATTGCTGAAATCGTTCAGCAGGAGCAGAATGGTATCACAGCAGCTAATCTCGCAGCTACTAAGTATCAAGCTGGTCAGATCCGTCTGATCCACTGGCTGCCAAGCAATGTCGTTAATACCACTGAGAATATTGTTCTCTACGACATCTTGAATGCCCTCGGTTATCCGATGAAGGCTGACGGTACTTGCGACTATGAGTACGCTCAGAAGTACATCAACCAGCAGTTCCGCGCATGGGTTGGTCTGGCTGCTAACACTGGCTGCGACGTAGCTAAGTTCGTTGAGCAGGCTCTCCGTGAGGACCACAACATCGCTACTTATCTGGTTTCTTGGCAGCGTCCTATCAACCTGAAGACTCCTGACACGCAGTACGCTCTCGACGCTAAGACTGAGGAGAATACCCTCTATCTGCTCGACAACCTGAAGCTGTTCGACTGGCGTGGTGACTACGCTGGAAACGGTGACTTCAACTACAAGCAGGGTTACATGTACCGCGTAAGCAACGATATGGCTAACAACCACTACTGGTTCTGGGCTTACTACAATGTGAAGGGTATCTCTCTTGATATGCGTCCAAGCGTTGTGAAGACCAACATGCACCAGTCTGATCCTAATACGTTCGTCTATCTCAGTCAGGTCAGCAGCCAGTTAGACCTCTGGGCTGGTAAGCCTTACATGACAAACGCCAAGGTGATCTGGGGTGAAGGCTGGGATGCCAGCGGAAACCAGTGGATTGGTATGCCTCTGCCAAATGCTTACAGCATCGATGCAAGCAACTGGGGTCTCATCACTCCGAACCAGTTCTACTATCAGGACAAGGAAGGTGCAATCGAGGAGTACATGGGTGTTTATCCTGAGGATCTGAACAAGAAGCTCCGCTTCGGTTCTATCTACTATCAGAATAACAATCCTAACGTGACTGAGTTCGATATCATTGTTCCAATCGAGATCTTCTACGAGTGGGGTTCACTCAAGGAAACCATCCGCTGGCACATCGATACCACTCACGGTCATAACTAAAATGAACACTGATTTTGATACAATATCAATAATCTAAAGCTCTGATAAGAGAGTGCGTCTCGTAAGAGCAGGCGCACTCTCTTTTCCTTCTAACTACAATAAAAATGAAAAAGTACAACAGTTATATCATCATTGCAGCAGCACTTCTCGTACTGGTTGCTGCATGCAAAAGCAAGCCCAAGACGCGTGAGGAACAGGTAAAGGAGTTCCGCAGCGAGCTTACGGCACAGGATACGGCTGCCATGCTGCGCATCTGCGACGATGCCATGGAACAGCTGAAGGCCAAAAAGATTGATCAGGTATTAGCAAGCCTTTATGAATATGATGATTCCACGAAGGAGATGACAAAGCTGAGCGAGCGGATGAACAAGCGTCTGCGCCGCCAGTTCAAACTGTTTCCTGTACTGGACTATAAGCGTCAGTATTTCTCCTTTATGCTTGAGGGATGCAACGACGTGAAGTATGCCATTACCTTTGCCACCGCTGAGCAGGCCGGCACCAAGGAGGCACCCCAGACGATGTTTATGTTCAACCCCATCCGCGTGGACGGCGAGTGGAAGCTCTGCGTGAAGACCACCAAGGACGAGATTGACGAGGAGCATCTTTAAGTTTGACAATCCATATTGAACAAATATATGAAAAAGTTTCTATTATACATCCTATTGGCTTTTCTTTCTGTACCTGCCTTTGCCGAGGTTGACGACACAGCTGTGTTCGACTTCGCTAATCCTAAGGGGTTAACGATTACTCCAGCCATCGAAGCGTATGATGGCAGCTTTGACGGAACGGGTGTTGTCGTAACGTCGAAAGTAATCACATGCAAAGACATTCAGATACGTTTCACTTTAGGAACAGGTGTTGGTGGTGTGATAATTCCGCGTAATTCTTTAGATTATGACAATTCGACATACTACTATTACAACCTGGAAATGCGTTCCGGTTCAACTATAGTCATACGTACCACCAATGGTTGCGACCTTGTATCGGTACAAATGTCTGGTTCTCTCGGTTCGCTGACAAATTCGTCTACCGGCGTTTTTGATGGTAAGACGGGTTTATGGACTGCCACTGAAAGTACAGATAATGTTGAGATTGCAAATGGTGTGCAAAAGACAGGCATCACGAAAATTGAAGTCTCCTATAAGAAGCCCTCTCAGGCGCTGAACTTTTTGTCTTCAACGCCATCTTCTGGAAGCGAAGTGACTTCATTCAATGCCATGACGCTGAACTTCAACCTGGCCGTCAACTCTTCCAACTACAATGCCGACGGCATCACGCTTTCCGGCCCTGGCATTTCCACGCCGGTGGCTATGACACCCTCCGTAAGCGGCACGTCGGTAAGACTTTCTACGGGCCAGACCTATACGGCATACGGTGACTATACGGTCAACGTTCCCGCTGGTGCCTTCAAGAATTCCGAGGGCGGCACACACGATGCCATTACCATTCCCTTCAAGGTGAATCCCAAGCGCGACATCCTGGCGTGGCAGTCGGTAAGCCCTGAACAGGGCACCGTCAACCAGCTGCCCGAATCCATCGAGGTTGCTTTTGATGAATATGTCAGTGTTCCGGAAAATGCTTCTGTCAATGTCTACAAGGACGGCGTGAAGCAGTTTACCGCTCCCGTTACGCTTACCGAAGGCAACACCAAGAGCGTGACGGTCGCCCATTCTCGCGGCGTGATTACCGACGAGGGCGTCTGGACGTTCGAGTTCCCTGCCCAGACCGTCTACAACGGCATGATGGGCGACGAGGCCGACGAGCGCTGGAACCCGTCGTTCACGCTGACCTATACCGTGGAGTCTGCCGAGGCCCAGGAACTTTCTGTGGCCAAGCAGCTGAAGCAACAGTCTGACAACGGACTGCTGGGCTATCCCACGACGTCAAGCGACGGCTATGCTGCCCTTGTCGCCGTCATTAGCAAGGGCAGTGAGGCCACCGTCGATGAAATCAAGGAGGCCGTAGCTGCATATTACAATGAAACCAATGTGACGATGCCCGCCGACGGCAAGTGGTACAGCATTGCCGGCATCAGCGCCGGCGGCAGCATGGGCTATCTGACCTACGCCAACCAGAAGGTTACGCTGAAGTCCTCTTGCACTCAGGCAGATGCCTTCCAGGCCGTAATGGGCAATGGATATATTGAGTTCAAGACCAAGGATGAACGATACCTTACTGTATTGGGCAATCCGTCTGGCATTGAAGGATTTACAATTCCACAGTCTGGAAAGGCTTCACAGCTTTCCATTGCGAAGTTGGCAGTCGACGGCGTCGATCCCTCGCTGACCGCCGGCAAGTTCTCTATTTCGGGCTGGTTAGGGCGCGACGGTAACGATGTGGACCTTGGTAACTCTACTGCCGCTGTCAGCTATCCCTCATTAGCCATCGTGCAGTCGCCCACGGACGTGACATATTTCAGTGCCGCCACTTCAAGTGGTTTCATTTTCCAGGAAACCAATGAGCCTGCAGATCCCGCGACCTCAGCCACAGCATACATGACGTTCGACAACAGCCTGAACGGTGTTGAGATTGACAATGCCGGTGACGAAATCATGCTGGTGGTTCATAATGTGGCAAGCGCAAGCATAGCCAATGGTTCGCTGCCTTATTTTGAGAAGCAGAGCCAGATTGACAGTCCTGTGAAAGTTGATTTTACGGGTACTATACTGACTGCGGTTGAAAACAATTTGTATAGTTTCAATGTGAATACCACAGGTCTTGAGGCTGGAAATTATCTGCTCTATGTTCCTGCAGAGACCTTCAGCTATACACCGACGACGGAATACGCTTCTGTTGTTGGAACACCAGCTATGCTGAGCATCACGATTAAGGAAAGTTCCTCTGGTTCGGACAATCCAAATCCCGGTGGCGACGATGATCCCAACACTGGCGGTGGCGGTGACAATACTGGCGGCGGTGGCGACAACACTGGTGGCGGTGGCAATTCTGGTCAGACCAGCGACGAAACCGACCGACCGAACTTCAGCTATACCTATCCATTTGCCGCTGAGGTGAAGATGAAGTTGAATCCGGATATTCATGCTGACGTCGTTGCAGACGTATGGCTTAATGATGTGATTTTCTACTCATCATCCTCTTCCATCGTGCCTAATCCCGAAAAGGAAATCACGCTTACAAATATCAACGGCGCATTGGTGAAGACTGGTCATCTGCAGGCATACGCCAACTATAAGAAAGAAGTGAATTACGCTTGGCTGCAAGGGACCGTCGCCGTACGACTTGTGCTCGACAATCCGTTTAGGGAGGACGAACTGAAGTACCTCAGCGGAGCCTATTACTTGAATGTTCCGCGCGAGGCTCTTGGCGATACCAATTTCGGCAAATGGCTGAACAACAACAGTTTCACTGGCGCATGCGTGACCAACGACACTGCCATCTTCCGGTTCCAGGTGAATAACAAGATTATCGATGTATTGGGCATCGACGAAATCAGTGCCACGGACGGCATGGAGCAGAAAGTCTACGACCTGGCAGGTCGCCGCGTGAACAATGCCAAGAAACCGGGCGTCTATATCGTCAACGGCAAGAAAATCATGGTAAAGTAAATATCAATATATTAATTTAATTTATAACGTTATGAAAATGAAATCTTTTATCGTGGCTGCATTGGCTCTCGTCAGCCTCACTGCCACAGCACAGCAGAAGAAGGTGGTTGACCGCGTCGACCAGCGCACTGTGCAGGAGTTCGATCACCAGGACGTGACGACGAAGTTCAACAAGCATGCCTTCATTACGCTGCAGGGCGGTGCTCAGTACACGCTTGGTGAGGCCAAGTTCAAGGACTTGATTTCTCCGAACGTACAACTCGGCATCGGTTATCAGTTCAATCCTTGGTTTGCTGCCCGCATCCAGGCTAACGGCTGGCAGAGCAAGGGCGGTTGGAACAGCTATGCCAACCATCCCTACACCTTCGACTATAAGTGGAACTATGTGGCTCCCGGCATCGACCTGATGTTCGACATCACAAGCCTTATTGGTGGATGGAATCCTGATCGTTTCTTCACTCTGACCGCATTTGTGGGTGGCGGCGCTAACATCGCCTGGAAGAACGACGAGGCTTCTGACATTGCACAGCAGGTGAAGACGCTCGATGGCTATGAGCTGGAGTATCTCTGGAGCGGTACCAAGGTTAACGTGTTCGGACGCGGTGGTCTGCAGTTGGGCTTCCGTCTGAGCGACGCTGTTTCTCTGATCCTCGAGGGTAATGCCAACATCCTGACCGATAAGTACAACTCGAAGAAGGCCGACAACCCCGACTGGTACTTCAACGCACTGGCCGGTCTGCGCATCAACCTGGGTAAGACTCGTCTGACCGAGACCCACGACGTTTATCGCGACGTGGTGAAGTATGACACCATCTACAAGTACATCGACGTTACTCCCGTTAAGGTTGAGAAGATTCGCCGCGATGTATTCTTCACCATCAACAGCACTGTTATTGTTGACCGCGAGATGCAGAAGGTGGCTGACATCGCCGAGTACCTGAAGAAGTATCCCAATGCAAAGGTTATCGTTTCTGGTTATGCTGACAAGGGCACTGGTAACGAGCGCATCAACGCCCGTCTGGCCGCTGGCCGTGCAGACGTTGTTGTGAACACCCTGAAGAACGACTTCGGCATCGATGAGAGTCGCATCACTTGGGACAGCTATGGCGACACTGTACAGCCGTTCGAGGAGAACGATCTGAACCGTGTTTCTATCTGTATTGCTGAGTAAGAACAGATTTGACAAAATAAAAGCTCGCGCCTCTTGTGGGGCGCGAGTTTTATTTTGTTTTTATTGAACGGTGCGACCGTTCAACACCAGACGTATTTTTTTCAACACCAGACGGTTTTTCGGTTTTATTCTTTCATGGCTTCTTTTGTGCCGCTTACGGTTAGGCGGACGGGGCTTCCAGTGCCATTATAGTAGACATCGATGTCGCGAGAGAAGAAACCGGGAGAGACATCGCCAGCGTCAAGTCTCAGGTTGATAACTCCCTCTTCACCGGGTTTTATTGGCTCTTGCGGATATTTTACCGCGGTGCAATGGCAATATGTCTCAATTTTTGAAATCACCAATGGATCCTTGCCGTCGTTGCGGAATTGAAAGTCGTGATACTGCATGGGTGCACCGTCTTCGAGCGTGCCGAAGTTGAATTCTGTTGCGAATGGCTGCAAATGGGATTCATTAGGTTCATTTGGGTTACCGCCTTTGCAGCTACATGCCGTCAACATGGAAGCGGCAAAAAGATAAGCTAGATACTTTTTCATATAATTTAGGTTGTTATTGTTCTGATAGATTTTCTGTTTCTTCAGGAATAGCCTCCTGTGTGGGCTGTTCCGTTATCTCAGGTTCAATGACGGCACCGTCTTTCAGATGGATGGTGCGGTCGGTGATGGCTGCAAGCCCTTCGTCGTGTGTGACGATGACGAAGGTTTGTCCGAATTTATCGCGGAGATCGAAGAAAAGCTGGTGAAGTTCCGCTTTATTCTTTGAATCGAGACTGCCAGAAGGTTCATCGGCCAGAATGACGGCAGGGTTGTTGATAAGCGCACGTGCCACGGCAACGCGCTGTTTCTCACCGCCGGAGAGTTCTGCGGGTTTATGATTGGCACGGTCGATAAGCCCCATGAATTCCAGCAGTTCCTTTGCTCGTTTCTTGGCTTCACGATTGCTTCTTCCTGCAATATAAGCGGGAATCATGATGTTTTCCAGGGCTGTGAACTCGGGTAATAGCTGGTGGAACTGGAAAACAAATCCGATGTGCTTGTTGCGGAAGTCGGAGAGGGCTTTCTGAGACAGGGTGGTGGTGTCGATGGCATCGACACATACAGAACCGCTATCGGGTTTGTCGAGCGTTCCGATGATTTGCAGCAGGGTGGTTTTTCCTGCTCCTGACGGTCCGACGATGCTGACGATTTCACCCTTGTTGATGTCGAGGGTGATACCTTTAAGCACCTGTAGTGAGCCAAAGCTCTTGGTAATATTTTTTATGTGTATCATATTTATTACTTTGTTTCTTCTCTCCTTTTAGCAATCCAGTTGCGAAGCAGGGCGTATGCACTTGTCTCTTCACGTTTCTGCGGAGCCGTGAAACTCATCACGTTCATTGCTTCACCGTACTGGTCGGGGAAGATGATGATAAGGTTCTGCTGATGATAGAAATTCTGAAGTTCAGCAGGAAGTTTCTCGAAAGCCGACTTGTAGCTGACTGTTCCTTTACGGGCTGTGATGACCACAAAGAGATGGTCTTCATTAATCTGCTGTGCCAGTCTGGGCAGTTCGTTCCAGTGCGGCATCTGATGATAGTCAGCCCTGGTGTTGGGGTGAATGTTCTGGATATACTGATTGATCAGCGAGAGCGTGTCTTGCCGTCCATGGAACTGTATTCGGCATTCCAGATTGGTGGCCATGCGTGCCAGTCGGTCAATCCAGCGGTGGAATCCCGGCTCATATTCTGCCCTGCTGGGGACAGCCACCTGAATGCGGCGTATGGTGTTGAGCGGTTGTCCGAAGCGTGCAATGATAATCTGTCGGTTCAGCTGGGTGAACAGACTTTCGGTGAAAATTCCCCAGAAAGAGTCTTTCTCGTTTTTCGGTTCATGAAGTCCGATGATGATTTCGCTGGCATTATACTCCTTGAAGGCGTGCATGATGCCGTTGGCAATATTTGTGGCGATTCGGCTTTGCGTCTGCATCCTCACATCGGCAGCCGAAGCCGTCTTCGCAGCCTGTTCAAGGAGTTGTCGGCCTAAAGCCTGGTTCTTTTGCACATTATCGTCGTCGAGTACCACATTTAGTCCGATAATGCCGCGATTGAGACTGACGTTGCGCATAAATATGGCCAGGTTCACCAGCTTGTCGCTGTTGCCATGATATTTCAATGGCAGCAGAATCTTCTCGTCGTCGCCCTGTTTGTCGTCATCGCTGATGAGATTGTCTTGCAGTACGATGCGCTGCGAGGCGTATTCGGTGACGAGCGACGAGATGATGCACGTGAAAAGAATCATCATCACCACACCGTTGAGCATGTCTTCATCCACCAGATACTTGCCGTCGCCAATAGACAGTTTGATGCCCACCATGACGATAGCAATAGAACCGGCCGCGTGGGCAGAGGTAAGACCGAACATCATGTGTCCGTGAGTAATCGGAAGTCGAAGGCCAAAGCTGCCTAAGTATCCAGCAACCATCTTGCCCACGGTTCCGATAATGACAATGATGGCCATCACATAGGCCGTGTGCCAACTTTCGAACAGCGCGCCAATATTGATCAGCATTCCCACACCAATCAGGAAATAGGGGATGAACAGCGCGTTTCCGATGAATTCCAGGCGGTTCATCAGCGGGGAAACACGAGGAATATAACGGTTCAGCGTCAGTCCGGAAAAAAATGCTCCCAATACGCCTTCCAGTCCGATGAACGATGTAATGGCCGCGCTGAGAAACATGACGGCCATCACGAAGGCAAACTGTGTGACGGCATCGCTGTTTCGCTGCAGGAACCATCTGGTCACCCGAGGCAGGAAGTAAACCGTGCCCGCAATGTAAAGACTCAGTTTCAGCAGCGGCAGGATGAATGAAGAGAACGGAGATGGAGAAGAACCATTAGAACCTGCATGTACGGCACTGACGATGAACGCCAGGGAAATAAGTGCCATGGTCAGGGCAATCATCGATGCGCCTACCGAAAGTGTTACCGCACGATGGCGCTGCAGGCCGTATTTTGTTACGATGGGATAGGCTATCAGCGTGTTCGACGACATGATACAGCAGAGCAGCAAAGTGGTCTGCCGGGAATAGTGGAGCAGGTTGATGCCCGCATAATAGACCATGATGAAGGGTACAAAAAAGGTGAGCAGCCCGAAGATGGTCATCTTCCCGAGATGTTTCTTGGTGCCCTCCATGTCCATCTCAAGCCCGGCGAGGAACATGATGAAATATAGTCCCACCTGTCCGAAAATCTCAAACGATGCATCGCGTTGCAGGATGTTCAGCCCGTATTCTCCCACCAAAACGCCCGCCAGCACCATTCCGATGATGTGGGGGATGCGCAATTTTGCCATAATCATCGGTGCAAACAGGATAATGCTGAGCACGATGAAGAAAATCCACGTAGGATCGGTTATGGGGAAATATGCGCCGAGGTCGAACATGAGCAATGGCTTGTTTTCGCTATTCGACTGCAAAGGTAGTTATTTTTTCTATATTTGTTTTGCTTTTATTTGTATTTTGTGTAATTTTGCACCCAAATTTAATGGAACTCAAATTAAAAAGTAAGATGAAAGTTGCAATTGTAGGTGTAAGTGGCGCTGTGGGACAGGAGTTCCTGCGCATCCTTGACGAGAGAAATTTCCCGATGGACGAGTTGGTGTTGTTTGGCAGTGAGCGTTCTGCCGGCCGAAAGTACACATTCAAGGGAAAGGAGATTGAAGTGAAGCTGCTTCAGCATAATGATGACTTCAAGGATGTTGACATTGCCTTTACTTCTGCCGGTGCAGGAACCAGCAAGGAGTTTGCCGCCGACATTACCAAGTATGGTGCGGTGATGATCGACAACTCGAGTGCTTTCCGCATGGACGACGATGTTCCCCTGGTCGTTCCCGAATGCAATGCCGCCGATGCATTGAACCGTCCGCGCGGCATCATTGCCAATCCTAACTGTACGACGATTATGATGGTGGTCTGCCTGCAACCATTGGAGCAGCTCAGCCACATCAAGCGTATCCACGTGGCCAGCTACCAGAGTGCCTCGGGTGCCGGAGCAGCTGCTATGGCCGAGCTACAGCAGCAGTACAAGGAAATGGTTGACGAAGGCGAGGTGAAGACCGTCAAGAAGTTTGCCTACCAGCTGGCTTATAATGTGATTCCCCAGATTGACGTGTTCCAGCCCAACGGCTACACCAAGGAGGAGATGAAGATGTATAACGAGACACAGAAGATTATGCATACCGACGCCAAGTGCTCGGCCATGTGTGTCCGTGTGTCTTCATTGCGCAGCCATAGCGAGAGCGTATGGATTGAAACCGAAAGGCCCATCAGCGTAGAAGAGGCCCAGCAGGCATTGGCTGCCGCTCCCGGCGTGACGCTGAAGGACGATCCCTCTAACCTGGTTTATCCCATGCCGTTGGAAACCGCCGGTCATGATGACGTCTTCGTAGGCCGTGTGCGCAAGGACATCAGCGACGAGAACGGCCTGACCTTCTGGCTCAGTGGCGACCAGATCCGCAAGGGTGCTGCGCTGAATGCCGTGCAGATTGGCGAATGGCTGATTGCAAACGACCCGAAAATGAAGAAATAATGAAGTGAAAAAACGAGGCATTTAACTGCCTCTTTGCATGAGAATGCATTTCCAATGATGCCGCTCCAGATTGTCTGGAGCGGCTTTTTTTATTGCCGGAAATCAGTGTTTGAGTTGCCATTCCATTTGTTTCTGATTGTAATTTCAATGAAATTGCAAACCAATTTCAATTAAATTGCCGAGCAAAATCAATGAAATTGCTGACCAATTTCATTGAAATTACAATTCGGATGATGGACATTGGCAAGTCGGATGATAGGAAATGGCAGGCCGGATAATAAGAAATGGAAAAGTCGGATGATAGGAACCAACGGTCGCTGGCCGAAGGGAAAAGCAAAAGGCAGGGGTCGGAGAGCGAAGAAGACAGGTGAAATAGTTAAAAAAGATGCGAAAATTCTTCATTCTTCATTTATTTCATTATATTTGCAGTCGAAATAATTGCAGTAGAATAAACGCTCTGCGTAAAGTAGGTAGAAACGGAGAATGAACATCAGGAAGAAGATATACGAGATTATTGGCCCTGGATATCTCAATGATGACGGTGTCTGTTCGCAGCTGTATCACGTCAGTATGTCCGTGGTTATAGGTGTGAGCATACTCCCATTGATGTTCCGTGAGCATTATTCCATCTTCTGGTATTTTGACATTATTCCGGCCATCATCTTCGTGACCGATTATATATTAAGGTGGATTACAGCTGACTATGAACTGAAAAAGGGCTGGGTGTCGTTCGTTATCTATCCCTTCACGTTCATGGCCATCATCGACCTGCTGAGTATTCTCCCGACGATTCATTTGCTGAGTCCGACGTTCAAAACGGCCCGTATCACCCGTCTGCTGAGGATTTTGCGTGTGGTGAAGTTCATCCGCTATTACGAGCCGCTGGAAATTATCATGGCCGTCATCAAGCGTCAGGGACGCATCCTCTGGACGGTGTTCTCGTTGGCGGCCTTCTATATCTTCATCACGGCGCTGATCATGTTCAATGCCGAGGAAGAAATCAACCCCGGTACGGGCGACTATTTGTTCCACTCGTTCTTTGATGCCATCTATTGGGCTGCCTGCACGCTGACCACCGTCGGTTATGGCGACATCTATCCCGTTTCGCAGATAGGCAGGTTCATCAGCATGATTTCCGCCTTTGTCGGCGTGGCCATTGTGGCGTTGCCGTCGGGCATCATCACGGCAGGCTATATGGACGAGCTCAGGGCAAAGCGCGAACAGAAAATGGCCCGTAAACTATTAAAAGACCCTAAACAGTTAGAGCAAAAGGAATGAAGTTGTTCGACTATATAAAACGGAAAATAAAGGATAATATCCATGAAATATTTCATCATGACCATGTCATCGTGGTCGTGCTGGCTTGGGTTATCGCCGCTTTCTGGGCCGAGTTGTTCATCAACTTCTCTCTGTTTGACCCTGTCAGCCGCGCTTTGAGCGAATTCAAGATGACCGATATCTACTTCACCATCGAGCGGATGGGAAACTCGGTGAAGTGGAGCGACGACATTGTGCTGATTGACATTACGGAGCAGAACGACCGCAGCGAGATTGCCCAGACGCTGGAGCATCTTGCGGCCTGCGAACCCAAAACCGTGATGATGGACGTTATATTCGAGAAGGAGGGCGACGAACTTGCTGACAATGCCGAGCTGATTTCTGCCATCGACCAGCTGAGCGATCCGGTCTTGTCGTGCAAGCTGATTGCCTCGTCGGAGGTGCAAGGGAAATTCGTCAATGTGCTGAAGTCATTCTTTGAACCATTCGGCAATTATACATGGGCTTACAGCAATGTGCTGAAAAGCAACGGCCCGAACGGAACCCTCCGTGACTATACGATTTCCCAGAAATTGGATTCGGCAACTTATTATTCCCTGCCTTATCTTGCCGCATGCAAATACATGGGCAAACAGCCGACCGTAGAACCCAACAACAAGCGCACGATTCTCTATTCGAATACGGAATTTCCGATTATCAGGTTTGATTCCATCATGGAGAACAAGGCGCTCATCAAGGGAAAATTGGCTATGGTGGGTACGATTACAGAGGAAGCCGACATGCACTTCACGCCCGTGGGTAAGATGCCGGGAATGAAGACTGTGGCCTACGCCGCCCAGACCTATATCGGGCATCATGAGATATCCTCAATGTCGAATGTCATTTCCGGCTTGCTGACCATTGTCGTCTGTCTTATTGCCGCATACGCCGGTTATCTGACCAGAAAGAAATCACCCCGGTTCTTCATCTATTGGAATAAGTTGGTATATTTAGTTATTAGTGTCGTGTTTGCATGGATCGGATTCCTCTGTTTCGTGAAATACGACTACGACATCTCGCTACTATTGCCGTTGCTGGGTGTTGCCTTTATAGAGCGTGCCCGCATCCACTACATGTGGTTCATCGATTATTGCACGATTCATCCCCAGTGGAAACGGCTGTACGCTTTTGCTAAGAAATCACTTTATTTTAAACCGCCAAAGAAAAAATGAAGAGAAAAAGAATATATCTGTTAATAGTTGTTTGGTGTTGGGTGTTAGGTGTTGGAGCACAGACAGCCGGCCAATGGCTAAAGCAGGGCAACGACTTTTACGATAAGCAGCAGTTCGGGAAGGCTGTGGAATGCTATCAGAAAGCAGCTGATGCAGGCAGCCTGGAGGGACAGTTCAATCTGGGGTATGCCCTCTACAACGGAGAAGGCATCGACAAGAACTATGCTACGGCTGCCATGTGGTTTAAGCGTGCCGCTCGCAAGGGTTTTGCCAAGGCCCAGTATAACCTGGCTTATTGCTATATGTACGGACGTGGTGTGCCTATCGACTATGACAAGGCCCTCCGCAATCTTACCGAAGCTGCCAACAATGGCAATCAGAATGCCCAGCTGACGCTTGCCGAATGCTATGAGAAAGGTGTGCTCGTGATGCAGGACAAGAAAATGAGCCAGCTTTGGAAAGACAAGGCAGCCGGTAAGCATAAGGCTGACATCCCGATGCAGGATGTGACTGAGGTTAAGCCTGTAGCAACCCAGCAACCTGAACCGAAGCAGGATAATCAGGGCACCGAGGTCGAGATAGACCCCAAGGGAGAGATAACCCTGAATATGGGAAACGAAACTCAACAGCCGGAGGCACCGAAGCCCTCGGTTAGCAGTCGTCCTGTACCCCCGGAGGTGAGAATCCTGTTTCCTGAAGACCAGAGTCCTTTCCATACCGATGTCATCAAGTTGCGCTATCAGCTGCTGGCACAAGGCTTGGAGGCAAGCACCCGTGTAACGGTTATGGTTGACGGACAGAAACAACCGGCCGACCGTGCTGTACGTGCAGCCAATACGGTGGAGGTTGATCTTCCCAACCGTGACTGTACGATAACCATCTATGCCCAGAACGAGAATGGTAACAGCGAACCGGCAAGCATTCGTCTCATCAGGGAGAAGCAGGTGGCCGAACTGCCGCGACTCTTTGCGGTTGCCATTGGAGTGGGGGACTATAATGATCCAGAACTGCCCAAACTGAAGTTCACCACCAAGGATGCCCGCGATTTCTCAAATGTCATCAGTACGAAGAAAGGCTTCCCCTACCAAGACGTACAGGTGAAGACCATCTGCGACGAAGAGGCCACCCGTGAGGATTTCTACGAAGCCATGGAATGGCTGAAGCAGGAGTCTTCGCCAACCGATGTGTGCATCTTCTTCTATGCCGGTCACGGCTATCGCGACGAGAAAGACCGCTTCTATTTCATGAACTATGGAAGCAGCACGTCGAAACTGTATAATTGTTTCTCCAGCAATGATTTCCGTCAGGCTGTAGAGGACATCAACGGTAAGCTCATCGTGTTCGTTGACGCCTGCTATTCGGGTGCTTTGATGGGAGGTAACCGTTCTGCGGCAAGCAATCATTTCGTTGAGCAGTTGCGCCGGACTAAGAATGGAATGGTGATGTATGCTTCCAGTGCAAGCGACACCAAGTCGAAGGAGGACCCGAATTGGAAGAACGGGGCTTTCACCAAGGCCTTGGTCGACGCGTTCAACGGAGCCGCCCGCACGGAGGGGGAGATAGGGCTTTCCACCCAGCAGTTGGATCAGTATCTCTATAAGGCTGTTCGCCAGATGACCGACTTCAAGCAGACTCCCATCTTCATGAATCCGAACGGAATGGAACCCTTCGAACTCTTTACGTACGAAAAGTAAGGACCACCCAAAGGGAGGGTGATATAATTATCATAAACTCATAAACTTATAAACTCAAACTTAAAATGAAAATTAGGAAATATAGTACAATGCGCCTTTTAGTAATGTCGTTTGCAATACTGGCCTCGACGATGGTCAGCGCAGCAGATTATCTGGTCTATTCTGTAGTGGGAACGGCCAAAATCTATGAAGGTTCAAAGACCGTGAGCTTGAATGCCCGGAAGACTCTAACGACTTCCAGCCGGCTGGTGATAGGCAAGGAGAGTGCAGTGACGGTGATTGACGAGGCTAACAGCAAGATGTATTCCTTCACCACAGAGGGAACGAACACCGTCGGTGCCCTGCTGAAGGCTGCAAAGGCTCCGAAAAACCTGTCGAAGCAATACCTTAGCTATATGGTGAAGCAACTGTTTTCGAAGGAAAGCAAGAACCTTTCGCATCCCAGCGCCTATATGCAGGCAACGGCCACATCCTATCGTGCTACAGCACGTGACTCGTTCCTGCTGAATCGTCTTGCAAGCATGTCAGACGAGCCTGCCTCTGTGGAGAGTAGTCTGATAAAGCCCAAAAACCTGCTCTCCACGGATATGGACGTGCGTTTCGACCTCGTTTCGTGCGAGACGGGACTGCCCGTTAACCCCGAGGTTGATGTAAACACTAACTGCTATGTGCGTGTCACCAACGGTACGGAAGAACCGCTCTTTGTGAATGTGCTTGATATCGACGAGCGCGGCAACAAATACCTGGTGCTCCCGGTTGATGAGGCTGCTATCTGCGCCCATCTGCTGGTGCCGGCCCGCAGCACCGTGGCATTCAAGTCGGAACCTTTCGAATTCTCCGAGGCAAACTGCCGTGAAACCTTCCTGCTCGTGGCAACAGAGGAACCTGTTGACTTCAGCATTCTGATGAGTCCTATCCGCGGCAATGGCGGTGACCAGATGAAATCGGGAATATATCGTGTTGCATACTACACCAAGTAAAATGAGAAATAGTGAAAATGAGAAAAAAACATCCTCGCGCATGGTTCTTGCTGACAGCATTTCTGGCAGCTGTCATAGTGAGTGCCCAGGACCGTGACAAGGTAAGTGCCGACACGCTGCTCTATGAACAGCTGAGCATGCCTCATGTCACTGAGAACTATCATGCGCCCATTACGGTCAATAAGCGCGACCTTGCATCTACATCCGAGCGGGGCATCTATATCGTGAAAGGCAAGTCTTTTCAGGTGAAGTCGATTAAGTCAGATTTCTACGTCCGTGAAAAGCGTGGTAACTATGAACCGATTTTCGACAAGCGCTATCCGATGGAGTCGTTTACGAATATCCTGCTCAACCGCGTAAAGCAAAACAAACTGCGCATTGCCATCACACAGCACATGTATGGCACCACGAAGACTGTTCCCGAACAGAACATGCAGAACATCTACGACCTGCTTGCCCGGAATATGGATATTTACTGTAGTGTAACGTCTGTCAAGAAAGACAAGATGGAGGCTACGCTGGTGTTTCACCATCCTAAGCTGAACTTCATCCACCTGTTTGTCGTCACGGTACCTACCAACGATTTGTTTGACGACGGTGGAGTAGTGACAGCTACACTTTATGGTAATATCCCCCAAAGTAATATTCGAACACTTTTTGGAAAATATAAGGAATAAATAAACTTTATAGTTATTGAAAATGATGAAGAATGTGATGATAAGACCACTCGTAACCGTCTTGCTGTTCATGATGGCTACTGTCGCCATGGCAGACGGTGCAACTTTCAAGATTAATGAGGGTGTTGTGGATGCTGCTACCAAAGCAAAGATGGAGAGCAACGTCACACTGATGATGTCGCTTTTCAAAACCGCCGCCGACGAGCAGCAGAAAAAGATAAAACTGTCGAAGGAAAATTTCACTGCCGAAGCCATCAAGGATATTGAGCAGATGTGGAAGGCCAGCGCCATGAGCTGTCCTCCGGTGAATATCATGAGCCGTTGTCTGAAAACTTCCAGTGGCTATCAGGTTCGTGGAATTCCCGTAGACATGGTTGAGGCTGACCAGGAAGAGTCGCGTCAGGAACTGACGATTGATTTCACAACCGACGGACGAATCGACGGTGTCAGTATCTCTATTGACTTGCAGCGCTACGAGGAAATCATGGGGCAGAAGGAGAGCGACCTCGACTATGCCCGTCGACAGATTATCGTGGATTTCGTAGAGAACTTCCGTACGGCTTACAACCGCAAGGACATTGATTTGCTGAACAGCGTGTTTTCTGACAAGGCACTGATTATTACTGGTAAGGTGGTGAAGGAGAAACCCAACAGCGACCTTACCCGCATGACGCTCAGTAATAATAAGGTGGTATACATTAAGCAGTCGAAGCAGCAGTATATCACGAACCTGACACGTGTATTCAAGAACACAAAGTATATCAATGTGAAATTCGAGGATATAGAAGTGGTGCAGCACCCGAAGTATGACGATGTGTATGGCGTCACGCTGAAGCAGTATTGGCACACTTCAGGCTACAGCGACGAAGGTTATCTTTTCCTGATGATTGACTTCCGCGACGCCAACAATCCGCTCATTCAGGTACGTACATGGCAGCCTTACAAGAATGCTGAGGGACAGGTGGTCACCAAGCGAGAGGACGTATTCCACCTGGGTTCTTTCAGAATTGTCAGATAAACGATTTTATAAGAGAGCATCAAACAGTAATCGTAAATGGGCCCCAAAAGTTAGCAATACTTTTGGGGACCATTATTGTATGGTTTACAAATTATTCAGAAGGCGAAACCGATACCGAGACTGAAGCAATGCTGGCCGAGGAAATCCTTCAGCGCACTGTCGAGAGCGAAACGGTAATTATAAGCCACACGGGCTGCAAAGTAACTGTACTTCACACAGATACCGATTTCAGGATTAATCGAGACTGCGGCGTTGAACTTCTGTCCCTCTTCCTTGTCGATGTCTTCCACAACAGCCTCCTTAGTAGGATAGCCATGCTCATCGGGATGAGAATTCTTGTCGATAGTTTCATACTTTCCATAGAATCCCTTCATCGTCACACCAGGACCGAATGTCACCCATACAGGAACCTTCTCCGACTTGACGATGTGTTTTGTCCAGCCGACACCGAAATTCACCTCGGGGTGGTCGGGAATGGCATTGCCTGAATTGCTCTGCAGGGCACTGAATCCCTTGGAGTTTACATTCAGGTGCAGATAGATACCGCCTTTGGTCTGGTTGTATCGGCCGTAATGGATACCGATAGGTGCTCCATCCATCCATTCGTATGTGATAACGCTGGCATGTTCTTCCTTGGCGGTAAGGTAGTTGGAAATACTATTCAGACGCTCTGTTGAAGTCTTAGCCTCAGGACAGCCGTTCTCAACCACGCGCTGATATAATGCACGTGCCTTTTCAAACAGACGATTGTCGAAATAAGCCTCGGCCTGCTTGAAGGTGACAGCACATTCAGAAGAATACTTCTCGTTACACTCCTTGAACTTCTGTACAGCGTATGCATCATAGGAATTAATCTGCACGATGTTGTTATAAATCTCTGCTGCTGCACTGTAGTCAAGCATGCGATACAGGATATCTGCATCACTACGCAACTTAATCAGCGAGTCCACTTTAGCGATATTGGCATTATTCTCCACATTATCGCAATCGGAACACTGCATGGCAACACGGAACTGGTTGAGTGCCTCTTCGTAGTTGGCATTCTGAATCTCGCGAACACCCATGTTACGGTGACCACGATAACAACCGGCATCAACCATCGAGTTCGGGTCGTAGATCTTAAACGTGCGTAACTGCTTGGGTTCCAAATCGACTGGAATGTCTAAAGGGTTGAATCCAGGAGCTGTTACCGTAATCACACGACCACGATAGCGCGAGCCAGCAGGAAGTTCAATGAAATACACTGAATCTGTACCCTGAATCTCGGTGCTGAAAAGATCAACCGACTTGTCCATTGTAGACGAGAACTTCAAGGGGATGGTGTGGTTACATCTGATTTCGATAGCAGCCTTCTCACCTTCGCTCGAATAGACAGCATTGGCTTGCGAGAGATCATCTACTTCGAGTACCCCTTGTGCCCTGACTGCGACTGACGTCACAACAAGCAGGAGTAATAGGAATGTTTTCTTTAACATAACGATATCTGGTATTTGAATTTTCGACATGCTCACGGCTTAGTATGATGGATGAATAGTATAATCGGTAACGGAACCTTTGTTTTCACTGACGTTTACTGAATACTGCTCGTACGTATTAATTGCGTTACCGAAACACCAAAAGCTGAATGTGGTGCCTGGCTTGGCAATGTAGTACAGGTAGTTTCCGTTATTATAGGGAATGGGATAAGTATTGTCTGCATTACCTTCATCGTAAAAATATGAGTTGCCTATGAAGGAAACATCTTCATAGTTAGCTTGGTTCTCCCAATTATAGTAGGACAGCCTTACCAGGTGCATCTGATGTTCGAGGGTGAAGGTTACGGTTGCGTCGGCGCAGACGGTGCCCTTGGCAATCATCAGGTCGCTGGCATTGAAGTCCTGTAGTGTGCTTTGGTCTGTTTTTGGTGTCCAGCTTCCTATGATTGGCTCGAAGAAATGTTCGGCATCGTCGTACCAGGAATAGACGTTGTTATTGTTCGACTCCTGGTAAGGATAGTAGGCGAAATAGCGGAATTTATCAGAGAAAGATACTCTTTTAGAGGCGTCTGCCTGGTTCCAGGCGGTGCCGTCGTAGACGTAGGGGATGTTGGCGCAGACCACTTCGTCGTAGTTGGACGGATCCACGACGAAAACGCCAATTTTGTCACCACTGTTGAATGTGGTGGTCAGGTCGCAGGGGGCAGCTGCGGATGGTGTTTGCCAGACTTCCACTCCAACAGGCCAGTTGGCAGGAGCCACAATGAGTTGCTTGTTCTTGATGGTTACGTTGTAGGTAATCTCAGCTCCAGGATCGAAGATGTATGTCTCGTATGGTGTTTTATATACGGTTCCGTCGTCGGTGATGATAAAGAAAAAGAATGATTCGTAGGCGGTGGGTATCATTATCGCTGAATAGGATGCCTCGAAGCCGCTTTTTGTTTCCTCTTTATGTGGTATCATTTCTGCAGCCTGATGGTTGTCGTAGTCTATTACGAAAGTACCGTAATTAGGATCGGAGTTTTGGTCCAGGGGGTCAGGCAGGCTGTAGGTTCCTTCTACGTAGGGCATGATTTGCCATTCGCCCCCACCGAGGATGACTTTTTCGATGGTTGCCGTGGCGTCGGTCTTGACGTTGATGTTGAATCGCGACATCTGGTGGTAGAAATTCAGTACGGCTGATGCGTTCCTGGTGATTGTGGTGGCGGGGGCGTAGAGGAAGTCGCTGCCGACGAAGTTGGCATCTGAGCTTTGGTCGGTTGCCACGGAGAGGGTGTTGCTGAGTGTCTCGGTGTATTTCCCACCGAATGTCCATGCCGTGACGGTGACGGATGATGTTCCCAGTTCGTCCCAATAGAAGGTGTTGGCAGCATCGGCACCCGTTGCTTCTCCTGTGAGGGATTTGATAACGTATTTCTTTACAGTCGTTCCTATCTTTACGGCAATAAAGTCACCCACACGCCATGTCCCGCCGGGGGTGGCACGCGTTCCCTCCATGCTAACCTTAAGGACAAGTTCCTGGCTTGCATGGCTGTCCCCCTCTTCATCTGTGCATGCGGTCTGGGAAATGAAGAGTGAAGCGAGAACAGTAAATAATAAGAGACGTGTGACGGGAAGTTTGCTCAGTTTCATATTGTTATATGTTAATTGGCTGGTACGGCATCGCCGGTGAATGTTCCACCGTCAACCCAGTCAGTAATGGTAGAGCTGGTAATGGATAGTCCCGACATTCTTGCGGTGATGTTGAAGGTGTATACTTTTGCGGCTTCAAAGGTGGTTGCAGCACTTGTCGGCAATGTGTAGACAAGGTTGGTTGCCGGGTTTACACCAATGGTGATATAAATGAATTTTGTGCCAGCAGCAATCGTCTGTGGTATGATAATCGCACTGCCGCTGATGTACGGATTGTTTCCTGGTGCATTCAGGGTTCCCAAATCGATGACTGGTGCACCAGCACCTGCAGAGGAAACAGAAGTAACGGCTCCGGTCTTGACATTGAAGGTGGCATTTGGCGTGGCACCGCTGATAGAAACTTTTGCTCCAGCGAGTGCATCCATTGTGAAACCTTCGCCTGGATAGATATTCAGGTTAATTTTGGTCAGACAGTGCTTGAACACCAATGGAATAGTGGTTGCCGTGCGTTCAACAGGATTGCTCGCAGGAGCACCGGTCATCAAATCACTTGCTTTGTAATTGTCATCTGTGCTCTGATCGGTTTTTACGGAGAAAGCCACATCTGTTCCGTTTACGTTGGATGCAGCTCCAGAAGGATAGACAGCGTAGATATTGACGCCGTTGCCGCTTGAGGGAAATAACTGTGGAGAGGGTGCCGTCAGCGAACCGCCGGTGCCTGTGGTATACGTCAATGGCTGGGTGTAGGTTGTCGAGGCTGTTCCGGTGGTGTTCTCATTAATGAAAACATCCACATTCTCTCCACTGTCGAAAAGGGTTGATTGGATATCTTGTCCCGCAGCGCGCGTCAACTGGGAAATACTTACTGAACTCAGACGGATTTCACCATCCCAAACCTTCTCGTTCTCTTGTTCACTATTGCATGCTGCCAATGCTAAGGCTGCTGTTGCAAGGATAATATACTTTTTCATATCGTTTTTTTTCTTGTTTTGTTTGAATTTAGATGGCGTTACCGTTCTCTCCACTTCCGTTGCCTTGAGTCCAGTCTTCGATGCTGGCATTTACAATGATGGAGGTTTTGTTGATGCTGATATCATATTTGTACTTGTTTCCAGCATCAAAGGATTGCGATTTAGCAGCGCTGTTCACCGCCCACTTATAGACACCTGCGTTTGGAATGTTGAAGGTGAGTATCATGTTCGCCGTCGAATTGGCAGGCAGGAGGATGGCCTCGCAGGAAGTGCCGTTGTTGGTAGTCAACAGCGTAATGGTGGAGGTGGTGGCAGACGTGACGATGACGTTGCCGTTGTTGATAACATCGCAGGTTCCTGTGGTCGGCTGGTTGCTGATGGTGACCGTCATGCTGGCCAGCTGTGCTGAGGTGATGCCTTCGCCGGGGCTTATCGTGAGGTGCATTTTCACCAGCTTGTGGTGGAACTCAAGTGCTGCAACGGGACTTGTCTTTGAGACATTGCTGACGGGTTTGGCAATGAGCAAATCGATGGCTTCCTGATTGTTTTGGTTGCTGACATCGATGTCGTATGTACCAGAAGCGGCTGCGGCAGTGAACGGATAGTAGGCTGCTATTGTGCGGCTCTCGCCGTCGTGGGGCAGCATGATCGTCTGGTCTTCCTGACTTGGCGTGAAACTTCCGTTGCCGGTAGCCGTGGTGTACGACATGTTACTGTATGAAGGCGTTGTCCCGTCCATAGAGAATACGCCAATCTTGTCGCCGCTCGTCCATGATGCGTTGGCGGCTCGTGTAGAAATGTCAGCGGTAATCTTAAGTTCCACGGGCTTCTGCTGGTTCTCCACAATTTGTTCTTCGTCATTGCTGCATGAAGAAAACAAGGCTGTAGTCATCATGGCACACACTATCGTTGCCATGGAGATGTTTATCGAAAATGTTCTTTTCATGTATTTGATCATTGTTTTTTATTTTATTAGTAATAGCATGGGTTTATTTCACGTCGTGATGGCCCTCGTCGACAATGTGCCAGTCGATGATGGTGGAGTTGATGTGCATCTCGTCGTTGATGATGAGGTCGAGCCCCACTTCGGTGGTATCTTCCTTCTTGTTGATTCCATCGAGGATGTTCTCCAAATTGATGGTCTGTTTCTCTTCAGAGCCGTCGGAATAAGTTATGTGAAGTTCCAAGGGCTGGGTGGAAGACGGGATAATGTCGATGATGCGAATGGTGCAGGTGTAGGCAGGCACTTGCTGACCTTTTAGTGTTTCCTCGGTGCCGTTGTAGGGTACGTATGTGAGGACAAGGGGCAGGGTGATTATGCTGTTATAGTCGGATACAACCGTTCCGTTGGTGATGTCAACGGCTTGTGCAATGCCGTCGATGGAGCCTGTGATGTTCGTTACGGTCTGCTCGTCGCCAGGCCGCATGTAGATGGTCACCTTTACCTCGTGTACCAATTGTCGCATAGTGAGGTTGACGTATGTGGTGTCGCCACGCATCACCTTTGCATCCTGATAGTCGGAAACCGTCAGCATGCCGGGCATACGGAGCAGGGTGCCGTCGCTCTCTTTGTTTACGGTTGCCACATTGTTCGCAATGGTGATTCCTGTGGGGTCGTAGAAGGCGATTACTTTGTAATCTTCTGGATGAAGATGGCGGAAGGTGTTGGTAGCTCCGCTGACGGTATATGTGTTGTCGTTGAGCAGGATGTAATAGTTGTCTGTGGGTACGGTGCCTTGGTCTGTCCTGCTCCAGTCGGTCTTGACGACCATGCTTCCCATTTTCCATTCGTTGGGGTTGAAATAGTCGGGGTCGTCGTCGGGCAGCAAAAGAAGGTTGTCCTTCACGCACGATGCCAATGCGAGCAGCGTGGCCATACTCAGGAGTATGTTGTGGATATGCTTTTTCATTGCCTTGTCCTATTTTAAGAAGTTCCACACAATAGCCACAGAGAGCTTGTTGATGCCAAAATAGTTCGTTTCATCTTCACCTGTCAGGTAGCGTACGCCGTCGATGGTCTTATACTTCTCGATGGTGGCATGTGTCAGGCCAAGTCCTCCTCCGAAGTCAATGAAGAAACGTTTGTTGTGCAGACGGAGGCGGTAGCCTGCGGTAATGCCTCCTCCCATATAGTCACCCTGACGGCCTGTGTCAGTCAGTCCGAAATTGTACTGTCCGCCGTGGATCATCAGTCCTACGTACCAGGGAAGCTGCGTAGACATATAGCCCATATAGTGCCTGATTTCTCCGGCAAACTCTTTCTGGGCAAATCGGCGGTTGTTGTCTTTCCAACTCCATCGGGTGTAGGTGGCATTGGCCAAAATACTCCATTCCTTGTTGAGCTGCCACTCGACGCCGATGTCGGGGGTGAGTGTTGCCCAGCGGAGGATGTTTGTACGTAATAGGATTGACTCTTCGCGTTCCTGGGCGTATATGCTACAGCTCGGCAACATCAGGAATGCTGTCAGCAGCAGATAATTGCATATATGCCATCTAACTATTCTAATCATTAATATAAGTTTCAAGAAATCCCCTCCCTTTGGGAGGGGCTGGGGGTGGCCTCATGGGTGCGCCTGACAGGACTCGAACCTGCACGTCAGGAGACACTAGATCCTAAGTCTAGCGCGTCTACCAATTCCGCCACAGGCGCATTCCGTTTGCAAAAATACATTATTTTTGTGAAACAGCCAAATTTATTCGGTATTTGTTACTTTGATGGCTAATGTTTTCGTATCTAAGTGAATGCCGGGGCGGTCTATGAACTGGCTTAATGTGCCATTGGCTGCCAGTTGTCTGGGGGTGCCGATGGTGATAGGTGAGGGGGACATTAGCCATAGTTCGTCGGCAATCTGCAGGGCAAGCTCCATGTCGTGGGTAGAGAGGAAGATAGTTTTCTGGGTTTCATGGGCAAGTCGCTTCAGCAGCTGGAGCATGTCGACCTTCGAAGGATAGTCGAGGAAGGCGGTGGGCTCGTCGAGATAGATGACGGGCGTTTGTTGGGCAAGTGCTTTGGCCACCATCATTTTCTGGCGTTCTCCATCAGAAAGTGTCTGGATGAAACGTTCGGAGAGTGATTCGATTCCTACCATCCGAAGGCTTTCTTCCACAATTTGCCGGTCTTCCTTCGTAAGCCTGCCCCAGAATCCCGTGTAGGGCGAGCGTCCAATACCAACAAGTTCGTAGACGGTCATGTTCTGAACGTCGGGCTTTTCGGTGAGCACTACGCCGATGAGACGCGACAGGTCGTGGTGGGTAAGTGTAGACAGGGAAACACCCGGGGGTGAAACCATGATGTCGCCTTCGAGGGGAGGCTGGAAGGCTGACAACGTGCGTAGCAGGGTGCTCTTGCCAATGCCGTTGGAACCAATCAAGCAGGTGAGACGGCCGCTGCACAGGGTAGCGTTGATGTTTGAGGCCACTATTTTCCTGTTGCCTTTCTGCTGATAGCCTATGGTGAGGTTCCTGAGTTCAATCATCCGGAAGAGATATTATAGTTTTTGGTTTATCAGGTTGCGGGCATATTCTATGATGGTGTCGATGCCTTTGAGGAAATCTTCATGCGAAAGATTAACCTCATAGTCGGGCTGAATGCCGAATTCTGTGCTTTGCTTGTTGCGGTCGTACATGGGACATGCCGAGAAACGGACACCCCATCCGTTGGGCAGTTCCGAAGAAAAAGGCATTCCGGCACCGCCGCCCGTACGGTCGCCCACGACAGTGGCCAGCGGACAGCATTTTATGTACTTCACGAATTCGTTGGCAGCACTGAATACTTGGCGGTTGGTGAGCACAATGACTCGTTTCTGCCAGCGAAGTCCATTCGACGGTTTTAGCTTTTGTTCATCGAGTTCCGAGAATTCATTGTGGCCGGTTCCCGTCTTGTGCTGGATATAGCCCACAAGGAGTTCCTCGTTGGTGAATCGCGAAGCAAGCATCTCGGCATCGGTGAGCAATCCTCCGCTGTTGTCGCGAATGTCAAGGATGAGTCCGCGGCAAGGAGCCAGATTGTTGAGTACGTTGTCGAGATTTCCACCCCCGATGCTGTTCGCGAACGATGAGCAGCGCACGTATCCGATATTGTCGTCGAGCACACGATAGTGCAAGATGCCTGCAATCTGATAGTCGGTGCCCATATATTTAGTATATAAGGTGTCGCTGAAATTGGAAGGATAGTCCTCGTGCCACGACCAGTTGCGCCCCACGTCGAACGAGGAGTACAGGTTTACGTGCCCGTCCTTGAGTTCGCCAAGCATGTTGGAAAGTACTTCGAAAAGTTGCGCGGTGGTCATGTTGTCGTTGACCATTGGCGAATATTTGGCATGGATGGCATTCCAGTCGATGTTCTTTTCACCAAAGAAACAGTAGTGCTCGTCCATAATCTTCCATAGCGCCTCGAAGTTTCCGCGTGCATTGTCGCTGAATTCCTCTTCTTTAACGCACGAAGTTAGCCCTGTAAGCAGCGTAAAAAGTATCACGCAAAAAACAACAATCTTATAGATTGTCTTCCTGTGATGGTCTTTGCGCCTTGCTTTTACTTTAGTCTTGGCTGATGATATTTTTTTCATTTTTGTTCTTCGTAAGTGAAAGTTACAGGTTCTTGACGAATCCAATGGTGAAAAGATGGCTGTAGGTATGATACTTCAGGCTATTCACCTTGGCCTGCTCATAGTCGCCGATATAGCCCAAACGCATGGTAAAGGGCTTCAGCTGAACGTCGAGCGTGAGCATTTGCCTGAGGGTAGGGGCATTGAAGGGCGTTGTCAGCACACAGTTGTGGTCATAGTTGCCGCGCGTGAAAATCTCGTAATAGCTCTGTCCGTAGTTCGGCGAGAAGAGAATGCCCAGCAGCGGAGCATTCACTTCGTAGCGTAACGCTAACGGACGGCGCATGCGGAAGGCATGGAAAGGATAGTTGACCGATACGGCAGGCCCTGCATTCAGATAGGCTCTTGCCTGAGCCGGGTTGTTGGTGTTACGGGTGGAATAGAGGAATCCCAACCCCAATTCGGCCTGCAATCCCGCCTGGAACGTCATGTGATGACCAGCAATCCAGCGGTTCCAGTTGTGCGAATAATTGAAGATGCAGGCGTAGAGTCCTCCTAAATAGTTGCAGTCGTTCGAGCGTGGATGGGTGTACTGGAGCGATAGCTGATGACGGAAAGCATGCGACCAGAAGTGGTCTACAGTGTCTTTGCGCTCACTTTCCTTTAAAGCCTCGCGGTAATGCCATTTCTCTGTCTGCGAAACCATGCGCAACTCGGTTCCCGAATAGTTTTCGTTGGAGAGATAAGTGTCGAGCATCTTCGCCTGTCCGATGCCAATCAAGGTGAACCTTTGACGGGGCTGATGCGTCATCATCGGTTCCTGGGCATTGGCAATCATGGCAATGAAAAGAAGCATGGCGTCCCCCATGATGCTGAAATATCTGCTTTTCATGTCTGTTTACAAGTCTTCGTCATCGAAAAGTGACAGTTGTCCCGTCTGTCCTGCCTTTATCTGCCGTTCGCTTTTTTCTTTTTCTGGAATTGGAACCTCTTCCTGAGGCGATTCTTCGTCGGCTTCAACGGGCTGTTCGTTTTCTTGCTCGCTCGGCTCTTCCGGTACTTCAGGGAAGCGCAGCGGCTCCAGTTCCACTATGGAGGCAATGGACAAGTTGGTGAGACGCTTGCCCCTGGCCTTGAATCCCTTTACGCCCACAAACTCTTCGGCTTCGATTACCATTGGCTCGCGGAAGGCGTCGTTACCGCCGAAAGTGACCTTGATGCGCGGATAGGCTTTGTCGGTGAGCAGTATCAGTTGCGAGTTGGCATTCTCGCTGAGCCAGTTCTGTTTGCGCTTCGATGCCTCCATAAGGAACCGCTTCAGGTAGGGATAACCCTGTTGGTCGGCATCGTAGAGCACGGCTGTCCACACTTTCTCTGGCTGATATTTCTCTATGAGCAGGATGTTCTCCTCGTAGTGGTTGTTTACATCGAAGTTCGTTACATAGAATTCGCCGTTGTCGAGCACTACTAAAATCTGGTCTTCGTCGTAGAATTCACCGAGGAACCTGCCGTGTTCGTCGTGGTTTAGGCGGTTGATGTCGGGGTCGAACCACACCTTGCGGCCGCCGAGCGTGCTGTGCCCGTGGCTCTTTAGCGATATTCGGTTCACGGGGCGCTTGGTCAGCAGGTTGCCTTTCGAGACGCGTCCCTTGATCATTACTTCTGAGAAATCCTTTTCCATGAACAGCTTCTTCAGCTTTCCCAATGGGTCGAGCGAAATCTTGATGATTTCTGCCTCGCCGTTGGGATTCGAAGTAAAGTAGAACAGTTTCGAGCCAGGTGTGCCCTGTGTGATGTCGTATTCCTTGTCGCGCGTTATCGAAGTGACGTTGAAACGCTTGATGTAGTATGGGCCTTGCTTGCCGTCGCGATAGACAACGTTGTAGGTGGTGCGCTTGTCGTTCTTCTTGAACACGGCCACGTGCAGGATGTTTTTGCCCACGAATATCTTTTCGGCCACACGGATGACCTTGTATTTTCCGTCTTTGTAGAAAATGATAATGTCGTCGATGTCTGAGCAGTTGCACACGAACTCGTCTTTCTTCATGCCCGTTCCGATGAATCCTTCCTGGCGGTTGATGTAGAGTTTCTCGTTGGCTTCAGCCACCTTGGCGGCCTCGATGGTGTCGAAGTTCTTGATTTCCGTGAGGCGTGGGTGTTCGGCACCGTATTTATCCTTGAGGAACTGGAACCAGTCGACGGTCACTTCCACCATGTTCGAGAGTTGCCTGTCAATCTCCTCAATCTCTTCTTTGATGCGGGCAATGAGTTCGTCGGCCTTGTCCTTGTTGAACTTCAGTATGCGTTGCATCTTGATTTCCATGAGCCGCAGGATGTCTTCTTTGGTTACCTCGCGAATCATCTGCGGATAGTATGGCGTGAGCCTGTCGTCGATATGCTCGCAGACGGCGTCCATGTTGGGCGCGTTTTCGAATTTCTTGTCTTTGTAGATGCGCTCCTCGATGAAGATTCTCTCTAATGAGCTGAAGTGCAGCTGCTCCATCAGTTCTCCCTTCCTGATTTCCAGTTCGCGGCGCAAGAGTCCCATCGTGCGGTCGACAGAGTGGCGGAGCACATCGGAAACCGTCAGGAACTGCGGTTTGTTGTCCTCGATGACACAGCAGTTGGGCGAGATGTTTATCTCGCAATCAGAGAACGCATAGAGCGCATCGATGGTCTTGTCGCTCGACACGCCGGGCGAGAGCAGCACCTGAATCTCGACGTTTGCCGAGGTTAGGTCGGTCACATTCTTGGCCTTGATCTTTCCTTTTTCGATGGCCTTGGTGATGCTTTCGCACAGGGTGGCCACGGTTTTTGAGAAAGGCAGGTCGCGGATGACGAGCGTCTTCTGGTCGAGTTTCTCGATTTTCGCCCTCACTTTCAGGACACCGCCCCGCTGGCCGTCGTTGTATTTCGAGACGTCGATGCTTCCTCCCGTTGGAAAATCGGGATAAAGCTGGAATTCCTGCCCGTGCAGATACTTGATGGCAGCATCGCAAATGTCGTTGAAATTGTGGGGCAGAATCTTGGAAGAAAGGCCCACGGCAATGCCTTCGGCGCCCTGTGCCAGCAGCAGGGGGAACTTGGCGGGCAGCGTGATAGGCTCCTTGTTGCGGCCGTCGTAGCTCAGCTGCCATTCGGTGGTCTTGGGATTGAAAGCCACGTCGAGAGCGAATTTCGACAGTCGGGCCTCGATATATCGTGGAGCCGCGGCACGGTCGCCGGTGAGGATGTTACCCCAGTTTCCCTGTGTATCGACCAGCAGGTCCTTTTGTCCCATCTGCACCAGCGCGTCGCCGATGGAGGCATCGCCGTGGGGATGGAACTGCATCGTGTGGCCCACGATGTTGGCCACCTTGTTGTATCGCCCGTCGTCCATGCGTTTCATGGAGTGGAGGATGCGCCGCTGAACGGGCTTCAGTCCGTCTTCGATGTGGGGGACGGCGCGCTCCAGGATGACATACGAAGCGTAGTCGAGGAACCAGTTCTGATACATTCCGCTCAAATGATGAACGGCAGCGGCATCGAAACGGTTCACGGGCTTATAGTCGGAGTGGGCTTCACCGGAGGAAGTGCTGTCGGCAAGGTCGGAATCGTCGGTTGAGGAACCTTCTGGTGCCAGTGACTTTTCTTCGTTTTGTTCGTCGGAAACATGGCCATCTTCATTGGGGCCATCGGACTTTTCTTCGTCGTTCAGGTTAATATCTTTGATTTTATCGTCCATGATTCTTGAATTGTGAGTGCAAATTTAATAAAAATCTGCGAAACAACCAAATTCTATTCGCCGTCAGACTCGCTTTTTTCAAATAAATTCCGAATTTTCGGCTCAATACTCGCGTAAAATCAATCGACTGCCAGTTGGTCGCCAAATACGCGAGTTTTGGGCACTTTTCGTATATTATTGATAGTCAAGCGGTTAATAAAATCGCGCAATTTTTGAGTGTTTTTTATCGGCAAATAGAAATCTGTTTATCAGCGGAAACCATGCTTCCGCTGGGCGGAAACGTTGCATTTACAGTGTGGAAGCCCTGCATTTAACCTGAATAATTCATAAGGATCTATTTTTGTGCATCGCCATCCTCGATTGCTTCAACTAGCAAAAATAATCGCTGAATGCCGCTGTTTTATGACTATCTATTTGTCAAATTTGTGTTTTTTGGTGTATCTGTATGCTTT
>JAFRPY010000027.1 GCA_017428925.1 Prevotella sp. | reverse complement strand
TTTTGTTTTTTTAGACTTTCCTTTTTCATTCCCCGAACTTTAAATCATAGGCTTTTGGACTTCAACTGACCGTCAGTTGAAGTCTGTTTGCTCTTTATCCAGACTTTAATTCCATGTCATTTAGACTTTAAATGAACTGGAATTAAAGTCTAAATGCTGATGATTTGCTCATCGGATGCCTGTTTTTTGCATTTCAAAGACATGGAATCCGCCAAAATCACCTGTCTTTTTCGCTATTTTTATGCGGATTGCAGCGACGAAAATGTTAGGATTTATGAAAGTTTTTCAGGGGAGTTCCATCCAACAATTTGTGTTAGATTTTTGCAGATTTTTGTCCTTAGGTATTGCATTTGTTCTCGCTAAATCGTATCTCTAAATAAGATACTTACGCTCGGCAATGAAAATAAAAATGGATTTTTATTTTGCATTGTTCTCGCTAAATCGTATCTTTGCACAATCTAATTAAGGAATGATTGACAGGGCGACGATAGACAAGATTATGGACGCCGCCAACATCGTGGAGGTGGTGTCGGAGTTTGTTTCACTTCGTAGGAGCGGAACAAACTATAAAGGTCTGTGCCCTTTCCATAACGAGAAAACACCGTCGTTTATCGTCAATCCCTCTCGCAACACCTGCCGTTGCTTTGGTTGCGGAAAGGGCGGTAATTCCGTAAACTTCATCATGGAACACCAGCAGATGACCTATCCCGAGGCGTTGCGATGGTTGGCCAACAAATACCATATTGAGATTCAGGAACGCGAACTGACGAGCCAGGAGCGTGAAGCCGAGAACGACCGTGAGTCGATGTTCATTGTCAACGAGCGTGCGGCAAAGTATTTCGAGGACACGCTTCACAACAATGTCGACGGCATGGCCATCGGAATGCAGTATTTTCGCAGCCGCGGTTTCCGCGACGACATCATTCGCAAGTTCCGTTTAGGCTACGACCTTCCGCAGGCCGATGCGTTGCCCGCCCTGTTGCTGAAGGAAGGCTATAAAGAAAAATATCTGCTTCAGAATCCAGATACGGGCATAGGCGTGGGACTGTGCTATAAGAGCGAACGTGACGGACGGCTCATCGACCGTTTTGCCGGTCGTGTGGTTTTTCCGTGGTTCAGTCTGAGCGGAAAGGTTGTCGGGTTCAATGCCCGTAAACTCGACCAGGCCACCAAAGGGGTGCAGCAGAAATATGTCAATTCTCCAGCATCGGTTATCTATCAGAAGGAACGCGAGCTTTATGGCATTCACCTGGCCAAGCAAGCTATGGTCAGGGATGACAGGGTGTTTATCGTGGAAGGTCAGACAGACGTCATCGCCATGCACCAGTGCGGCATAGAGAATGTGGTGGCAGGCTCGGGCACGGCCTTCAGCGTTCATCAGACACGTACGTTGCGCCGTTTCACCAACAACATCACGCTCATCTATGATAACGACCAGGCAGGCAAGCATGCAGCCATGGAGCGCATCGACATGATGCTCGCCGAAGGCATCAACCTGAAAATGCTCTTCCTGCCAGAAGGTGAAGACCCCGACAGTTTTTCGCGCAAGAACACGGCCAACGATTTCCGGCAATATATAGAAACCCATCAGACCGATTGCATCAAGTTCAAGATTGACTATCTGCTGAGAGGCGTCACCGACCCCGTCAAGCGCTCTGAGGGAATCAACTCTGTGATCGCCTCGCTGAGCGTTATTCCCGACCAGATTGTGCGTGCTACTTATATCACGGATTGTGCTTTCCAACTGGGAATCAACGAGAATACCATCATTGGGCAGATGAATAAAATGATCAGGCAAAGACAGCCTCAGTCTGCTAATGTCGGGCAGCAATCAGCGGGAAAGCAGCAAAGCAGTCATCCTATAAATCTTCAGAACGATTCGGGCGCGGCTTCTTCCACCGTTGAGACCATGCTTGCCCAGATGATTATTCGTCATGGTGAAGTGATTATCTATCGGAATTTGGAAACCGAGGACGGAGATACCATCAATTTGAACGTGGCGCAGTATATTGCCTACGACTTAGGCCAGGATGGTCTTTCGTTCAGCATACCGCTCTACAACCGTATCTTGGACGAGGCAGTGGCCCATTCGTCAGAAAAAGGATTCAAGTCGGAAACCTATTTCCTCAATCATCCTGATGTGGAGATGAGCAAAGTGGCTGGCGATTTGTCGTCCGACAGTGTCCAGCTGAGCAAGAGCCTGCAGAAAGAACTCAGCGAGGACGGTCTCCGCGAACAGGTGACTCACCTGATTCTCGATTTCCGGATGAACTATATTGAAGGCAAACTCCGAGAATTGGAAACAAGAATGAAGCAAAGTCCGGCAGAAGAACAATTGCGGCTGATGCCCGAATTGATGGATTTGCGTGAAATACGCAACACTTTGGCAAAACGTTTGGGAATGAATTTCGTATAAACCATGAAGTATGTATTACGTTAAGAAAACAATGGAGATATCTGCGGCTCACCGGTTGCAACTTGACTATGAAAGCAAGTGCACGCAGCTGCATGGACATAACTGGGTGATTACCGTCTATTGCCGCTCTGAAGAACTCAATGAGAATGGCATGGTGGTGGATTTTACCGTCATCAAGCAGATGATTAAGCAACGGCTGGATCATCAGGTGCTCAACGACATTTTTCCTTTCAATCCCACGGCCGAGAACATGGCGCGCTGGATTTGCGAGCAGGTTCCCCTCTGCTATCGGGTGGATGTTCAGGAAAGCCGGGGGAATGTGGCAAGTTATGAGAAATGAGGAAATGGAGAAAATGAGAAATGGGAAAAATGAGAAATTATCGGGTAAACGAGATTTTCTATTCGCTGCAAGGCGAGGGACGGAACACGGGCCGGGCGGCAGTCTTTGTGCGCTTCTCGGGATGTAATCTTCGTTGTCCGTTCTGTGACACAGATTTCTCGGATTACCGTGAGATGACGCCAGAAGAAATTGTCAGCGAGATATCTCAGTTTCCTGCACGTTTCGTAGTGCTTACAGGAGGCGAACCAGCGTTGCAAGTGACCGAAGAATTCGTTGACCAGCTGCACGAGGCTGGTTTCGAAGTGGCCATCGAGACCAATGGCACTTTGCCCATTCCCATGAATATTGACTGGGTGACGGTGTCGCCGAAAAAAAAGACCCACCCCAGCCCTCCCTATGAGGGAGGGAGCAATGTGTCTTTAGGCGGACTACAACGGCTGCCCGATGAATTTAAGGTGATTTTTGATGGGACGAACGATCCCGAGGACTTTCTTCCTCACGGTCTCATGACTAATGATTCCCGTTCCTCTCTGCTTTATCTCCAGCCCTGTGATGTGGGCGACCCGCTTAGGAATAAAGAGATTATCGAAGCCTGTGTGGAGTACGTTAAGTCGCATCCACAGTGGCGGTTGTCATTGCAAACCCACAAGTTAGTCGGATTTAAATGATTCAGATTATCGCCTTGGTTATATATGTTGTCATCACCTTGATGACGATTTTGGCTGTGCTGATGGACAATCGTCAGCCTTCCAAGACCATGGCATGGCTGATGGTGCTCACATTCCTCCCCATCATCGGAATCATCATTTACTTCTTTTTTGGCCGTAACACACGTAAGGAGAAACTCATATCACAGCGTTCGCTTGACCAGCTGACGAAACGCTCTATGCTGGAATTTGCCGAACAAAAAGATTTGAAGATTCCCGAGGAACAGGCTGCGCTCATAAAGCTTTTTTCCAACCAGAACTGGGCATTGCCTTTCAAGGATAATGCGGTGGATATTTTTACGAATGGCTACGATTTCTTCCATTCGCTGCTGCGTGATATCGGAAAGGCCAGGCATCATGTGCATATCGACAGTTATATCTTCAATGATGATGCCTTGGGATATATGGTGGCTGATGCCTTGATGGAGAAAGCCCGGCAAGGAGTTGAGGTGCGAGTCGTCTACGATGATGTGGGCTGCTGGAAGGTGGACAATGATTTCTTTGAGCGGATGCGCGAGGGCGGAATCGAGGTGCATGCCTTTATGCCCGTGAAGTTTCCTGCTTTTACGGGGAAGGTGAACTATCGCAACCACCGTAAGCTCTGCATTGTCGACGGAAAAATCGGATATATCGGGGGCATGAACATTGCCACGCGTTATATTCAGGGACGAAGCGGACAAGAATGGCGCGACACTCATCTGCGTATTCGTGGCGGGGCGGTATATGGCATTCAGCGGGCGTTTCTTGTCGACTGGTATTTTGTTGACCGCACGTTAATCACCAATCGTCGTTTTTATCCAGAGTTGGGCGAGAAAGTCAAGAACGATTGTCTGATACAGATTGTGACGAGCAGCCCAATCTCCCAATGGCCTGATATCATGCAGGGTTATGTGCGCATTCTTCTGCAGGCCAAGCGTTATGTGTATATGTCAACACCTTATTTCCTCCCCACCGAATCGGTGCTTTTTGCCATCCGTACGGCGGCATTGGCGGGTGTAGATGTGCGCATCATGATACCTGATAAAACTGACGCCAAACTTGTGGAGTGGGCGAGCCGTTCGTATGTGAAGCAGACCGTGGAGAGTGGTGTGAAGGTTTATCTCTACAAGGCCGGTTTCAACCATTCCAAGATGCTGGTAAGCGATGACGCCCTTTGTACGGTGGGTTCCACGAACATCGACTTCCGTTCGTTTGAAAACAATTTCGAGGCAAATGCCTTTATCTACGACCCGAAGATGGCACGGCGGCTGAAGGAGGTTTACCTTCAGGATGTGCGCGAAAGTGTGATGCTCGAGGATGTCAAGGATTTAGGGCATCACTCATTTCTCCAGCAACTGTGGGAGAGTCTGATTCGGCTGGTTTCGCCGTTGCTTTGAAAATAGAAAAGTTCACGCTTCCATACTGACGGTGTTCGGCGAAGTGGGGATGTTTTGAAAAATCATTGTTCTTGCCGTGTTCAAAGACGAACACGCCATCTTCCTTAAGCAGATTTTTTTCAAATATCAAGTCGGGAATTTTTGGAAGTTCTTGAAGTGCGTAGGGCGGGTCGGCAAAGATGAAGTCGAACTGTTGGCGGCACGATTTCACGAAGCGGAAGACGTCACCGCGAATGGGGAGGGCGGGGGAGGGGCTTAGTTTTTTCAAGCACTCACAAATGAATCGGTAGTGGTCGCGGTCGGCTTCCACACTGACCACTTGCTTGCAGCCCCGGGAAAGCAGTTCAAGCGTGATGCTGCCTGTTCCAGAGAACAGGTCGAGTGCTGTGGCATCTTCGAAGTCGATGTAACCAGTGAGTACGTTGAAGATGTTTTCCTTGGCAAAGTCAGTCGTTGGCCGTGCCTTGAACGAGCGCGGAATATCGAAATGCCTGCCTTTGTATTTTCCCGTGATGATTCTCATTTATTTCAGATAGTGGGTAATGAGGTCGTATGGGATTCCTTTTATCTGTGTGATGGGTGCGCGGTTGAATTCTCCTGTAGGATTGTTCACGAAAACATTCTTCACGTATTTCTTCAGTTCCTCCAACATTTTCTCTTTTTGTGGAATTGTTCCCGTCAGGTGGAGCTCATCGCGCCGCTGGTCGAGTCCCAGCTGTTTCCAAACATAAAGCAGGAAATAGACAGCGTCCATGGCATGACTTGTCGAAAAACTGTTCTGGAACTTAATCCGGTTTTGGTGGAAGGCGCAGATTTCGAGTTGTTTGTCATGGAAATAGCCAAAAAGTTTCTGGCGCACACCGGTAAACGAACGGCGGTGGAGATGATTCCAGACTGGCACGCACACGTGGGTGAACTTCACGTCGCTGAAGTGGTCGTCGGCCACCGTCTTCAGGTCTTTGTTGAAGCTGAACAGTGCCACGACGTTGAGCGACGGTATCACCGTGTGCATGATAATGTCGGATTCATGTCCAGTAATGGCGTGGTGATAGAAAGTCTCTTTCGACTCTTCTGTAAACATCTCCACAGGAATCATCACCACAGGCGTGTCGACCATCATCAGCGCACGCGTCCATCCCGAGGCCAGCAGGTCGTTGCTACGGAAAGCCTCGCGCAGGTTGGCTGCCTGCGAGATTCCGCTTTTGGTGACGTAGTTCTCGTAGACGATTTGGTTTTCGGCCTGAGGGTCTACTGCCGAGAACGACATTCCGCCCTGAGTAATTCTGATGGTCAGGCGGGGCTTTTTGGTAATGATATTGCTGTTGTTAATTTCCATTCTTGGTTGCAAAGGTACGTTTTTTTTTGGTATTTTTGCCATAAAGGCGAAAATACTTTGTCCCAGAATAAAAAATAAGCGAGATTATTCGTATCTTTGCCATGTGATAAGTACTGAGTTGGAATATCGCATACGTCAGTGTTTTCAATACGAACCTACACCCGAGCAGGTGCAGGCAATGAAGGTTTTCTGTGAATTTGTCACCGAAGGCCGTCCTCAGTCGGCCATGATTCTGCGCGGTTCCGCCGGAACGGGTAAGACTTCGCTGGCCGGAGCTTTTGTCCGTACGCTCGCCGAGCTCAGGATGAAGGTCGTGCTGCTGGCTCCCACGGGGCGGGCTGCCAAGGTGTTCTCGCTCAACAGCGGTCATCCGGCCTTCACAATTCATCGTAAAATTTACCGGCAGAAGACGTTTACGGGCGATATGACGGGATTCAGTCTTAACGACAATCTCCATAGTGACACGCTTTTCATCGTCGACGAGGCATCCATGATCAGTAATGGTTCCGCCATGATGGACCACTCGACATTCGGTTCGGGCAATTTGCTGGACGACCTCATCCAGTTCGTCTATCAGGGAAACAACTGCCGCCTCCTGTTTATCGGCGACAAGGCACAGTTGCCGCCCGTGGGTGAAGAAGAGTCGCCTGCATTGATTCGCGACGTGGTTTCGGGTTATGGGCTTCGCGTTTATGAGGCCGATCTTAGCGAGGTGCTACGTCAGTCGCAGGAGTCAGGCATTCTGTGGAATGCTACGATGATTCGCCGTTTGCTGATGGAGTCGGGCAACGGCTATCTGCCTGTCTTGCCCAAGATTCGTTTTCATGGTTTTCCCGATATCCACGTGGTTCCCGGAAATGAACTCGTTGAGCAGCTGAACTCCAGCTATAGCCGTGTGGGAATCGACGAGACCATAGTCATCACCCGCAGCAACAAACGTGCCAATGTGTATAACCTGGGCATTCGAAACACCATCCTCGACAGCGAGGAACCGCTTAATCGAAGCGACCAGCTGATGGTGGTGAAGAATAACTATTATTGGAAAAGCCCACCCCCAACCCCTCCCGAGGGGAGGGGGGCAGTTCCCCTCAATACTCCCCTCCCCTCGGGAGGGGCAGGGGGTGGGCTCCCCTTCATCGCCAACGGCGACCGCTGCCAGGTGCAAAGGATGCGCAACATCTACGAACTCTACGGATTCCATTTTGCTGAGGCCACATTACTGTTTCCCGACTATGATGACCTTGAGCTCGATGCTACCGTACTGCTCGACACACTGACGGCCGAGGCGCCTGCACTGACGCGCGAACAGAGTGACCAGCTGTTCCAGAAAGTGCTTGAAGACTATACCGATATTCCGAAAAAGCCCGACCGCATGAAGGCCGTTCGCAACGACCGTCATTACAATGCCCTGCAAATCAAATATGCCTACGCCGTCACTTGCCACAAGGCTCAGGGCGGACAGTGGGCACATGTATATATCGACCAAGGATATATGAACGACGATATGCTTACGCCCGACTATATCCACTGGCTTTATACCGCCTTCACCCGGGCCACCGAGCAACTCTACCTCGTGAACTGGCCAACTTCGCAAATGAACGACAATCCGACCAATTAAATACTGAAAATATGCAACAGAGTAAATATCTGGTCGCCAATGAGCGCGATGAACGCTGGGGACTCACCGTCAGCACCGTGGGTTACGACGAAGTGCGTGCCGGCGAGCCTTATCCCACTACAAACCACCCCGACGGCTATTTCTTTGATGTGACGAAAGGACGAGTACTGAACGAGTACCAGTTGCTCTATCTTGTTGAGGGTGAGGGCGTTTTCACTTCCGACCATCAGAAACCGACAAAGATTAAGGCTGGCGACATATTCCTGCTCTTCCCGGGTGAGTGGCACAACTATTATCCCGTCTCGCATAAAACGTGGAAAAGCTATTGGATTGGCTATATGGGGCGCAACATGGACGACCGTGTGCGCTATGGATTCCTATCGCCCGAGAAACCCATCTATCATGTTGGCTACAGTTCAATGATGGTATCACTTTTCGATTCGGCCCTGAACGCGGCATTCGAGGAGGCTGCATACGTGCAGCAGGTATTGGCTGGTGTCGTGAACCACCTCATCGGACTGATGTATGCCTTGGAGCGAAACATCATCCTCAGCAAAGACAGCAACCGTGTGGATATGGTCAACCGCGCCCGACTGCGCATCCGTGAGGCTTTGGAGAGTCCGCTCAGCATCCAGCAGATTGCCGCCGAGATGGGTGTCAGCTACAGCAATTTCCGCAAGCTCTTCAAGGAATTCACGGGGATTTCTCCGGCACTCTATCAGCAGGCACTGAAAATTCAGCGCGCCAAGGAATTGCTTAGCACCACCGACCTGACCATCAAGGAAATCGCCTATCAACTGTATTTTGAGAGCCCCGATTATTTCTCGTCGAAGTTCAAGGCCAAGACTGGCCAGAAACCCAGCGACTTCCGCCAGCAATCGAGATAGCATTGTTTTCGATTGCCGCAGATAAGCACCCGACTTGCCAAAATCTATCATCCGAGTTGTAATTTCAATTAAATTGCAGAGTAATTTCAATTAAATTGCCGACCAATTTCAATTAAATTGCCGACCAATTTCAATTAAATTACAACTCGAATAATGGACTTTGGCAATTCAAACGCTGATATTTGGCAGATAAAACGCTGATTTAAGGCGAGCGAAAGGATGAGTACAGACATGCGAAAATACAAATTGCACAGGTTTATCTGTCAGCAATAAACCTGTGCAATAAGGTTGGCAACGGGGTGCCTTAAAGTTCTTTTTATGCTATTTGCTTAACGCATCACGTCGTGGCACTTCACCGTTTCGGCACTGGCCTTGAAGGTGACGGTTTGGCGGATGTCTTCGGCTGAGGCTGCGAATTTTGCAGTATATTCGCCCCCGTCGGTAACCCAGGCCTGCTGGTCGGTGTCGTACGAAGCAAGGTCGTAGTTGGTGAATGTCAGCAGCAATTGCTGGCTTTCGCCGGGTTTCAGTTCGCGGGTTTTGCCGAATGCTTTCAGTTCGATGGCGGGTTTCTGGAGTTTGCCTTTCGGAGCCGTCACGTAGAGCTGAACGGCTTCCTTTCCGGCCACGCTGCCCGTGTTCTTCACGGTGATGGCTGCCACATAGCCTTTGCCTTTTTTGCTGACCTTAGGTTTGGAGTACTCGAATGTGGTGTAGCTGAGACCATAGCCGAAAGGATAGCTGACGGGCTTCTGCACGGTCTGGAAATAGCGATAGCCCACGTTCAGGCCCTCTTCGTAGCGTGTTTCGGCCACGTTTGGCGTTGCCTTCTTAGCCTCGTCGTCCATCGTGAATTCGTCCCAGAAGGTGATGTCGCGTGGGAAATTCTTGTTGGCCGGCACATCGTCGATGTTGCAGGGGAAAGTGACGGTCAGTTTTCCGCTGGGGTTGACCTTGCCTGTCAGCACGTCGGCAATCGAGTTTCCGGCTTCCATTCCGGGTTGCCATGCCAGCAGGATGGCATCGGCGTAGGGTTTCACTTCCTCGGTGTTGACGGCACCGCCCACGTTGAGGATGACCACTACGGGTTTTCCGGCTTTGTGGAATGCCTCGTAGGTATTCATCAGCATGGCCTGCTCGTCGTCGTTGATGTCGAAATCGGCAAAGGTGCGGTCGCCGCCTTCACCGCTGCTGCGGCCCACGGTGACGATGGCAATGTCGTTGTTGGCTGCGGCGAACATATAGGTGTTCAGTCCCAGCTGTGGCTCTTTCACACGTGGACGCGGGAAGAAGGAATTTGTGCTGAGCGGTCCCATTTCGGCCTCGGCCTCGAGGGCTGCAAACTCATTGTATTTCGTATAGACTCCACGGAGTGTGTCGTTGATGACAAATCCGGCATTCTCCAGTCCTTTCACCAGGTCGATGACGTATGGTTTGTTCACGTCGCCTGATCCGGTTCCGCCGCCATAGAGATTGTATGAGGTGATTCCGAACAGCGCCACGCGTTTTTCCGACTTGATGGGCAGGCTCCCTTCGTTTTTCAACAGAACCATTCCCTCGGGAGCAGCCTCGCGCGTCAGGGCGGCGTGTGCCTGGATGTCGGGTTTGTTTGAATATTTATAGCCCTTGAAATGAGGTGTTTTCACTACATATTCCAGAATGCGGCGCACGTTGCGGTCGATGTCTTCCATCTTGATGGTGCCGTCTTGTGCTCCCTTCACGATTTGCGCTATCTGTTCGGCGTTGCCCGGCGTGAGCAGGTCGTTTCCGGCAGCCACCTGGCGGTCGGTGTGGCGGGTGTTTGTCCAGTCGGTCATCACGATGCCCTTGAATCCCCATTCGTCGCGCAGGATGGTGGTGAGCAGTTCCTTGTTCTCCTGTGTCCACGGGCCGTTAAGGTAGTTATACGAGCTCATGATGGTCCAGGGCTGACTTTTACGTACGGCAATTTCGAAACCTTTCAGGTAGATTTCGCGTAGTGTGCGCTGGTCAACCACCGAGTTGTTGTGCAGTCGGTTGGTTTCTTGGTTGTTGCCGGCGAAGTGCTTGGCACTGACGCCCACGCCCTGGCTCTGTATTCCGTTGATGACAGCTGCACCGATGAGGCCTGTCACGAACGGGTCTTCAGAGAAGTATTCAAAATTTCGGCCGCAGAGTGGAGAACGCATGATGTTCATTCCGGGTCCGAGGATGACGTCGCATCCATATTCCAGCACTTCGTTTCCCATAGCTTCGCCTACGCGTTTCACCAGTTCAGTGTTCCACGTAGATGCTAACAAGGTTCCGATGGGGAATCCCGTGCAGTAGTAGGTGTTCGGATCGTTGGGGCGTTTTTCCGAGATATGCACGCCTGCAGGGCCGTCGGTGAGCACTGTGTGTGGAATGCCCAGCCGGTCAATCTTGGCCGTGTTTCCTGCCGCGCCGAGCACGATGGCCCCTGCGTTGGGATCGGGATCGCTGGGCAGTCCCCAATAACTTTGCCCGAAAGTGTAGCCCACCAGCATGGTAGCTTTCTCCTGGAGGGTCATTTGCTTTAGTACTTGGTCGATGTTCGATGGCGTCAGTTTAGGTTGAGCCATAGCGGTTGTTGTCGCAATCATGGTTGCAGCGATGAAGATTTTTTTGTTCATGTTATTATGAATAAATGGTTTAATTCAGAAGATGAAGGTCTTTTCCAGCCAGTAGCAGATAATGCCGGCAAGATAGCCCACGAAAGCAATCCACGTGATTTTCTTCATGTACCAGCCGAAGGTGATTTTCTCCAGTCCCATGACGACCACGCCGGCAGCGGAACCGATAATCAGCATGGAACCGCCCACGCCGGCACAGTAAGCCAGCAATTGCCAGAAAATGCCGTCGACGGCCATGTCGCCTGTGGGCTGGACAGGGTACATTCCCATGCAGCCGGCCACGAGCGGAACATTGTCGACAATCGAAGAGAGCACGCCGATGATGCCGGTAACAAGATAATGGTTGCCGTTGAAGACAGTGTTGAGTCCTTCGCCAAGGGCGGCCAGCACGCCAATTTCCTGGAGCACGGCCACAGCCATCAGTATGCCGAGGAAGAACATGATGGTGCTCAGATCGATGCGCGAAAGAAGGTCGCTCACGCGCTTGGCCATGGTGTCGTCTTCAGCGGTTTTGTGATGGAAGATTTCGGTAACGGTCCACAGCACGCCAAGAACCAGCAGAATGCCCATGAACGGCGGAAGATGGGTGAGTGTCTTGAAAATGGGGACAAACACCAGTCCGCCTACGCCGAGCCAGAAAATAATGTCGCGCTGCACCTTGGTGAATTGCGTCACTTCGGCTTTGGGCAGGTTTTGCGACTTGTCGAATTTTCCTTTCAGCGAGTATTGCAGGATGAAGGCCGGCACAATCATTGAAACGAGCGACGGGATGAAGATTTCGGTCAGCACGCCCTGTGTGGTGATGACGCCTTTAATCCACAACATGATGGTGGTGACGTCGCCGATGGGCGAGAATGCACCGCCAGAGTTGGCCGCTATGACGATGAGTGCGGCATAGATAAGTCGCTCAGAATGGTTCTTCACCAGTTTACGCAGCACCATGATCATGACGATGGAGGTGGTGAGATTGTCGAGAATGGCCGACAGGAAGAAGGTCATAAAGGCCACGCGCCACATCAGTTTCCTCTTGGAGCGCGTCTTGATGGCATCGCGCACGAAATTGAAGCCACCGTTGGAGTCCACAATTTCCACAATGGTCATTGCACCCATGAGGAAGAACAGCGTGCCGGCAGCATCGCCCAGATGGTGCTCAATGATTTCGGAAATATGTCCCAACAGCCCGTCGGCTGCTATGTCGGGATAGAATGCGCCCTTGCCCATCATGAGCAGCGTCCAGCAGAACACACACATCAGTAGTGCAATGGCTGCCTTGTTGACTTTTGTAACACTCTCGAATGCAATAAAGAAGTATCCGACGATAAAAACGATAACAATCGCTATAGCTAATGTTGGCATAGTTGTTAGTTGATTATGATTTATGTTTTACGCTGCAAAGATAGTAATAAAAATGAAGAATGAAGAATGATTAGTACGTAATTTTGTGTAAACGTTTCCAATTTCAAAAATTGCAGTTCAAAAATCAAATTATTGTGGTGGGTATTTCCTTTTTTTTCCTAATTTTGCAGCATTCAAACTACAAAGCAAACAAAAAATGGACACGAACAAATATTTCTTTGCGGTGGACCTGGGAGCCACAAGTGGGAGAACCATTATCGGAAGTCTTAAAAATGACAAGATACTGCTGGAGGAGGTAACCCGCTTTCCAAACAACCTGATTGAGCAGGGCGGTCATTTCTATTGGGATATCTTTGCCCTGTATTTTGAAATCATCAAGGGACTGAAGGAAGTGGCCCGTCGGGGATTGGAAATCACATCGATTGGTATCGACACGTGGGGCGTGGACTTTGTGTTTATTGGTGACGACGGAGCCATACTGCGGAATCCGCGTGCCTATAGGGATCCCGTCACTTTCGATGCTATGGACGACTATCTGAAAAATGTGATGGGCAAGAAAGAAGTCTACGACGTGACGGGCATCCAGCTGATGAACTTCAACTCGATTTTCCAACTTTACGCCATGCGGCGCGAACGGAATTCGGCATTGGAGCATGCCCGGAAAATTCTGTTTATGCCCGATGCGCTGTCGTGGATGCTTACGGGCAATGAGATTTGTGAATACACCATCGCCTCGACCTCGGAACTCCTCGATCCGTGCACAAAAGAACTCGACGAGCGACTGCTGGCCTCGATTGGGCTCAATCGCGAGAAATTTGGCAAGATGGTAAATCCCGGCACCATGATTGGAACTTTGACCGAAGAAGTGCAGCGGATGACAGGTTTGGGAGCCATTCCCGTCTATGCCGTTGGAGGTCACGACACGGCCTCGGCTGTGGCTGCCGTTCCTGCCAAGGACGAGAAATTCGCCTATCTGTCGAGCGGCACCTGGTCGCTGATGGGTATTGAGGTCAAAGATGCCATCATTAATGATGTTTCTTATGAGCGCAACTTCACCAACGAAGGGGGAATCGAGGGAACCACCCGTTTCTTGAAGAATATCTGCGGAATGTGGCTCTATGAGCGTTGCAGGAAGGAATGGCCCGAGGAAGTGCAGAAGTTGTCGCACCCCGAACTTCAGGGCTCTGCCATGCAGGTGGAGGCGTTCCGCTCAATTATTAATCCTGACGATGCCATGTTTGCCAATCCCTCATCGATGATTGGGGCTATACAGCAATATTGTAAAGACACGGAACAGCAGGTTCCGGAAACGCCTGCAGAGATTTGCCGTTGTATTTTCGACTCGCTGGCTTTGCGCTACAAGCAGGTGTTTGGCTATCTTGAAGAAATGGCATCGTTCCCCATCGATGTGCTGCACATTATCGGTGGTGGTTCGTTGAATAAATACCTGAATCAGTTCACGGCTAATGCCACTGGCGTGACCGTTCTGGCCGGACCTCAGGAAGGCACGGCGCTGGGTAACATCATGGTTCAGGCCAAGGCTGTGGGCGATGTGAGCGATATCTGGGAGATGCGCCGCATCATTGCCAACTCTGTTGAACTCGTCAGGTACGAGCCACAGGATCAGGTTGCTTGGGATCAGGCCTTCGACAAGTATCTCCAGATAACGAAACAGTAATTTAATAGATATTATTAAGGACAAAAATCTACAGAAATCTAACACAAATCTCTTATGTTGGAGGAGAAAAGGAAGGAATATCTTGGTAAAATGTGTCAGGTGATTGGTGCGGCAATGGACGTTTACAATGAGCTTGGTTATGGGTTGGCCGAACCCATCTATCAGGAATGCTTTTCAATCGTGTGTTCAGAGAAAGGAATCCCCTGGGAACGTGAGAAAGTCTTGAAGATGTATTTCCATGGTCAAGAGCTGAAGAAAAAATATATTGCAGATTTTGTGTGCTATGGGGATTTGATAGTAGAAACAAAGGCCGTCTTAGAACTTAGCAATGAGCATAGGGCTCTGTTGTTCAACTATTTGCGCATCACAGACTCTTTCGCTGGCGTTCTTGTCAATTTCGGTCATCCGAAAAATTTGATTTCAGAGAGATACCTTTACGACTATATCAAGGGTTCATACGAGTATGTGACAAAAAGAGATTTTGTGTAAGATTTATGTAGATTTTTGTCCCCAAAGAAAAGACATTATTAACATTAAAATTTTTGTAAGATTATGGCAAAACCATTAGTTGAAACAAAAGCAAGGGTGGGTGTGTTCTCTATTGCACTCGGAGCATACCTGCCACAGTTCCCTCAACTCGTCCCCGAGTTTGAGGCTCAGTATGCTGCATTCAAGAAGACGCTGCCCGAGACCATCGAAATCATCGATGGCGGAATGGTGACCACGAAAGAACAGTCGATGGAGGCCGGTGACAAGTTCCGCAGTGCCGATGTTGACCTCGTCATCTTGCAGATGCTCACCTACTGTACTTCTTATAACATGCTGCCTGCCGTTCGCGACCTCGACGTTCCTGTCGTCATTGTCAACGTGCAGAAGAAACTGGCTCCCGATTATGACAAGACCGACATTCCTACTTGGCTGGGCGAACTCTATGCCTGTGGTGCCATTGGTGAGATGGTGGCCGATCTGAATCGTGCTGGCAAACGCTCGGCTGTCATTACGGGTGTTGTCGAGGGCGGCGACCCAGGTGTTCAGGCAGAAATCGAAGACTGGTGCCGTGCTGCTCAGGTGCGCCGTCGTTTCCGCGATACCAATATCGCACAGATTGGCCGTCCTTATCCCGGTATGATGGACCTTTACATCGACGAGACTAATCTCTACCACCGCATGTTTGTCTATACCAAGCAGTTTGACTGGGAAAAGATGTGGGCCATTGCCGACAATATCACCGACGAGGATGCCATCCGTGCCAAGGCGCAGGATATACTCGACACCTTCGAGATTGAGGGTGGCGGTACCATCGAGAAAGTTTGGGACATGGCTAAGTATGTGGTGGCTTTCGAACAGTGGGTGAAAGACGAGAAACTGGGTATGATTGCTTCCCACTATGACGGTTTTGCCCAGGGTGTTGCAGGAAAACTCGACTCCATGCTGATTCCGGCTTTCTCCATGCTCATCAAGCAGCACACGGCATGTGCCGTAGAGGGTGACATGAAGGTAGCTATGGCGATGTCGATTCTGAAGACAATTTCGGGTACAGGAACGCTTGCCGAGATGTATTCCATCGATTTCCCGAAAGACATTTGCATCATCGGTCACTCGGGTTCTGGCGACTTTGACATTTCTCAGGCTCATAAACCCACAATGAAGATTGTTCCCGTATTCCACGGCAAGAGCGGCGGTGGCTATCTCACCCAGTTCTATCCCCCTGTTGGCCCCGTCACCTATCTTGCCATAACGCAAGACAAGAATGGTGTATTCAAATTTGTTGCAGCCGAGGGCGTCAACGAAGAAGGCCCCATCTTCATGTTTGGCGATACCAATATGCGCACGAAGTTCTCCCTCTCTTGCCGTGAATTTGTCAACAAGTGGAGCGAGGCAGGACCCACTCACCACATGGCAGCTGCCGTCGGCCGTCATATCGACACTATCCTGAAGGTGGCAAAGATATTCAACATTGAGTGCGACGTAGTCTGCAGATAAAATCGCAACCTAATAACGTCATAACGACATAACGAAAAAAATGGCAAAGGAAAGTAGTTTAAAGAGCACGATAGCCGTGTCTCTTACCAATTATCTCGATGCTGGAGCGATTGTGGCCGGTGCTTCTGGCCTGACGCTGTGGCAGAACTATCTTGGGCTGAGTGAGGTTCATCTCGGCTGGCTCAATTTCATCAGCGCCAATTGCCTGGGTGCTGCTATAGGTGCCATCATTGGCGGATTCCTGGCCGACAAGTATGGCCGCAAGTTCATCTTCACCTACAACCTGCTGGTTTATATGCTCGGCGTGTTGCTGGTGATGTTCTCCGTCAATTTCCCCATGCTGCTCTGTGGATTCCTCGTCACGGGAATTTCCGTGGGTGTGGGTGTTCCGGCCTCATGGACTTATATATCGGAGTCTTCTGAGGTGAACAATCGCGGTCGTAACATTTGCATCTCGCAAATGTCGTGGGGGCTCGGACCTATGTGCATTTTGCTGTTTGGCATGCTCTTTGCACCGGGAGGCTACCTGTTCGGATGGGTAGAGGCAGTGGCTCACACTTTTGGCGGTGCTGACCTTTCTGAAGAAGCAACCAACGTGTTCTCGTCGCGCATCGTTTTCCTGACACTTTTCATCGTGGCATTTATTGCTTGGAACCTGCAGCGTCAGCTTCAGGAAAGTGCCGAGTTTACGGCTCAGAAAGATCAGGGAGAGAAGACGGGGTTGTTGGATAACATCAAGGTGCTGTTCTCGAATAGTATTGCTGTCAAGACCGTTTGTTTCCTTGCAGCTATCTATCTGACTTGGAACCTCGTAGCCTCCGTAATGGGGTTCTTCCAGCCTCATATCTATGAGACGGCAGGCGGCGTGAGCAATGAGCAGGCCAACTGGATGAACTGCATTCAATGGGCCATCATTGTGGGCGTCACTTTCTTTGTTTCGAAACTTATCGACAAGACCTCTCACAAGGCTATCTATACCTTCGGTCTGCTGGTGGCCATTGCAGCATGGCTCATTATTGTAACGATTGGTGTCAATGGCTCTGCTGGTTTGTGGGCTTTTGCCATTCTTTGGGGTGTTCAGGGCGGATCCTCTCCGCAGATTTTCTATGCCCTGTGGGGTTCCGAATTGTTCCCGGCCAAGTTCCGTGCCGGTGCTCAGGGACTGATGTTCTTCATCGTACGCGGTCTGTCGGCAGTATGGGGACTTATCTTCACATATATTTATGGAGAAAATGGCGAGGGCTTCACGGTTGCAGCCTACTGCATGATTGCCTTGTTGCTCATCTCGCTGGTGGTTGGTTTCATCGGTTGTCCCAACACCCGTTGTAAGCCGTTGGCACAAATAACTAAGGAACGCTACGGCGAAGAAATATAGAATGGAATGAAACAAAAAAATCTTCAGAAACGATTCTGAAGATTTTTTGTTTTAGTTAATAACTCATTTCGGAAGGTTGAAGGCAACCGACATTTCCTTCATCTGCTCCTGGCTCATGCCTTCGGGCGTAAATCCCATACATTTGGCGTTAATGAAAATCTTGGCACTCTTCGAGAGCACGTCTATCTGGTCGAAGGCATCCATGACATCGAGACCCTGTGCAAAAACACCGTGCTTTTCCCAGAGAACCACATCGTAGTCGTCGAGCTGTGCCAGCGTGGCGTCGGCCAGTCGGTTGCTGCCAGGCAGTTCGTATGGAATGATGCCCAATCCTAATGGGCAGAAAGCCTTCGTCTCGGGAATCATCGACCACAGAATGTTGGTGAGCACGTCTTTCTTCAAGAAGGCGGCATTATGGCTCATGGCCACCAGTTCGATGGGGTGGGTGTGAACAGTGGCATTATAGTTCGACCCCTTCTCGATAAGGTGATTGTGCACGGTCAGGTGGGAAGGCAGTTCGCTGGTGGGCTGAACAGGATTGTCGGCAATGATGACATACGATGCACAGTCGTCGAGAATGCGGATGACAGATCCGTTGTCCATCGGCCATCGGGCCAGGTCGCGCATGCGCTTGCCCGTGCCTTTGCAATAGAAATAGTTGCCTTTCAGCAGGGGCAGTGTCACTCCAATCTGCTTCACCTCACTAATGGCAGGCAACTGACGGATTTCGTCGTCAACGAACTTAGTGATATTCACAGTGATATTGCCACCGTTGCGCTCGGCCCATCCGTTCTGCCAGAGATAGCCGGCAACCTCTGCAATCTTCATGACCTCTTTTTCCAGTTCAGGTCTTCCTTCGAGAATACTTTTCATGATGTAGTTTGTTTATAGTTTGTAACTTGTCCGCAAAGATATGGATTTTTCGTGAAACGGCAACAATATTATTTGATTTTTCTTCCCAAAGATTTGGCAATGGCCCTATTCCTGCCGCTTGTCAATCATTTTATAGTTGCTGAACTGTTGATGGGGAAAGGTGAAAATGGATTCATTGATGATGCCGCTGTGGAAGTTGCTTATCTTGATGCTTGCCCAGAAGAACATCACCTTCACCTTCAGGCTTTTCGGTACTCGTGTGACTTTGTCAATCACACACTTGGCATGCTTCACCCCGTCAACGCCTTTTTTTGCGTCGAGCGTGATGATGAAATCGTTGCCGCTTGCCGTGATGTGGTACGTATAGTTGTCGGGCACAAACTTAAATTTTGAGGCATATTTGTCGCGGTTGGGCGAGTTGGGGTTGTGCCTTTCAATTGTCTTCTTCTTCCGGTCAGCGCGGTAGAGGTCCTTGCCGTCACACCATGCCGAAAAACGCTTTTCGATGAATTTCTGTTTCTTGCCTTTATACCAGATGTTTCCTTCGGTCTTATAGAGTCCGATGATGTTCACTGCATAGCTCAGCGAACAACCTTGCGGGCCGAACACCATGTTATATGTCCTGTCGAAAATCTGTCGTGCCTGCCGCGTATTGGCGTTTTCCTGTGCTGTTGCCGTCGCAAAGGTCATCACGATGGTAATGAGTATTGCCAACCACCTCTTGGGGGATAAATTTATTGTTGTCATTTTTTCGTTTTTTCTTTTTGCGGCTGCGAAGTTATAAATTATTCTCAAAAAACAAATCACATTTCAAGATTATTTCGTATTTTTGCAAGCGTATAAAGAAAAAACAAGGATGGACGGGAACAAAAATGATACCCTCTGGAGCGAAAACGTCATCGTGGTGGATGCAGAATATGTCGACCGCGTGGCATTTAACCTCATCGTGAACTTTGAGCGGATGCTGGGGCGTAAGATTCCAGCTGCTGATTTGGCGCGATGGGCAGATTGTCTGGCCTTGGATGGTGGCATTAAGCCCGATGGTGACAACTCCGTCGCTGTCGTCCTCGTTCATGACAAATCATCCGATGGCTTTGATAACTTCGTTCCCGCTTCGTTCAGCGAGTTGGATGGCAAGGCTTTCAAGGATCATCTCGGCGAGTTTGTCTTTTCGGCAGTTCCCGTCGAACATCTTACGACCAAAGACGATTTGCTTTTAGATGTGGTACAGGCGGTCGTGGAGTCTGAGGATGTGAAGCGGCTGATGGTGGTTCCCAATTCAGAGGATGGTGACTGTTACGACCACCTGCGCCAGATGCTCCGTCGCGCTGATGACGACAAGCGTATTACGCTTTTTGCCATGCAGCCCATGCCGGGCGGCAATTTCCGTCAGGAGATTTTAGGCTATTCACTCATGCAGGCCCTGGGCATCAGTGCAGCTGAGTTGGATGCTCAGATGCAGTAACTAAATCGAAATAACATTATCAACAACCTATAAGATGAACAGAATATTGATGATTGGCGCTGGTGGCGTGGCTACCGTGGCAGCCCATAAGATTGCACAGAACGCCGATGTGTTCGACGAGTTTATCATTGCCTCGCGTCGTAAGGAGAAGTGCGATGCCATTGTGGAGGCTATTCACAAGAAGGGTTTGACGATGGACATCCGCACCGCCCAGGTGGATGCCGACGACGTGGAGCAGTTGAAAGCACTTTTCAATGAGTATAAGCCCCGGTTGGTATTGAACCTCGCCCTGCCTTATCAGGATCTCACGATCATGGAGGCTTGTCTGGCATGCGGCTGCAACTATATGGACACCGCCAACTACGAACCGAAGGATGAGGCTCATTTCGAGTATTCATGGCAGTGGGCCTATCGCGACCGCTTCCGTGAAGCCGGACTGACAGCCATCCTCGGCTGCGGTTTCGATCCGGGCGTGACGAGTATCTTCACCGCCTACGCCGCCAAACACCACTTCGACGAAATACAATATCTCGACATCGTTGACTGCAACGCCGGCGACCATCACAAGGCTTTCGCCACCAACTTCAACCCCGAGATTAATATCCGCGAAATCACACAGAAGGGACTTTATTGGGAAGACGGCAAATGGGTAGAGACCGAACCGTTGGAGATTCATAAAGACCTGACCTATCCCGGCATCGGCCCGCGCGACAGTTACCTGCTTCACCACGAAGAGATAGAGTCGCTCGTCATCAATTATCCCACCATCAAGCGCGCCCGTTTCTGGATGACTTTCGGACAGCAGTATCTGAAACATCTTGAAGTGATTCAGAACATCGGCATGAGCCGCATCGACGAAGTCATCTACGAGGCTCCGCTGGCCGAAGTTTCCCCCCTCGGGGGGAATGAGGGGGGGCTTGTCAAAGTCAAGATCGTTCCCCTGCAGTTCCTCAAGGCGGTTCTTCCTAATCCGCAGGATTTAGGTGAGAACTACGAGGGTGAGACCTCCATCGGCTGCCGCATACGCGGATTGAAAGACGGCAAGGAGCACTCCTATTATATATATAACAACTGCTCGCACCGCGCCGCTTATGAAGAGACAGGCATGCAGGGCGTGAGTTACACCACGGGAGTGCCCGCCATGATTGGTGCCATGATGTTCTTCAAGGGACTTTGGCGCAAGCCCGGTGTATTCAACGTGGAGGAGTTCGACCCAGATCCGTTCCTTGAGCAACTCAACAAGCAGGGTCTGCCGTGGCACGAAATCCACGACGGCGACTTGGAGTTGTAAGCAATAACCCACCCCAACCCTCCCAAAGGGAGGGAGCTGGATTACCTAATCTTGGTTAAGGTATTTTAAACTCCTTCCCTTTGGGAGGGTTGGGGTGGGCTTTAGTTCTCTTAATTGCGCAGCTCCTCCAGATAATCTATTTTGTTGAGATCGCATTCTTCAGCCACGCGTTCCCATACCACTTTGGAGCTGTCAGACAATTCCATCGACATGCGATAGACACCAAGATACACATAGTTGGTGTCAACAAGATTCTTCATGAATGTAATCCGAATCTCATTCAGACGGGAATTGTGATTAAAATGATCAATGTTTCGTTGAACTACCTGATCGCTATCCACCCCCTCCGGCTTCCAATACTCGGTGATGGTGGGCATCATCTTTGATTTGTCTCCTTCATTATGCCATTCGGAATGGCGATAGTTAGGCCCCCATACAGAAATGTTGGGATGGCGTGGCAGAATCTGCCCCCAAAGTTTTTCCTTTGCATGAATACCAAATAGTTTGAGGTATTCGTGAGGAGAACTAAAAGTATCACCAATCTTCAACGTGTAGGCACTGCTTTTTGTGCTTCTGATGGTGGCTCTAACCATGCAGACTCATCGGCAAACGGTTAAACAAACTTAAAAATGGAGTGTTTGCCTACAATCATAAAGTATAGTTTAAGATAATTTGCTATGTTTGTAAAGTAAGCATAAGAGTATTACTATGAATAGGCAAATTATCAAGACCGTCATTCCCGTCTGGAAATGGTTGTTACAAAAGTAGTCTAAATAACGAGATGGGTTGATTATTTCAATCAACATTTTATGTAATTTTAGAGTTGTATTCCGAATTTGCATAAGAAATTTTTTGTTTTGCTCTCAACTTTTTGTATCTTTGCCAACAAAATAAACTAAAACAGTAAAAAAATATGGCGAAGAAAATTGAAGAGGAGGGAGCTCAGAACCCTCAAAGCGAGAAACTGAAAGCACTGCAGGCGGCCATTGCCAAGATAGATAAAGACTTCGGCAAAGGCTCTGTGATGAAATTAGGCGACGAACAGGTGGAGAATGTCGACGTGATTCCCACGGGAAGCATCGGACTGAATGTCGCGCTCGGCGTGGGCGGCTATCCCAGAGGGCGTATCATCGAGATTTTCGGTCCTGAATCGTCGGGTAAGACCACACTGGCCATCCATGCCATTGCCGAGGCACAGAAAGCCGGCGGTATTGCTGCCTTCATCGATGCTGAACATGCCTTCGACCGTTTCTATGCTGAGAAACTGGGCGTGGATGTGACCAATCTTTGGATATCACAGCCCGACAACGGCGAGCAGGCTCTGCAGATTGCCGACCAGCTCATTTCGTCGGCAGCCGTCGACATCGTGGTCATCGACTCTGTGGCTGCCCTTACGCCGAAGAAGGAGATCGAGGGCGACATGGGCGAATCGGCCGTAGGTCTGCAGGCCCGATTGATGAGTCAGGCCCTGCGCAAGCTCACCGCTACGATTTCGAAGACCAACACCACTTGTATCTTCATCAACCAGTTGCGCGAGAAGATTGGCATCATGTTTGGCAATCCCGAGACCACTACGGGCGGCAATGCCCTGAAATTCTACTCATCGGTGCGTCTCGACATCCGCCGCGTCACCAGTATCAAGGAGGGTGACAATGTTATCGGAAACCAGGTGCGCGTGAAGGTCGTGAAGAACAAGGTGGCTCCTCCTTTCCGCAAATGTGAGTTCGAAATTATGTTCGGTGAGGGTATATCCAAGATTGGCGAGATTGTTGACCTGGGCGTCAACTATGGCATCATCCAGAAGAGCGGCAGCTGGTTCTCATACGGAGACAGCAAACTGGCACAGGGACGCGAGGCCGTGAAGGCGCTTCTGCGCGACAATCCCGAGCTTTGCGACGAGCTGGAAGCCCGGATTATGGAAGCCATCAAACAGTGACAGACTTTACTGAAATACAAGTCATCATAGCGAGTCGGGCAGACGTCAGTTCTGTCCGACCGTTTTTTGTTTTCCTTCGTACCACTTGCGCAACACATAGAAGGCTTTTTTCTTCTCGCCACGGTCGGAGAAGACGCCTTTCATGTTGTAGTAGTCTTGTATGCCGTCGAGCACGCGACGGGGTGAGCGGAAGTCTTTCAGAATCCACGGGGTGGTGCCGGCCAGTCCGTCAATTTTTTCAATCATCTGAAGGTTCTCCCGATAGAGGTTTTCCTGGAACTCTTCTGTCCAGCGCTGATTGGCATCACCGTGCAGCCCATATTTTGCCCCGCCCCCGAATTCACTGATAATGACGGGTTTGTCGTAGGGGATTTCCCATGTCATCTTCGGCGCATCGTTGACGTCGCGATACCAGCCGACATACTGGTTGAATGAAACCACGTCGACGTAGGCATTCATGTTGTCGTTCAGTCGGTTTTTGTAGTTCGAGGCCGAGGTGACTTCCATAGCCATCGAGATGAGCCGCGAGTCGTCCAGACTGCGGGCATGTTTTGCCAGACGGCTCAGGAACTGGTCGCGCTCGGCGGAGTGGGGAGTCTCGTTGGCAATCGACCAGATGATGACATTGGCACGGTTTTGGTCGCGGCGTATCATGTCGGTCAGTTGCCGTTCGGCGTTTTTATACGTCTCGGGATTGTTCCATGCGATAGTCCAGTAGACGGGAATCTCAGACCATACGAGTATGCCCATGCGCTCGGCTTCGCGAATGGCATACTCGTTGTGCGGATAATGGGCCAGTCGCACGAAGTTGCACCCTAAATCCTTGGCCCAGCTGAGCAGCGTGTGGGCGTCGGCTGTTGAGTTTGCCCGACCTCCGCCGTTGGCTTTTTCTTCGTGGATGCTGATGCCGCGCAGGAAGATGGGCTGGCCGTTGAGCAGCAGTTGTTTACCGCGGGTTTCGATGGTGCGGAACCCTATTTCGTCGGCGACGAAATCGCTGACCGTGGTTCCGTTGTCGTCTTTTCCGTCGAGCGATAGTTCCGTCTGATAGCGTTTGGGATTTTCGGGAGTCCACAGCGACAGGCGCTTTGCCGGCACACGAACCGTGAGTCGGGCATTGCCTTCGCCGTCGGTGGTGCATTGTTGTTTCACCTTCAGTTCGGGAATGCTCAGTGTCAGTTTCTGACCAGCCAGCGGTTTGTTCAGGTGGACAGTCAGCGTAATTTCGCGCTGACGGGCCTTGGCATTGGCCTTTTCCAGTTGTAGCTTATAGTTCTCGATATATGTTTGGGGTACTTTTACGAGCAGCACGTCGCGCGTGATGCCGCCATAGTTCCACCAGTCGAAAATCTGCGTGGGCACGGCCTCGGCCTTCCGCTTGTTGTCCACCTTCACGATGACGGTGTTCTCGCCATCCTGCAGCATCTCGGTCACATCGAAGTTGAACGGTGTGAAACCGCCCAGATGGTGTCCGGCTTCGTGCCCGTTCACCCATACGCGGCAGTCGTAATTGGCCGCCCCGAAATAGAGCAGCGTGCGGAAGTCGTCTGTGGGAACCTGTGCCTGGAAACTGGTTTTCAGCCAGACGGTTCCTTCGTAGAAAAAGAGTCGTTCGTCCTGGGTGTTCCAGTCGCCTGGCACCTGCATGGTGGCCGCTTTGTCGAAGTCGTACTCAATGAGGTCTTCCGGTCGCTGGGGCTTGGCGTTGCGGAAAAATCCCCAGGGTGTGGGGTTCATGCGGTAGTCGTAATAGCCCTCTTCCTGCACGTCTACGATGTAGTGCCACCGGCCGTTTAGCGACATTGACTCGCGACTAAGCACATTGGTAATCTGCGGCACCTCGGTGGCACCGGCTGCTGTTGCCAGTATAATGAGCAACGAGAGGACGAAGTTTCTCTTCATGATTTTTTTGTATGATTATTCTATAGAATAATAACGCTGCTCACATTTCTATATTGTATATTCCTTTCCTTTTGTTGTTATAAAATTCAGGCGCATGCTATTCAGCACCCCAAGCTTTCTTAAACAAAAATCTCCCAAAAATCTGACACAAATATACCCTTTAAGGCTCAAAAGGATTTGAACGGAATTTCGTATGAAAAACTGCTGATCAGGTGCAGTTTTTCTGCTCCTTATTTGCAGTTTTTCCGCTCTTGATGAGCAGTTTTACTGCACTTAAGGAGCAGTTTTCGGGTTATTCGGTATGTCGGCTTCGGTGAATAATCAGTTCTCGTTCCGCTGATAATTGAATTCGTCGATGTCTACGTAGCCGCCCTTCGACTTTGTGGCGTAGCAGAACAGTCCGAATTTCTGTCCCATGAAGAATCGGCGCCAGTCGAAGCTCATACGGTAGTCGGAGCCGATTTTCGTCCAGTGATCGCCGTCCAGACTGTAATAGAATGTGGCCAGGTCGTTGCCGCCCATCCGACGGCCATTCGTGGCGGGACGGAAGTCGGCATCAATGCGCAGCCATATTTTCGAATTGCGCTTCGTCAGCAGCTTCGTCAGGTCAAAGCTTTCCACGGTTTTCTCCTCCGTCTTCGTCACCACTTTGTCGCGGTCAGACAGCTCCACTTTCTGCTCATTCATTTCCAGCACCAGTTTTTTGCCTAACTTCTTGATGGTCAGCGCACCCGTGTCGCTGTTGAATGCGGCCAGTCCTGCACAGTCGCCGTCTTTCATCTTTGCTACGTCCATGCAGATGCTGCCGCTGCACGTCGGGCCCTCCATGCGCTGTGTCAGCGTGTTCGGTGCCAGGTAGAGGGTGTTCACCACGCGGTTGGTCTTCAGTCGAAGGAATCCCGGGCGTTCGGTCAGACTCCATGCCTCGTCGATGGGATTGTGGTTCCACTGCCAGTGCATTCCCAGTTTCGGGCTGTTGAAATCGTCGTTTTTCACGATGGCCGTCTCCGGCTGTCCACTCACCAGTGGTCGCATCGTGTCGGGCACCTTGCCGTTTTCGTCGCCCAGCATCGGCCATCCGTCAATCCATCGGCAGGGCATGAGCGTCAGCACACGGCCCACGCCGCCGCGGTCCTGAAAAATGATGCCATACCAGTCGCCGTCCTGGGTGTTGACGATGGTGCCTTGCGCCTCGTACGAGAAACCTCCGAAGTCACTTTCCAGTATCACCTGCTTTTCGTATGGCCCGTGAATGTCGTCGGCCCTATAGCATACCTCGCGGCGGTGACGCCCTGGAGCATACACGTGAGAAATCATCAGCAGGTAGTATTTGCCGCGGTGCTTGATCATTCTGCTGCCCTCCAAGAGTCCCGTCTCGTCTTCGTCGCGCTGGAAAATATGCTGGTGGGTGCCTTCGATGACATCGCTCAAGTCGGGTTTCAACTCCATCATCTCGCCCGTGCCATAGATGACATACACGCGCCCGTCGTCGTCGAAGAACAGCGAGCAGTCGTGGAAATGGCGCATTCTCGATACAATCGTCCACGGGCCTTCGGCCTTCTCGGCGCTGAAGATGTAGGTGTCGCCCATTTTTCCGCTTTCGTTGGGCGCCAGCAGTGCGTAAAACTTCCCGTTATGGTATTTCAGCGACGTAGCCCATTGCCCGCGCCCGTAGGCCGTGCCCTCCAGCAGGTCGTATTTTGGCGAGTCGGTCAGTTTGTCGAAGATATAGCCTACGGTTTCCCAGTTCTTCAGGTCTTTCGACTTCATGATGGGTGCGCCCGGCATCAGGTGCATCGTTGTCGATACCAGATAGAACGTGTCGCCCACGCGAATCACGTCGGGGTCGGGCACGTCGGCCCACAGCATGGGGTTTTTTATGGCCGTCTGACCTTCAACGGCCATTGTCACGACGGCTCCAATGAATACAAGAATCAGTTTTTTTACTGCTTTTTCCAGCTGTTGCTTTCCGTTGCAGAAAAGTTTTGTTGCGATATTCTTATTCATAATAGTATTTGGGTTTGAAAATAATTTTAAAAGTGGGCTCAATATCTAAAAAAAGAGCCCGCACTTTCACAAGCCCGGACCCTGAACAATGTAAAGTTCTTAGATTGCCCATCGTCGGGCAATGGCTTTCCGGTGGAATATCTGCCAATATGCAAAGTCTGTAGCACATGCTTCGAAAGAATAGCCCACCGGCATTTGGAGAAGAGAATTTTTTTTGCATCTCTTTTTTTTCCAAAAATCGGCACCGTCTTCATGTTCTATTTGCAGACGGTGCCGACCAAAATAAACTAACCACTAAATTTAACTAACCTTAATAATTTTTCTCATCGTTTCTCGTTTTCGGTGCAAAAGTATATACTTAATTTGTAATTGGTTGTCCTTTAAGTATCATAGAGAAGTCAGATTGTATCACCTTTCCTGTTTGTTTCTTATGTTCCAGAAAAAAGTTACAAATAAATCTGTAAGCTGTTTATGTAAAAAAAACAATAAAAATGTAACATTTTCTTGTTACTTTCATATTATTTGTATATCTTTGCATTCGGAAATTGTAAAAATCGAACGTCTAAATACCATAATAATGGATTGTAAGGTTCTTCGTCAGACGGAAAGGTTCTCCCTTTTATCTGTCATCTTTATGTTCTTAGTTGCCCTTGGTGCTTTTGCACAGCCTGGGCAGTTGTTTGATGCTGACAAGCAACTGTCGAGCAGTTTCACCAGTCAGGTCTATATTGACCGCGACGGTTTTCTGTGGGTAGCCACCCGAAATGGACTGAACAAGTATGACGGCTATCAGTTCCAGATTATAAAAAAAGAGCAAAACGGGAAAAACGGCATGGCAAGCAACTATGTGAATGCCATGACGCAGGATGACAGGGGATTGTTCTATCTGGGAATGTATGGCGCTTTTCAGACTTACGACGGCAGAGAATTCCGGGATGTAGAGGTAAAAGACTTGACGGGCAAGACGGTGCCATGCTATATGACGTGCTTCCTGAATAAGAAGGACGGAACGATTCTCGCAGGTACTTCCGGGCACGGCCTTCTGAAAGTCATAGATTCTGGTCATGCTGTCCAGTTAAATGGGGCACTGAAAGACGTGCATACCGTTTATTTCTTGGCTGAAGACCGCCAGGGCCACGTCTGGTTGGTCACAGACATTGGACTGCTGGAATATGACGGCAAAAAGGCATTACGACATCTCACCGACGAAAAACTGAAAGGCAAGATATTGCGCGTATGCATAGACAGGGATAATAATATTTTTGTGGGAACTACTGTTGATGGTGTTTATGTACGTTCGGCTAATTCGAAGGAATTTCGCCATCTCGACGTGACGGGCCACAAACATGTATCCTCACTTTACAGTCTCCGCGATGGGCAGCTGGTGATTGGCTACGATGGTCAAGGCGTAAGCTTATACCAGAACCGGACAGGTCAGTTGATAGACAATCCGTTTTTTTCCCATGAAATAGACCTCTCGAAGAGCAAGGTGTACAGCATAGCAGAAGATGCCAAAGGCAACATCTGGATGGGATTGTTGCAAAAGGGTGTTTTCATGCAACCGAGGAAAACATTGACTTTTCATTATTTAGGCTACAAACTCGGAAACAGGAATGTGATTGGCCAGGCCTGTGTTGTCAGCACCATCATCGACAGCAAGGGCCGTTGCTGGGTGGGTACCGACAAAGACGGTCTGTACTGTTTAGACAGTAACCAGAACCTTTTGAAACATTTTATAGGTGATGGCTTCCCATCAACAGTGTTGAGCATGGTCGAGGATGCTGCAGGACGCATCTGGGTGGGTAGCTATGATGAAGGATTCGGCTATGTTGATGCGAATGGCGGAAGTTATCACAAGTTTCCGCAATATCAGAATTCCAGTGGCTTTTCTATGGCGACAACGGCCGGTGGCGACCTTTGGATTTCGACGATGGGCCAGGGTTTGTTAAGGATTGATACCCAAACAAATAGTATTAAAAAGGCTTATACGATGCAAAGTCAGGCACCCGACAACCCCAAAGTGAACAGTATTGCCAACGATTATATTTCGAAGATGTCGGTTTCGCCCGACGGCAAGCGCATCTATACGGCCACGACGATGGGCGTATGTTGTCTTGACATTGAGAAAAACAGCTGGACTTCAACATTTGGGAAGAATTGCCTGAATTATGGCGTTCCTTCTCGCATTGTCAAGGAATATGGAGGCAAGCTCTGGGTAGGTACTAATGACGGTCTTTGCTGTTATGACCTTGTGAAGCACCAGTCGCATTCCATAACTACAGAAGAAGGACTTGCCGACAACGGCATCTCTTCCATTGAGCAGGATTTGAAGGGAAGGCTTTGGATTGGAACCGACCACGGACTCTGCTGCTACGACCCAAAGACGGGCCTTACTCAGAGTTTCTTCGTTGATAACGGATTGCAGTCGAATGAGTTCAGCGATGGAGCCTCGATAGCAATCGACAGGGGAAACCGGGTGGTAATGGTTTTCGGAGGCGTGGGCGGTATCACATGGTTTCATCCCGAAAGGATTGCCCCAGACGAATGGAAAGCTCAGGTGAGGCTTGTGGATTTCCTTGTGGAAGGTACTTCCATTAACAGCCCCCGGTCGGAGTTGGACTATCAGGTCTGTGATACAACAGTACTTGCTGCCAACCGTTTCGTGGTGAAGCATGATGATAACACTTTTTCAGTGCGAATCTCGACGCTTACCTATGACAACCCTGAGCATATAATATACTATTACAGCATCAATGGCGAGAAGTACACCCGGCTTCAGCCAGGAACCAACGAAATCACCATCTCGCATCTGCCGCCGGGCACCTATCATTTTAAAGTGAGGGCCGAGCGCAATAACCAGAAAACGGCAGAAAGGGAGTTCACCGTAGTCGTGAAAGCACCATGGTGGCGCACGCCCTGGGCCTATGCCGCCTATTTCCTGCTGTTGGCAGCTGCCGTGTGGTATTTCATCACCGATCGCCGTCATAAGGAACAAACGCGGCTGAGACTGCAAGAGCACATGCATGCTGAAGAAATGGGCGAAGCCAAGTTGCGCTTCTTTATGAATATCAGCCATGATATCCGTACGCCGATGACGCTCATTATCACGCCTCTGCTCTCGCTGATGAAACAAGACAAAGACCCACATCGGCAAGGCGTATATAAGACCATGAAGCGTAATTCCGAGCGTATTCTTCACCTCATCAACCAGATGATGGATTTGAGAAAGATTGACAAGGGTATGATGCGTATGCGTATGCAAGAGACGGATTTGGTGGAGTTTGTAGGCGAAATCTATTCTTTGTTCGAACAGCAAGCCAAGTCGAGGAGCATCAGTCTCAACTATGTCCATGATACACAAAATCTACCTGTTTGGATAGACCGCCAGAATTTCGACAAAGTTGTTGTCAATATCTTGTCGAATGCCTTTAAGTTCACGCCAACAGGAGGTGAAATATGTATTAATGTCACTCACGACGACCATCAGGCCACTATTGCCATCAGTGACGATGGTGAGCAGATACCAGAAGACAAGCAGGAAAAGATTTTCGAGCGGTTCTATCAGAATCCTTCCTCTTCCAACGACCGCAACGTCGGTACGGGTATAGGTCTCGACCTGACGCGCTCGCTTGTAGAACTGCACTATGGCTCCATTAAAGTACATAATCTTGATAAGGGCTGCGAGTTTGTGGTGAATATCCCGTTGGGTAATGCCCATCTGAAACCGGAAGAGATGGTTACCGATTTGCCCGAGTCGGAGCCGGTAGTGACAGAACTGGAGGAAAGTCTGCCCGAGACATCCGAGACAGAGATGACGATTCCAGCAGGCAGTCAGACAACCATCGTTGTGGTTGAAGATGACGACGAAATACGCAATTATCTGGAAAAAGAACTCTCGTCAGACTATGACGTGAAAACTGCGACTAACGGGCGCGAAGCCTTGAGTGTAATATATCATTGCAAGCCCAATTTGATTATTTCGGACGTGATGATGCCCGAAATGGACGGAAATGCCCTTTGTGCACAGATTAAGGCCAACAGCGCCACCAGTCATATTCCTGTTATCTTGCTGACGGCTAAAAACCGTGAAGAAGACAAACTTGAGGGCCTGGAGACGGGAGCCGATGCGTATATCGTGAAGCCGTTCAACATGGAAATCCTGCGGCGCACCATCGTCAATATGCTTCGCTCCCAGAAGTTGATGCAACAGAAATATCAGCAGACTGAACCGCTGGAGCAGAAAGTAGAACAGGTGAAGATGAAGTCGCCTGACGAAAAACTCTTGGAGCGCGTGATGAATGTCATTAACAAGAATATTACGAATTCTGACCTTAACGTCGATATGATTGCCGAAGAGGTGGGTATCAGCCGTGTACACCTCCACCGAAAGATGAAGGAACTGACAGGAAGTACTCCTCACGACTTTGTACGTAACATCCGTTTGAAACAGGCGGCCAACTTGTTGACGAACCAAGGTATGAACATCACGGAGGTGGCCTATGCTTGTGGTTTCTCCAACGCTGGCACCTTCTCCAAGATTTTCAAGAATGTCTACGGCATGTCGCCCCGTGAGTTTATGGAAGGTCATTAGAAACCCACCCCTGCCCCTCCCGAGGGGAGGGGTAATTTATCCTTATCACTTATCACTCCTTTGTGTACCCAAGGCAAAGGATGCTGAGATTTTTTGGTTGAGCCTTTTGCAGTTGCTGGAGGCAGGTACGCATGGTGGCGCCAGTGGTGACGATGTCGTCGACGAGAAGGATGTTGCGGTTGCGGATGACGTCGGCTGAGATTAGTTCGAAAGCATTTTCAACGTTAGCTTCGCGTTCCAGATGTGTTGATCGTGCCTGACTTTTGTTGAAGGAGGTTCGCCTGACGGCATTGTCGACAATGGGGATTCCTGTTACTTTATGGATTCCTTTGGCTATCTCATAGCTTTGGTTGTAGCCGCGCTGGTGCTGGCGTTGGCGGGCCAATGGAATGGGAACGATGGCGTCGATACCCTCGAAGAAACCGTGAAGAAAGAACTCTTTGGCGGCAAGCTTGCCCAGCATTTCACCATATTCGGGATGATAGTGGTATTTCATGGACTTGATGACAAGCGAGGCAGCGGAATTGGGCTCGTAATAGAACAACGCGGCGGCACGCTCTACAGGCATCAACCCCCAAAAGCGTCGGGCCAGCGGGTTGTCGGTAGGCGATGAAGCAAAGTGGGTGCGTGGCAGGTGGAGGTTGCAACGGGCACACAGCAGTTCCTCACCAATGGCCAGCCGTCGCTCGCAAGCTGCACAGGCGCGGGGCGCAATAAGGTCGGTCAGCCGCGACCAAATGGATACCGTCATATTATCGTTATCGTTAAGGCTCAAAATCGTCTGCTCCGTCGATGCATTGGCGGATGATGTCGTAGGTGAAGCCGCGGCTGAGGGCGAATTTCGTGAGTTTCATGGTTTCCTCGTAAGTACTCTGAGCCTTGATGCTGCGCCGCTTGCTGATCAGTAGGGGACGAAGGACGTCGAGGTATGCGCTGTCGTCGATGCCGTCGAGCACACTGTCGATGATTTCCTTGGGAATGCGCTTTGCCCACAGTGCCTGTTCTATTTTCCGCCTTCCCCATTTGTTGTACTTGATTTTGTCGTTGACGAAAGCACGGGTATAGCGTTCGTCATCGACGTAGTGGTTGGTGGTGAGCTGTTCCATGATGCGGGCCTGTGCCTCGTCGGATAATTCCCACCGCGCCATTTTATCGAGCATCTCCTGCGTACAATGCTCCCCACGGGCGCAAAGAGCAGCGAGTGCGGCAAGTGCTTGGGATTCGGATTTCATGAGTTTGGAGTTAGGAATTAGGAGTTAGGAGGTGTATCTCTGTGTTCCATTTTATCTTATAATTTTTTAATTTTCAAATACTTCTCAGTCATTAGTCGGGCAGCGTTGTCGGGGGCGCATTCGTTGCCTAACAGATCGATAACTTGTCGATAGTCGTTGAGCATCTGGGCGCGCTTGTCGCCACCGGGGAGGATGGCACGCAGTTCGCGGCGGATGTTTTCCACGGTGAAGCGGTCGGCAAGTAGTTCCTGTACCACTTCGCGGTCGGCGATGAGGTTCACCAGCGAAATGTATTTCACCTTGATGATATGGTTGAAGGCAAAACGTATGAGACGGGGCACGGGCGTTTCGTAGCACACCACCTGAGGCACTTGGAATAGCGCGGTCTCGAGTGTGGCAGTGCCACTGGTGACGAGTGCTGCCTTGGCATGCGAGAGTAGCGAATAGGTGTCATTGTCAATCAGATGTACGGGCGCATTGCCCAGATATTGTTCGTAGTATTCGCGCTCGATGCTGGGGGCCCCGGCGAGTATTAACTGGTAGTCGGCGGTGAGATCGGCGGTGGCCTGAATCATGGCGGGCAGATTGTCTTTGATTTCCTGTTTTCGGCTGCCTGCCAGCAGGGCAATGATGGGCTTGTTGCTTAATGAATATCTTTTACAAAACGTTTGAAAACTCTCTTGGTATTCCTTGCGGAATTTCCTGACTTCATCAGCTGTGGGATTGCCGACATAGTGAATTGGGTAGTGGTGTTTCTGTTCGTAGAAGGGAACTTCGAAGGGAAGGATGGAGAACAACTTGTCGACGTCGCGCTTGATGCGCTTGATGCGGTATTCCTTCCATGCCCATATTTTTGGGGAAATATAATAGAAGACCTTTGGTCTTTCAGAAGTGTTTTTGAGGTTGTGGACATATTTGGCGATGTCAAGGTTGAAGCCGGGATAGTCGACTAGAATGACGGCATTGGGCTGCCATTCGCTGATGTCTTTCTTGCACAGGTCCATGTTCTTGAAGATGGTGCGCAGATGGAGGAACACGGGAATAAATCCCATATAGGCCAGTTCGCGAAAATGTTTTACACGCGTGCCGCCTTCAGCGGTCATCAGGTCGCCGCCAAAGAAACGGAATTCAGCCTCATTGTCGTATGCCTTCAACGACTGCATGAGATGACTGGCATGGAGGTCGCCAGAAGCCTCGCCAACGATGAGATAGTATTTCATTTTTTTCGTGTTTTTGGATTAGGATTTATTCTGCGGTGTGACCGCAGAACACCTGACGTCATTCTTCTTTAAACTCATTTTTGAGCTTTTCCAGCAGGGGGTAGTTGGTGACGTCCATCTGAGTGGGCGTGATGGCTATATAGCCGTGGGTGAGCGCCCAGTTGTCGGTATCGTCGGCTTCGGGCTCGTCGTTGGTATATTCGCCCACCATCCAATAATAGTCGTAGCCTCGCGGATGGTGGCATTTGACGACCTCGTTGCCCCATGTTCCGAAAGCCATGCGGCAGACCTTAATACCCTTGTAGGCTTCCACCAGCGGAAAGTTGACGTTCAAGCAAACACCCTTGGGCAAACCCTCGGCCAGCACTTTCTGCACGAGCATCCTGACGTAGGGCCGAAGCGGTTCGAAATCGGCGTCTTCGCTATAGTCGCAGAGTGAGAAAGCCACGCTGGGAATGTATTTCATGCAGCCTTCCATGGCAACGCCCATGGTTCCGCTGTAGTGGGTGTTTACGGAGGCATTGTCGCCGTGGTTGATGCCGGCCAGCACGATGTCGGGCGTGCGGGGCACCACGCGGTTGAGGGCAATCTTCAGGTTGTCGACAGGCGTTCCGGTACAAGTCCATACCTGCACGCCCTCTTCCTCGCTCACCTTTTCGAGCCGGAGATAATCCTTTGCAGAGAAGGCACAGGCATAGCCAGAACGCCCCCCGTCGGGTGCACAGACGATGACATCGCCCAGGTCGCGCACCATGTCGACGAGACAGTTGATACCCTTGGCCTGATAGCCGTCGTCATTTGAAATAAGTATTAACGGTCTTTTATTTTTCATAAATATTTCAAGTTTTGGGTGCAAAAATACTAAATTTTGAATGAAAATAACCGATTATCACAGAATATTTGTAACTTTGCAGCCTATTTTAGATTGTAATATGGGAAAGATTATCGCTTTAGCAAACCAGAAAGGCGGCGTTGGCAAGACCACCACAACGATAAACTTGGCAGCCTCGCTCGCTACGCTGGAGAAAAAAGTCCTCGTTATCGACGCCGACCCTCAGGCCAATGCCTCGAGCGGACTGGGTGTGGATACCAAAGAAGTGGACTGTTCGCTTTATGAATGTATCATCGACAATGCCGACGTGCGCAATGCAATGTACACTACCGACATTGAGGGATTAGACATTATCCCGAGCCATATCGATTTGGTGGGTGCCGAGATTGAGATGCTGAACATTGAGCACCGCGAACAAGTGATCAAGAACTTGCTGGCCCCCATTCAGGAAGACTACGACTATATATTGATAGACTGCTCGCCCTCGCTGGGACTGATCACGGTGAATGCCCTTACGGCTGCCGACTCGGTGATTATCCCCGTGCAGTGTGAATATTTCGCCCTGGAGGGCATCTCGAAACTGCTTAACACGATTCGCATCATCAAGAGCAAACTGAACCCGAAACTCGAGATTGAGGGCTTCCTGCTGACGATGTACGACTCGCGCCTGCGTTTGGCCAACCAGATTTACGACGAGGTGAAGCGCCATTTCCAGGAACTGGTGTTCAAGACCGTCATCCAGCGCAACGTGAAGCTCTCTGAGGCACCGTCCCACGGACTGCCGGCCATCCTCTACGATGCTGACTCGACGGGAAGCAAGAACCACCTGGCACTGGCCAAGGAAATCATCAATAAAAACAGTTAATCAGAACAAGCACCGAAAGGTCATATTATAAGTTTTAAAAAACGTGGCAGTACATAAGAAATACAACGCACTGGGCCGTGGACTCGACGCCCTTATCTCCACCGAGGAAGTGAAGCCGCAGGGCTCGTCAACCATCAACGAGATTCCACTGAGTCAGATTGAAGCCAACCCCAATCAGCCTCGCCGGGAATTCGACCCCGAGGCCCTGCAGGAATTGGCTAACAGCATACGCGAACTGGGCATCATCACCCCAATCACTCTTCGGCAGGTGGACACCAGCCGGTTCCAGATTATCGCCGGCGAACGCCGTTGGCGTGCTTCCCAGATGGTAGGGCTGCAGTCGATTCCGGCCTATATCCGCACCATCAACGACGAGAACGTGATGGAGATGGCCCTCGTGGAGAACATTCAGCGCGAAGACCTGAATGCCATCGAGATAGCCTTGGCTTATCAGCACCTGATGGATTCTACAGGAATGACACAGGAGAAGGTGAGCGAGCGAGTGGGCAAGAGCCGCACTGCCGTCACCAACTATCTCCGTCTGCTCAAGTTGCCCGCCCAGGTGCAGATGGCATTGCAGAACAAAACCATCGACATGGGACATGCCCGTGCACTGCTCTCGCTCGATTCTCCGGCACTGCAAATCAAGCTTTTCAAGGAAGTCGAGAAAAACGGATATTCGGTACGCAAGGTTGAGGAAATGGTGAAAAGTCTGAACAATGGTGACGATGCTGAGACGGCCAAGCGGAAGGTAACGGCAAAGACGCCCATGCCCGAAGAGTTCAACATGCTGAAGAACCGGCTGAGCGACTTTTTCCGCACCAAGGTGCAACTGACCTGTTCGAACAGGGGCAAAGGTAAAATCAGCATTCCCTTCAACAACGAAGAGGAACTGGAACATATCATGAATGTGTTCGACAAACTGAAGGAGAATTAAAAACAATTGGTAGTATCTTGAAAACGTTCAGCTACATCATCAGATACTTCTTCGTGGCCTGTGCTTTGCTGTGGACCGTTAGTACCCGAGCCCAGACAGAGGTGGGTGACAGCGTTGTGACGCTGACCGAAGACGAGATGGCTGTCATCAGCGACTCCACGATGATTGGAACGCTTATGGGTGACACCATACAGATGGTGAAGACACCGCGCGACTGGAGCAAATGGCGCCCCAGTGCCAAGCGGGCGCTGTGGATGGCTGCCGTGATTCCGGGTGCAGGCCAGATTTACAACCGCAAATACTGGAAACTTCCCATCATCTACGGCGGTTTCGTTGGATGTATCTATGCGTGGCGATGGAACAACATGATGTATCATGACTATTCGCAGGCCTATATGGACCTGATGGACGACGACCCGAACACCAAGAGCTACGAGAGTTTTCTGCACTTAGGCAATGTCATCAACACGGACAATGCCGACGAACTGAAAAACTGGCAGAACAAGTTCAAGAAGCGTAAGGACTATTACCGCCGCTATCGTGACATGAGCATCTTCATCCTCATCGGAGTCTATGCGCTCTCCGTAATTGACGCCTACGTGGATGCCTCGCTCTCGGAGTTCGACATCAGCGACGACATCACCCTGAGGGTTGAGCCAGCCATCATGAACGACCGTTCTTCAGTCAATCCGCTGAAGTCATCGGCACTCGGGCTGCAGTGCTCCATAAGTTTCTGACCACAAGGTGTGTATTTTAAAGCGAACAAGTTAAAACGAATTATGATTTACAACAATATGATAAGGAAAATTGGCAAAGGCATGAAGAGCCTGCTGCCCATCTGCATTTTTACGGCGATGCCCCTGGCGATAAACGCACAGAATGTAGACGATGAGATAACTGTGATTGACCCTAACGGACAGCAGGAGGTATTCGAGGTGCCCGAGGGAATGACCAGCGAGGTGGACTCCCTGCTGAAACTTTATCACACACAGATGTACCTGACACCCGACGACGACTGTTCGTATCGCGACGAGAACCCCTATTTCTCGGAAGAGGTATACAAGGAGCGCCTCATGCGCATGCCTACCATCATGGAGATGCCCTACAACGAGGTGGTGCGCAAGTTCATCGACCGCTATGCCTCACGCATGCGCAGGGCTGTGGGCTACTGGCTCGGTGCCAGCAATTTCTACATGCCCATCTTCGAGCAGGCACTCGAGACTTATAATATGCCCCTCGAACTGCGCTACCTGCCCGTCATCGAGTCGGGCCTCAGTCCCAAGGCCACTTCGCGCGTTGGTGCAGCCGGACTCTGGCAGTTCATGCTCGTCACCGGCAAGCAGTATGGGCTTACGGTGAACTCACTCGTCGACGAGCGCCGCGACCCCATCAAGTCGTCGTATGCCGCTGCCCACTTCCTTAGCGACCTCTACAAGATTTTCGGTGACTGGAATCTCGTCATTGCCGCCTATAACTGCGGTCCAGAGAACGTCAACCGTGCCATTCATCGTGCAGGCGGCGAGCGCGACTACTGGAAAATCTATCCTTACCTCCCAAAGGAAACACGCGGATATGTGCCGGCATTCATCGCTGCCAACTACATCATGAACTATTATTGCGAGCACAACATCTGCCCCATGCGCACACAGCTGCCCGCCAAGTCGGATACCGTCATGGTCACCCGCGACGTTCATCTGAAGCAGGTGGCTGCCGTCTGCCAGCTCTCCCTCGAAGAGCTCCGCGAACTTAATCCCCAGTATCGTCGCGACATCGTCAATGGCACTTCCGGCCCGTCGATTATACGTTTGCCCGAACTTGCCGTCAACACTTTCATCGACTACGAGGATTCCATCTACAACTACAATACCGAAACCCTGCTGACCAAGCGCTCCGAGGTGGCTATCGAAGAAGCCAAGCCCGAGGTGATGCGCTATACGGCCACCACATATACCGCTCCACGACAGGTAAGCAGGCACGAGCGCAGGGCGGCTGTTGCTTCCAGCAAAAGCTCGCGCCATGAGCGTCGCCTGGCCAGGGAAGACCGTCGTCATAAGGGCAAGGCCGATCGCGAAGACCGCAGTTCCCGCCGTCAGAAAGGCAAGGGCAAGGCTAAGCGCGAGGTTAGTCAGAGCATTACCATCAAGGAAGGTCAGACGCTCTCGCAAATAGCTCGCAAGAACAACACCACGGTCGAGAAGCTGCGCAAACTGAACGGCATTAAGGGCTCAAACATCCGCGCCGGCAAGAAACTGAAAGTAAAGTAAAGCCAACAACCCACAAGAATTATGGAAGAGCAGAAGAGACAATACCCCATCACCGAGGAAGAAGGGGAGAAAATGGTTGACGAGGCTTTCCAGAATTTGCTCAACAGCTATCTGGCGTCACGTCACCGCAAGAAGGTGGACATCATCACCAAGGCATTCCACTTCGCGCGCCAGGCCCACAAAGGCGTGCGCCGTCTCTCGGGCGAGCCATATATCATGCACCCCATTGCGGTCGCACAGATAGCGTGTTCCGAAATGGGCCTCGGCTCCACAAGTATCTGCTCGGCACTCCTCCACGACGTGGTCGAAGACACCGACTATACCGTGGAAGACATTTCCAACATCTTCGGGCCAAAGATTGCGCAGATTGTCGATGGCCTGACCAAGATTTCAGGCGGAATCTTTGGTGAGCAGGCATCTGCCCAGGCGGAGAATTTCAAGAAACTGCTACTCACCATGAGCGAGGACATCCGCGTCATCCTCATCAAAATTTGCGACCGTCTGCACAACATGCGCACGCTGGCCTCGCAGCCCGCCAACAAACAGTACAAGATAGCCGGCGAAACACTTTATATCTATGCTCCGCTGGCTAACCGGCTGGGACTTAACAAGATTAAGTCGGAACTCGAAAATCTTTCGTTCCGTTTTGAGCATCCCGAGGAGTTTGCCAAGATCGAGATGCTGCTCTCTGAGACGGCCAGCAAGCGCGACGAGCTTTTCAACGACTTCATCGCCCCCATCGAGGAGGCACTTACCAAGATGGGCCTCAAGCACCGCATCATCAAGCGCGTCAAGACGCCCTATTCTATCTGGAGCAAGATGCAGACCAAGCACGTCTCTTTCGATCAGATCTACGACCTCCTCGCCGTCCGCATCATCTTCACCCCCAGCAAGGACGAATTAGAAATCAACGAGTGCTTCGACATCTATGTGGCACTCTCGAAGATATACAAGAGTCATCCCGACCGTTTGCGCGAATGGCTCAACCACCCCAAGGCCAACGGTTATCAGGCCCTCCACGTGACGCTCATGTCCAACAAGGGCCGATGGATTGAGGTACAGATACGTTCCGAGCGCATGGACGAGGTGGCCGAGCAGGGTTTTGCCGCCCACTGGAAATACAAGGAAGGCGGCGAGATTACCGAGGACGAGGGCGAACTGGGCGACTGGCTCTCCACCATCAAGGAGATTCTCGACGATCCGCAGCCCGATGCCATGGACTTCCTCGATGCCATCAAGCTCAATCTCTTTGCCTCTGAGATATTCGTCTTTACGCCAAAGGGAGAAATCAAGACCATGCCGGCCGGGTGCACGGCACTCGACTTCGCCTTCCAGATACACACCTTCCTCGGCAGCCATTGTATCGGTGCAAAGGTGAACCACAAACTGGTGCCCCTCAGCCACAAGCTGGAAAGTGGTGACCAGGTGGAAATCCTTACCAGTAACTCGCAGCACGTCGAACCCTCGTGGGTGAACTTCGTATCCACCGCAAAGGCCAAGGGAAAGATTCAGGCCATATTGCGCCGCGACAACCGCGAGTCGCAGAAAGAGGGCGAGCGCATCCTTACCGAATTCCTCGCTCGTCACGACATGGAAGTCACCACCTCAGCACTCGACAAACTTTGCGATCTCCACGAAGTGCGCCACCACGAAGACCTTTTCCTTGCCATCGGACTGAAGAACATCATCCTCGGCGACAAGGACATCGACGAAATCTATGGCCGGCGGTCGAAGGACGACGACCTGAAGTCGAAGAGCTGGCTCCGCTACGTTCCATTCGTGGGCAAGAAGAAAGAAGATCGGAAAGAAGAGCGCGACGAGCGTAGCTATTTCATCATCGACAAGGATTTCAACCGCAAGAAGCCTGTCATCATCACCGACGACAACCTCAACCAGTTTATCTTCCCCACCTGCTGCCACGCGATACCCGGCGACGACGTCCTCGGCTTCATCGATGGCCGTAACCGTGTGGTCATCCATCAGCGCAACTGTTCCGTGGCCTCCAAACTGAAGTCCACCTACGGCAAGCGCATCCTCGATGCCAAGTGGGACATGCACAAACGACTCTTCTTCGACGCCACCATCGAAGTCAGCGGCATCGACCGCATCGGACTGCTCAACCAGGTGACGCAGGTCATTTCAGGCCAGTTGAACGTCAACATCCACCACATCGACATCACCTGCGGCGAAGGCATCTTCAGCGGAAAAATTGAGCTCCGCATCCACGACCGCGAAGACGTCGACAACATCATTTCACTATTGAAAGACGTTGACGGACTACAGGAAATCAATCAAATCATGTAGCGCTTAGCTATAATATCATAAAAACAAATACTTAAACAAAAATCTATGAAACCTAAAATGACGCTCCACATCAGGCAAATGATAGTGATAATCTTATCGCTCATCACTTATCACTTATCACTTGTCGAAGCGAAAGCCGCTTCGAGCTACGACAATCCCGACACCCTCTTCGTGGCACGCGATGGCACAGGCCAGTTCCGCACCGTCAACGAGGCCGTTGAAGTATGCCGCGCATTCATGGAATACCACAAGGTGATATTCGTGAAAAAGGGAGTCTATAAGGAAAAAGTGGTGATACCCTCATGGCTCACCAACATCGAGATTTGCGGCGAGGATGCCCAGCAGACCGTCATCACCTACGACGACCATGCCAACATCCGCATCCCAAAGATAGGATACGACACATCTTCCCCCCAAGGGGGGACCGAGGGGGGCTGCCAGCCCATGGGAACCTTCCGCACCTATACCGTGAAGGTTGAGGGCCAGGACATCACTTTCAAGAACATCACCATCGAGAATAACTCAGCCCGATTGGGACAGGCCGTGGCACTTCATACCGAGGGCGACCGCCTGAAGTTCATCAACGTCCGCTTCCTCGGTCATCAGGACACCATCTATACGGGCATGGGCGGCACCCGCTGTTATTTCGACCACTGCTACATCGAGGGAACCACCGATTTCATCTTCGGCCCCAGCACTGCATGGTTCGAGCAGTGCACCATCCGTAGCAAGGCCAATTCCTACATCACCGCTGCCTCCACGCCCCAGAACGTCAAATATGGTTATGTTTTCAACGGTTGCCGTCTCATCGCCGACGAAGGCATCAACAAAGTCTATCTTGGCCGTCCCTGGCGACCATACGCCTACACCCTGTTTATAAATACCGAGATGGGCAGCCACATCGTTCCCGAGGGATGGGAAAACTGGCGTAATCCAGAGAACGAGAAAACCGCCCGCTATGCCGAGTATGGCAGCACCGGTCCCGGTGCCAATCCCCAAAGTCGCGTAACATGGGCCCGACAGCTCACCAAGAAAGAAGCCCAGTCCATCACCCTTCAGAATGTGATGGGAGATTGGAAGTTGTAATTGATGCAAGAGGAGGGATTAGGGCTATAGATTTTTTGATGATTTTTCCAAGGTAAGGGGAATGTTTGCAAATGCCAAACTTGTGTATCACGGAAAAACTTTTATCTTTCAGTTTTCATTTTATTATCGTCTTTTAAAACCTTACATTCGAACAACAGAAATGCCTAAGCACAAAGCAATTGTTAATGATAATAGTGTACCCGTCAACACATACTCGGATTTTTCACTACCCGACGACGCTTCATTAAACCGAAGTATGGACTTCGCTGCAATAAGGAAACCTATAGCCTCGTATTGGGCCATAATTACAAATAACAACATGAGTCCACGCTCCAGCCATCCTATGAGTTCTCCTGAATGGAAATTGCCGTGGTCATCATTTTCACTTGGGGTAATAGTTACTTTACATGCTCCAAGAATAAGCAATACCAAGATGTTTGCAGGTTTTAAGGCTAACAACATGGCTACGATGGTCTTCGCACGCAGTGGGTGGCTAATCGTAAACTCTTGAAGCCATCCGAATTGGTGCCAATCATTATTTATTCTCAGCCAAATATTAGCAAATACTACGATGACAGCGATGTGAAGAATTTGATCGACAACAAATATCCACAAATCATGCCGTTTGTTATCACCGTCAACCAATTGGGAACAATTTGATTTATCGATATTGAAAACATTACACTTTAATTGCACATACGACTTAAACCAGTCAATCAAGAAATGGAGTACCATTATACAAGCGGCAAGCCACCATCCCCTTAAATCCCATATGGCAATCCATGAAAGTATTCCAATTGCCAAGGAATGTAACCACAAATCCTTCCCCTTTACAGAATACAAAGCCTTGTTCTTGCAAGAAGAACCCCATTGCAGATAAAAATCGCCCAAAACGTGAGCAATAATAAGATTAAATAACAAATTATTTATCATAGTCTTGAAGTAACTTTTTGATAATATATTATTGCCTGTTCTATGGCACTCCATCCAAGATCCTTTAATGTTTGATTGACACCAGATACTGAAATACCCATTTTTTCAGCTGTTTTACTTGTGTCTGATGAAAGAATCCTTTCACAAAGGGTCTCACATTTGCGAGCAGTTGCATTATTCAGTAGTTGATTGACCAATGTCAATATAACTTGTAATGCCTGCTCATGCTCACTGTCAGCCATTGAAATTACAAATGAATATTTTGCTCGTCCAACAAGTTTATCCATAGCACGACCAGAACGATAAATGGCATCACCATCCATCATGTCTAAACTACGGTCAATAGTCTTCATTTCGCCGATGCCTATAGCAATCCTAAGACCATACCTATTAAATCGTTTGTCATCTTGTATATTGCTTGGTTCAAACGATTTAACCCATGTTTTCAGAATCAGTGCCACTTCAAAAGCATCTTCAGGCCTGCTCATGATACATTCGATGGAATCGCCTCTAACAATACGCCCCCAAAAACCTTGATAACGTCTCTCAAGAATACATAGGCACTTTTTCAACTTTTCGTTGAGTTCAATCATCGACTCCCGAGAGAGAGAAGTAGATGACACTACATCAGCGGATATTGCAGCATACATATATTCTATAATTTATCTACAAGTGCCTGGACTTGTTTATTGTAAATACAAGCTTTATCACTTGTTTTGTTTTAATACAAGCTTATTTGCTTGCAAAGATAGGAAATAATCTTCTTACAAATGCAAAAGGAAGAAATTTTTTTTTCTTTCTTAATGCAATTTGATGAAAATGGCATCGTTTCGTGCGTAATTAAAGCAAATATTATAAAAATATAGTAGTGTGTTACCTGCTGGATTTAAAAGTCATTATTATGATGTTAATAATGATATGACTATAATAGTTATTCGTTTAGAGGATTCCCCCTCCTTCGTCCAAACTCATTAGTCGGTTCCATATTATCTTTGCAGAAGTTAGTCGTTTAGGAAATTAGTTGTTTAGTCGTTTGGGAAGCTAAACCACCAAACGACCAGATGACAAAATGACCAGATAAACCATGAAAAAAAATAACAAGATGAACATGAAAAAGATGATGTTTGAACAACCTGTACTGCGGAAACAATGGCTGAAAGGTTGATGTTGCGGCTGGAACTTGGGATTCCCGGGCCGTTGAAAACCCTATGATTTCGTTTGCAAATCATAGGGTTTTTCTTTGCAACTCAGGCAGAGTTGGACGTCAAAACCTTATCTTTTGAGGATGAAATCTCCTTTGTTTCGACTCGAATTCCTTATTTTTAGCCTGTGAAATCCTTATTTTTTACCTGTAAAAACCTTATTTTTTGTCCAGAAAACGCGTTGTGCTATTGGTAATTTTTTATTACGATTTTGTTCCATTGTACCACGCACCATCCGAATTCGTCAAATTCGTTGAATTCGTTGTGATAATTCCCGTTGCCTCGTGTCGGTATGTGAGGGTGAATGGGGGCATGGGGGATATGCTATTTGTCGGTATAGTGTTCCTCGGCTTGAACCACTTGCGCAGCGTCCTGTCGGCCTCCTTGGAATAGTCAATCGTGTAGGTCATAGGCTGTCGAAATAGCGCTGCATCTCCTCGGGGGTGCTGCACTTGATGGTTTCGCCCTTGGCCAGTTCGCGACGGGCCTTGTTGATGGAGCGGCGCATGGCGGGTGTAATGGTCTTGTCGTCGCTGATGGTGGCCACGCGCACCGACGCAATGCCGCGTATCAGTTTCAGTGCCCGCTTGATGTCAGCCACGAGCGCATTGTCCTCCAGCGTGATAATCATCTGGGCTGGATTGGGGGTAGATGTCGTAGTTGCCATAATTATGTGCATTAAAGTGTTATAACGTCTGCAAAAATACAAATATATTTCCAATTTCCGTGCGGTTGTGGCGTTAAATCTTACGAAAGGGGGCGAAGATGCACCTGATAATGCTTTTATTTGTTTATATTTTGATGTTTCGGAAATTATTTGTATCTTTGCAGAGTGAACTTTAAACATTCGGATTATGACAGCAATGCAACTACGTGCGGAACTGTTCCGCGAGATTAACCCGCTGCTCGACAGCGAGGTTGCAATGACGAAGGTTATTGCTTTCGTGAAAGGCTTGGTTATTGCCCAGAAAAAAGAGACAGGAATTACTCCACGCAATGGTTGGGCTGCAGCTGCAAAACAAGCACATATTGAGGGTGAGGATAAACTGATTGCAGAAGATGTGTTCGAAGACGAAACAATGGAGGACTGGAAATGGTAAACCAGTTTGAAGTATACTGGGTTGATTTGAACCCAACCATCGGTGCAGAGATGCAGAAGATTCGTCCGTGTGTCATCGTTAGCCCTCAGGAACTGAATGAACATCTAAATACTGTGATTATCGTGCCTATTACGTCGGCAATCCATGGATATCCCTATCGCGTAGGGTGTCATCTTATGGGGCGCGACGGCGAGATGGCTACCGACCAGATTCGTACTATAGACAAACGACGTTTGAAGAATCGTATTACAACACTCACTTCCGAAGAGATTATCGCATTGCAGGACGTCTTGCGTCAAATGTTTTGCGAGTAGTCCTCCTCTCCTCCCAGACTCCTCAGACACAGGCATCATCCCTCGCACTGCCGATGATGCGGGGGATTTGTTAAACGACCCAGTCTAAATAGTTATCTGGTGTAACTACAACAAACTGTTTCAGAGGATATTGGTTCTTAAATGGT
>JAFRPY010000076.1 GCA_017428925.1 Prevotella sp. | reverse complement strand
CAAGCCGTTCACACCACCGCCAGAGACTGAAAGTGAAACATAGGGGGTATATGCGATTTGCCAATCTCAACAACACGTCAAACCATATAGATTTGATGAGACTTTGCGTGTCCTGAATCAAAAATATTTAGGACACTATTGATATTTTACGCCATAATCGCACCAAGTTTGCGTAAAAAAGCTTACCTTTGCGGCTAAGAAAACAATAATTATATGCAGAGAGTACCCATCCCCAACGTACGCCAGGACGAGCGCATCGGTAGCAGTTTCAACCACATCATACAGGTGGTTGACCTGACTGAGCGGACGGACGATAACACCGTCGTCTGGGACTTCAGCGGCGTCAGTTTCCTGCATCCCTTCTTTCTCGCCCCGCTGGCAATCTATCGCCAGCAGTCGACCAAAGAAATACGCTGCGAGAACATCTCGCTTGAAATGCAATCCTACTTGAACAACATCTACTTCGACCGCATGCTCCACTTCGAGAAAGCCCCGAAGGAAGCCGCCGAGCACGTAATGGAACACTATGCTGAACGCAGCTATACCCCGCTTTGCAGCTTTGCGATGAACGACGAGAACAAGGATGCTTTCAGTTCCATTGTGCGCAACATCATCGTGCGCCAGGCTCGCGTCGGCACTGCTGTCACCACGCCCTTGAGTTACTTCCTCAGCGAACTGGTTGACAATATCTACGAACACTCCGGCAGTCCCGACGGCTACCTCTTTTCACAATATCTGGATCGTGAAGGCTGCATTGACCTCTGCATCGCCGACAATGGCATCACCATCCCCGGCAGTTATGCCAAGACCGGTCTTTTCCAGCAAGAGATTGACGGTGACCCTGCCGAGGCTCTGCGACTGGCCAACGAAGGACGCTCCACCAAAAACCGCCCTGGTGCAGAGAATCGTGGCTATGGTATCTCTACCTCGCGCCGTATGCTCGTCGAGGGTCTTGGAGGTTCTTTCTTCATGCTTTCCGGCAGTGCCTTCCACCGCTACGAGCGTCACGGGCTGAACTATTACGCCAACGTCAGCCGATTTTTCCACTGGCCAGGTACCATCATTCTGCTGCGCATCCCCATCGTTGCCCCACAAGGCTTCAGTTACATTGATTACCTCGAATAAAAACAGAACGAAGATATGACACAGACCATCCGACTCTACGACATCTACCGCACCGACCTCTTCTCCAGAGCCAAGGCTGCAGAACTTGCCCAACATATCAGCAACGATGCTGACTCCGTGGTGCTCGATTTCAGCGGCATCAGTTTTATGTCGCGCTCCTTTGCCGACGAACTCTACAATGTCATCGCCTCTCAGGCTCCCCGCACCTTCGACTTCGAAGGACGTAGCCATGACATCGACAGCCTCATGCAGAAAGTGGCCGACGGTCGCACCCGTGAGCGCCAACTCGGCATACAGCATCCGCAGATGCTCACCTTCGACACCAAGGACACCCTCGCCGAGTTCCTCATTGCACAGTAGCACACAAAATGGAACAGAGGTTCAGCAATGAGAGCATTGACCTCGTGACGTTGCGGGAGTTCTGCGAACAGTTCGAGGATTGCTTTAGTAAGCTATAATATAAATATATATGAGGTAAGAAACAAAGGGCGGGAATCCGAGGCCGAGGATGTCGGCCTCGGATTCCCGCCCTGCGTTTTTTCAAGAGTTTGGGTTAAGTGACTACTTTAATAACTCTTTAGTTCTTTAGTACTTCAATACTTTTCTGCCACCAATGATATTGATACCCTTCTGGGTTCTATTAATCTTCAGCCGTTGATGTCATAAACAGGGGCATTTGAATCATTATCTAAAGGATGGATTGTCGATACGGTATTGTTATCACCAATTATCATCGCTGTTGGGTAAAGCAATGGATTCTATGAGCTTTTGGAAGAAATCTTCAATCTTTGTGATTGCTTCTTTGTCCTTTTCATATATAGTTGAAAGTCGTGCAGTATATGTGCTTCCTGTTCCTAAAACTGTTTCTGTTCCGATTGGTGCTTCTGGTGCATGAACCCTTATTTTCCCGTCCTTAAATTCAAAAAGTATATTGTATTTGAGAGATACAAGGGAAACACTACTCATTCCGGTGTTTGCTCGCATATCGTCGGTTTCGCCAGACAGAACAAAAGCCCTGCCGTTAATAACTTGTGGCGCAACTGGCATACTCTTGAACATTCGTACTGTCCTCAACAAAACGTCTGTATAGAGGTCGTTTGCTTTTTTGCCGGGAAAAGAAAGTATAACGCTTGTTTTTCCATCTTCTGTGAAGAACCCGACATTCGACTTCCCTATTTCCTTAACAACGAAATGAATGGAACTTTGTGTCCCTTGTGCTGCTGCTCCTATCGAAAGCAATAGCGCGAAAAGTACGATAATTTTCTTCATAATGTGATATTCTATTTAAACTTATTTGTTATACATATTACCATACATCATGCCGAATGCGGCCATTTCTGCAAGTTCCAGAGCCTTTTTGTCGTTATACTTGACCGCCAGCTTCAGAAATTGAGCTGCGTGTGCCATACACTCGCGGAAAGGCTCGGCGCAAGTCTTGTCCTCGGCGTTGGTCTCGCAGTCCTGAATAATGGTTTCCACGTCGAAGATTGGTTTGTTTTTTTCTTCGATAATACGATGGCCGATACTGTTCGCCCATCTGTTTTCGTCATTTGTAAATGCTTCCATATAGTTGCGATTTATTTTTGTTTGCGTGGCTCACCCTTGCGGGCCACTTCGATTCGATTGCAAAATCGAGCAATTTTCTTTAGTTTTATACCTCTTGAATGCTAAAATCACATAAAATGTGATGATTTTAGTCAATCGTGTCCTAAATAAATTTCAAAAAAGTGAAGGTAGTTGTTTACATTAAGGTAAAAATTCTTACTTTAGTGGTTGATTAAAACAAAACAGCTTCCTTCATGGCAAAGATAACACTATTCGCCCAGGTAATCCAAAAAT
>JAFRPY010000026.1 GCA_017428925.1 Prevotella sp. | reverse complement strand
TTTGCTCGAATTATTGTAATTTTGCATCGAATATTAGGAATGTTTATGAAGAAAGTAGGCTTTATCACGACATTGGCAGCCATCTTTATGTTAACTGCTACTCCTGCAAAAGCACAGGAGGAAAATGGGTTTAAGAAGTTCAGCGTGGAGGAAGCTTTTGAGGACAATGGCTTCCAATGGTTCCGTGACGCACAGTTGCTTTGTGCTGGTAACAAGGAGAAAAGCAATGCCATGACCATTGGTTGGGGAGGCATCGGAACACTCTGGCGCAAGACTGCCCTGACAGTCTATGTGGCAGAGAGACGTTATACTAAGGAGTTCATGGATAACTCGGAGTATTTTACTGTGATGTCATTTGATGTTAAGGACAGCAAGGTTCTGAACTACATGGGAACGAAAAGCGGACGTGACGGCGATAAAGCTCAGGCTTTGGGACTTCATACGGCCTATACTCCCAACGGCACACCATATTACACTGAGGCTACGATGGTGATAGAGTGCAAGATGATGTACGCTGCCCCCTTTGACCTACAGGGCTTCAAGAGTGATGTACCCAAGAATATGTACGCCAATTTCCCTGCTGGTATTCATACGATGTATATCGGTGAAGTTGTAAACGCCTGGAAGAAATAATATGGAGATAAAAGGTTTTCATACTTCACCCACCATCAAGTCATAGTGTTTGAACATTTCAATGATGTTGTTACAGATTAGCAGCGTATGACTGACAAAGATTCGATTAAGAGAGAGCAGAGCAAGCTCGATTGCTCTGCCGAGCGTGAGAATCTTCGCTCACAGAGCAAAGAAAAAATGCTGGCAGGTGAGGTTTACGATGCCACAGCGCCGGAACTGATAGCAGAGTTGCAGGACACAAGAGAGGTGCTTTACGAATTCAACTCCCTGCGTCCCTCGGAAACCCAACGGATGAAGGAAATCTTGAAGGGTTTGCTTGGTCATGTGGCAGATGATGAGTTCATTATCAACCAGCCGTTCCGCTGCGACTATGGCAAGCAGATCAGCATTGGCAAACGGTTCTTTGCCAACTTCAACTTCACCGTGCTCGACGAGGTCCACGTCACTATTGGCGATAACTGTTTCATCGGCCCTAATGTCAGCATCTACACAGCCTGTCATAGTACAGACCCCATAGAGCGCAACTCTCGTAAGGAATGGGCAAAACCCGTCACCATCGGCCATAACGTATGGATTGGTGGCAGCGTGACCATCCTGCCAGGAGTCACCATCGGCGATAATGTCACCATCGGAGCAGGATCAGTAGTCACTCGTGACATCCCCTCCAATTCCGTTGCTGTTGGTAATCCATGTAAGGTAGTAAAGCGGATATAAACGTTTTATTTGATTCAAGGAAAACCAGTTATGTCAGAACATACCACTTCGCCCACTTTGCCTTAATATATAATAAAAGGTGGGGAAAAATGGAACAAATTTCGAAAAGATTTCGTACCTTTGCAACAAATTCATGAATCGCTTCCTAATTCGAATTTTCTTCGTTGCCGCGTTTCTGTGCAACATCCTTGGCTCCGGAATGGGTGTCAGGGCGCAAGGCTTTTTAGCCACTGAGCAGCAGAAGAGCGAGGAACAAGTCAAACAGAATGACGGCTACCTGAAACCTGTGGCCGAGGAGCCGCAAAGCCCTGTAGAAGTGGTTTTCCGTTCTGCGCCGTCGTCTCATCGCATAGCCTCCAATCGTCCCACCCGTCTGCTGCCTACCCACGGCGGTAAGCCCAATAATCACGGCGGAAGATGGGCTAAAGGCGAATCGTATAACCCTCTAATTTCCCCCTCCCTGCGGTCGTGCCGACGGCTTTTCTGTCACCGCACGACTGCTGCGTCTCCGCGCCTTCGCTATGTCATCGCGCTGAGGCGGCTTCTTTGTTAGCGATACGACACTGAGGATTCTTCTGGACAGGAAATACGATTTCTGTCCCTTTAGTCGTATCATTAACAAAGAAAAGTAAATGGCAAATATCAAGAACATGCAGATGTGGAACAGCATCTGCGCCGATGCCCGTATCAGCATCAGCAAATCCTTGTTCGGACTGCGCACGAATGCGACTTTCAGCCCGACGAATAGCGTCATCGACGCCAACATATTCGAGTATTCACCCGCCGACGGCGAACGTCTGAAGCGTCTGTTGGAAACGCCCCGCGAGAAACTGGCAGCCGCCATCGGCGACTTCCGTCCGAAGGCTACGGTCAACGGCAACTACATGGCCGAGGTCTGTGCCTCGCGCGACGGCGCATTCCTGGCTGTGCAATTGCATCAGTTCACACGCATGAGTTACGAACCCGTGACCGACGTACTCCTTTTCGAGGGCGACGATGCCCGGGCAGTAAGCCAACTATTCTCATAACACGCAGTCCGCCGTCCCTGATGTGATACGGGACGACGGACTGGCTTTGCTCTCGCTACTCCGTCAGTTCAATCTGAATACCTTCGGGGCCGAGGATGCAACTCTCGTAATAACCGTCGCCAGTAGTACGCGGACCACTGGTAACGGTATAGCCGTCGGCTGCGAGGCGGCGGGTAAGCAGGTCAACGCCTTTCCTGCTGCCGACGGCAAATGATAGGTGAACGTAGCCGATAGCAGGCTGTGACGGATCGGCATCCTGTACGTCGGGGCGCTGCATCAGTTCAAGTCGGGTACTACCTTCGGTGAACGAGAGAATGTAGGTGCGCAGACCTGTACGGGGATTGTGGTACTGTTCATTGCTGCGAGCATCGAAGTAGTCGATGAAGAACTGGCGCATCTGCTCCAAGTCCCTGCAAAACAAAGCGGCGTGGTCTATTCTCATTTTGCGATAGGTTTAAAGAGTTTTTGTTTCAGCCACTCACGAACAGGCAGGTCGTAGAGTTTATAGGCTCCGTAGGCCACAAGGATAGCGAGCACGAAGATGCAGACGGCAACGAAGATGTGAGTGCCAAGAGGTGCGTCCTTATGACTGTCAGCCCACGACATCTGCATGTATATAAGTGGATAGTGGGTGATATAGATGGGATAGGAGATTTCCCCCAGGAACTTATTAATAGCAGATGACTTAGAGCCTGTGACACTGCTGCCAGCACCCATCGCCACGATGAGAGGGAAGCAGACGAGGATGCAGAAGGCCTCATAGAGTCCGTTCGTCCAACGGGCCTCACCCTCGGTGCCAAGACCCATCCAAGGCATGCAGAACAGAATGATAATCATCAGCGAGCACCACCAGAAGCCGCCACGCACCTTGATTAATTTACCTACGCGTGAGATAAACAGTCCGCAGAAGAAGGGATAAAGCAGACGGGTAAGACCCACCTGAAGCTGATCGGGTGTAGTGCTCCAACCACCCACAACGGTATAAGATGCCCAATTGCGTTCCTCCAGAAATCCTGTCACGTCGATGTTCAGACAGAGAATGATGGTCATCACGGCAAAGACAGCCACGCTGATGCCTAATGCTACCTTCGATAGCCTGCGGATAACAAGCGCATAGAGGATGTTGGCGATATACTCCCATTGCAACGACCATGCAGGGCCGTTCAGCGGATTGGTCTCTGCCCAGCCTCTGATATCCATCGTGTTTGGCAGGGGTATCATCGTAAAACACCAGAACATCACCAACAACACCATCCACCAAGGCGTCTGGTTAATCAGCGGAAACTCACCACAACTGCCGAAATAGAACATGATGGCACCAAACAGCGTGCCGAATATCACCATCGGGTGAAGACGAATCAATCTTCGTTTAAAGAAAGACCAAAGGGTAAAACTATTCACTCCCCTCCCTTCATGGGAGGGGGCGGGGGTAGGTCTCCACCTGTCATCGTATGCATAGCCAATGACGAAGCCCGAGAGCACGAAGAAGAAATCCACAGCCAGATAGCCGTGATTGATGGGCTGGTCAGGTTTTCCGCCATAATAGGTCTCAAACAGATGATAGGCCACCACCAGCATGGCAGCCACGCCGCGCAGTCCGTCGAGGATCTCATAACGCGGCTTTGATGCGAGGTAAATATTGTTGTTTGCCATTAATACAATTTGCTGGCAAGGGCAATCACCTTCTGTCTTGTATCCTCTGTCTTTTGCTCGTCAATCTTGGCACTGACGTAGCCCATATTCTCTACTTTCCAGTAATTGCAGATGTCACGGAACTCGGCAGTGGCACCATCATAGACATTTGGCGAATAGGAAGACACGAGCAGTGCCATTTTCTTCACCTTGGCGGGTTTGTTCACGCAGTACATGCGCTGGATGGGAGCCTGAATCTGTGCGCAAAGCGTGAAGTAGTAAATCGGTGCAGCCAGCACCAGCACTTCTGCCTCATTCATCAGCGGGTATAGTTCTTGCATGTCATCCTTCTGGATGCAGGATCCATTGCCTTTGTTGTGACAATACTCACAGGCTAGACAGCCAGCAATCTTTTTCTTCGACACATTCACCAGTGTCACTTCATGACCTGCTGCCTCGGCAACCTTCTTGTACTCTTCCGCCATCCATGCGGTGTTTCCTTTAGCTCTTGGTGAGCCTTGTAGAATCAGAATGTTCATAATCGTATTTGTTTTAGTGTGATTGCAATATTGCGAGTGCAAATATACGAAAAATCTCCCGCATTTCGATCGTACGGGAGAGATTTTCGTGATTTATTATGAGGAACATCCCCGGTTTGCTTACTTGTAGTCCTTGTGTGCCTGGTCGATGAAGGCGAAGGCTTCGTCGACGACACGGTCGGGGCAGTCGAGTTCCATCAGGTGGCACTCGCCCTGAAGGATAGTGAGCCGATATGAATAATAATGTCCGGGTCAAATATTGGCAATAGATTTGAAATAGCGTGATATGATTTTATTGGTATCTATTGTTTTTCATCTCTTCTCCTTCTTTGTCATACTGTTTGCGTTTGCCCGTAGGAGGAACTGTGAGGATAATCTTTACAACGGCAGTACGTTCGAGACTGCGCTGAATGGCATCGTCGAAAGCAGACATGTGTTTGGGCAGGAACCTTTGGCAGATAGCTCTTAGCGCCTCTATTTTTTCGTCCCTGTCTGTTACCATCTCTGCCCGTCCTACAGCCATTGCCGATTTATACTGAAGCGTGAAACTGCCATCTTTGGGGCCAACAGTAGGCGTACAGCGGGTGACTGCCGACAACGCAACGGTCGGATTAGCCGCTATGCAATCCAACTTCTCGCCCTCCAAAGCACAATGAAAGTAGAACGTCTTTTCGTCAGTTCGGGCTAACGACAGGGGTACACCATAGGGCGTTCCATCTGGTCGTGTGAAACTAACCGTCACATACGGAGCCTTCTCCAATACCTCAAGTGCGAAGGCGGCATCCATCTCTCTGCTTGCTTTTCTCATCATTTTATTCCTTAAAAACCATGTGGCAAAGGTACGCAAAAAAATCCACATTTCGGTCATACGGGAGTAATTTTTGGGGATAATTTACGAGAATTGAAAATATCGGACAACGGGTTTTTGCAATCTACGAATTCGAATATGCTGAAGAACATAAAATTTGTTTTTCGGAATGGGAAAATCGGCGGTTTTTCGGCCGATTTTTTCCTTCTGCTGAGCAAAAGATAGGGATTTGATGAGTAAAAGATAAGGATTTGGTAAGCAAAAGATAGGGATTTGATGAGCAAAAGATAAGGAATTCATGGAAAAAATTCAGCAAAAAATGATGATTTTGGTTTGTTAACATCTCCTTGGAACCCTAAAATTATTGCAAACTAACTCATTATCAACAAATTACACAAAACATGCTCAAAACTCGCGTATTTGAGCCCCGTTGGGCGTTTCGTGACTAAAACGCGAATTTTACACCCCAAAATTCAGAATTTTTCTGACAGCAAGAACCTTACCATCATTTGATTTCGTTATAATTATGCCGCAGAATCAGCGAATATCAAAAAGCCCGACGCAGGCTCATGCGTCGGGGTATAAATGAATATGGTCTCCTGCTTGCCATCCCTATAATTCAGCAAATGCGCTTGCATGGAACCTTGAAGTCGAAGGTCTGACCCTCGGCCATGGGGATGATGAAGCGGAGGTAGCCTTTCTCGTTAAGCGAGAAGTCGATGACGCGCTTGGTGGTACGGTATTGCGAAGCGCCCTTAGCATTCAGCTTGTCGGAATAGAGGGTGATGTACTCGTCTTCGGCAATGAGCTGATAGCCCTCGATGGTCTCTTCCAGCAGGCCGTCCTCACTATACAGCTCGACCTTGGCAGTCACTTTTTTTACGGCAGCGGCTTTGTTGACAGCGAATTCTATCGACTGGTTGTTGCCGATGTAGAAGACGTTGTTCATGCCTTCGTCGAAGTAAAGGTAGCCGATGCTGTCTTCGTAGTGAATCATGGAGACGGAGGTCTTGCCTGTCTCGGTTTTCTTTTCTACAATCTTCTGCATCCATTGGGCATGGATGGTAACGAATGTCGTCAGCAGGAATGCTGTGATGAGAAGTCTTTTCATTTTTTTGAATTTTGAATTTGGAGTTACGAAGTACGAAGTTTTATATTCAACACAGAGGTACAGAGTTTTTCAGGGGCCGGGGGTGGGTCTTTACCATTTAACGGTTCTGGAACCGTCGGACTGTTCTTCTATGGTCACCCTTACAGTCTCGGGAGGGAGGATTTCTTCTATCAGCTCAGGCCACTCGATGAAGCAGAGGTTGCCTGAATAGAAGTAGTCTTCGTAGCCCATGTCGTAAACTTCCTCGAGCTTGTGGATGCGGTAGAAGTCGAAATGGTAGATAAGTGAAGAGTGAAGCGTGAAGAGTGAAGAATCAGTCGGGGTGATTTCGTATTCGTTGACGATGGCGAACGTGGGCGAGGTGATGACGTCGTCGACACCCAGCTCTTCGCAGATGGCCTTGATGAAGGTGGTCTTTCCGGCGCCCATCTTTCCGTAGAAAGCTACTACTCGGGGGATGGGACGGGGCTGTGAGATGGGGGCAAGCGCACGGGCAATGAACTGCCGGGAGGCCTCGCGCAGCTCTACTCCCACTGTGGGGTTTTCCTGATTGGCTAAAATAATTGTTTCTTGCATATTCGTTTTTATTTTCTTCTTGGACGGAGGGTGATGAGGGGGACAATCATTTCTTCCATGGAGATGCCGCCATGCTGGAAAGTGTCCTTGTAGTAACTCACATAATAGTTATAGTTGTTGGGATAGGCAAAGAAGGAGTCGCCCGTAGCAAAGACATAGCTGGTGCTGAGGTTGGGCGCAGGCAGCTGGGCCTGACGGGGGTCTTTGACAACGAACACTTCCTTGGGATTGTAGTTCAGGTTCTTGCCAAGCTTATAGCGCAGGTTGGTATTGGTGTTGCGGTCGCCGATGATTTTCACGGGACGGTTGGCGCGAATACTGCCGTGGTCGGTGGTGATTACCGTGGTGTAGTCGCTTTGCGAGAGCATCTTGAAAAGTTCGGAGAGGACGGTATGACGGAACCACGAGAGGGTGATGCTGCGATAGGCACTCTCGTTGTTGGCGAGTTCACGCACCATCTTCGACTCGGTGCGGGCATGGGAAAGCATGTCGATGAAGTTGATGACCACAACGTTGAGGTCGTACTGCCGAAGATTCTGGAACTGCTGCAGCAGACGGTCGGCGCCCTGTGAGTCGTTCACCTTGTGATAGGAGAACTTGTCTTTGCGGCGGTAGCGTTCAATCTGCGTCTGGATGAGCGGGCCTTCGTTGAGGTTCTTGCCTTCCTCTTCGTCCTCGTCGACCCAAAGATCGGGGAACATCTGTGCAATCTTGTTGGGCATGAGTCCGCTGAAGATGGCATTGCGGGCGTACTGTGTGGCAGTGGGAAGGATGGAGAGGTAGAGCTGTTCGTCGATGTCGAACTGATCGCCAATCTCGCTGGCCAACACGCGCCACTGGTCGTAACGGAAGTTGTCGATAACGATGAAGAACACTTTCTCATGGTTGTCGAGAAGGGGGAAGATTTTATGCTTGAAGATGCGGGGCGACAACAGCGGTTTCCCTTCGTCGGCGGGACTGTTGGGATTCACCCAGTCGAGATAGTTTTTCTTGATGAACTTGGCGAAACCGTTGTTGGCCTCTTCCTTCTGCATGCCGAGCATCTCGGTCATCGAACTGTCGGTGCTGCTGAGTTCAAGTTCCCAGCGCACGAGCAGACGATAGACGTCCATCCAGTCCTGAACGCTCTTGCAGTTGTCTATCTTCATGGCTATCTGCTGGAAATTCTGCTGATATCCGCTCTGCGTCACCTCAGTGACAATCTGCCGCTGATGGATGTTCTTCTTCAGCGTGAGGAGTATCTGGCTGGGATTGACGGGTTTGATGAGATAGTCGGCAATCTTCGAGCCGATGGCCTGGTCCATGATATTCTCTTCTTCGCTCTTGGTACACATCACGACGGGCGTGGCCGGTTGAATGTCCTTGATGAACTGCAGCGTCTCGAGACCGCTCAGGCCGGGCATCATCTCGTCGAGAAGGATAAGGTCGAAGGTATGCTGACGGCATTCGTCGATGGCATCGTTGCCGTTGCTGACGGTAACTACCTGATAGCCCTTCTTCTCGAGAAAGAGGATATGAGCCTTCAGCAGTTCAATCTCATCATCTACCCATAGTAACAATCCGTTTGTCATATTTTTGGAATTACGAATTTGGAATTATGAATTTGGAATTACGAATTACGAAGTTTTTATATTCAACACAGAGATACAGAGTTTTTTATTTTGGTCCCCTCCAACCTCCACCAAGGGGAGGCTCTTTGCCATCTACTCCCCTCCATATAGGGAGGGGCCGGGGGTGGGTCTGGAGGGGCCGGGGGTGGGTCTGGAGGGTCCGTTGGTTGTTTTTATTTAAAACCCTTCCAGGTCGTAGTACTCGTCTTCGAGATCAACGACAGGTTTCTTCGTTTGCTGTTTCTGAGGAGTCTTGTTCTGGCTACCGAATCCGTCGGAGAAATCGATGCCAGTATCTTCGACTTTGCGCTCAGGCTGTTTCTTAGCCGGCTGAGTGGGTTTGGCCGTCGGCTGATTAGGCTTGGCATCAGGCTTCTTCGGCGTGGTAGCCGGTGCGGTGGCCTTTGGTGTGGGCTGCGGCGTGGGTTTGGCCGTTGCCGGGGTTGCAGGCTTTGACGGTGTAACGGCCTTTTGCTGCTCGGTAGGAATCTCTATGACGTCTCCAGATACAACAGGCGCATTGGTCTTCGGACGCTCATCGGGTATGATAATCGTTCCGTCGTCAACCACGGGTGTTTCTTTCTTAGTTGCAGGAATATCGGCGGGCACTACGATTTCATCAGCGGGCTCCGGCTTAGCGACAGGAGCATCGGCAGGCACTACGATATCATCACTTTCAGGTTCAGGTATAGGCTGTGCCTCAGGAGCGTCGGCAGGAAGGTCGAAGGAAGAACCTGCATCGGAAGGTTCGACGCCGAGATCGATGAGCGTATTCGTATCGAGCACACCACCGTTGTACAGACCATCATCCTGCGCGTTACCACCCTCAGGAGGCTCCGGGCGCTGAGGTTTCTCATACTCGATGGTAGCTGGTTCGGTGAGCAGCCTGACGGTAGAAATCTTGAGCGGCACATAATGTTCCTCGTAGAACTTATCGTAGTCGTCGTAGCTGAACTGTTTGCCGAGCAGTTCAAGGTTTTTGTCGCTGATGATAATGATTCGTGCCCGTTCCAGCAATCGGGTGATGTTCTCCTGCTGGTAGAAAGTACGGGCATATTGCAACGCCTCGTCGTAGTTGCGGAAACCGCCCATCCGCATGCGCCTCAACCCTTCGACGTCCTCGAACTCGACATCGAAATTGCGCACCAGATAGTTGGTGAAGTTGAATCGTGCAAGCTCGTAGAGCATCTGGTGCTCGTCAACGGAATCGGGCTCGTAGGCGATGATGAACAGGAAATTGGCATCGCGCTCGGGCTCAAATACGCGGGCAGCAATGGAATCGCTGTCGCTGAGCACGTAGGTGCGGCGTTCCCACACATCGCCCATGTCGAACTTTCCGCCACGCAACTGCCGTCCTTCCTTCACGCCGTTGATAATCATACCGGCAATGGGACTCACATCACTTGTGGGGTATTTTTCCACAACGGTCTTCATATCGTCGAGACATCCCTGGCTGTCGCCTACATTGAGTTTGCTGAGACCATTGATGAAAATGAACTTATCGCGATTGGCTCCCATCTGGAATCTTCTTTCGGAGAGGCGCGCATTGGCCTTCACCTCGTCGAAACGGTTTGCCTTGAAGGCCTCGTAGGTGGCGGCATAAAGGGAATCTTCGAGATGGGTGCCAAAGCGGGCGTTCTCAATGAAATAGGGGTCGCTGAGAAGCGTCGTCCACTGGCTTTCGGGATAGTCACTCTTCAACCGGCTAAGGAAGTTGTCGGCCATCTGGGGCTCTCCTTTTCGCATGTACAGCAGATAAAGATGATAGTACACATCGTCCATCTTCTCGTAGGTGGGATATTGGTCGGTAACCCTGCGCAGGGCTTTCTCACCCAGCTGAAGGTTGTCGAGTTTGTCCTTGAAGATGACGCCACTGTGATGGAGTCCGTCCATGATGATGAGATTCGAAGCTGCCACCTGTTCTTCGGTGAACGGGATGTCTTTCAGATAATACTCGCGCTTATGGGGATCGTTCTGGGCACTGTCGGCAATCTGTGCCAGCGAGTCTTCCACGGCAGTCGCACGGAAGAGCGAGTCGCGCTGTTCGTCGGTGAGCATTTCGGTTTCACTGGAAAGACCTACCACCGTCTTGTTGATGCGCTGCCAGTTGTCGACATTCTCGCGCTTGCCCCAAAGCCGTTCGAAAGCCTGTTTTCCCTGACTCACGGCCATGGGGTTATAGAAGTACCATGTGGCGCTCTGGTTACCCATTGTCGGCTGCGTCGTATTTGTCGTTGGCTGATTATTGTTGCGGTTTCCCACGGCTCCCTGACTGGCCAGCTGGCTCTGGGCATTGGCCTCAGCCTGGCGGTCGCGCTCTTCTTTCTCTTTCTTCTTTAAGGCTTCGATAACGCGGTCGATGGCCTCGTTGCGTTCTTTTTCGGGCAACTTGGCCAGCACCTGCAAAGAATCCTGCAGATAAACGGCATCGGTATAGGGTACCAGTTCGTCGAGCACCTTTGAACGTTCGGAGAGCTGCTTGTAGTCGTCGCGGTCTTTGTCGAGCAATCCGATGGCTTCACCGTAACAACGCTTGGCGTCACTGAATTTTTCCTTAATCCAATAGAGGTCGCCCAGATGAAGCAACAGCACACCTTTCTCGATGCCGTTTCGGGTGGCCTTTTCGTTGCCTTTCTCGTAGGAGGCGATGGCGTTGGCCGTATCGCGTTGCAGGAGATAGATGTTGCCCATGGCATAATATACCTGGTCGAGATACTGCGCATTCTTGTCGGAACGGGCCATCGACTTCAACCGGCTAATCATCTTCTTGGGGGTTCCTCCAGCCATCACCTCACTCATGGCGATGCGGGCATTGAACTCCAGCTCGTAGGGGGGATTCATACGAACAACGCTGCGGAAGGCCTTGTAAGCATCGTCGCGCTTGCCCAATGCGGCATTAATCTGACCTAAGAGGAAATATTCACGAGCTTTCTGCTTGCGGCGCATCTCGTGCTTGATGGCTTCCTTCAGATAAGGAATGGCCTCTTCGAAGCGCTTGGTGTGGATGTAGTAGTCGGCATAAGTGTAGTCCCACTCCTTCACGGCTCGCCAGTCCATGGAGTCGCGCTTCATCTTGCTGATGACGTCTTCGGCATCATAAATCCAGTCCTGCTCGATATAACATTTGGCAAGCCACGCCCGGGCCTTTCCATAAATAGCCGGTTGCGTGTGGTAGAGACGGGCCATATAGGCAAATGTGGAAGCGGCCTCGGTGAATTGTCCGCTATGGAACTGCGAGCGGCCCATCAGCATCCATGCTTTCCACAGGAAGGGATTGTATTCGCGACGCGAAAGCCACTCAATGTCGCGCTCGGTTTTCTTACGGCTCTTGTTCCAGGTCGGTCGGCGCTTGATGCTGTGGCGCTTGATGGCCTTCTGAGCCTTCTCCACGGCCTTGTCGAAATTCCCCTTTCCCAACTCTTTCGACGACTTGTTGCTGACGGTATAGAGCGGAATCATCTCAGTGAAATTGTCTTTGTTGCCCTGCTCTTTCTCCAATGAGCCGTCGATATAGGCGAGATTACCATTATAGTAGGTATTATAACGGGCCGTGAACGAATGATACCAGCGCGATTGCGATGTGTTCTTCTCGGTGGAACAGGAAACTACCAGAAAGACGGTGAAAAGGATGAAAAACAACAGTTTAGGGAACTCCTCTCTCCTCTTTCCTCTTTCCTCTCTCCTCTCTCCTCTTTCCTCTTTCCTCTCTCCTCTTTCCTCTTTCCTCTTTCCTCTCTCCTCTTTCCTCTCATCAATCTCATCCAACAGGCACTTGATTTTGCACGAACCGTCGTCCCTACTGAGACAAGTACTACAGTCGTGCCCCTGCTGGATAGGTGTGTCGTCGCCCCTTGACAGTAGCGCGGCCACACCACCTAACAGAATCAGTGCTCCTATGCAGATGAAAACGAATGCCACTTCTTAGTTATCAGTTAATATTTCAAATCCCGCCTGTCGGAGGTCGTCCCAAAAGCGAGGATAACTCTTTGTCACTACCTGTGGGTTATTGATGCGCAACCCCTCGTGGAGAAAACACATCGGAGCGAAGGCCAATGCCATACGATGGTCTTCGTAGGTATCGATGGGAGCCCACGATGCCTCACACCGCTCTCCGTCCCATAGCAATTCAGAATCGTTCTGATCCTTGATGACATAGCCCGTCTTGAGCATCTCCCTCTTAAGGGCCTCGATACGGTCGGTTTCCTTTATCTTCAGGGTGGAAAGTCCGGTGAAGTGGAAGGGGATGTTCATGGCACAACAGCATACCACGAAGGTAGGCGCCAAATCGGGCTGGTTCACAAAATTATAGTCGAGACGGGGCAAACGCGTCATTACCTTTTTCAGCATGACCGTGGTGGGAACGCCTGGCTCGGTACTTTCGAAAGTGGTCTTCACGCCAAGCATGGAGAACAGATAGCGCACCGAAGAATCACCCTGACGGGAGGCATCGGCGAGACCTGTCAGCGTAATCTCGTCGCCCGGATGATTATGTATGGCCATCATCTCATACCAGTAGCTGGCCGCACTCCAGTCGTTCTCAATAAGATACTCGCGCTGCCGATAACCACAAGGTTCTGCCTTGATGGTGTTGATGTCTTTCCAGTCAACCTTCGCACCGAAATCGTGCATGGTGTGAAGCGTCAGGTCAATATACGGACGTGAGATGATGTTGCCTGTCAGGTTAAGTTCAAGTCCGGCTTCCAACACGGGGCCTATCATGAGCAGGGCTGAGATGAACTGCGAACTGACGTCGCCAGGAATAACGAGTTGTCCACCTTCCAGCTTTCTGCCTCGGATGAGAAGCGGAGGGAAACCCTCCTCGCCCAGGTACTGAATGTCGGCACCCAGATAGCGAAGGGCATCCACCAAGACCTTTATCGGACGATGCTTCATGCGCTCCGTTCCCGTCAGCACATGCTCGCCTTCGTTCACACTAAGATAAGCCGTCATAAAACGCATAGCTGTGCCAGCTGCCATGATGTCAATCTCGTAAGGCATGTCGTGGAGCGCCTTGACGATGACATTGGTGTCATCGCAGTCGCTAAGGTTCTGAGGCAACAGCATATTACCAGAAAGTGCCGATATAATCAGCGCACGATTAGAGATACTCTTCGAAGCTGGAAGACCCACTGTTCCCGTCAGTTGCGAAGGAGCTTTTATGGTATATTGTATCATTTTTCTGTCGTTAATCGATTTGATTTACAATAATCACTGCAAATTTACGAATTTATTTCATTTACCCCAATGATATAACAATATTTATCATTCTGTATAAGGACAATCTCTTAAAAATATTTAATTTCTTATAAATTCTTCATTCTTCACTCTTCACTCTTCACTTTTATTAGTAACTTTGCACTCGCAAAACGCAAGGATCGGGATTTAGCGCAGTTGGTAGCGCACACGTCTGGGGGGCGCGAGGTCGCTGGTTCGAGTCCAGTAATCCCGACCAAAAGAAAATCCAAACCGCTGATTATCAGTAGTTTGGATTTCTTTTATATCAAAAATTGGCGTGTTTTTGGCGTGATTTATAGGACGTTCCTTTTTTTTCTACTGCTAGCAATCCTTGATTTGCAATTACTCATTATTTGGTATTCTGTACTCCCTGGAAAAGCCGCGCGAGTTTGACCCCCGAGGGCAAGCGACGATGACCCCTGTGGGCAAAAATTCATTGACCCTCTGCGGCAAAATAAAAATGACCCCTGAAAGCGATTGCTTTTCAGGGGCTTTTTTGTAGTTTTGGGGA
>JAFRPY010000075.1 GCA_017428925.1 Prevotella sp. | reverse complement strand
TTTGAATTTGGAATTTTGATGTATTCTCGCTTCGCTGCGAGTATGAAGTGAGAAAGTTCGCCATTGGCGAAACGTAAAGAAAATTCTGAATTTTGGTGCGCTGAGAATTGCGCGAGAGTCAGCAAACGGGATTTTGGCGGAAAATAGGCGGGTTTTGAGGCGTTTTCTGCAAGTTGTTGATAATGAAGTCTTTACGCGGAAGATTTTGTTTTTTAGCTTTCTTTATTTACTTCCCCGAACTTTAAATGATATGCTTTTGGACTTCAACTGACGGTCAGTTGAAGTCTGATTGCTCTTTATCCGGACTTTAATTCCATGTCGTTTGGACTTTAAAAGAATGGGATTTAGACTTTAAATCCCTATTTTTTGCTGATCGGATGCTTGTTTTTTGCATTTCAAAGACATTGAATCCGCCAAATTATTACGTTCTTTTCGCTATTTTTCTACGAATTGCAGCGGCGGAAATGTCAGGATTTTTATTGTTCAAGATTGCTGAGTGCATATAGAGGGATGATGTCCACGTGCCGCTGTTCGAAATTATCCTCAGCGTCATAGTGGTCGAACTGGCCGAAGTTTTCCAATGATGTCCTGATGGCCTCGTTCAACTTGCGTTTTCGCATGAAAATCCATAAACTCTGCATGCTGCCCTGAGTATTGGCTTTCACTTCAACAGGAAGTACTTTTCCGCTTCGAGTCCTCAGATAATCTACTTCGGCATTGCTCCCCTTGGCCGTGTTCTGCCAATAGTGCATTTCCGGTTTCTGAAAACAGTCGCGATATTTCTTCATCTCGAGCCCTACAAACATTTCGGATGTACCGCCCTTGTTCACTAACTCCACATCAGATGCTGTCAGTATATCGGCTGCAGGGATGTCGAGCATGGTCAGCATCACTCCCAGGTCGAAGAACAGGTACTTCACATACCTGCTGTCCTCCTCTGCTCCGAGGGGTACGCCTGTGCCATCCGTATGCCTTACTGGTGTAATCAGACCTGCCAGTGTCAGCAGGTGAAGTGCTTCTCTTACAACTGATGAGTGTACGTCTCTGGCGGCAATTGTGTATACGAATTTGTTGCCGATTTGAAGTGCCACCGAACGGAGTACCTGACGAAGTAGGACAGGGGAGACACGCTTTTTGTATTTGTTGAAGTCGTCTTCGTATGTCTGTATGATGTCTGTGTGAACATGGGATACCTCGATATAACTGTGGGATTCTATCCATTCTGTCACAGATGCTGGCATGCCACCAACAAGATAGAATGTGCGCAACTGGTCTGCAAGATCCTTATGGGCCTTCTCCGTCAAAGGGGCTTCGCTGCTCGCTTTTTTCTTGTAGTTGATAGTCAGGTCGAGTCCCTGGGCCATCAGAAATTCGTCGAAAGAGAAAGGATACATATAGAGTGACCGAATTCTGCCAACTCCGAAAGACGGCAGTTCTTCAAGTGTGAACTCCAGCAAAGAACCTGCTGCTATGACGTGTAATTCTGGATAGTCTTCCTTAAAGTATCGCAGCGACATGACAGCCTCCTTTGATATTTGTATTTCATCGATGAACAGAAGTGTATCGCCTGGAACGATGGGAATTCCCAGCGTACCGCTCAGTTTTTCACACGTTTTCCTGACATCAATGTTCTCAGGAAACATCTGGAGCAGGTCGGGCTGCTTTTCAAGATTAATTTCCACGAAATAACGGAATTGTTTTGCAAACTCCCTGACAGCAGTGGACTTTCCCACTTGCCGGGCACCACGAATCAGGAGTGGTTTCCGGCGTGGAGAATCCTTCCATTTAAGTAGCTGTTCGTCTATGAGTCTTTTGTAATATGCCATCTGACTTTGTGATTTTCGGCAAAGATAAGCAAAAAATCCAAAAGTAGGGGCAAAAAAGCCAAGAAATCTTCCAAAATACTACCCAAATCCAAAAGTAGGGGCAAAAATCATCCGTTTTTATCCAAAAGTTGGGGCAAAAGAATCAATTATCAGCCACGGAAATCATGCCGCCAGTGTTTTTTAGCCGTCCTTCTTTCTGCAGGATGGCGATGGCATTGTCGAGGACGGCATCGATGCGGCTTCCCCGGTGGGTGAATCCTAACAATTGGGCGGCCACGCGCTTCAGGTCTTCGGCTGGCAGGGAAATGCTCTGCTCGGTGACATAGATGAGTGCTTTCTTGATTTCCGACATGGGGATGTTTTTGATGTCACGAGATGGAGACCCACCCCGGCCCTCCCTGTGAGGGAGGGGGAAGGATGGAGCTGAAGGGGCAGCTGCTAATGGCTCTACTTTTAGCTCTGGAACTGCTTCTGTTTCCGCTGGTTCCTTGTGGTTACGGATGTCTTCGATTTTCTTCTTGATGCGATCGACAACGGCTTCGTGGTTGGCATACCAGTCTACGGCCCAGACGCGCATCACATTCCAATGGAGTCGGCCAAGCACCGTGGGCTGCACAATTTCACGGTCGCGGGCGGTCTTGGTCTCGTAGTAGTTTTTACCATCGCAGAGGATGCCTATCAGATAACGCTCGGGATGGTCGGGGTCAACCACAGCCACGTCGACCTTGAATTCGGAACTGCCCACCATGGTTTCCACCTCGAATCCCTGCTGGCGAAGTTCGTCGGCGACGAGGGTGGGGAGGGAGGAGTTAGGAGTGATAAATGATGAGTGATAAGTGAGGAGTGAGGAGTTTGAGGCGTTGTTGATGATGGTGCCGGTCTTGGCAAACTCGAGGAAGTTTTTGAGGCCCTCAACACCTTTGGCCATTGAACGCTTGAGATCAATCTGTTCGGAGCGCAGGGTTGAGAAGACAATCATTTCGGAACGTGCACGCGACACGGCAACGTTCAGACGGCGCTCACCGCCTTCGTTGTTGAGCGGTCCGAAGTTCATGGAAACGTGGCCTTTGCTGTCGGGTCCGTAACCTACAGAGAAGAGAATGACGTCGCGTTCGTCACCCTGCACGTTTTCCAGGTTCTTGATGAATATCGGCTCTTCTGTGTCGTATGCCAGTCGCTCCAGTTGGGGATTTTTCGACAGTCGTTCCAGAAGGATGTCTTCGATGAGGTTCTGCTGCACTTTGCTGAAGGAAACGATACCGATGCTTTGTTTCGAAAGTTCGGCATCCGACAGGCGGCGAATTACTTCGTTGACGATGGCGTCGGCCTCGGCACGGTTTGAGCGGGTGCGACCCTTGTCGTAGGTGCCTTCAATCTGCACAAGCTGAACTTTTCGTGAGCGGTTATCGACGCTGGGGAAGGTACGCAGTTTGCCCTCGTAGTACTGGGTGTTGCTGAAGGCAATGAGCGACTCGTGTTGCGAACGGTAGTGCCACGAGAGGTAATGGCCGGGCATGGAAAGCGTGATGCAGTCGTCGAGGATGCTGTCCATATCGTCGATGTCGGCTTCTTCCTCGTCGACACTCTGCGAGACGAAGAAACTGGTGGGCGGCATCTGTTTGGGATCACCCACACATACCAGGGCCTTGCCTCGAGCTATGGCTCCAACGGCTTCCGAAGTGGGCATCTGTGAAGCTTCGTCGAAGATAACGAGGTCGAATTTCTCGCTGTTCATGTCGATATACTGAGCCACTGAGAGCGGCGACATGAGCATGCAGGGACACAATTTGGGCAACAGGGTTGGTATCTGGTCGATAATTTTTCGAACGCTGGTACCGCGTCCGCCGTTGGAAATATTACGTTTCAGAATACCCATCTCGGAATTGGCCACGGCAGCAAGCGTCTGCGAAGGAACACGGGAAGCCAGGCGGCAGTAAAGTTCCTGCTTGGTGAGTTCCTGGAACAGGCGGGTTTCCTGGCGGTATTTGTCCACGATATCCTCGAAAACAAGTCCGTTGAAGCGCGACAGCTCGGTATCTTTTTCCACAATGTCGGTGGTGAGCAGATGATAAATGCGCTTTTTAAGGGCATTGGAAGTCTCTGCGGGAGAGGCATTTGTGGATTCCACCCACGCGGTCACGGATTGCAGTCCTTCTTGTTCCAACTGCAGTCTGCGGTCGGTCCATAGTGTCCAGTCTTTCAGCTTGTCAAGATTCGGTTGCCATCGCTGGATGTTCTGGCAGAGCGTCTCGGCCAAAGAGTTGCTGTTACCGGTATCTACAGATATCCAGGAAAGTAGTCGGTCGCATGTTTCTTTGAGCGGAAGGATGGTTGCCGACAGTTGACGGAGTCGGTCTTCCGTCATTTCATCGAGCATGACGTTGAACGTTTCGGTGAAGGCGGCATCATGGGTCATGCAGTAGTCTTTCAGCTTTTGGCGGAAAGTTTTCTGTGCATTCATCAGTGGTTCCACGTCGGCAGGTTGTAAGGCACTGCCGAATTGACGGAAGCGGTTCATGAAACTGCGGCGGGCAAAGAAGCGGGGCAGGAACCATTTTTCGCTGATTTGTTTCCATTCGCTCAGAACGCTTGAAGCGTCTTGCTCACAGAATGCCTTGCGGTTCTGTGTGGGCAGTTCCTTCATGCTACGCTCGGTCTCGATCACCCAGTCAAGGTCTTTGTCCGAGAGTGTGAGTGTGAGCGGAAATTTTGCTACGGCTTCACGCACGGCATCAGTCTGCTGACGGAGTGTGGTGAAGGTGGAGTCCAGTCGTGAGGCGAGATCGCCCGTGAACTGTATGGGGTTAAGTCCTTTCAGCGGATGGGTGTTGGGATGCCCGGTGATGTCGAAGATGGTGGCCAAGTCGTTAATCAGTTCGCTCCATCGGTCAAGTTTTGCGGTGGTTATTTCGGATGTTTTTGGCAATTGTCCGCTTAGTTCTTCACCATTGGTGGTAAGGTATCCGGCAATGCAATCGTAGAGCGAAAGGCCATTGGGTTGCTGGCGGTGAAGACTCTCGGTATTGCCGATGAGCTGCTGACGGTGCTCGTAGAGTTTTTCCGACATGCCCTTGAATTGTTCAGGTTCCTTAGTATGCACCACATCGAGCGCCTCCTTCATTTGCTGGAGGAAGTGGCTTTTGGTCACTTTGTTGGAATGCAGTTCCAGAAAGAACGGCGAGAGTCCGATGCGTTCCAGTCGTTTCTGCACCACTTCGAGGGCTGCTTTTTTCTCAGCCACGAAGAGCACGCGTTTTTCCTGATAGAGCGCATTGGCAATCATGTTGGTGATGGTCTGACTTTTTCCCGTGCCCGGAGGTCCATATAGAATGAAACTCTTGCCTTTTCCGCTTTCTACAACGGCTTCCAACTGTGAGGAGTCCACGTCAATGGGAATGGCGAAGTCGGCGGGTTTCGATTCGATGTCAATTTTTCTGGCATCGGCCATGTCTTCCACATCGGTCAGTGCAACACGTCCTTCCATCAGGCTTTTTACCACTTCGTTCTCGCGCAGGTGGTCGGCATTGTTGTGGATGTCGTTCCACATCACGAACTTGTTGAACGAGAACAGTCCGAGGAAAGCCTCTTCCATAACGTCCCATCGGGCCATGTTGCGGATGGCATCGCGGATGGTGCTGATAATGCGTTTGACGTCGACACCGCTGTTGTCGACGGGAAGCGGATTGAGCGAGATGAGGTTGATGTTGAACTGCTGTTTCAGGAGTTCAAGTATGGTGATGTTGATGATGGTGTCTTCATCGCGTGTACGGATTAGATAATTGCTGTACGATTTGCGGATGATGTCGACGGGCATCAGGATGAGCGGGGCAAAGCGCGGTTGCTGGCTGCGGTCGTTCTCATACCATTTGAGCATGCCCAAGGCCACGAAGAGCGTGTTGGCACCATTCTCTTCTAGGGCGTTCCGCGAACTGCGGTAGATGTTCTTCAGCGCATGGGCCAGTTCTGTTTCCGAGAGATACGAAGTGAGCCGGTGGTTGTTCTTGATTTCTTCTTTTACCACAGGTGCCAAGTCGGATGCCTGGAACTTGCTGTCGTAGATGCCGCTTTCGGTGGGGGAGAGCAGTTTGCCGGGGAATGCCTGTATGTAATAGTCCTGACCAGCCTGCATGTTGTCCTCCAGCGTTTCCATCTCGAAGGTGACAAAGGGGATGACGCGTTGTGACAGGCGGCAGTTGATAAGGTTGTTGCGAAGCGAGAAGTCAAGCAGCTTGCGCTCCCACAAGGTCTGTTTGGTGACTTTGCCTTTCTGCTCGTCCAGGTGGAGCGAATAATGGTCCAGATGCTCGATATCTTCGGTCACGGTGTCGTGCTCCACGCCATCGTTTACGAATCCGCTGCCGTCGGGAAGCCGTTGGGGTAGGGGCTTAATACCGTCAAGACGGCAATGGTATACGTCGATGAAGAGTATGAAAGCCCGCTCGTTGCGGATTTCCTGCTCGGCTTTGGTGGTCGCATCCTCAAAACTGGTGGGTGCCGATGAAGTGATATTTGTGGTTTCTACGAGCACCACGTTGTGAATGCCGTCGGCTGATTCCTTCGTCAGCGATGTGTAGTCGTCGCCGACGTTATGCGAATAGCAGCGTTCGTCGAGCCATGCGCCCACGAAAGCATGCCCTTCTTGGATGATGATGAGCGGGTTGATGCCGATGCTTTCCAGACAAGAGCCCATCAGAAGGGTAGTGTCGATACATGTTCCCATCTTCTCATTCAGCACTTGGTCGGCCATTCGAATACGCTGTCCGGTCTTCACGAAGTTTGCTGGCGGTTCGCTGTAGACAATGCCCTGTGCACGGAGTGCTTCATAGACGGCAGCCACCTGATAGCGCACGCGGTTGCGGTCTTGCGTCTGATAGGCGTCGAGCGATGAACTCCCCGTCCATTTCTCCAAGTATTGTGCCGCAGCAGTTTTCACCACCGACAATGCTGGATGGTTAGGGGTGACAAAAGCAGACAGCAGTTCGGGCATCACCGAAAGACCGGGCCATCGGTTGTAGGGCAGCATCGTGAATTCACAATCGATGCGTGCCACCGTCTCGCCGCCAATCTTCATGGTCAGCGTGGCATGCGAGGGAATGGCTTCGGTGATTGTGGCCAGCATGCTGATGTTGGGTTTCATCTGCAGCTGGTCGGTGTTCATGGCTTGGTGGGCATCCACGGTGTTCAGTACGGCAACACACGGCGTAAGCAGTTCGCCTTCCATGCTGAACTCCACCTCTGGCCATGAATGGTCGTCGTTGTTCTTTACAATACACTGGAGGCAGGCTTTCACGCCGTTGGCCACCATGGAATAGTTCAACTCGTCGAGGTATTCCAGTCGGAGCGAACCATTGTATTTCCCTTCAATCTGCTGTTTCTTCTGCATTTTTGTTCTTTATTTCATGATATTGTCGAGCCAGCCGGTCATTGCCACAAATGTAGCATTCCAGTTGATGGCAATCTCGTTGCTGGCATACGATGCCATATCGTCGGCATACGATTCGTCGGGTTCTTTCGACGGGTAGGCAATGCTGCCATTAGCGTTGTCCTGCTGACCGGGATTCGGGCCGCCTACGAGCAATCCTGGCATGGGGGCCTCGATGCCGTCGGCTTCCGAGAGACGTTGATGCGGGTGCATGGGCGACTTCAGTCCGAAGCCCGTCACATAGCAATATCCCGTGGCATTACGGCCAAGGATATAGTCTGCGCATTGCATGGCAGCATTAAGATAATGCTGTTTCCCTGTCAGTTTGTGGGCATAGAGGAAGGCCACGCCATTGGCACAGAATGCCTCGGCCAGACATCCCCATCCGAAATCCTTGGCATCGTTACCTGTGGGTGTCTGGAACGATGAAGTGGCAGTCGTCGCCACTTGTTTGTCGCAGTAGGCCAGCAGCAGTTCCTTTTGTTTGTCAGCCATCGAAGCCGTCGCCCCGTTACCATGAATCATCCATTCCCATTGTGCGATGGGAGCCACATATCCCCAAGCCGGCACACGAAAATCGGTGGGAGCCGTGGCCTGTGCAGCATTCAGGTATTGCTCTTCACCCGTCAGCAGATAGAGTTCGGTGGCAGCCCAGAACTGTTCGTCCTTGGCGCTGTTGTCGCCGTAGGTGCCGGTATTGACTTCAGGCTTGAACTTCTGGTTCATGATATGCTGGAAGTAGAGGGCTTCGGGATGTTTCTCTGCCCACTGATAGGCATAGACGGCAGCCTTCGAAGCAAGTTTGGTAAATGCCGGATAGTCTTTGCTGTCTTTCAGCAGCCGGGCGGCCATAGCCATCAGTGCGGCAAAGTCGTAGGTGGCCGTGACGCTCTTCTGTACGACATATCGCTGTTGATGACAGTCTGTAGGCATGACGAATCCCTCGAAATTGGGCGTTGTCAGTTTGTGGTAGACACCGCCGTCCCAAGGGTCTTGCATCGTGAGCATCCACTCCATGTTGTACATCAGTTCGTCGATGAGGTCGGCGGTCTGGTTATTGCTTTCGGGGATATTGGTGTTCAGGCCATCGTAGTATTCACGGTTCTGCTCGTAGGAGAGCAGCATCATGGCTACTGAGTAGGCTGAATTGACAATGTACTTGTTGTAGTCGCCGGCATCATACCATCCCAATGGAGACGAGATGTAGCTTCCTTCGGGACGTTCTGGTGAGGCTGCCGAGGGGTGAATCATCACGCGGGTGTCAGCATGGCCCAGCGGACGGGCGTATTCTCCTGCATACTGTTTTTCAATCACGGTGCCCGAGCGCATCAGGTAATATGACTTGATAGCCGAAGTGGTCACTTCACGAAGCGCGTACTCCTTAATCGTGAATGGCTGCTCATGGCCGTTAACACAGAACACATACTGGCCTGGCGTAATTAGACGACTGAAGTCGGCCACTGTGCGTTTCTTCCCCGACCATGGCGAAGTGGCAACTCTCATCACTTTCACTTTGGTCACAGCTTTGCCGGTAGCAGCATCTCTGACGGCAATCTTGCCCGTTTTGTCGCTTTCAATCACGGCAATTTTCTCTTGTTGTGGAAACATGCCTGTCTGATTCAGGCGGATGGTTTCGTCTGCTTGTGCCCAAACTGCCATCGAGGTGGTAAGGGCAACGATGAAACTGAAAAATCTTGTAAACATAATAAGGTAGTTAATGATAGATAATTAAATTAGAGTTTTTACTTTCCTTTATGACGCTTCGACCGCTGCTCACGGTATTTCGCTTTCTGCATGGCAGAGCCCGAGCCGTGAGCACCAGTGATGTATTTCTTCTTCTTGGCTTTCGTCTTCACTTTGCCGTCGTCTTTCTTTTCACGTCCGCCGCGGCCGAACGAAATGCCGTTTTCCAGGATGGATTGGAAATCGTCTTTCATAATGCTTAATGCTTAATTCATAATGCTTAATTGTTATTTTGCGTAGTTTTTATAATTGCCGTAAGAAGTTTAATGATTTCAACGCAATCAGTTAACATACTTTCAGCCTGACTATCAGAAATATATTCTGTATCACGTAACAGTTCTAACCAAAATTCTGTTTCACTGGCTTCTTTAAGCGAAATACTCATTTTGCAGTAAAATCTGCTTTCGTGTAGCCACGTAAGGCTTCTTTGACATTAGATCCGATGCTTGTTCCACTGCGTAATAGTTGCTTACCTATAGTATAGTCATGCTTCTCCACGCACAAATGTTTATATAGTTTTACGCATCGAACAGCAAAAGCATAACTTTTGGTCGCTATAATATTTTCTTCTTTACTTTTCATTTTTATCGGAATAATTATGCATTATGAATTATGCATTAAGCATTAAATCATCAATGATGGAACAAGCGTACACCGGTAAAGGCCATGGCAATACCATACTTGTCGCAGGTCTCAATCACATTGTCGTCGCGAACCGAGCCACCAGCCTGGGCGATGAATTCCACACCACTCTTATGGGCACGCTCAATGTTGTCGCCAAATGGGAAGAACGCATCAGAGCCAAGGCTTACCTTCGTGTTCTGGGCAATCCATTCTTTTTTCTCTTCCATGGTGAGCACTTCGGGCTTTTCCTTGAAGAATTGCTGCCAGGTTCCCTCGCGCAGCACGTCGTCGTAGTCCTCCGAGATGTACACATCAATCGTGTTGTCGCGGTCGGCACGGCGGATATTGTCAACGAAGGGAAGGTTCATCACTTTCGGATGCTGTCGCAACCACCAGATGTCGGCCTTGTTGCCTGCCAGTCGGGTGCAGTGGATGCGGCTTTGCTGTCCGGCACCGATACCGATGGCTTGTCCGTCCTTTACATAGCACACCGAGTTCGACTGCGTGTATTTCAGTGTAATCAGCGCAATCATCAGGTCGCGTTTGGCTTCCGCAGGGAAGTCCTTGTTCTTTGTGGGGATATTCTCAAAGAGCGCAGGGTCATCCAGACGGATTTCGTTGCGCCCCTGTTCGAACGTAATGCCAAAGCATTGCTTGGTTTCCACGGGAGCCGGCTTGTATTCAGGATCAATCTTGATGACATTGTAGGTACCTTTGCGCTTGGCCCGCAGAATCTCCAAAGCCTCGTCGGTATAATCGGGAGCAATCACGCCATCGCTCACTTCGCGCTTGATCAGTGTGGCTGTAGCGGCGTCACAGGTATCGGAGAGAGCTATAAAATCACCGTACGAGCTCATACGGTCGGCTCCGCGGGCACGGGCATAGGCACAGGCGATGGGCGAGAGCTCTACCTTCACGTCGTCAACAAAATAAATCTTTTTCAGCGTTTCGCTCAAAGGCAGTCCGACGGCGGCACCTGCCGGCGATACATGCTTGAACGAGGCTGCGGCGGGCACTCCCGTGGCGGCTTTCAGTTCCTTGACCAGTTGCCAGGAGTTCAGGGCGTCGAGAAAGTTGATGTAGCCGGGGCGGCCGTTGAGCACTTCGATGGGTAACTCGCCTTCCTGCATGTAGATACGCGAAGGTTTTTGGTTCGGATTACATCCGTACTTCAATGCTAATTCTTTGCTGTGCATAGCGTTTTCAGCGATTGCTTTCATTTTTTTTCGGGGATTAATTAATATTTGGCCACAAAGTTACAAAAAAAGGTCGTAACAAACGAGGGATTTTGGAAGATTAACGCAGAATGACCGTAAAATAAAGGCAAGACGAGGAAAAGTGGGGAGATTAGGAATGAGATGAAAATGCAACTTGGTGTGGATTGGTGCGAGAGTTAGGTCTCTAAATCGTAACCCACGAAACCCGTTTCTGAGAGTTAAACTTTTCTAATTCCAAGGGTACGAAAAAAGAAGAATGACGCAGCTCAAACTGACTGGTTTTCGATTCAACAATCTGCAATGGATTGCCGAAAAAGCAACTCAAAAAATGGTATTATATTTGCAGCCTGAAACGAAAAAGAATTGAAGAGTATGTCAAGAAGCACATTCAAGATTTTGTTCTACGT
>JAFRPY010000074.1 GCA_017428925.1 Prevotella sp. | reverse complement strand
TGCAGATTGATTCACTTATTCGCGTCTCAACAGCTGAACAAATCCGGGCTAACCCAGACAGTTACATAGGCGGCGAGACGTTTAGCATCTTCAAGAACTATCCGCAGGGGCGCTTCACCGTCATCGACAAGGTTTCCACGGACTGGTTCTTATACGAAGAGGACATTCCCACGCAGGAATGGACGCTGACCGACGAGACGTGTGAGATATTGGGCTATGAATGTAAGAGTGCCGTGTGTGACTTCCGTGGTCGACGGTGGACGGCATTTTATACTGACTCAGTTCCCGTTGCCGACGGCCCGTGGAAGTTTGGTGGCCTGCCGGGGTTCATCATGCAAGTCCATGACGAGGGGCATCAGTATGAGTTTACCTGTGTGGGCATAAACTCCAAGGCCGACCGGGCTATCACCATACCCGAAGTACCGTTCAACAAGACCACTCGCACCAAATTCTATGCCACTAAGTTAAGGTTTGACACCGATCCCTTCGGATATATCCTTAATTCCGCAACACTATTACAAATATAACTTTTTAAGTACCTGAGCAACAAAAAGTTGCCCAGGTACTTATAAATAAAGTTAAATCAAAGTGTTGCGGAATTAAGGTTCCAATAAATTTTTGTACCTTTGTCGAAAATTTAGCGTGAAAGTATGAGTACTCCGAATAATATGCAAGAGAAAGATTACAGACCATTCTATACGAAGACGCTGTTTAAGATATTAATTCTTCTCATCGTAATTTTTTCACTATCAGTGCCTGCAACGGCGCAAAAGGATTATGGCGCTTGCTTGATAAAGGACGGACAATTCTATGGCATTCATGAGAATAAGTATTTCCCGATGAACAGTGTCATGAAGTTTCCTCAGGCATTGTTCGTGGCAGACTGGATGCAGAGAAATAATATTCGTCTTTCAGACTCTGTCAAAGTCACCAAAGAGGAATTGATAGAGGGCACTTGGTCGCCCAAGTTAGGAGACATAAAGACATCTCAGTCGTTTACCTATGCAGAACTCATCAGTTACTCTCTCATGCTCAGTGACAACAACGCTTGCGATGTTCTCTTCAAACAATGTGGCGGTCTGAAAGTCGTCGAATCTTATATTCGTAAGTTAGGCTTTAAGAGAATTTATATTCGAAAGACCGAAAAGCAGATGCGTGCGGATCATTCGTACTGTAGATACAACAAGGCTACACCCAAAGATATGGCCTTGTTGTTGCAGTGGTTTTCAAGTCATCATTCAGACACCCCGATTCTTCAGTTCATTTGGGAAACGATGATGAAATGTGAGACTGGCATGGATAGGCTGCCTGCAGCTACTCCTGAAGGAGCTGCGCTATTGCACAAGACAGGCTCAGGGTATACCAATAAGGATGGAACAACGGATATTGGTGATGCAGGAATATACTTGCTCAGCGATGGGAGTAAATTGCCGATATGTGTATTCGTCAAGGAATCATCGAGTGATCACATCATCAGAGAAATTTCTCTCAAACTTCAAGCTGTGGCTCTTGCGCCAGACAGGGAGTGAGAACAAAAAGTATCTATTTTGGTCTTCTCTTTCGTCTGTGTCAAAGTAAAGTTGCACCTTTGGCGAAGATTAATACAAGAAAAACATGACAGCACCCGAAAACAATAGTCCATGGCTCGGACACAAGGGAATGATACTTAATATAAGCAGATACTATGCGTACAGACAATATAGACAGACACAAGACCATTAGGTCTATGGTCCGTGGTTTCTTTGAAGGTCTTTTTTCAGCTCTCATTGAGAAGGTGGACAACGGAAACGGAGAGAGCCGCTCAGTAATAGTGAAGCGACTGATAATGGACAATTACGAGAATATTGCAGGCTACTTCACGCAGGCAATGTTTCCTATCATCGCCAGGGTCAATTATGACAGTCTTGATGACTTGTCATCGAAGATGAAAGAGAAGCATGTTGGTGATCACACACCTTTGAAATTGCTTATGCGTATGGCATGTGGGTCAAAGGAAGCCTATGAATGCATGACAGCTGAATACCGTCGGCAGATAGAGTCTTTGCTTTGTGGTCATATCGAGACACCTGCAGAGCATCTTGCTGTGGAGTTCATGCCTTCCTCACTTGCTCCAGTACCCGTGCCACAAGCGATACGGGGTGTGGTACGCTCGATGATGCAAGGCTATGTTGTTGGCATAAGAGCGACTGATGGCTCAGGCTTCCAACAGAGAACCATCCTCAGAATGATGATCAATGGCATGCATACTCTTCTCCATGATACTGAGATATCCGACTGGGGTGTTAACCCTGATCTTGACGATATATACCGCATTGTCAGCAAAGACGGAGAGAATTATGAGGTGTTGATCAACGAGATGAATCAAGCCTCTGAAGATTTGGCAAATACATAATTGTGATCAAGGCGATAGATGCCATTTGTCAGAACGGGAACAGCAAAGGCAACACAAATACCATCACGATACCGATGATGATTTGTAGCGGAAGACCCACCCGGATATAGTCCATGAACGTGTAATGTCCGGCTTTCATGACGAGTGCATTCGGCGAGGTGGAGAAAGGTGAGGCGAAACACATACTGGCACCAAGCGTCACTGCAAGGATGAAAGGATAAGGACTCAGGTTCGTCTGCTGGGCTGCTACCAGTGCTATCGGTGCCATGAGCACCGCTGTGGCAGTGTTGCTGATGAACATTGTTGTGAGTGAGGTGGCGAAATAGAGGCCTGCTAACAGTGCGTAAGGACCCAGTGAGCCGAGACTGCTTACCAGACTCTCGGAGACGATTTGCGACGCTCCTGTCTTTTCAAGAGCTGTTGACATCGGCATCATGGCTGCTATCAGGATCACGCTCTCCCAGTTGACCTAAGAAACCTTTTCGTTTTGGCTTTTTGGACTGTTCCTGCACACTTTTCTGTACAATAACCGGAATTTGATTGGCTATCTTCTTGTTAATAGATTGTTGTTCATCCATTAACCGGACTATCTGGAACATCTGTCGTTCC